>NZ_JCAXDO010000015.1:0-125142 GCF_059740205.1 Serratia sp. LTN-2 | reverse complement strand
AAGGGGTTTTTATAACTGGCCCAAAGCTGAAAGCTTTACTGAACCCCCAGCCTAGCTGGGGGTTTTCTGTGCACAAAAAAAAGGGCCGGATCATCCGGCCCTTCTGCTATTCGTCTTTCGGCTGGTCGCCGTTATCCGCCGCGTTTTTCTTCTTGCGGAACTTGCCCCAAATCTTGCCTTCCTGCCCGCGCCACAGGCGCTGAATATTGTCGTGATGCCGCATCAGGATCAGACAGGAGAGCATCGCCACCGGGAAGGTGAACTGCGGTTTGAACCACCAGACGTAGAACGGGGCGATCAGCGCGCTGACGATGGCGCCGAGCGAAGAGTAGCCGCTGAGCAGCACCGTCAGCAGCCAGGTGCCGGTCATCAGGCCGGTCAGATCCCAGCCGATAGGCGCGATGGCGCCAAACGCCGTCGCCACGCCTTTGCCGCCGCGGAAGTGGAAGAACACCGGATAGATGTGTCCCAGACAGGCGGCGATCGCCGTCAGGCCGAGGTACAGCGGCGGCACATCGAGTTTGTAGGCCAGCCAGACCGGCAACATCCCTTTCAGAATATCGAACACCAGCACCGCCGCCGCCGCCAGCCGGCCGCCGATGCGCAGGACGTTGGTCGCCCCGGGATTTCCTGAGCCATGCTCACGCGGATCCGGCAGCCTGGCGATCCGGCAAACCAGGATCGCACTGGAAATCGAGCCGCACAGATACGCGAAGATAATCATGCCAAGCGCGGTAGCACTCATAACGCGGTTCCGTTTAATAATGGTCGTTTTACTCGCAACATCTATGGATAATACGCACATTCCGCTGGAAGTGGTATCCGGCAAGGCCAAAAACAGAGAATGACGTGATGGATATCGTATTTATTGAAGAGCTTACCGTAATTACCACCATTGGCGTTTATGAGTGGGAACAGGGCATTCGTCAGAAGCTGGTGTTCGATATCGAAATGGGCTGGGATAACCGACCGGCCGCCGCCAGCGACGACGTAACTGACTGTCTGAGCTATGCCGACGTCAGCGACGCCGTGATCCAGCACGTGGAGTCGAACCGTTTTGCGCTGGTGGAACGAGTGGCGGAGGAAATATCTGAAATTTTGCTTCAGCGCTTCAATTCCCCCTGGGTCCGTATTAAGGTCAGCAAACCGGGCGCTGTAGCACATGCCAGCCGGGTCGGCGTGATCATTGAGCGCGGCACTCGTCCCGCATGATTTTATGTCATTTGCTTGCAACGAAAGGCCGTTAACCTGGTCTTAATCCTGAGAATTGTTTTAGCGGCATTGTCTTTAAACATTGCCGCTTTTTTATGTGATAGCCGTTATTTTATGGGGTGAGCGAAGCACATGGCAGACATGCATTCATTGTTTATTGCGTTTGTTCTTGGGGTCGTCGAGGGATTAACCGAGTTTCTGCCGGTGTCTTCCACCGGGCATATGATCATCGTCGGCGAGTGGCTGGGCTTTACCGGCGACAAAGCCAAAACCTTTGAAGTCATTATCCAGCTGGGGTCAATCCTGGCCGTGGTGGTGATGTTCTGGCGCCGGTTGTTCGGCTTGATCGGCATTCATTTCGGCGGCAAGCCGGTGGAGCATGAAGGCAAAACCAGCGGTCAGTTGAAGCTGGGGCACATCCTGCTGGCGATGATCCCGGCGGTGGTGCTGGGCCTGGCCTTCCATGATTTCATCAAGTCGCTGTTTGCGCCGAAAAACGTGATGTACGCGTTGGTGGTCGGCGGCCTGCTGCTGCTGGCGGCGGAATGGTTGAAGCCGAAGAAACCGAGCGCGGAAGGGCTGGATGACATCACCTACCGCCAGGCGTTCATGATCGGCTGCTTCCAGTGTCTGGCGCTGTGGCCGGGCTTCTCCCGTTCGGGTTCCACCATCGCCGGCGGCATGCTGGTGGGCGTGAACCGCTATGCGGCCTCCGAGTTCTCCTTCATCCTGGCGGTGCCGATGATGATCGGCGCCAGCGGCCTGGATCTGTACAAGAGCCTGCACTTCCTGACCTGGGGCGATCTGCCGATGTTCGCCGTCGGCTTCATCACCGCCTTCGTGGTGGCGCTGATTGCGATCAAGACCTTCCTGTCGCTGATCAAACGCATCTCGTTCGTGCCGTTCGCCATCTACCGCTTTATCGTGGCGGCCGTGGTTTACATGGTGTTCCTGTAAGCCTCTATGCCAGGAAAAACCCCGCTCAGCGGGGTTTTTTTATGCCTGATCGTTGATGATGGTTTGGCTGCGCTTCCACTCGGCCAGCGCCTGTTGGCGGCGGCGTTTGAGCTCGTCGCGGATCGCAGTGCCCTGCAGCCCGCTGGCCACCACCTCTTTGATCGATACCGCGTTCGCTACCTGATACGCCTGGCGTAGATAGTCGCCCTGCGGATAAGGGTTCTCCTCAAAGCCGGTGCGGCCGCGCGCGTCCGCTTCGCTGGTCAGGATCATCTGCTCCAGCCGCTGCGGCTTGCGCCAGACGTCGATGGCGTCGAACAACTTCAACAGGGTCTCCGGCCGCAGCTTGTTCACGGTGTGGATCAAATCATGGTACTCCGCCACCAGCTTGCTCAGATCGCGCACCGGGTTGGGCACCCGCAGCCGTTGGCACAGCGCTTCGACCAGCCGCACGCCCGCCGGGCCGTGGCCGTGGTGATGCGGCCAAAACTCTTTTGGCGTCAAGCCCTTGCCGAGGTCATGACACAGGGTGGCGAAGCGCACGTCCACCTCGGGCGTGAGGCGGGCGGCGATCGCCAACGCCATCAGCGTATGTACGCCGGTGTCGATCTCCGGATGCCACTTGGCGGGGGCCGGCACGCCGAACAGCGCGTCGATTTCCGGGAACAGCACCGCCAGCGCCCCGCAGTCGCGCAGGACCTGAAAATAGACCTGCGGGCTCTGGCTCTGCAGCGCCTTTTCGGTTTCCTTCCAGACGCGTTCGGCGGTCAGCGCGGCCAGTTCACCGCTGTGCGCCATCTGGCGCATCAAAGCCAGCGTTTCGTCGGCGATGCGAAAACCCAGATGGGCGAAGCGGGCATTGAAGCGCGCCACGCGCAGTACGCGCAGCGGATCCTCGCCGAAAGCGTCGGAAACGTGGCGCAGCACGCGCGCCTGCAGATCGGCCACGCCGCCATAAGGGTCAATCAGCTCCCCATCGGCGGAACGGGCGATGGCGTTGAGGGTCAGATCGCGCCGCAGCAGATCTTCTTCCAGCGTCACGTCCGGCGCGGCATAGCAGGTAAAGCCGGTGTATCCCTGGCCGGATTTGCGCTCGGTGCGCGCCAGCGCATAC
Source organism: Serratia sp. LTN-2 (assembly GCF_059740205.1). Classification (NCBI taxonomy): domain Bacteria; kingdom Pseudomonadati; phylum Pseudomonadota; class Gammaproteobacteria; order Enterobacterales; family Yersiniaceae; genus Serratia; species Serratia sp. LTN-2. Next base: position 121,859 of record NZ_JCAXDO010000015.1, on the reverse strand, counting down.
TCCTCGTGAGTCTCGGGATTGAGGAACACCGGAAAATCTTTGCCGACCTGCTGGTAGCCCAACGCCAGCAGCTCTGCCGGCGTGGCGCCCACCACCACCCAATCATGATCGACCACCGGAATGTTGAGCAGGCTGTCGCGAACGGCGCCGCCGACCAGATAAATCTGCACTGTTGACTCCTGAATATCGTGTAAGGCTCTGTCTATCAGATTACATGAATTGGCCGTGGGATGTCGGCACCAATGAAAAGGGCGCCCGCAGGCGCCCATACTCAAACTGAACGATACTGAGATCAGTTCATCCAGCGATTGTTGTTTTTGCGGCGTGGGATCAGGTGCGGCAACAGCAGGCCCAGCAGCAAACCGACGCCGGCGACGCCGCCGCCGTACATGAACCACTGCAGGATAATGGTGCGCTGTTTGTCGTCGAGCTGCAGGTTAACGGCGTTCACCTTCTTCTGCGCGACCACCAGCTGGTTTTTCAGATCCTGGTTTTCCTTCTGCAGGCTGCTGATGGTGCTGTCGCTGCCCGCGACTTTTTCCTGCATTTCCGAGGTGCGCTGGTTCCAGGTGTTATCGATGTTGGCCAGCTTGTCGGTCAGGGTTTTCACCTGTTGTTCCAGCTCCGGCACGCGGGTGCGCAGGCTTGGCGTCTGGCTGAGCTGATCGAGCGGGATCCAGGTGGTGCGGCCTTTCGGATCGCGGATTTGGCCGTAGTTGGTGCTGTCGTTGACGCTCAGCAGGGTGACTTCTTCACCGGCGTTCAGAGTGCCGACAATACGGTACTGATTACCTGGGCCGCTATGGACGTAAGTGCTTAACTCATCGGAGATATAGCGTTTATCTTCGGCATGTGCGGCCCAAGTGATGCTGAAGCTCAGCGCGGCAAGGCAAATCAGGCGTAATTTCTGCATTAGTTCATCGTTTCTGGGTGAATTTATGGAACGATAGTAGAGCGTTCAGTCTGACGACGCAACGCCAAAACCGGAATGAGAACTATCTTACTGTGGCTGATTCTGTGAGTTGCGCAGCGTTTTATAACGTAACAGGTTTTTTCTACAGTCAGCAGGGTTAAGGCGCCGGAAATCGCGGTAAGATAATGGCAACTGTGCGTCATTGGGCAGCATGCGGCGGGCCGAGCGCGCCGCGCTGAAACAGACGTGAATGCGTAACTTATTGGTGTTAAAGAATTATGACCGTTGAAATTGAACTGAAATTCATTGCCGCGCCAGAAGCGGTGGCCGCGTTGCCGCAATGGCTCGCCGCCTGGCCGCATCAGCATTCCGCGCCGCAAAAGCTGACCAACATTTACTTCGAAACGGCCGACAACTTCTTGCGCAGTCACGATATGGGGCTGCGCATTCGCGGTTTTGACGATCGCTATGAAATGACCATCAAAACCGCCGGTAAAGTGGTGGCCGGCCTGCATCAGCGCCCGGAATACAACGTCGCTATCGCCGAGCCGCAGCTGGCGTTGGCGCAGTTCCCTGCCGACATCTGGCCGCAGGATTGCGATATCACGGCGCTGCAACAGGCGTTGCAGCCGCTGTTCCGTACCGACTTCGCTCGTGAAAAGTGGGTGGTTACTTACGGCCAAAGCGAGATCGAGATTGGCCTGGATCAGGGTGAGGTGCGCGCCGGCGATCTCAGCGAAGCCCTGAGCGAGATCGAACTGGAGCTGCTGAACGGCAACACCGCCGATCTGCTGGCGTTGGCCGGCGAGCTGGCGGCGCATGGCGGGCTGCGGCAGGGCAGCCTGAGCAAGGCGGCGCGCGGCTACCATCTGGCGCAGGGTAATCCACCGCGAGAGGTGCGCCCGCTGCGGGTGCTGAAGCCGGCGGCGAAGGCGACCGTGGAGCAGGGAATGATCGCCGCCTTCGAGCTGGCGCTCAGCCACTGGCAGTATCATGAAGAGCTGTGGCTGCGCGGCGATGCGCAGGCGCGCGCTGCGGTCATCGAGGCGGTCGGCACGATCCGCCAGGCGTTGGTGATCTTCGGCGGCCTGGTGCCGCGCAAGGCCAGCGCCGATCTGCGCGCCCGCCTGACCGAACTCGAACCGCTGTTGGCGGACAAAGCCGCGCAACCCGAGAGCCTGTGCTACAGCGCCGCTTATCTACAATGTAAGTTGGCACTCACATCATGGCTGGTGAGCGGCGCCTGGCGGCCGTTTATCGACGCCAAAGCGCAGGCCAAGCTGGACGGTTCTTTCAAACGCTTCAGCGATATCATGCTGGGGCGCAGCGGCGCGGAGCTGAAAGAAGCCTTCAGCCGTACGCTGAACGAAGATGAATATCAGGAACAATTGCCGCGCCTGACGCGTCAGATTGCGGCGCTGATCCTGTTGTCGGGCGCCTACCCCGACGAGCAGACCGGGCCTTATATCGACGCCTGGCGCGAGCTGCAGGCGGCGCTGAGCGAGCGCCGCCAGGGCTGGTATGAAGCCAGCCGCAAACAGGCCTTATCGCATGCGCCATTCTGGTTAAACGGCGCGCTTCGTTAATCCAGCCGGCCCGCCAGCCGTGGGCCGCAGAACGGGTCATACACTATGTCGCCACTTTCAGCCGCGTTGCAGGCTCAGGCACAGCAGGTTGTGCAGCGTTTTCAGGAAGTTCACGGCGCAGACTGCGCCTTTAGCGAGCAAGAGCAGTGGGTGCTGGCGTCGAGCGATTTCGTCAGCGACGCGCTGCTCGCCCAGCCGGCCTGGTTGGCGACGCTGCGCGAACAGCCGCCGGCGCCCGGCGAGTGGCAACACTACGCCGCCTGGCTGCAGGACGAACTGGAAGAGGTGCGCGATGAAGCGCAGCTGATGCGCACGCTGCGTCTGTTTCGCCGCGAAACGCTGGTGCGCATCGCCTGGGCGCAGGCGCAGGGGCTGTGTTCGACCGAAGAAACGCTGCTGCAGCTGAGCGGATTGGCGGAAACGCTGATCGTCAGCGCGCGCGACTGGCTGTACCAAACCTGTTGCCGCGAGTGGGGCACGCCGTGCAACGCCGCCGGCGAACCACAGCCGCTGCTGATCCTCGGCATGGGCAAGCTGGGCGGCGGCGAGCTGAACTTCTCGTCGGATATCGATCTGATCTTCGCCTACCCGGAAAACGGCCAAACCCAGGGCGGGCGGCGCGAGCTGGACAATGCCCAGTTCTTCACCCGCCTCGGCCAGCGGCTGATCAAAGCGCTGGATCAGCAGACCATCGACGGCTTCGTCTATCGCGTGGATATGCGGCTGCGGCCGTTCGGCGACAGCGGCCCGCTGGTGATGAGCTTTGTGGCGCTGGAGGATTACTACCAGGAGCAGGGGCGCGACTGGGAACGTTATGCGATGGTGAAGGCGCGCCTGATGGGCGGGGCGGAAGACGCTTACAGCCAGGAGCTGCGCAAAACCCTGCGGCCGTTCGTGTTCCGTCGCTATATCGATTTCAGCGTCATTCAATCATTGCGCAACATGAAGGGCATGATCGCCCGTGAAGTGCGGCGGCGGGGCCTGAAGGATAACATCAAGCTGGGCGCCGGCGGCATTCGCGAAATCGAGTTTATCACCCAGGTGTTTCAACTGATCCGCGGCGGCCGCGAGCCGGCGCTGCAGGGGCGTTCGCTGCTGCCGACGCTGCAGGCGGTGGGAGAACTGGGGCTGCTGGAGAACGAGCAGGTGCGGGCGCTGAGCGCCGCTTACCTGTTCCTGCGGCGGTTGGAGAACCTGCTGCAGGCGATCGGCGATCAGCAAACCCAGACGTTGCCGCAGGATGTGCTCGATCAGGCGCGGCTGGCTTACGGCATGGGGCTGGCGGATTGGGCGGCGCTGATGGCGGCGTTGGACGCGCACATGCAGGCGGTGCGTGCGGTGTTCGACGACCTGATCGGCGACGATAGCCCGGATGTCGGCGAAGATCCCGACTATCAGCACTACCACAGCCTGTGGCAGGACGCGCTGGAGGAGAACGAGCTGGCGCCGCTGACGCCGCACCTCGATGAAGAGGGGCGCCGACAGATGCTGCGCACCATCGCCGATTTCCGCCATGACGTCGACAAGCGCACCATCGGCCCGCGCGGTCGCGACGTGCTCGATCAGCTGATGCCGCGCCTGCTGGCGGAGGTGTGCCCACGGCAGGACGCGCCGACCGCGCTGGTGCGGCTGGCGCAGCTGCTGCTGAGCATTGTCACCCGTACCACCTACCTCGAGCTGCTGGTGGAGTATCACGCGGCGCTCAGCCATCTGATCCGCCTGTGCGCCGCGTCGCCGATGGTCGCAAACCAACTGTCGCGTTACCCGCTGTTGCTGGACGAACTGCTGGATCCGGCCACGCTGTATCAGCCGGTGGCGCTGGACGCCTATCGCAGCGAGCTGCGTCAGTACCTGCTGCGGGTGCCGGAAGACGACGAAGAGCAAAAGCTGGAGGCGCTGCGCCAATTCAAACAGGCGCAGCAGCTGCGCATCGCCGCGGCGGATATCGCCGGGGCGCTGCCGGTGATGAAAGTGAGCGATCACCTGACTTACCTGGCTGAGGCGATCATCGACGCGGTGGTGCAACAGGCCTGGAGCGACATGGTGGCGCGCTACGGCCAACCGACCCATCTGCAGGAGCGCGAAGGGCGCGGCTTTGCGGTGATCGGCTACGGCAAGCTGGGCGGCTGGGAGCTGGGCTACAGTTCCGATCTCGATCTGGTGTTCCTGTTGGATTGCCCGCCGGAGGTGATGACCGACGGCGATCGCTGCATCGACGGCCGTCAGTTCTATCTGCGGTTGGCGCAGCGGGTGATGCATCTGTTCAGCACCCGCACCTCCTCCGGCATTCTGTATGAAGTGGACGCGCGCCTGCGGCCTTCCGGCGCTGCAGGGATGCTGGTCAGCACCGTCGAGGCGTTCGCCGACTACCAGCAAAACGAAGCCTGGACCTGGGAGCATCAGGCCTTGGTGCGTGCGCGCATCGTACATGGCGATCCGGCGCTGCATCAGCAGTTCGACGCGATCCGGCGCGAGATCCTGTGCAAAACGCGCGATGCGGAGGTGCTGAAGCGTGAAGTGCGCGAGATGCGCGAAAAGATGCGCAACCATCTCGGCAACAAACAGCGCGATCTGTTTGATATCAAAACCGATGAGGGCGGCATTACCGACATCGAATTTATCGCCCAATATCTGGTCTTACGCTATGCGCCGGGCGAACCGCGCCTGACGCGTTGGTCGGACAACGTGCGCATCTTCGAGCTGATGGCCAATTACGACATCATGCCGGAAGAGGAGGCGCGCGCGCTGACCCAGGCCTATGTCACCATGCGCGACGAGATCCACCATCTGGCGCTGCAGGAGCATTCCGGCAAGGTCGGCAGCGAGCAGTTCGCCGCCGAGCGTGAGCAGGTGCGCGTCAGCTGGGCCAAATGGCTGGATTAATACCTTTTTGCGGGTATTCCGGCGGTCTGTGGTAATATCTGCGCCACTAAAATTTTGTTCTTTTTTGGAGTTATCGGATGAAAGTTACGCTGCCTGATTTTCGCCGCGCCGGTGTGCTGGTGGTCGGTGACGTCATGTTGGATCGCTATTGGTATGGGCCGACCAGCCGCATTTCACCGGAAGCCCCGGTGCCGGTGGTCAAGGTCGATACCATCGAAGAGCGTCCCGGCGGCGCGGCTAACGTGGCGATGAACATCGCTTCGCTGGGGGCAACGTCCCGCCTGGTGGGCCTGACCGGCATCGACGATGCGGCGCGGGCGCTGAGCGCCAAGCTGAATGAAGTCAACGTGCGCTGCGACTTCGTCTCGGTGCCGACCCATCCGACCATCACCAAGCTGCGCGTGCTGTCGCGTAACCAGCAGCTGATCCGTCTCGACTTCGAAGAAGGCTTCTCCAACGTCGATCCGCAGCCGATGCTGGAGCGCATTCAGCAGGCGCTGCCGCAGATCGGCGCGCTGGTGCTGTCCGATTACGCCAAGGGCGCGCTCAGCCAGGTGCAGGGCATGATCCAATTGGCGCGCGCCGCCAAAGTGCCGGTGCTGATCGATCCGAAAGGTTCTGATTTTGAACGCTATCGCGGCGCGACGCTGCTGACGCCGAACCTGTCCGAATTTGAAGCGGTGGTGGGCCATTGCAAGGATGAGGCGGAACTGGTGGAACGCGGCATGAAGCTGGTGGCGGATTTCGAGCTGTCGGCGCTGCTGGTCACCCGTTCCGAGCACGGCATGACGCTGCTGCAGCCTGGCGTTGAGCCGCTGCACTTGCCGACCCAGGCGCAGGAAGTGTTCGATGTGACCGGCGCCGGCGACACCGTGATCGGCGTGCTGGCCGCCTCGCTGGCCGCCGGCAACTCGCTGGAAGAGTCCTGTTTCCTGGCCAACGCCGCCGCCGGCGTAGTGGTGGGCAAACTCGGTACGTCCACCGTGTCGCCTATCGAGCTGGAAAACGCGGTGCGCGGCCGTGCCGAAACCGGTTTTGGCGTGATGACCGAAGCGCAGTTGAAACACGCCGTGGCGCAGGCGCGCCAGCGCGGCGAGAAAGTCGTGATGACCAACGGTATCTTCGACATTCTGCATGCCGGCCACGTTTCCTATCTGGCCAACGCTCGCAAACTGGGCGATCGCCTGATCGTGGCGGTGAACAGCGATGCGTCGACCAAGCGTTTGAAAGGGGAAACACGCCCGGTCAACGCGCTGGAGAATCGCATGATCGTGCTGGGCGCGCTGGAAGCGGTGGATTGGGTGGTGCCGTTCGAAGAAGACACGCCGCAGCGTCTGATTGCCGACATTTTGCCGGATTTGCTGGTGAAAGGCGGTGATTACAAACCGGAAGAGATTGCCGGCAGTGCGGAAGTGTGGGCCAACGGCGGCGATGTCAAAGTGCTGAACTTTGAAGACGGCCTGTCGACCACCAACATCATCAAAGCGATCAAAGACGGGCGCGGTTAACGCTGGGCGACGTAAAGAACAAGGGCGCGCGGTGCGCGCCCTTGGCGGGAATTACTCGTCTTCCTGTTTGGCCGCCGGCGCCGCGCTCAGTTTACTTTCCAGCTCGGCCATGCGCTGTTCCAACAGCGCCAGCTTCTCGCGGGTGCGCAGCAGCACCTGAGTCTGTACGTCGAACTCTTCGCGGTTAACCAAATCCAGGCGGGTAAGCTGCGACTGCAGTACCTGACGGATTTTTTTCTCAACGTCTTCCCCGAATTCACGAACGCCTTTAGGCATGGACTCATGAACCTGGCGTGCGATTTGTTCGATTTTTTTCGGGTCAATCATGGCGTATCCCTTTCAGAGTTTAATAGCTGCCGCTTAGTGTAATGCGAGTTGCCCGCCGGATAAACCATTAAGCGCATTCGCCGTGCGTGGCCGAATTGTGCTTTTGCCAATTGCCCTGCCTACCCATTAGCGTTATAGTCATCCTGCTTATTCTCAGGGCGGGGTGAAAGTCCCCACCGGCGGTAAATCACCTTCTACGGTGAAAGCCCGCGAGCGCTCAGCCAGCCTGTAAAGGCCGGTTAGAGGTCAGCAGATCCGGTGTAATTCCGGGGCCGACGGTTATAGTCCGGATGGGAGAGAGTAACGGTATCTGCCGGGCTTGCGCCCGCTTGCGTTATTTTTTTAGCTATTGTTAGCTACTCCTCAAGATCGCCCTGGTTCTGGTAATCCATAATTTTTAATGAGGTTTTTTACCATGAATCAGACGCTACTTTCAGACTTCGGCACGCCGACAGAACGCGTTGAACGCGCGATCGACGCACTGCGCAACGGGCGCGGCGTGATGGTGCTCGATGATGAAAATCGTGAAAACGAAGGTGATATGATCTTCGCCGCGGAAACCATGACCGTTGAGCAGATGGCGCTGACCATTCGCCACGGCAGCGGTATCGTGTGCCTGTGCATCACCGAAGAACGCCGTCAGCAGCTTGAGCTGCCGATGATGGTGACCAACAACTCCAGCCAGTTCCAGACCGCCTTCACCGTGACCATCGAAGCGGCGCAGGGCGTGACTACCGGGGTTTCCGCTTCCGATCGCCTGACCACCATCCGTGCGGCGGTGGCAGACAGCGCCAAGCCGAGCGACCTGAACCGTCCGGGCCACGTATTCCCGCTGCGCGCGCAGCCGGGCGGCGTGCTGAGCCGCCGCGGCCACACCGAAGCGACCATCGATCTGGTCTCCATGGCCGGCTTCAAACCTGCCGGCGTGCTGTGTGAACTGACCAACGACGATGGCAGCATGGCACATGCGCCGGAAGTGATCACCTTCGCCAAACAGCACGACATGGTGGTGCTGACCATCGAAGATCTGGTGGCCTACCGCCAGGCGCACGAGAAAAAAGCCAGCTGATAGCCGGCCGCTTTCAACGATAAAAAAAGCCGCTCAACGCGGCTTTTTTTGTGGCTACTGTTTTGACAGGCGTTCGCCGATGCGGCTGGCGTAATTCATCACGTGGAAGGTGTAGTTCTCCTCTACCGTACCCTGGAACAGATGCGCCCAGGGGCCGATGGCGTAGATGCCGAGATCTTCCCCGCCGTGCGTCTCACTTTTCAGCGGCACCAGCGCTGGCTGAATAAAGTCGGGCGCGGTGGCCTGCTCCATGGTCAATGCCGGGCGCTCGGTCAATGGGATTGTGCCGCCGGGGCCGTTGGCGAAGCCGACGGTGGTGTAAGGCTTGCCGTCGCTGCCCAGCCGCGGTTTGCCGTCGACGCCGACGGAAATGCCGAGGATGGGATTGCCTCGCTTGGCATAGCCGGCAATGGTCAGCGTGTGGCTGTGATCGCCGGTTACGATCACCAGGGTCTCGTCCAGATTGACCTTGTCGACGATGGTTTTCACCGCTTCGTTCAGCGCGACCGCGTCGCTCAGCGTGCGGTAGGCGTTACCGTTATGGCTGCCGTGATCGATGCGTCCGCCCTCCACCAACAGCAGGTAGCCTTCGGGATTCCTGGCCAAAATATCGATGGCCTTGCCGGTCATTTCCGCCAGCGAAGGCTCTCCCGCCGCGTCTTGCCGCCGATCGTGCTCGAAGTTCATGTGCGACGGTTCGAACAGGGCCAGCAGGTGGTCGACTTTGGCCGGATCGATTTTGTCGAACTGCGCTTGATTCCATACGTATTGCCCACGCTCGCCGTAGCGTTGCAGCCAGGCCTGCGTCAGGTCGCGGCCATCCTTTCTGGCGCCTTTCTTGTCGGGGTATTCCGGATCGCTCACGCCGTCGGGCAGGAAGTTGGCGCGCCCACCGCCCATCGCCACGTTCAGGCCGTTGCCGTATTTCATTTCCACCAGCTGGCGTGCGATGTCGCGGCAGCCTGCGGCCAGAGCATCCGCCGGCATTTTGGCGTCGGATTCCCAGTCGCGGTTGGCGATATGGGCATAGGTGGCGCCCGGCGTGGCGTGGGTAATGGTCGCGGTCGTCACGGCGCCGGTGGACATGCCGAGCGTTGCGGCCATCTCCCACAGCGTGGTGACGGCCTTGGTTTGCTGGTCTTCGCAATTGTTGAGGGCGGCCGTATGGTTGAGGCCCATCAGATCGTTGATGGTTTTGACACCGGTGGTCATCGCCACCGCGCTGGGCGCGGAGTCGGTGATTTGGGCGTCGGCGGAATAGGTTTTGGCCGCCGCCAGATAGGGGAACGCTTCCCAGGCCAGCACGTTGGATTCGCCGTCCACGCCGCGCTGCTGCCCTTCAAAAATGCGAGCGGCGGTCACGGTGGAAAACCCCATGCCGTCGCCGACCACCAGAATGACGTTTTTGGCGCGGTTGGTGTTTGGTGTTTGCTTCAGCCGCTGTTGCAGCTGAGTTTGCGCCTGAAGGAAATAAGGGTCTTCGCGCTGCGTCAGCTGCGCTTTGTCCGCCGCGCCGGCGGCTGCCGTTGCAGTGGCCAGCAAGGTCATGGAAAGCGCCAGGCGGGTTGCCAGTGTGGGTCTGAACATGAATTCCTCCTTGGTGAGACGTGATTCCCGTAGCGCCGACGGGCTGCCAACACCCTGTCGACTGAAAGAGGAGTGTATCGACTGCGTTAACAAAAAGTACATAAATTGTTCACAAATTAGATCTGTGTGGCAGTAATGTCACGGTATTCACGGAATTTATTAATTAATTGAAAAGTATGTGTTTTTTAACTTTCTGTTGGCCGGTGCATTTTTGCGCTTTTTAATTCAAATTTATTGAAGATCATCATCACGGTTATCCGGCTGTGTTGCTGCGGCAAAGCGCGTAATGTAACGCCATAGCACAATTTGAACTAAGGATCTCCCTATGAACACCTCTCGTATGCCGGCACTGTTCCTGGGCCATGGTAGCCCGATGAACGTGCTGGAAGACAACCGCTACACCCGGGCATGGCGTGCGTTGGGTGAGTCATTGCCGCGCCCGAAGGCGATCGTGGCGGTTTCCGCGCATTGGTACACCCGCGGCACTGCGGTCACCGCGATGGAAAAACCCAAAACCATTCACGACTTCGGGGGGTTCCCGCAGGCGCTGTTTGATACCCGCTATCCGGCGCCGGGCTCTCCCGCGCTGGCCGCGCAGCTGCAGCAAATCCTGGCGCCGGTGCCGGTAACGGCGGATCTCGGCGAGTGGGGATTGGATCACGGCACCTGGGGCGTATTGATCAAAATGTATCCCGATGCTGATATTCCGGTGGTGCAGCTCAGCGTCGACGGCACACAGCCGGCGGCCTATCACTATGAGCTGGGCCGCAAACTCGCCGCGCTGCGGGACGAGGGCGTGATGATCGTCGCCAGCGGCAACGTGGTGCACAACCTGCGCATGGTGAAATGGCAGGGCGATACCAGCGCCTACCCGTGGGCGGAATCATTCAATAACTTTGTCCGGGATAACCTGCGTTATCGGGGCGATAACCATCCGCTGGTGGATTTCATGCGCCATGAGGGGGCGGCGCTGTCGAATCCGACGCCGGAACACTATTTGCCGTTGCTGTACGTGCTCGGCGGCTGGGATGGAAAAGAGGCCATCAGCGTGCCGATCGATGGTATCGAAATGGGGGCGCTGAGCATGCTGTCGGTACAGGTGGGATAAAGAAAAAACGCCAGTCTCTGACTGGCGTTTTTGCCTTCAGCGGTGCGATCAGCCGAGGATGGTGTGCGGATAGAAGCGCGACAGATCCTGCGTGATCAGTTCGCGATCTTCGCGCAGGCCGATGCCGCAAGGTTGATCGTTCACCAGCCAGCTGCCGATCAGCGTGTAGCTGTCTTCGAACTTCGGCAGCGGATGGAACTGCTGCACGATCATGCCTTCTTCGCCGTATGGCCCATCGACGCGCGCCACTTCCTGACCGTTTTCGACGATCTGGATATTGGCGCCTTCGCGTGAGAACAGCGGCTTGGTGACGTAATGATCCATCGGCGGATGATCGTCTTGCGCGAAATAAGCCGGCAGCAGGTTAGGGTGGTTCGGGAACATTTCCCACAGCAGCGGCAGCAGCGCCTTGTTGGAGATGATGCTCTTCCAGGCTGGCTCCAGCCAACGCACGCCGGCGTCTTCCAGCTTGGTGGAGAACATCTCGCGCAGCATGAACTCCCACGGGTAGAGCTTGAACAGGTTGCCGATCACCTGGTCCTGCAGATCGGTGAACTGGCCTTTCTCGCCAAGGCCAATGTCTTCCATGAACAGGAATTCGGTCGGCAGACCGGCTTCCTGCGCGCAGTCCTGCAGATATTGCACCGTGCCGCGATCTTCTTCGCTGTCCTGGCAGCACGCCAGGTGCAGCAGGCCGAAGCCGTGGTGCGCTTTCAGCTCGGCGAAACGCTCGATCAGCTTCTCCTGCAGGCTGTTGTACTGATCCGATTGCGGATCCAGCTTGCCGGCGTTGATCTGGTCTTCCAGCCACAGCCACTGGAAGAAGGCCGCCTCATAGAGCGAGGTCGGCGTATCGGCGTTGTTCTCCAGCAGCTTCGGCGGGTTGACGCCGTCGTAGGCCAGATCGAGACGCGAATACAGCGACGGCTGGTTGGTGCGCCAGGAGCTGCGTACGAACTCCCAGGTGTGTTTCGGGATGCAGAACTTGGCCATCAGCTCGTCGCTGGCGACCACTTTCTCCACCACCTGCAGGCACATCTGGTGCAGCTCGGCGGTGGCGCTTTCGATCTCTTCAATCTGCGCCAGCGTGAACTGGTAATAGGCGTCTTCACACCAGTACGGCTCGCCGTACATGGTGTGGAAACGGAAACCGAACTCGGTCGCTTTTTCGCGCCAGTCCGGGCGCTCGGTAATGGCAATACGTTTCATGCATCAACCGCCCATGCTGCGAGAGCTGGAGTTGGAGGTAGCGCTGCTACGCTGCATGCTGGTCTGTTTGGCCACGGTCTCGCCGAAGCCGCCGCGGGTCACGGTGTTGGTGACCGCAGGCTTTGGCGCCATCGCGGTTTTCGGCACCGTCATGGTGCGGCCGCCGGCGGTGGCCGGGCCGTAGCTCTTGCCGCTGGCGTCGACAAATTTGCCGTTCGCCGGGCTGGCGGCGTTCTTGGAGGTGAACAGCGGCTGCTGCGCGAAGCCGGAACCGCCCATCAGGCGGCCCATCATGTAGCCCGCCATCAGCGGCATCCAGAAGCTGCCGCTGCTTTGCGATTCCGCCGCCATGCCGGCCTGCGCCGGGGCCGGCGCCTGAGTGCACTGCGCTTCGCCGAATTCGGCGACGCAGTCTTCGCGGGTCGCGTATTTAGGCGCGGTTTTCGCCGCTTCTTTCAGGGCGTTGTTGTAGGCGGTGGTGCACTGCTCGCTCATCGAAGGGTTGGCGCGCGAACAGTCATCGGCATTCTGATACAGGGAGACCGTTTCATCGCTCTTCTCGCAGCCGGCCAGCATAAAGACGGCGCTGATCGCCAAGGCCACGGGCGCGACACGGTAGCTGCGCCAGGATTTGCGGAACGTCTCTTGGTTGATGTTTTTTGTCCGTTTCATCGTTATCAATCCCATCATGCGGGCTGTTTTCGCCCTTTCCCAGTAGTGGCGCTAAGGATAGGGGAAACATGGTCAAAATTAAAGCTGAAACGCCCGCAGAAGCCACTCTTTACGCAGTTATACGTTGGGGTGTGCGCCAGTTCGCTTTCACGGCGAAAAAACGCGCGTTGGCGTTTCATCATGAAACGTTAGCGCTATGATGATGTTCCATAATGGAACAAAAATCGCGAGGCTCGCCAGGTGGACGGCAGGCGCTCATAGTCGAAGCACAACAACAAGCCGGCGGTGAAGTCGGCGCGTCATCACCTGATATCTGAACGTTACCATCGCCAATTCCCTACAAGGATCCGGTTATGTTGAGAATCATCCAGTCACCAGGCAAATACATTCAGGGCGCCAATGCGTTGGCCGCCGTCGGCGAATACGCCAAATCCCTCGCCGATCACTATTTCGTGATCGCTGACGACTTCGTGATGCAGCTGGCGGGCGACACCCTGATGGGCAGCCTGCAGCAGCACGGCGTGAAGCATCATGCGGCCCGCTTCAACGGCGAGTGCTGCCGTAAAGAGATAGACCGGCTCGGCCGCGAGCTGCAGGCCCACGGTTGCCGCGGCGTGATCGGTGTCGGCGGCGGCAAGACGCTCGACACCGCCAAGGCCGTCGCACACTACCAACGGCTGCCGGTGGTGCTCATCCCCACCATCGCCTCCACCGATGCGCCGACCAGCGCGCTGTCGGTTCTTTACACCGAACAGGGCGAATTCGCCGAATACCTGATTTACCCGCGCAACCCGGACATGGTGGTGATGGACAGCGCCATCATCGCCAAAGCGCCGGTGCGCCTGCTGGTGGCTGGCATGGGCGACGCGCTCTCCACCTATTTCGAGGCGCAGGCCTGCTTCGACGCGCAGGCTACCAGCATGGCCGGCGGCAAATCGACGCTGGCGGCGCTCAGCCTGGCGCGGCTGTGTTATGACACGCTGCTGGCCGAAGGGGTGAAGGCCAAACTGGCGGTCGAGGCCGGCGTGGTGACGGAAGCGGTGGAACGCATCATCGAAGCCAATACTTACCTGAGCGGCATCGGCTTCGAGAGCAGCGGATTGGCGGCGGCGCACGCCATTCACAACGGCTTCACGGTGCTGGAGGAGTGCCACCACCTGTATCACGGCGAGAAAGTGGCGTTCGGCACCCTGACGCAGCTGGTGTTGCAGAACAGCCCGATGGCGCAGATTGAGACCGTGCTGGCGTTTTGCCACAGCATCGGCTTGCCGATCACGCTGGCGCAGATGGGCGTCGCCGGCGATGCGACGGCGAAGATGATGGCGGTGGCCGAGGCCAGCTGCGCCGCCGGCGAAACCATTCACAACATGCCGTTCGAGGTCACCCCCGCCAGCGTGCAGGCGGCGATCCTGACGGCGGATCGGCTGGGCGCTGCCTGGCTGCAGCGTCATTGATACCCTTGGGGCGCGGTGCGCCGCGCCCCTGTTCTTACAGAGGAAACCATCGTGAAAAAACTGATTAATCAGGTCGAGTCGGTGTTGGAAGAGCAGTTGCAGGGGCTGGCGGAAGCCCATCCCGAGCTGCTGGTGCACGCGGATCCGGTGTTCGTGACCCGCGCCGACGCGCCGGTGGCGGGCAAGGTGGCGATCCTGTCCGGCGGCGGCAGCGGCCACGAGCCGATGCACTGCGGTTTCGTCGGTGAAGGGATGCTCGACGGCGCCTGTCCGGGCGAGATTTTCACCTCGCCGACGCCGGATAAAATGTACGAATGCGGTCAGGCGATCGACGGCGGCGCCGGCGTATTGCTGCTGATCAAAAACTACACCGGCGACGTGCTCAACTTCGAAACCGCCACCGAGCTGCTGCACGACAGCGGCGTCGCGGTGGCGACGGTGCTGGTGGATGACGACGTGGCGGTCAAAGACAGCCTGTTCACCGCCGGGCGGCGCGGGGTGGCCAACACCGTGCTGATGGAGAAACTGTTGGGCGCCGCTGCGGCGCGCGGCGACGACCTGGACAGCGTGGTGACGCTGGGGCATCGCATCAACAACCACGGGCATTCGATCGGCATTGCGCTGGGCGCCTGTACCGTCCCCGCCGCCGGCAAGCCGTCGTTCACCCTGGCGGAGAACGAGATGGAGTTCGGCGTCGGCATTCACGGCGAGCCGGGCATTGCGCGCCGCCCGTTCACCACGCTCAACGCGGCGGTGGATGACATGTTCCATACGCTGATCGACCACGGTCACTATCAGCGCACGATCCGCGTCTGGGATCGTCAGCAGGGCGAGTGGCGCGACGAGATGCAGACCAAGCAGCCGCTGACGCGCGGCGATCGGGTGATCGCGTTGGTCAACAACCTGGGTGCCACGCCGCTGTCCGAACTGTACGGTGTGTACCATCGGTTGGCGGAACGTTGCGCCGAGGCGGGCATCATCATCGAACGCAACCTGGTGGGCGCTTACTGCACCTCGCTGGATATGCAAGGCGTGTCCATCACGCTGTTGAACGTGGACGACGAGATGTTGTCCTTGTGGGATGCGCCGGTGAAAACGCCTGCGCTGCGTTGGGGTTGCTGAGGAGGAATCATGGCGTTGACCAAACAACAGGTCGTCGATTGGCTGATGCGTTGCGGCGAAGTGTTCAGCCGGGAGCGCGATTTTCTGACCCAGCTGGACACCGAGATCGGCGATGCCGACCACGGTCTGAACATGAACCGCGGTTTCAATAAGGTGGTGGAAAAGCTGCCGTCGGTGGCGGACAAAGACATCGGTTTTATCCTGAAAAACACCGGCATGACGCTGCTGTCGAGCGTAGGCGGCGCGAGCGGCCCGCTGTTCGGCACCTTCTTCATCCGCGCGGCGCAGGCGGCGAACGCCAAGCAAAGCCTGGATCTGACGGAGCTGCATCAGGTAATGCAGGAAGGGGTTGAAGGCGTGGTGATGCGCGGCAAAGCGGAGCCGGGCGACAAGACCATGTGTGACGTTTGGTGGCCGGTGGTGGCGAGCCTCGGTCAGTCCGCGCAGCAGAACCTGAGCGTGGCGGAGGCGTTGCAGCGCGCCGCCGACAGCGCCGAGAGGGCGGTGGAGAGCACCATCACCATGCAGGCGCGCAAGGGGCGGGCCAGTTACCTGGGCGAGCGCAGCATCGGCCACCAGGATCCCGGCGCCACTTCGGTGATGCTGATGATGAAAACGCTGGCCGAGGTCGCCGGCAGTTAGCAGGAGGCGAGATGATTAATATCGTGGTGGTTTCGCACAGCGCGTTGTTGGCGCGCGGCGTTGAGCAGTTGGCGCGGCAGATGATGCGTGGCGACGGCTGCAAGCTGGCGCTGGCGGCGGGCGTGGATGACGAGGAGCACCCGATCGGCACCGACGCGGTCAAGGTCATGGAGGCTATTGAATCGGTCGCCGACGGCGATGGTATTCTGGTGCTGATGGATTTGGGCAGCGCGCTGCTCAGTGCGGAAACCGCGCTCGATCTGCTGGATCCGGAGTTGGCCGCCAAGGTGCGGCTTTGCGCTGCGCCGCTGGTCGAAGGCACTCTGGCAGCGGTGGTGGCTGCCAACTCCGGCGCTTCGCTGGAGCAGGTGGTGGCGGAGGCGCAGGGCGCGCTGCAGGCCAAGCAGGCGCAGCTGGGCGAAGGCTCACAGGCCGCGAAGAACGCGGCTTTGCCGCTGGCGCAGGGCAAAAGCATAACCTGGACGGTGCAGAACCCGCACGGGCTGCACGCGCGCCCGGCGGCGCGGCTGGTCGAGGCGCTGGCGCCGTTCAAGGCCGAGCTG
Organism: Serratia sp. LTN-2; assembly: GCF_059740205.1. NCBI lineage: Bacteria > Pseudomonadati > Pseudomonadota > Gammaproteobacteria > Enterobacterales > Yersiniaceae > Serratia > Serratia sp. LTN-2. The sequence goes on along the minus strand of NZ_JCAXDO010000015.1, from coordinate 105,216 downwards.
GTGCTGGAAAAACAGGGGCAGTGCGTCGATCCGCGCAGCCTCAATCAGCTGGCGCTGCTGCAGGTGCGTCACGGCGACACCATTCGCCTGATCGCCGACGGCGCGCAGGCGGACGACGCGCTGGCGGCGTTCAAGGCGCTGGCGGAGCAACACTTCGGCGAGACGGTCTCCGAGCGGCAGCAGCCTTCGCTGCATGGCATCCCGGTGGCGGAAAGCGTCACCAGCGGGCCGGTGTTCCAGGCCCGCAGTTTCTGGCCGCCAGCCGCCGATCGACGGATTGGCGCGGACGAGGTGTTGGGCGAACAGCAACGCCTGCGGGAGGCGCTGCAGCAAACGTTGAGCGATCTGAACCGGCTGGCGGAGCGCACCGGCACGCTGATCGGCAAGCCGCAGGCGGCGATCTTCGGCGCTCACAGCATGCTGCTGGACGACCCGGATCTGCAGCAGGCGGCTTACACCCGCATTGCGCAGCAGCTGTGCAGCGCCGAGCAGGCCTGGCGACAGGTGCTGGAGGCGATCGCCGAAGAGTACCGCGAGCTGGATGACGACTACATGCGGGCGCGCGAACTGGACGTGCGCGACATGCTGCGCCGCACGCTGTGCCATCTAGAGGGGCAGGCGCTGCCGGCCATCGCGCTGGCAGAACCGTCGATACTGGTGATGGACGAGCTGATGCCCTCAGAGGTGGTGATGCTCGACCGCCGGCTGGTGCTCGGCATCTGCCTGAGCGGCGGCAATGCCCTGTCGCACAGCGCCATTTTGGCGAAGGCGATGGGCATTCCGATGGTGGTCGGCATGCAGGATTGCCTGAGCAAAACCCGCAGCGGGCAGAAAGCGATGTTGGACGCCGCGCGCGGGGTGTTGCAGCTCAGCCACTAAGCGCGCAGCTTGAATTGGCGGATGTCGATCCCGTGCTGTTTGATCTTCCGCCACAGGGTGGTGCGGCCGATGCCCAGCAGCTGCGCCATCTCCGTCAGCTGGCCGCGGCTGACGGTCGCCGCGCGGAGGATCGCCTGGCGCTCCATGTCCGTCAGCGTCAACAGCGGCGCGCCGGGCTGCGGATCGCTCTCCAGCAGCGACGGCTGGCCGAGCAGGTGCGCCGGCAGATCCGCCAGCTGGATGTGGTGGCCGTGGCAGATCATCGCCGCGCGCTCCACCACCCCTTTCAGTTCCAAATCGTTGCCCGGCCACAGGTAGAGCGCCAGCTGGGTCATCACTTCGTCATCCACCCGAAAGCGGCACTGAAAATGCTGCTCCAGCGTGCGCAGATGGTGTTTGACCAGCAGCGGAATATCGCTCAGCCGCTGACGCAGCGGTGGGATCTGGATCTCGAACGCCTGCAGGCTGTAAAACAGCTGGCGGCGGAAGCGGTTTTGCTGCACCAGCAGCGGCAGATCGGCGGCGCTGCCGGCGATCACCCGCACATCGACCGGGATCACCCGGCTGGAATTGAGGCGGATCACTACGCCGGTTTTCAGCACCTGCAGCAGCGCCGATTGCATCTCCGCCGGCAGGTATTCGATCTGTTCGAGGTACAGCGTGCCGCCGTTGGCCAATTCGAATTTGCTGAGCTGACCGGCCTCTTCTTCGCTGGCGTCGCTGCCCAGCAGTTCACGTAGCCCCTGCGACTGCGGCAGCAGCTGGCAGTTGAGGGCGATATACGGCCCGGCGGCGCGTTCGCCGGCGTTGTGGATGGCCTGGCTGAGCAGCTCTTTGCCGACGCCTTCCTCCCCGCGCAGCAGGATCGGATGCTGGCCTTTGGCCGCCTGCTGCCCATAACGGATCAGCCGCCGCATCTCCAGCGAGGCGGAGGGCATCTGCTCGAAGCTGTGGCTGACGCGCCCCAACTGGCTGCTGACATACTGGCGCAACCGCTCGAGCGGGTGCAGCAGAGCGATGAAACTGCAGCGATCGCCGTCGAAAATCGGCTTTAGCGTCAGCAAGGCGGCGATAAACTGCCGCTGGCTTTCGAAGGTGACCTCGACGTGTTGCAGCGGTTGCCGATCGGCGATGGCGCGTTTGAGCAGGGCAGGCAGCGTCAGCAGTTGCGCCAGCGGTTTGCCTTGGCTCTGCTGTTCGTCCAGCTTCAGCAGGCCGGCGGCGCGTTGGTTGATGTATTGCAGGTAGCCGCGGTGATCCCAGGCCATTACGCCGTCGTCCACGCCGTCCAGCAGGCCGTAAAGCTGATTCAGATGGCGGTTGGACTCCGCCAGCAGGCCGTCGGCGTTCAGTGAATTGCCGATTTCGCGGGCGATGGCCAGCGTCAGCGACAAATCGCCGGCGGCGCAATCGGCCAGCAGGCAGCCCAACGCGATCGAGCCGCGCTGACGGCCGCTGTTGTCGTAAACCGGCGTGGCGCAGAACGACCAGCCGTGCAGCGCCCGGCGCACATGTTCTTCACCGCTCACTCGCACCGGATGGCCTTCCGCCGCCGCCAGCGCCGGGGCGTTGGTGCCGATCTGCCCCTCTGCCCAATAAGCGCCGGGGGCGAACCCCAATTGCTGCAAATGCTCCCAGGTTTGGGCGTCGCCGCAGCGCCACAGCATGCATCCGCTCTCGTCGAGGATCATCAGCAGGCAGCGGCGCGGCTCCATGTATTCGCAGGCGTCTTCCAGCGCCGCCTGGCCGAGCGTCAGCAGGTCGTTCTTGCGGCGACAAATCGATTCGAAGGTGGCGCCCTGCGCGCGGTGCGGCGCTTGCCAGACCTCGGGCTGCATCAGGCTGCGGCAGCGCAGCCAGGAGGCGTAAACCGCCTGCGTCGGGCGCAGTGGCGGCGGCAGTTCGCCGTCGTTAATCAAACGCTGCCAGCGTGAATCGTTGTCCATCGAACCTCATCCAGACTGCGAAAACGAGAGTGACGATGATACCACCTGGCGCAGCGGCGGCTGTGAGGCGGTGGGCAGAAGCGGGGGAAATAGGGCAAAAAAAACGGGGTGCGGCGCAGGCCGAACCCCGTGTTTATCAACGTGCGCGCATCAGTTGCGGAATGGGTTGCCGCTGTTGCGAACCGGCTGGCTGACGGCCGGTGCGGCAGCGCGGGTAGCGGTTGGCGCAGGCGCGGCGACCTGTTGCATCGGCGCGTTGTCCTGATAGCCGTCCGCGTAGGCGTCCTGAGCACGGTTCTGCGGCGCGACGGCGTCAGGCGCGGTCGACACCGGTTTGCCCAGTGCGCCGTTCAGCGTCAGCAGATCGTTCTGGTTCAGCGTGCCGAGCGCCGACTTGATGTTCAACTGGTTGATCAGGTAGGTATAACGCGCGCTGGAAAGCTGCTGCTTGGCGTTATACAGGGTACTGGTGGCGTTCAGCACGTCGACGATGGTGCGGGTACCCACCTGGTAACCGGCTTCCATCGCATCCAGAGAGCTCTGCGCGGAGATCACCGCCTGTTTGTAGGCGTTGATGCTGCTGATCGAGGCGTTGACGTTGTTGAACGACGAACGCACGGTCTGCACCACGCCGCGGTGGGCGCTTTCCAGCTGCTCGCTGGCGCCGACAAAGCCGTACTGCGCCTGTTCCACCTGCGAGTTGGTTGCGCCGCCGCTGTACAGCGGCAGGCTGATCGAAACGCCCACCTGGTTTTGGCCGGCATCAGAATTGCTGTAACGGCTGGAGCTCAGCGTGTCGTGAGTAGCGGAACCGTTGTAACGGGTATTGGTGATCCCGGTCGACGCATTCAGGTTGACCGTCGGCATATAACCGGTCTGCGCAGAGCGGATCTGCTCGCGCGCCAGGTCCTGGCTCAGACGGGCGGACAGCAGGCTCAGGTTGCGCGCTTCCGCTTCTTTCAGCAGGTTGTTCACCGCTTCCGGGCGCTGGGTGCTGAAGCGATCGGTATTCAGCGAGGCCAGCTCCGGATAGAAGGTGCCGGTGATCTGGCGCAGCGCTTCCAGCGCGTTGTCCAGGTTGTTGCGGGCGGTGACTTCGGCCGCCAGCACGGTGTCGTAGGAGGAACGGGCGTTCTGCACGTCGGTGATCGCCACCAGGCCCACGTTGAAGCGCTGGGTGGTTTGATCCAACGTACGGTAAACCGCTTGTTTGTTCGCCTGGGTATAGGAGAGCGTGTCAATGGCGCTCAGCACGTTGAAATAGGCGGTAGCGGTATTGAGGATCAGCTGCTGTTCCGCCGTCTGGAAGGTCACGTCGGAGATGCCGGCGGTCTTTTCCTGCAGCGTCAGCGCGCGCCATTTCGACATGTCGAAAATGGTTTGGGTCAGGCCGAGCGAAGCGCTGGTGACATTGCTGTTGACGCCGTTGCTGTCGCGATAGCCGTTATTGTAGTTGTAACCGGCGCTCAGGCCGAGCTGCGGCAGCAGCGGGCTGCGCGCTTCATTGATCTTTTCGAATGCGGCGTCGCGGTCAGCAGCACTTTTGCGCAGATCCGGGTTACTTTCCCTGGCCTGTTTGTAGACCTGCAGCAGGTTCTCTGCCTGGCTCATTGCACTGAAGCCGCCCAGGCTCAGTCCGATAAGAAGGGGGAGCAGTTTCTTCATTTGCATTCCTTGTTGTGCAGCAATATTGCTATGTTAGCGCTGACGATAGACGAAATAGTTGCCGATTCTAGCAGAGTCTGCGGTGCGCATCAGGTGGCTGAATGTGCCATCTCGCGCAACTTTTACCTTTCAGACCGCCTATTTACCTTGACGTACTGCCCGGGTCGACTGCAGCTGATATTATGGCTGACAATCCGGATTGTTTCCCACTATTACATGCGAGCGCACAAACGTGCCGCATCCGGCGGCGAAAAACAGCCTAACATAAAGCCGCGGCGGACAGTCCCGCTGTTTCTGTCATCAAAACCGTTTATTTTATCGGCATACTCACGCAGGAGAATTCGCTAATGAACCGTTCGCAGCCGTCGCCCGTCACTTTCGACAAAAAAGATGTAGAGATTATTGCACGCGAGACGCTGTACCGTGGTTTTTTTTCACTCAATTTATACCGGTTCCGTCATCGCTTGTTCAATGGCGAAATGAGTCCTGAAATCACGCGTGAAATTTTCGAGCGCGGCCATGCGGCGGTGCTGCTGCCTTACGATCCGGTGCGCGACGAAGTCGTGCTGATTGAACAACTGCGCATCGCCGCGGTCGATACCAGTAATTCGCCCTGGCTGCTGGAAATGGTGGCGGGTATGATCGAAACCGGCGAAAGCGTCGAAGACGTGTGCCGCCGCGAAGCGCAGGAAGAGGCCGGCGTGGTGGTCGGACGTTGCAAACCGGTGCTGAGCTACCTGGCGAGCCCCGGCGGCACCAGCGAACGTCTGTCGATCATGGTCGGCGAGGTGGACGCCGGCACCGCCGAAGGCATCCACGGCCTGGCGGAAGAGCATGAAGATATCCGCGTCCACGTGGTCAGCCGCGAGCAGGCTTACCGTTGGGTCGAAGAGGGCGCGATCGATAACGCCGCATCAGTGATTGCATTGCAATGGCTGGCGTTGCACCATGAATCGTTGAGAAAAGAGTGGGCCAACTAATGAAACAGCGCTATACCCCTGATTTCCCCGAAATGATGAGATTGTGCGAAACCAACTTCGCGCAATTGCGCCGCTTGCTGCCGCGCAACGACGAAGCGGGTGAAACGGTAACTTATCAGGTGAACGGCGCCGGCTATCGTTTGACCATCGTTGAGTCCACGCGTTACACGTCGCTGGTGGAGATCGAGCAGATTTTTCCGGCGGTCAGCTACTGGAGCCTGCCCGCGATGACGGTGCGGTTATACCATGACGCCATGGTTGCGGAAGTGTGTTCCAGCCAGCAGATCTACCGCTTTAAAGCGCGTTATGATTATCCTAATAAAAAGTTGCATCAACGCGACGAAAAGCATCAAATTAACCAGTTTCTTGCTGATTGGCTGCGCTACTGTTTGGCGCATGGAGCGATGGCGGTTCCGGTTTGTTAGACAGACTGAAATAACAAAGGACACCATTTGGAAAGCCTGTTTAAACTGCCTGTGGCGAGTGGGGCCGCGGTCAGGATTCTACAAATAACAGATACCCACCTTTTTGCCGGCGAACACGAGACGCTGCTCGGCATCAATACCTATCGCAGTTATCACGCGGTGCTGGAGGCCATTCAGGCGCAGCGCCGCGATGTCGATCTGATCGTCGCCACGGGAGATTTGGCGCAGGATCATTCGCAGGCGGCGTACCGCCACTTTGCCGCCGGCATTGCGCAACTGCCGGCTCCCTGCGTGTGGCTGCCGGGCAACCACGATTTTCAACCGGCGATGGTCGACGCGTTGGCCGCCGCTGGCATCGCCCCTTCCAAGCAGGTGTTGCTGGGCGACAGCTGGCAGGTGCTGATGTTGGACAGCCAGGTATTCGGCGTACCGCACGGCGAATTGAGCGAATACCAGCTCGAATGGATGGAGCGCTGCCTGCAGGCTCACCCCGAGCGCTATACGCTGTTGCTGTTGCACCATCATCCGCTGCCTTCCGGCTGTACCTGGCTCGATCAGCACAGCCTGCGCAACCCGCATATGCTGGGGGCGATCCTGCTGCGCTACCCGAAAGTGAACACCGTGGTGTGCGGGCACATTCACCAGGATTTGGATCTGGAATGGCAAGGCCGGCGTCTGCTGGCGACGCCGTCCACCTGCGTGCAATTCAAGCCGCACTGCACTAACTTTACCATCGACGACGTCTCTCCCGGTTGGCGCTACCTCGATCTGCTGCCGGACGGCCGCGTCGAGACGCAGGTGTTCCGCCTGGAAAACGACGACTTCCGCCCCGATATGGACTCGGATGGATACTGATGCCTTCGACACTGCTCTACCTGCACGGTTTCAACAGCTCGCCGCAGTCGGCCAAGGCGGTGGCCTTCAAGGCCTGGCTGGCCGAGCGTCATCCCGATATCGAGATGCTGGTGCCGCAGCTGCCGGCGTTTCCGGCGGAGGCCGCCGAGATGCTGGAGAACCTGGTGCTGGAACGCGCCGGGCAAACGCTCGGGCTGGTGGGCTCATCGCTGGGCGGCTATTACGCCACCTGGCTGTCGCAGTGTTTTTCGCTGCCGGCGGTGGTGGTCAACCCGGCGGTCAAGCCGTTTGAGCTGCTGGTCGACTACCTCGGCGCCAACGAGAACCCCTACACCGGCCAGCAATATGTGTTAGAGTCTCGGCACGTTTACGATCTGAAAGTGATGCAGATCGATCCTTTGGAGTCGCCGGATTTAATCTGGCTGCTGCAGCAAACGGGCGATGAAATTCTCGATTACGGCCAGGCAGTGGCGTATTACACCGCGTGTCGGCAAACGGTGGAGTCGGGTGGAAACCACGCCTTCGTCGGTTTCGAGCACTACTTCCCCCAGATTGTGGATTTTTTAGGGCTAAACGCGGTCTGACGGACCGTTCCGGCACCTCCCTTTAACCACGAAAAAATAATCAACGATGACTCAATCCAGCTATAACGCTGATGCCATTGAAGTACTCAGCGGTCTAGAACCAGTGCGCCGTCGTCCCGGCATGTATACCGACACGACGCGCCCAAACCACCTCGGCCAAGAGGTGATCGATAACAGCGTCGACGAAGCGTTGGCCGGCCACGCCAAGCGCATCGACGTGATTCTGCACGCCGATCAGTCGCTGGAAGTGATCGACGACGGCCGCGGCATGCCGGTGGACATCCACCCGGAAGAGGGCGTGCCGGCGGTTGAGTTGATCCTGTGCCGGCTGCACGCCGGCGGTAAATTCTCGAATAAAAACTACCAGTTCTCCGGCGGCCTGCACGGCGTTGGCATCTCGGTGGTCAACGCCCTGTCGAAGCGGGTGGAAGTCAACGTGCGCCGCGATGGCAACGTTTACAGCATCGCCTTCGAAAACGGCGACAAGGTGCAAGATCTGACGGTGACCGGCACCTGCGGCAAACGCAACACCGGCACCAGCGTGCACTTCTGGCCCGACGAACAGTTCTTCGACAGCCCGCGTTTCTCGGTATCGCGCCTGACTCACCTGCTGAAGGCCAAAGCGGTGCTGTGCCCCGGCGTCGAGATCTATTTCATCGACAAGGTGAACAACACTGAACAGCGCTGGTGCTACCAGGACGGCCTGACCGACTACCTGATGGAAGCGGTCAACGGCCTGATCACCCTGCCGGAAGCGCCGTTCGTCGGCAACTTCGCCGGTGACACCGAAGCGGTGGACTGGGCGCTGCTGTGGCTGCCGGAAGGCGGTGAGCTGCTGACCGAAAGCTACGTCAACCTGATCCCGACCATGCAGGGCGGCACCCACGTCAACGGCCTGCGTCAGGGGTTGCTGGACGCGATGCGCGAGTTCTGCGAATTCCGCAATATTCTGCCGCGCGGCGTGAAGCTGTCGGCGGAAGATATCTGGGATCGCTGCGCCTACGTGCTGTCGGTGAAGATGCAGGATCCGCAGTTCGCCGGGCAGACCAAAGAGCGTCTCTCCTCGCGTCAGTGCGCGGCCTTCGTTTCCGGTGTGGTGAAAGACGCCTTCAGTCTGTGGCTGAACCAGAACGTTCAGGCGGCGGAACAGTTGGCCGAGCTGGCGATTTCCAGCGCCCAGCGCCGTCTGCGCGCCGCCAAGAAAGTGGTGCGCAAGAAGCTGACCAGCGGGCCGGCGCTGCCGGGCAAGCTGGCGGACTGCACCTCGCAGGATCTGGCCATGACCGAACTGTTCCTGGTGGAAGGGGACTCGGCGGGCGGATCGGCCAAGCAGGCGCGCGATCGCGAATATCAGGCGATCATGCCGCTGAAGGGCAAGATCCTGAATACCTGGGAAGTCTCCTCGGACGAAGTGCTGGCCTCGCAGGAAGTGCACGACATTTCCGTGGCGATCGGCATCGATCCGGACAGCGAAGACCTCAGCCAGCTGCGCTACGGCAAAATCTGCATTCTGGCGGATGCGGACTCCGACGGCTTGCATATCGCCACGCTGCTGTGCGCGCTGTTCGTGCGCCACTTCCGTTCGCTGGTGAAAGGCGGCCACGTCTATGTCGCCATGCCGCCGCTGTACCGTATCGATCTCGGTAAAGAGGTGTTCTACGCGCTGGATGAAGAAGAAAAAGCCGGCGTGCTGGAACAGCTGAAGCGCAAGAAGGGCAAGCCGAACGTCCAGCGCTTTAAAGGCCTGGGCGAGATGAACCCGCTGCAGCTGCGCGAAACCACCCTCGATCCGAACACCCGCCGTCTGGTGCAGCTGACGGTGGCGGAGGATGACGTCGATCAGACGCTGGCGGTGATGGACATGCTGTTGGCCAAGAAGCGCTCGGAAGATCGCCGCAACTGGCTGCAAGACAAGGGCGACATGGCCGAATTGGCGGTCTGAGCCTGACCCTGGCCCGGCGGTTCGTCGGGCCTGCTTTCCCGCAGGGCGTTCATGCGGCGCCCGATAACCTGGGGCGGAGTGCATGAAGATCACGCTCGAAGAATTGCTGGCGTTCACCTCGGTGGTCGACAGCGGCTCCATTACCTCCGCCGCCGATCAGCTCGGCCAGACCACCTCCGGCATCAGCCGCGCGCTCAGCCGCCTGGAGAACAAGCTCGATACCACCCTGATGCGCCGCACCACGCGTCGCTTAGAGCTGACCGAAGAGGGGCAGAGTTTCCTGAGCCATGCGCGTACGATCATCAGCTCGGTGGAAAATGCCGAGGAGCAAATGGCGGTGCGCCGGCAAATGCCTGCCGGGCGGTTGCGGATCAACGCGGCCGCGCCTTTCATGGAGCACGTCATCGTGCCGATGGTGGCCGGGTTCAGAGAACGCTATCCGCAAATTTCGCTCGAACTGAACACCGACAACCTGATTATCGATCTGCTGGAAAAACGCACGGATATCGCCATTCGCATCGGCGTGCTGCGTGATTCGACCATTCACGCGCGCGCGCTGGGGGCCAGCCGGCTGCGCATTCTCGCCAGCCCGGCTTATCTGCAGCGGTGCGGTGTGCCGCAGAGCGTGGATGAGCTGCATCATCATTGCCTGCTGGGTTTTACCCAGCCGGAATCGCTGAACCAGTGGCCGTTGCGTTATCGCCAGGCGCCACATTTCACCATCACGCCAACCCTGGCTGCATCCAGCGGTGAAACGCTGCGGCAATTGGCGCTGCGAGGCGAGGGGATCGTACAGCTGGCAGACTTCATGACCCGCCGCGATCGTGAAGAGGGCCGGCTGGTGACGTTGCTGGAACAGGAGACGCTGGACGTGCGCCAGCCGATCAATGCCGTTTATTACCGCAATACGCAATTGGCGGCGCGCATCACCTGTTTTCTTGACTACGTCAGCGCGCACATCGACGCGCAGACGTTATAAGGCGGGGTTTACAGGGCGTTTTCCAGAATGTAGATCTCGGTGCCCAGCACGCTGTCCTTGATGGTGTCGCGGTGTTTGAGCATGTGCTCAATCGCCAGGTGTTTTTCCAGATGCGCCATGCTTTCCCATTTCTCCAGCATGAATACCGAATCCGGCGACAGCTTCTGCCAGGGGGCTTGGGTATTGCTGTCGATCATCGGCGTATATTCGCCGCAACCTTCTTCCGCCAGCACCAGCGGCACCAATTTTTCAATGGCTTGCAGTACGGTGGCGCGGTGGCCCGGTTTGGCTTTGATTTCTGCAATTACAGTGATCATGCTTGCCTCGTTAATGAAGATATTCTGGCTCAGTTAAGCAAAAATTTTCGCCAGATGCTCGCGATAACGTGCGATATCCGTCTCGATATCCGGTTGTTTTATCACGTCATTGCAGATAAAGGTCGGCAGCGCTTCCATTCCCAGGAACTGATTGGCTTTGTGGAAGTGCAGATAAACGCCATCGACGCCGACGCCGTGGAAGAACTGATCGGGATCGGTGAAAGCTTCCAGCGGGGCGTTCCAGGTCAGGCTCAGCAGGTATTTCTTGCCCTGGATCAGGCCGCCGGAGCCGTATTTTTTACCGGCGTCGGTGCGGGTGCGGCCGTCGCTGGCGTACAGGCTGCCGTGACCGGCGGTGAACACTTCATCGATGTATTTTTTCAGGATCCAGGGCTCGCCCATCCACCAGCCCGGCATCTGATAGATGACCGCGTCGGCCCACAGGTATTTCTGTACTTCGGCCTCGATGTCATAGCCGTCGTCGACCACGGTGACCTGCACATCGTGCTGCAGATCGCGCAGGAAGCTTTCCGCCACGTCACTCAGGGTTTGGTTGAGTTCGCCGTTAGAATGGCCGAATTGCTTTTTAGCGTTGATAATCAGGATATTGCTCATCTTTCGCGGCTCCCGTCAGAGTTAAGATATGGCATGCTTCCCGCCGAAAGGGGGGAAACTACCTAGCTGGCGGTGAGTGTAATCGTTAGCCGCGCAGGTAAAAATGCGATCTGGCGCACAACAGTGTTGACTGCCAGTCAATAAACAGGCCGCCAGAGAGCGAAATTTTGCATAAACCGCATAGCGCAACCGGCCGTCGCCGGCGATCCTTGCGCCAACTGTGACAGCTACCCCGCAGATGGGTTACTATCGCGGGCAGAATCGACAAGCGATGCCTTTTGTCGTCCAAGGGATTGCCAAGCCACGGTCTGAGGATAATTGAGTAATGAGTGATCTGACTCATGACGGTGTAGAGCGTTTACCGCTGCACACATTCACTGAAAACGCCTATCTGAACTATTCCATGTACGTCATCATGGATCGGGCGTTGCCGTACATTGGCGACGGTTTGAAGCCGGTACAACGCCGCATCATCTACGCCATGTCTGAGCTGGGGCTGAACAACAGCGCCAAATTCAAAAAATCCGCCCGTACCGTGGGCGACGTGTTGGGTAAATACCACCCGCACGGCGACAGCGCGTGTTATGAAGCCATGGTGCTGATGGCGCAGCCGTTCTCGTACCGCTATCCGCTGGTGGACGGCCAGGGGAACTGGGGTGCGCCGGACGATCCCAAGTCGTTCGCGGCGATGCGTTATACCGAATCGCGCCTGTCCAAATACGCCGAAGTGTTGCTGGCCGAACTGGGTCAGGGCACGGTCGACTGGATCCCGAACTTCGACGGTACGCTGCAAGAGCCGAAGATGCTGCCGGCGCGTCTGCCGAACATCCTGCTGAACGGCACCACCGGCATCGCGGTCGGCATGGCGACCGATATTCCGCCGCATAACGTGCGCGAAGTCGCCGCCGCTGCGGTGGCGCTGCTCGACAAGCCGGGCGCCTCGCTCGACGACCTGCTCGAGTTCGTGCAGGGGCCGGACTTCCCGACCGAAGCCGAGATCATCACCCCGCGCGATGAAATTCGTAAGATCTACCAGAGCGGCCGCGGTTCGGTGCGCATGCGCGCCGTGTGGAAGAAAGAAGACGGCAGCGCGGTGATCACCGCCTTGCCGCATCAGGTGTCCGGTGCCAAGGTGCTGGAGCAGATCGCCAGTCAGATGCGCGCTAAAAAGTTGCCGATGGTCGAAGATCTGCGCGATGAGTCCGACCACGAAAACCCGACGCGTCTGGTGATCGTGCCGCGCTCCAACCGCATCGATCTGGAGCAGGTGATGAATCACCTGTTCGCCACTACCGATCTGGAACGCAGCTACCGCATCAACATGAACATGATCGGTCTGGACAACCGCCCGCAGGTGAAAGGGCTGGTGGAGATCCTCACCGAATGGTTGGCCTACCGTCGCGATACGGTGCGCCGCCGCCTGAACTACCGCCTCGAGAAGGTGCTGAAGCGCCTGCATATCCTCGAAGGTTTGCTGGTGGCGTTCCTCAACATCGACGAGGTGATCCACATCATCCGCAGCGAGGATGAACCGAAGCCAGTGCTGATGCAGCGTTTCGGCATCTCCGATACCCAGGCGGAAGCGATCCTCGAGCTGAAACTGCGCCACCTGGCCAAGCTGGAAGAGGTTAAGATCCGCGGCGAACAGGATGAGCTGGCGAAAGAGCGCGATCAGCTGCAGGCGTTGCTGGCGTCCGAGCGCAAGCTGAACACGCTGATTAAGAAAGAGATCCAGGCCGACGCGCAGACCTACGGCGACGATCGCCGTTCGCCGCTGACCGAGCGTGCGGAAGCCAAGGCGATGAGCGAGCACGACTTCGTGCCGTCCGAGCCGGTAACCATCGTGCTGTCGGAAATGGGCTGGGTGCGCAGCGCCAAGGGTCACGATATCGATCCGAGCGGTTTGAGCTACAAGGCCGGCGACAGCTTCCGTGGCGCGGCGCGCGGCAAGAGCAACCAGCCGGTGGTGTTCATCGACTCTACCGGGCGCAGCTATGCGCTCGATCCGATGACGCTGCCTTCGGCGCGCGGGCAGGGCGAGCCGTTGACCGGCAAGCTGACGCCGCCGCCGGGCGCCACCATTGAACAGGTGCTGATGGCGGCCGACGATCAGAAACTGTTGATGGCCTCCGACGCCGGTTACGGCTTCGTTTGCACCTTCAACGATCTGGTGGCGCGCAACCGCGCCGGCAAGGTGATGATCACGCTGCCGGACAACGCCAGAGCGCTGCCGCCGATGGAGATCCACGGCGCAGACGACATGCTGCTGTCGATCACCGCCGCCGGGCGCATGCTGATGTTCCCGGTTGCCGATCTGCCGCAGTTGTCGAAGGGCAAGGGCAACAAGATCGTCTCCATTCCGGCGGCGCAGGCCGCGGCCGGCGAAGACAAACTGGCCTGGCTGTTCGTCCTGCCGCCGCAGGCCTCCGTCACGCTGCACGTCGGCAAACGCAAGCTGACGCTGCGTCCTGAAGATCTGCAGAAATTCCGTGCGGAACGCGGCCGCAAAGGCACCCAGCTGCCGCGCGGCCTGCAGCGCATCGATCGCGTCGAAGTGGATGCGCCGGTGCGGGCTGCGGGCGGCGACAGCGAAGAGTAAGCGTTGGCGCTGGCGTTAATGGGCGGTCGCAGCGTGCTGTGGCCGCCTTATTTATTTTTGCTGGCGTTTATTCTCCAAATAGTTAACATTTCTGCGCATAAAATTATTGTGCGTACTGCCGCCGGGCGGGAAAATAGCGAGAAATGCAGGCGACATGGGCGTGCTTTCCGCCTTGCCGGCAAATCAAATAATGAGTAAAGGAATCTGCGCAGCGAAGTAAACTGCGTTGGCAGTGTGCTAATGAGGTTGTTATGTTATTGATTTTGCGTGCCGTTCTCGCCACTCTTTTCTGTATTCTGGTGTGTATTTTCGGTTCTGTTTATTGCTTGTTCAGCCCGCGCAACCCTCGCCATGTGGCGACCTTCGGCCATCTTTTCGGCCGTCTGTCGACGCTGTTCGGCATCAAGGTTGAAACCCGCGTGCCGGCCGATGCGGCCAACAACGGCAACTGCATCTATATCGCCAACCACCAAAATAACTACGACATGGTGACGGCCTCCAATATCGTGCAGCCGCGCACCGTGACCGTCGGTAAAAAAAGTCTGGTGTGGATCCCGTTTTTCGGCCCGCTGTATTGGCTGACCGGTAATCTGCTGATAGATCGTGATAATCGTGCCAAGGCGCACGGCACCATCGCCCAGGTGGCGGAGCAGTTCAAGAAGAAAGACATTTCGATCTGGATGTTCCCGGAAGGGACCCGCAGCCGCGGGCGCGGGCTGATGCCGTTTAAAACCGGCGCGTTCCACGCGGCCATCGCCGCCGGCGTGCCGATTGTGCCGATCTGCGTATCCACCACCAGCGGTAATATAAATCTTAACCGTTGGAATAACGGTCATGTGATCGTCGAGATGTTGGCGCCGGTGGATACCAGCAAGTACGGCAAAGAAAACGTGCGCGAGCTGGCGGCCCATTGCCGCGAGCTGATGGAGGCGAAGATCGCCGAATTGGACGCCGAAGTCGCCCAGCGCAACGCTGCAAAAAAATAAGAGTCTACCGGCTTCAAAGAATAAGGTTTTAATTGGCGTTCAGCGCCGTTAACGCCTGAACGCCTGCTAATCTTGATTGGCGGGCGTTTGGGTTTTGCACACGGTTTAGTTATTGCTTTTCATGGAGAAAATATGTCACTCAGTCGACGTCAGTTTTTACAGGCATCGGGCCTGGCGCTGTGCGCGGGCGCCGTGCCGCTGAGGGCTGAGGCGAGCGGAACGCAGACCCCGTTACCCATTCCCCCGCTGCTGGAATCTCGCCGCGGTCAGCCGCTGTTCCTGACCTTGCAGCGCGCCCACTGGGCGTTTATGGATAACCGCAAAGCGGCGGTGTGGGGCATCAACGGCATGTACCTGGGGCCGACGGTGCGGGTTTACAGCGGTGATGACGTCAAACTGATCTACAGCAACCGTCTGCAGGAGCCGGTGGCGATGACCATCAGCGGTCTGCAGGTGCCGGGCACCCTGATGGGCGGCGCGCCGCGCATGATGTCGCCTAACGTCGACTGGTCGCCGGTGCTGCCTATTCGCCAGGCGGCGGCCACCTGCTGGTACCACGCCAACACGCCAAACCGTATGGCGCCGCACGTATACAACGGGCTGGCCGGGCTGTGGCTGGTGGAAGATGCCGTCAGCAAAGCGCTGCCGCTGCCCAACCACTACGGTGTCGACGATTTCCCGCTGATCATTCAGGACAAACGCTTCGATAACTTCGGCACGCCGCAATACGATGCACCGTCGCAGGGCGGTTTCGTCGGCGATACGCTGCTGGTCAACGGCGTGCAAAACCCGTATGTCGAAGTGTCGCGCGGCTGGGTGCGTTTGCGTTTGCTCAACGCTTCCAATGCCCGGCGTTATACCCTGCAGCTCAGCGACGGGCGGCCGTTCAACGTGATCGCCAGCGATCAGGGCTTCCTGCCTGCGCCGGTCGCGGTGCAACAGCTGTCGTTGGCGCCGGGGGAACGTCGGGAAGTGCTGATCGACATGTCGAAGGGCGACGAGGTGACCATCACCGCCGGTGAAGCGGCAGGCATCATGGATCGCCTGCGCGGCCTGTTCGAACCGTCGAGCATTCTGGTGTCCACTCAGGTGCTGACGCTGCGCCCAACCGGCCTGCTGCCGCTGGTGACCGACAACCTGCCGATGCGCCTGCTGGCGGATCAGCTGTTGGACGGCAGCGCCAGCCGCACCCGCGATTTCCGCCTGGGTGAGGGTGGCGTCGGCATCAACGGCGCGATTTGGGACATGAATCGCATCGACGTGCAGGCGCAGCAAGGCACCTGGGAACGCTGGAACATTCATGCGGATACGCCGCAGGCGTTCCATATTCAGGGCGTGCAGTTCCTGATCAAACGCGTTAACGGCGCGCAGCCGATGGCGGAAGATCGCGGCTGGAAGGACACCGTCTGGGTCGATGGCGACGTTGAGCTGTTGGTGTATTTCAACCAACCCACCTCCGAACACTTCCCGTTCCTGTATTACAGCCAGACGCTGGAGATGGCCGACCGCGGCACCGCCGGCCAGCTGATGGTGCAGCCGGCGATGTAACCTGCTCTGCGGGCCGCTTACGGCGCCCGCAGCATTTCCAAAAAGGCCTGCACCACCGGTGTCACGCTGTCGGTGCGGTATACCGCGTACAGATCCGCCGAAGGCGCGTGCTGCAGCGAGCAAAACCGCACGCCGGGCCATGGGATGCGGCCGTAGCTGTCCGGCAGCAGCGTAATGCCGCAGCCTTCCGCCACCAGCGCCAGCAGGGTCTGCGGCTCGTTGACTTGATACGCGACGTCCGGCAGGAATCCCTGTTGCAGGCACAGATTGTGCAGATACAGCCCCAGGCTGGCCTCATGCGGCGGCAGTACGATGAAGCTGTCGTTCTGCAGCGCCGCCAGCGGAATATTTTCCTGCTGCGCCAGCGGGTGATCGAGCGGCAGCACCACGGCGATGCTTTCGCACGCCAGCCGTTGGCTGGTCAATCCCGGCAGCGTCTGCTGCTGCGCCTCTCGCCATACCCCGATATCGATATGCCGCTTTTGCAGCGCGGCGATTTGCTGGCTGGGCGTCAGCTCGTTCAACGACCAGGTGACGCCGACGCTCTGCTCGCTGAAGCACCGCAGCGCCGCGATCAAACCGCCCCAGGCTGAGGTGCCGACCATGCCGACCACCATGTGGCCGCCTTCGCCGCGCCCCATTTGTTGTACCTGATGCAGCGCGCTGTCGGCCTGATCCAGCAGCCGTTCGACGTTGCGCAGCAGCGTGCGGCCGGCCGGCGTCAGCGTCATGGAGCGGGTGGTGCGTTTGAACAGCACTACCCCGAGCTGGCTTTCCAGTTCTTTGATGTGCTTGCTGAGCGGCGGCTGTGACATATTCAGCCGCCGCGCCGCCTGAGTAAAATTCATCTCTTCCGCCACCACGCGGAAATAATGCAGCAGGCGGAAGTTAATCCGACCGGGATCGGGCAGGGCATGGGGCGGGTTCATCCGGGGTAACGCCTCCTGTGACGCAGCTCAACTTATAGGTAAATGGAATAAATCAGCCGCCAAGAATGTATTGGTCTCGGCCATGCCTCGCTCTCTACTATGGGCATTATTGTCCCCCGCTGAAAGAGAGAATACGATGTTTAATCAAGAAGATGCTTTTACCTGCGCCGATGTCGTCCGCGCCCGCCTGCCGGGTTTCCAGCCGAAGGCGGCCTTGATTCTCGGCTCCGGGCTCGGCGCCCTGGCGGAGGTGATGACCGAAACCGTCACCATCGATTACGCGGAGCTGCCGGGTTTCCCGGTGAGCGGCGTCGCCGGCCACGCCGGGCAACTGGTTGCCGGCAAGCTGGAGGGCGTGCCGGTATTGTGCATGAAAGGGCGCGGTCATTTCTATGAAGGGCGTGGCATGCAGGTGATGACGACTGCGGTGCGCACCTTCAAGTTGCTGGGCTGTGAATTCCTGCTGGCGACCAACGCTGCCGGTTCGCTGCGCCGCTCGGTGGCACCGGGCAGCCTGGTGGCCATTACCGATCACATCAACTTCATGCCGGAATCGCCACTGGTCGGCGCCAATGACGATCGCTTCGGGCCGCGCTTCTTCAGCCTGGCGAACGCTTACGATCGCGATCTGCGCGCCCAGTTGGCGGCGGTGGCCGAAAGCGCCGGCATCCCGCTGGCGGAAGGGGTGTTCGCCGCGTACACCGGGCCGAACTTCGAAACGCCGGCGGAGATCCGCATGATGCAGACCCTCGGCTGTGACGTGGTGGGCATGTCGATCGTGCCGGAAGTTCTGACGGCGCGCCACTGTGGCCTCAAGGTGCTGGTGGTGTCCGCGATGACCAACTACGCCGAAGGGCTGTCGGATACCCCGCTCTCCCATGAACAAACGCTCAGCTGCGCGGCGCTGGCGGCGGACGATTTCATGCGTCTGATCCGCGAGCTGTTCAAAACGCTGTAACACCGCAAGCATACCGGCGGCGGGCTGCAGGGGGCCCGCCGCACCAATCATCGTTGAAAGCATAATAACAAGGTGATGGCGATGGCGATAAAAACACGATTGAAGTTAATGATTTTCCTGCAGTTCTTTATCTGGGGTGCCTGGCTGGTGACGCTGGGCTCCTACATGATCAACACGCTGCATTTCAGCGGCATGCAGGTGGGGATGGTTTACAGCGCCAAGGGCATCGCGGCGCTGGTCATGCCGGGGCTGGCGGGCATCATCGCCGACCGGTGGATGAAGGCCAACTACCTGTATGCGCTTTGCCACCTGCTCGGGGCGCTGGCGCTGTACTGTGCGGCGCAGGTTGAACAACCGATGCTGATGTTCTGGGTGATGCTGTTCAACGCTATGGTCTATATGCCGACCATCGCGCTCTCCAACGCCATTTCCTATTTCTGCCTGGAGAAACACGGCTTTGACACGGTGAAGGACTTTCCGCCGGTGCGGGTGTACGGCACGGTGGGATTCATTCTGGCGATGTGGCTGGTCGGTTTCAGCCAAATCGAGCTCAGCAACCTGCAGCTATATCTGGCATCTGCGGCCTCGCTGCTGCTGTCCGCCTACTCGCTGACGTTGCCGCGCTGCCCGACCAACCGCGCGGCCGAGTCGAAGAGCTGGGTCAGCGTGCTGGGATTGGATGCGCTGGTGCTGTTCCGCCAGCGGCGCATGGCGCTGTTTTTCCTGTTCGCCATGTTGCTTGGCGCGGCGCTGCAGATAACCAATACCTTCGGCAATCCGTTCCTGCACGATCTGTCGCTCAATCCGCTGTATCAGGACAGCCTTAGCGTCCGGTATCCGGCGGTGCTGCTGTCGCTGTCGCAGATCTCCGAAGTGTTCTTTATCCTCACCATTCCCTTCTTCCTGCGCCGTTACGGCATCAAGCAGGTCATGTTGATCAGCATGGCGGCCTGGACGCTGCGCTTCCTGTTCCTGGCCTATGGCACGCCGGTCGGCTTTGGTTTCGTGCTGCTGTTGTTGTCGATGATCGTCTACGGCTGTGCGTTCGACTTCTTCAATATTTCCGGCGCCATTTTCGTCGAGAAGGAGGCCGATCACCGCATCCGCGCCAGCGCGCAGGGGCTGTTCATGACCATGGTCAACGGTTTGGGCGCCTATCTGGGGGCGCTCGCCAGTGGCGAGGTGGTGGACTTCTTCAGCCATGACGGCGTGAAAGACTGGCAGAGCATCTGGTTGGTGTTTGCGCTGTATACGCTGGTGCTGGGGATCGTCTTCGCATTGAGCTTCAACTACCGCCACCAGCCGCAGGAGAGCGCGGCGGCGGCGCAGTGAGGCAGAGGGCGCAGCCAGGCTGCGCCCGGCAACGTCAGGCCTGAGGGAAGCGCTGTTGCAGTTGCTGCCGGCTCGGCGGATTGGCTGCGCCGAGGCTGGCCACCACGCAGGCGGCGACCCGGTTGGCCAAATCGACCGCCTGCGGCAGCGGCCAGCCGGCGGACAGGCCCGCCAGCAAACCGGCGCAGTGGGCATCGCCCGCGCCGATGGTATCGACCACGTCCACCGGATAGGCGGGAACGTGCAGCGGCGGCGTGCGGCCATCGCAGATCCATGCGCCGTCGCGATCCAGGCGGCAAATCAGCGTCAGATTACGCGCGGCGGCATAGCGCTGCGCGGCTTCCACGGCGTCACCGGCGCCGCACAGCGTGGCCACCTCGTCGCGGTTGAGCGTCAACAGGGTGTGGCTGTCGCTGAGCATGGCGAAGAAATCTTCGCTGAGCTGAGCGATGCGCGGGCCGGGATCGATCAGGCGCGGTTGGTCGAACGGCATACGCGTCAGCCACTCGCGCAGCGCCTCGCCGCTTTCGCCCGCCAGTTCGTAACCGCTGGCGTAGATCAGAGTGTGCTCCGCCAGCGGCAGCGTGGCCAGCTGCGCTTTATTCCACTGGCTTTCACAACCGGAAACCGTGATGAAGGTGCGTTCGCCGTTCGGTTCCACCAGCGCCAGGCACCAGCCGTTATCCATCTGGCCGTGGCGCAACAGCACCTCCAGCCCGAGCTCGCCCATGGCGGCTTCGATCGCCGCGCCCCATTCGCCGTTGCCGACCGGCATGCCGTTGATCACCGGCGCCTCGAGGTGCACCAGCGCGCGCGCCACGTTGAACGCGCAGCCGCCGATTTGCCGCGCCTGCGGCTGGGCTTCGATATCTTCGCCGCTGGTCGGCAGGCGCGGCAGCGTCATCACCAGATCGCCGACCGCGCCCCCAATCACCAGGACAGGTGTTACAGCTTCCCACTCACTCATTGATGTTCTCTGCGTTGGGTCAGGTACAGGCCGTAAGCGATCAGACTCACCGCAAACGACACAAACAGCCCCAGGCTGGAATCGGCGAACAAGCCTTTGGCCAGCGGGCCGTCGATAAAACCGGTTTTGGTGACCAGCAGGCCGCACAGGGCGCCGAGGAACCAGCAGAACAGCGGGGCTTTGCGCACGCCGCGGTTCTGGCCATGCAGGCCGTACAAAGCGTTGCCATCATACCCGTGGTGGCGGCGCAGGCACAGGTAATCGAGCAGGAAAATCGCCTCCCAGGCCGCCAGGAATACGCCGCAGAACACCAGGAAGGAGATGAACGGCCCCATAAAGTCGCCGGAGATGAACAGCACATACAGCGCGATGCCCAACACCACTACGGCGTCGATCGACACCGCCAACCACTGTTTGACCTGCACGCCGATGGTCAGCAGGTTAAGGCTGGCGGAATACAGGCTGAGCACCGCGATGGTGACGATGCCGGCGGTGGCGGCCAGCAGATAAGGAATGGCCATCCAGGCGGGCAACACCGAGCCAATTAGCGCGATGGGGTTGGCGGCGCTGGCCAGATCGGGCAACTGCACGGAAAGCAGGATGCCGGCCAGCATCAGCAGCATCAGCGGCAAGCAGGCACCGCCCATCACTGCGGCGAAAATGCTTTTGCTCGAGGAGTTCGGGCTTTGATAGCGGCTGTAATCGGCGCCGGCGATCGCCCAACTGATGCCGGTGCCGGCGGCGATCACCGAGACCGCAGGCAGGAAGCCGGTTAACCAACTGCCGGAAGGCAGCGCCAGCACCTGGCTCCACTCGGTATTGAACAGGATATACAGCACCACGATCAGCGTCATGGTGCCGAAGATGCGGCTGAACCAGCTTTGCATCCAGACCACGGTATTTTGCCCCAGTAGGCTGACAACGATAGTGAGCCCGCCGAACAGCAGCAGGCTGAGCGCGGTCAGCAGGTGGCTGGTTCCGAGCCCGAAGGCCTCGAACAGCGCCGCCAGCGTCAGGGTGCCGGTGATCACGTTGACCGCTTCCCAACCCATCAGATTGATCCAACTGAACAGGGTCGGCGCCACGTTGCCCTTCAGGCCGAAAATCACCCGCGAGAGCGTCAACGTAGAGGTGCGCCCGCGCTTGCCGGCGAAGCTGGTGAGGCCGACCAGCACGAAACTGGCGACGCCGACCAGTGCGGCGAGTACCGATTGCAGGAATGACAAGCCGAAGCCGACGATGATGGCGCCGTACACCACGCCGAGAATGCCGATATTGGCTGCCGACCAGATCCAAAACAGCTCGATGGGCTTACCGGTTTGCTCTGCGTCCGGCACCCGGTCGATACCGGTGCTCTCTACCTTCCATGCTTCATTGCGATTGATATCGGTCATAGCAAATGATCCCTGTTGCGCAGGGCCGCGAGGGCCGCCGCAGTTGACTGAAAATCGATTCCGTTGGCGCGGTTGACGCTGGCTATCCCGCGGTCGGGACAGGTGTCGATACCGCGCAGTGTATAGCGGCTGATGCCGCCAGGTCTGTCAAAGTGAGGGCGATGCCCGTCTTTTCGGGTGAGGCACGTCGGCCGCACGGCGCCAATGAGTGTAGTCAAAGAGTGGGTCTGCAGCGGGGGGGGGCGAAGCGGGAACGTTTCTATATGCCGACATCGATCCGTGTCGCCCGCCGCAAAGGGATCCTGTGATATGGCTATGAGCAGTGAGCAAGCTATCCATTAGCTCCGTTGCTTATTATAGGGCGTTTATGCTGACAGTATATACCCGCTGCCGACCATCAAGGGTATCCTTTAGGCGCGGCAGCGGGTTTTTTATTGTTTTTAAAGTGGGTCCCTGGTGTTGGTGCGATTGATGTATCAACATCAATAAGCACAGATTACGCGCGATCTAGATCCAATGAAAGTCCATTGAGCAAAAATTGTGATGTCACTCTGAAAACATTAGCGATATTTTAGTTATGGTGAAGGGCTTTGTCGCCGAACCGGCGATAGGATAACGGCGAACCAGGGACAAATGGCGAGACAAGAGGGTTGGCGAATGACGGATTTTATGGCCTGGTTGCGTGAACATCTGGCGCAGGGAACGGCGGCGCCGCGCTATATTCAGCTGGCGACGGCGATAGAAACCGCGATCAGACAGCAGGTGTTGGCGGCTGAGGCGTTTTTGCCGGCGGAACGGCAACTGGCTGAGGGCTTGACGCTGTCGCGCGTCACCGTCAGCAAAGCGATGAAACTGCTGGAGGAGAAGGGATTGATTTCGCGGCAGCAGGGCGTTGGCACCCGCGTGGCGATGCGTATCGGCTATTCCCTCGATAAGGACAGCGGCTTCACCGCGCAGGCGCTGCGTCACGGCAGCAGCGTCAGCAACCGCTGGCTGCTGCGCACCCGGGTCGGCGCGCCGGCCAAGGCCGCGGCGGCGCTGGGGTTAACGGAAGGGGATGAGGTGGTCAAGCTGCGGCGTCTACGTTTGTTGAACGGCAGCCCGGTCTCGCTGGAAACCACCTATATCCCGCCGCGCTTCCTGCCTGAGCCGGCGCAGCTGGAGCACTCGCTGTATGCGTTATGGCAATCGCGCGGCATCGTGCCTGAGGATAAACACTTTTTGCTGAAGGCGGTGTCCTGCAGCGACGAGGTCGCCGAACTGCTGAACGTGCCGTGCGGCGCACCGCTGTTGCATATCACTCAGACCAGCCGTAACGCCAAGGGGGAGGCGCTGGAGTTCAGCGATATTTTGTGCCGCAGCGACGTATATGAATTCGAAGTGAACGGTTAGCGAAATAACCATGCTCTTTTTGTCACTAGTGCGTATAATCGCCGCCCGGCGATTAATTAACCTGTAAAAAGAGCGGCAGAATGAGCACCACCAGCCTGATCCAACCCGATCGTGAACTGTTTTCCTATAAGCCCTATTGGGCCGAATGTTTTGGCACCGCGCCGTTTTTACCGATGACGCGGGCAGAGATGGATCAACTGGGCTGGGACAGCTGCGACGTGATCATCATCAGCGGCGACGCCTATGTCGATCACCCGAGCTTCGGCATGGCGATCATCGGCCGCATGCTGGAAGCGCAGGGCTTCCGCGTCGGCATCATCGCGCAGCCGGACTGGAGCAACAAAGAAGATTTCATGCGGCTGGGCAAACCGAACCTGTTCTTCGGCATCACCGCCGGCAACATGGACTCGATGATCAACCGCTACACCGCCGATCGCAAACTGCGCCATGACGACGCCTACACCGCCGGCAACGTCAGCGGCAAGCGCCCGGATCGCGCGACCCTGGTCTACAGCCAGCGCTGTAAAGAAGCATACAAAGACGTGCCGATCGTGCTGGGCGGCATCGAAGCCAGCCTGCGTCGCATCGCCCACTACGATTACTGGTCGGATACCGTGCGCCGCTCGGTGCTGGTGGATTCCAAGGCCGACATGCTGATCTACGGCAACGGTGAACGCCCGCTGGTGGAAGTGGCGCATCGCCTGGCCGCCGGCGAGAAGATCGGCGATATCCACGATATCCGCAATACTGCGGTGATGCGTAAAGAAGCGCTGCCGGGCTGGAGCGGCGTGGATTCCACCCGCCTCGACAAGCCGGGTCGCATTGAGCCTATCCCAAACCCGTACGGCGACGACCTGCCTTGCGCCGACGGCGCCAAGCCGGCAGAGCCGGAAGCCAAACCGATCACCGTGCGCGCCGCCAAGCCGAAGCCGTGGGAGAAGACCTACGTGCTGCTGCCGTCCTTCGAGAAAGTGAAGGGCGACAAGGTGCTGTATGCGCACACCTCGCGCATTTTGCACCATGAAACCAACCCGGGCTGTGCCCGCGCGCTGATGCAAAAGCACGGCGATCGCTATGTGTGGATCAACCCGCCGGCGATCCCGTTGACCACGCCGGAGATGGACAGTGTCTTCGCCCTGCCTTATCAGCGCGTGCCGCATCCGTCCTATGGTCAGGATCGCATTCCGGCCTACGACATGATCCGCTTCTCGGTGAACATCATGCGCGGCTGCTACGGCGGCTGTTCGTTCTGTTCGATCACCGAGCATGAAGGGCGCATCATCCAGAGCCGTTCGGAAGATTCGATCATTCGCGAAATTGAAGAGATCCGCGACAAGGTGCCGGGCTTTACCGGCGTGATCTCCGATCTGGGCGGCCCGACCGCCAACATGTATATGCTGCGCTGCACCAACCCGCGCGCCGAACAGACCTGCCGCCGCGCCTCGTGCGTGTATCCGGAGATCTGCACCTACATGGATACCAACCACGAGCCGACCATCAAGCTGTATCGCCGCGCGCGTTCGCTGGAGGGCATCAAGAAGATCCTGATCGCCTCCGGGGTGCGTTACGATCTGGCGGTGGAAGATCCGCGCTATATCAAAGAGCTGGCGACCCACCACGTCGGTGGCTACCTGAAGATCGCGCCGGAGCACACCGAAGAAGGCCCGTTGTCGAA
This sequence comes from Serratia sp. LTN-2, assembly GCF_059740205.1. Taxonomy (NCBI): domain Bacteria; kingdom Pseudomonadati; phylum Pseudomonadota; class Gammaproteobacteria; order Enterobacterales; family Yersiniaceae; genus Serratia; species Serratia sp. LTN-2. The sequence continues at coordinate 80,249 of NZ_JCAXDO010000015.1, read as the reverse complement.
AATGATGAAGCCGGGCATGGGCAGCTACGATCGCTTCAAACAGCTGTTTGATCACTACTCGAAGCAGGCGGGCAAAGAGCAGTACCTGATCCCGTACTTCATCTCTTCGCATCCGGGCACCCGTGATGAAGACATGGTGAACCTGGCGCTGTGGCTGAAGAAGAACCGTTTCCGCCTCGATCAGGTGCAGAACTTCTATCCATCGCCGATGGCCAACTCGACCACCATGTATTACAGCGGCAAAAACCCGCTGAGCAAGGTGGGGTACAAGAGCGAAGACGTGGTGGTGCCGCGCGGCGATCGCCAGCGTCGTCTGCATAAGGCGCTGCTGCGTTACCACGATCCGGCCAACTGGGCGCTGATCCGCACCGCGCTGGAAGAGATGGGGCTGAAGCACCTGATCGGCAGCCGTCGCGATTGCCTGGTGCCGGCGCCGAGCATCGATGAGCAGCGCGAAGCGAAACGTCTGCAGCGCCATACCCGTCCGGCGTTGACCAAACACACCGACATCAATCGGCAGCGCACGCCGTCCAACCGGCCGCCGCGCAAACCGATTCGCAAGGCCAAGCCGTAACGGCCAGGCTCACGGGCAAACAAAAAGGAGAACCCTCGGGTTCTCCTTTTTATTTACTTTGGTTCATCACAACCGTTCGTAAGCGGCTTCCACTTTCATCAAATGACGCGGCGCCTGCGGTGCGGGATGATATTTGCGCACGTGCCAGTTAAAGGCTTCCGGCGACAGGTTGTTAATCATCGCGATGGCCTGCTGACGGTTGCTGGAGAAGGTGCGCAGCAGCGCGCCGGTGCCGTTGACATAGGCGATGATGGTGGCGTAACGCAGCGTGACGGGATTGGCGATCCCTTTAAGCTGTTGTTTTTGCAAGATGGCCAGATAGGCGGCGCCGAGATCGATATTGGTGTCAGGATCCCGCAGGTCATCGTCGTCCGGGCAGCCGCGTTTCCCTTTGTAGCGATAGGCGTCGCAGCCGGCGGTATCGGCTTTCAGCTGCATCAGGCCGATCGCATTGGACTTGCTGACGGCGGCGGGGTTGAAGCCGGACTCCACCTGGATCATGGCGGTGATCAGCTTGGCGTCCACGCCGTATTCGCTGGCGGCGTCTTTGATGGCGCCATCAAAGGCGTGGCGATCGTAGCTGACGCGCTGTTTCTTGCCGGCGCAGCCCGCCAGCACCAGCATGACACAAAGCATGCCCAGCCGTGACCAGTGTGAGAAAGAGGGTTTCATGGTGCTCCGTGCTTGTCTGTTTTTTAACGGCATTAACCGGCGGCCGGGGTCTCCGGCGTTGTCATCATAACGTCAGGCAATGGAAGGGAGCAATGCGCGGAAAGGAAAAGCCCTCTTCGGCGAAGAGGGCTTGGGGAGGGATTACAGGGTATCCGGATCCGGCCCGAGGCGGTTGCCGACGTCCAGTTTGGCGATCTCGCCCAGTTCGTCCTTATCGAGTTTGAAATCAAACACCTCGAAGTTTTCGCGAATGCGCGACGGCGTGACCGATTTCGGGATCACGATGAGGCCGCTGTCCAGGTGCCAGCGCACCACGATCTGCGCCGGCGTTTTCTCGTATTTTTCGGCCAGCACCTTGATCAGCGGCTGGTCGAACACCCCTTCGCCGCCTTGCGCCAGCGGGCTCCAGGATTCGGTGGCGATGTGATGGGTGGCGTTCCAGGCGCGCAGCTGGCGCTGTTGCAGCAGCGGGTGCAGTTCGATCTGATTGACCACCGGCGCTACGTTGGTTTCATCCAGCAGGCGCTGCAGGTGCGGCGTATGGAAGTTGCACACGCCGATGCTTTTCACCAAGCCTTGATCGCGCAGCTTGATCAGTTCGCGCCAGGCGGAGACGTATTGATCCTGCTGCGGGCGCGGCCAGTGGATCAGATACAGATCCACATAGTCCAGCTTGAGTTTTTCCAGGCTGGTTTCCAGCGCCGCCAGCGGATCGCCCTGATCGTCGTTCCACAGCTTGGTGGTGATGAACAGGTCGCTGCGCGGCAGCGAGCTGGCCTGCAGCGCGGCGCCCACGCCTTCCTCGTTCTTGTAGATCGCGGCGGTATCGATGGAGCGGTAACCGATCTCCAGCGCTTTGCTCACCGCGCGGGTGGTCTCTTCAATACTCGCCTGCCAAACGCCGAGACCCAACTGCGGCATCAGATTACCATCGTGGAGTTTGATGATGGGTTGTTGCGTTGTCATGCGCATCTCCTTGTGTACGGATTGCGGCGCCTGCGGCGCCGAAACGGCTATAGATAAATTCTAGTTGGCAAAATGGGCGGTTGCCGGGTTTGCCAGCCTAATTTCAGCGGTGACGGGAGGGCGACTTTCTCCCCGCTCTCCCTGCGAATGAGCGGTAAGACGGGTGGTACGAAACGATCGGCGGCGCATTGAGGCGCCCGGCGATCGGCCGGGCGCAGGATGCCAGACGGAGACTAAAGCCTAGCAAAAAATCGCCGTTTTGCGATCAACGAGCCGCTTCGTAAATGCGGCGGCTGACGTCCAGGGTGATGTCCTGGTGCTCGCCTAAGGCGGTCATGCCGTGCTGATGCAGCTTGTCGAGCAGCGCCGGAATGCTGCTGCCGTCGAGCCCATAATCCGCCATGCGGGTCGGCACGCCCATTTGTTCGAAGAAGGCGCGGGTGGCGGCGATGGCGCCGTCGATGCGGCTCTCTTCGCTGCCTTCGCGCAGGCCCCAGACGCGTTCAGCGTACTGCAGCAGTTTTTCGCGCTTCTGCGCTTTCTTCTCGTGCAACAGCGCAGGCAGCACGATGGCCAGCGTTTGCGCATGGTCGAGATCGTGCATGGCGGTCAGCTCGTGGCCCAGCATGTGAGTCGCCCAGTCCTGCGGCACGCCGGCGCCGATCAGGCCGTTCAGCGCCATGGTGGCGCTCCACATCACGTTGGCGCGCACCGTATAGTTTTCCGGCTCGGCCAGCGCGCGCGGGCCGTCTTCCAGCAGGGTCAGCAGCAGGCCTTCGGCGAAACGATCCTGCACCTTGGCATCGACCGGGTAGGTCAAATACTGTTCCAGGGTGTGTACGAAGGCGTCGACCACGCCATTGGCTACCTGGCGCGGCGGCAGCGAGTAGGTCACCACCGGATCCAGCACGGCGAAGCGCGGCTGCACCAGCGGCGAGAAGAAGTGCTGCTTGTCGCCGCTGCTTTTACGGGTGATCACGGCACCGCTGTTGGATTCGGAACCGGTGGCCGGCAGCGTCAGCACGCAACCCATCGGCACCGCGTCGGTGATGTGGCTGCCGACGGTTTGCAGAATGTGCCAGGCGTCGCTGCTGGCCGTATAGCGGGCGGCGGCGGCGATGAACTTGGTGCCGTCAACCACCGAACCGCCGCCGACCGCCAGCAGGAAATCGATGTTTTCCGCTTTCACCACCTCGACCGCTTTCATCAGCGTTTCGTAGGTCGGGTTAGGCTCGATGCCGGAGAACTCCCGCACGTCGCGGCCGGCCAGCGCGCTATGCACCTGATCCAGCACGCCGTTTTTCTTTACGCTGCCGCCACCGTAGGTGATCAGGATGCGTGCGTCCGCCGGGATCTGGCCGGCCACGTCCGCAATTTGCTCCTTGCCGAACAGGATTTTGGTTGGGGTATGCAGAATGAAGTTTTGCATGGCTAATTTCTCTCTTTCTGTCAGGCGGGCGCCAAAGCGGCGCAAAGGTGTCTGGCCCGTATTGTCAGGAACCGGGCGGCAACGCACAATGCATATTCCTGTCGGGTTCTTGCCTATTCCTACAAGTCGCTGTAGAAATAGAGAGTTTTAAATTATTATTTATGCCGAATCGTTCTGACTGTAAGAGGGTGTTTCCGTGATTGAAATCGATGCGCTGCGCGGCCGCATGGCGCGCCAGGCGATGGCTATCGCCAGCGGCAATGGCTACACGTCGTCGCCGGTGCCGCGGGTGAAGATTTTGTATGTCGATCGCCACAGTCCGCGTCAGCCGGTGATGTATGAACCGGGGATCGTCATCGTTTTTCAGGGGCACAAGGTCGGTTATTGCGGCAATAAGAAGTTCCAATACGATCCGCGCAACTACCTGCTGATGACGGTGCCGCTGCCGTTTGAATGCGAAACCTTCGCCAGCCCGGAACTGCCGCTGGTTGGGTTGGCGGTCAATATCGATACCCAAATGCTGCAGGACTTGCTGATCGACATCGGCGACGACGACTACCTGATGCAACCGCGGGCGGAGAGCAACGGGGTGAACCTGGCGGAAATGACGGAAGAGTTGCTGTGCGCCACCGAGCGTCTGCTGGACGTGATGGCCAATCCGCTCGACGCCCGGGTGCTGGGGCCGCAGATCGTACGGGAGATTCTCTACTATGTGCTGCGCGGCGCCTGCGGCGCCTCGCTGCAGGAACTGGTGAATCGCCATACCCACTTCAGCCAGATCGCCAAGGCGCTGCGGCGCATAGAAAATCAGTATGCTGACAATCTCAACGTCGAGCAGCTGGCCGGCGAAGTCAATATGAGCGTGTCGGCGTTCCATCACAACTTCAAGGCGGTGACCAACACTTCGCCGCTGCAGTATGTGAAGTCGTACCGGCTGCACAAGGCGCGCCTGCTGATGGTGCATGACGGCCTGAAGGCCAGCACCGCGGCGATCCGCGTCGGCTACGAAAGCGCGTCGCAGTTCAGCCGCGAGTTCAAACGGCTGTTCGGCATGACGCCGAGCGACGAAGTCGCCCGGCTGCGCGACGCCAACCCGCTGCTGTTGGAGGGGTGAGTCGCCGCCGGGCGGCGGGTTATGGAGTCAATACGATCTTGCCGAACGGCCCGCGATCGAGGTGATCCAACGCCTGGGGCAGTTGATCTAAGCGGTATACCTGATCGATCACCGGCTGCAGTTTAACGGCGTCCACGGCGCGCACCAGGTCTTCCAGCGCGCGGCGGTGGCCGACGCCAATGCCCTGAATCACTGCGGATTTCAATAGCAATGGGCCGGCGGGGGCGGAGATTTCGCTGCCTTCCAGGATGCCGATTACCGAGATACGTCCTCCCACCGCCACGGCGCGCACCGAGTTGCCGAGATTGGTGCCGCCCACGGTATCCACCACATGGTCGATGCCGCGATCCTGGGTCAGCTGATAGACCTTCTCCACCCAGTCGCCATGCAGACGATTGATGCCGTGGTCGGCGCCCAGCGCCTTGGCGCGCGCCAATTTTTCGTCGCTGCCGGAAGTGACGTACACCTCGGCACCCTGCGCTTTGGCGATCTGCAGCGCGAACAGCGCCACGCCGCCGGTGCCTTGTACCAATACCGAGTCGCCGGCGCGCAGTCTGCCTTGCTCCACCAGTGCGAACCAGGCGGTCAGCCCGGCGCACGGCAAGGTGCTGGCCTGAGCATCGTCCAGCGACGCCGGCGCCGCCACCAGCCAATCTTCATGCAGTATCACGTATTCCGCCAGCACGCCCTGATAAAAACCGCCGAGGGTGTGATAAGGCACCCGGCGCGCATCGCCGTAGGGTTTTTGCTCGCCGTCGAGCCAACCGGGGCTGAAGGTGGAAATGACGCGCGCGCCGGGCTGAAAGCGGCTGACGCCGGGACCGATGGCATCGACCTCGCCGGCCATGTCCGAGACGGGAGTGAACGGCTGCGGCAGCGTGAGCCCCATGCCGCTTTCTATCATCAATTTGTCACGGTAATTGAGTGAGATAGCCTTCACTTTCACTCTGATTTCGTGTGGCCCCGGCTGTGGGATGGCGCTTGCGCTCAGCTGCAGGTGCTCACGCCCCAGGGCGCTCATCGTCCAGCGTTGCATGGTGTTGGTCATGATGTTCTCCAAAGTCAGCGATTAACAGACCTGCCGATAATATCGTTGATGAAGGTTCGCCAGTGGCGATAAGATTTCCGCAGATTGTTTCTTTCAGAGCGACAAATCATGAGCGATCGGTTGAGCGGCATTTCGGTATTCGTTACCGCCGTGGAGGCGGGCAGTTTTGCAGTGGCGGCCAGCCGGCTGCATCTTTCGCGTTCGGCGGTCGGCAAAACCATCGCCCGGTTGGAGCAGCGGCTGGGGGTGCGGCTGTTTCATCGCACCACGCGCAGCCAGAGCCTGACCGACGACGGTGCGCTGTTCTACGAGCGTTGCCTGCGGGCGCTGGAGGAGATCCGCGGCGCAGAAACGCTGCTGGAGTCGGGAAAACGACAGGTCAGCGGCCGGCTACGGGTGTCGATGCCGGTGCTGTTTGGCCGCATGTGCATTGCGCCGCTGCTGACCGAACTGACGCGCGAGCATCCTGGGTTGGAGTTGGAGCTGTCGTTCAGCGATCGGGTGGTGGACCTGATTGAGGACGGTTTCGATATGGCGATTCGCAACGGTACACTGGCCAACAGCAGCGGCTTGGTGGCGCGGCGTATCGGCGATCACCGCATGGCGCTGTGCGCCTCGCCGGCCTATCTGCAGCGACGCGGCGAACCGCATAACATCGAGCAGTTGGCGCAGCATGAGGCGGTGACCTACATGCGCGCCGGCGCGCGGCGCAGCTGGCGGGTGCTGGACGAAGGCGGCAAGCCGCAGGAGGTGATGCCGAACAACCGGCTGCAGATGGACGACCTGCAGGCCATTGCGGATGCGGCGACGGCAGGATTCGGTATCGCCTGGCTGCCGTGCTGGCTGGTGCGTGAACAGCTGCTGAGCGGGGCGTTGGTGCGCTTGCTGCGCGATCGGCCGGGTGCGGCCTTTGAAGCGCATGCGGTATGGCCGCACACGCCCCATCTGCCGCTGAAGGTGCGGCTGGCGGTGGATACGCTGGTGAGCAAGTTGCCCCCCAGCCTGGCGCTGGTCGAAAAGGCGCTATAACGCGCCGGGCTTAAGACGAGGCGGCGCGCTTCTTGCGCCAGATCACCAACATGGCGCCCAATAAGCCGACGAACAGCAGCAGCAGCGGCAGCAACATCAAGCCGGTCATCACCTGACTTTCGTGGCGTTTCACCAGCGGGATTTGGCTGAAGGCGTAGCCGAGGCCCACCAGCGCACAGACCCAGATCGCCGCGCTCAGCCAGTTAAACACCTGAAAGCGCGAGCTATTGAGCCCGGAGATGCCGGCCATGGTTGGCAGCAGCGTGCGCACGAAACCGAGGAAGCGGCCGATCAGCAGCGCCGTCAGCCCATGGCGGTTGAACAGGCTGTGCGCGCGCTGGTGGTATTGCGCCGGCAACTGTAGCAGCCAGCCTTTTACCAGGCTGGTATGGCCCAGCCAGCGGCCCTGGATATAACTCAGCCAGCAGCCGAGGCCGGCGGCGGCGGTCAAAATCAGCAGAGTGGGGGCAAAGCCCATCACGCCTTTGGCGATCAGCGCACCCGACAGCAGCAGCAGGCTGTCGCCGGGGAGGAAGGAGGCGGGCAGCAGTCCGTTTTCCAAAAACAGGGTGGTGAAAAGCACGGCGTAAACCACCCAAATCACGCTTGGATCGGCGAGGGCGACAAAGTCCTGCTGCCAAAGCGCATGAATAATCTCTCGTAATACATCCATTTTATGTCCTGTTGCATGCCGGTTGCGCCCGGGGTCACGTTCTCCAGGATGCGGCGGTTACCGTATCTGACAGTTACCCGGTTAGTGTACCGCTAATAGCTTAAGCCGACATTAAACGAGACGAAGAAAATTACCGGAATCCGCCTTAGCGCACGCCACTGAGGCGATCGAAACCGGCGGCCAGATCGGCGATCAGGTCTTCGACGTTCTCCAGGCCGATGTGTAAGCGCACCAGCGTGCCGGAGAAGTCGACGCCGCCCGCCGGGCGGATCGCTTCCAGTTCTTCCGGTTGGTTGGCCAGGATCAGCGACTCGAAGCCGCCCCAGGAGTAGGCCATGCTGAAGTGGCTGAAGTTGTCCAGGTAAGCGGCCAACTGCGTATCGTCCAGCCGTTCCTTCAGCACGAAAGAGAACAGTCCGTTGCAGCCGCTGAAGTCGCGGCGGTAGAACTCGTGGCCCTTGCAGCTCGGCAGGGCCGGATGATTGACCGTCGCCACCTCCGGCCGCGCGGCCAGCCAGTTGGCGACCTCGATGCTGCTGCGTTCGTGCTGTTTCAGCCGCACGCTCAGGGTGCGCAGGCCGCGGCTCGCCATGTAGGCGGTGTCGGCATCCACCATCTGCCCCATCAGATAGGAGTACTCGCGCAGTTGGTCCCAACAGCGCGCGTTTGCGACGGCGGTACCGAGCATGTAATCGGAATGGCCGATCAGGTACTTGGTGCCGGCCTGAATAGAAATGTCGATGTCGAAATCCAGCGCCTTGAACAGCACGCCCGCCGCCCAGGTGTTGTCGATCATGATCACCACGTCCGGCGCCACGGCGCGAATGGCCTGCACCATGGCCGGGATATCCTGCACTTCCAGGGTGATGGAACCGGGGGACTCAAGGAACACCACGCGAGTATTGGGTTGGATCAGATTGGCGATGTCGGCGCCGATCAGCGGATCGAAATAGGTGGTGCTGACGTTCATGCGGCCGAGGATATGGGTGCAAAAATCCTGGGTCGGCTCGTACACCGAGCCTGTGACCAGCAGGTGATCGCCGGCGCCGACGAACGACAGGATCGCATTGGCCACCGCCGCCGCGCCGCAAGGGTACAGCACGCAGCCGGCACCGCTCTCAAGCTCCACCATCGCATCCTGCAGCGCAAAGTGGGTCAGGGTACCGCGTCGGCCATAAAACAGCTCGCCGTGGGCGCGCTGTGCGGTGGCGTGTTTTTTGGCGGCGACGGAGTCGAAGACCAGGGAAGAGGCGCGTTGCGTAACGGGATTGACGGAGCCCTGGGTGTAGCGTTTGCCGCGGCCGGCGCCGATCAGCGTGGTTTCGATGTGTTTTGACGTCATGGTACCTGGCTCACCTCTGGTTGCTCTGCACGTGCCCGTTTGCGATAGCCCTTACGTTAGCATGAGTTAATATAGCCATCCAGACGTTTTAACTTCTGGATATAGAAACGGCTATAATTGGCTGCCGGTCACGCATTTCTCGCGTCATCCTTCTGCCGAGTGGGAAGAGAGAAGCCCATTCCTCGGCTGAGGCGCCGTTCGGCAGCGTGGTCTTGTTGCACCGTTGTGGGATAAAAGTAACGAAGTCGCCCTATAAAAGGGGCTTTTAGCGCTGAACGGACGCGGATTGGCACTTTGCGGCAAGGCTGTCTAAAATTTTCTCGTTTATTTGGTAAATAATAATGAGAACTACTATCAATCCCCGGTTGGTTTGATATGATCGCACGCTGAATTATTCCTTAATTTTGATCGGTAATGGGTGGAGGCACAGCGTGAAAACGGCTGGCAAGAATTTAAATCAAGGATCGTTCGGTCAGGGCCGGGCGCAGTGGGGCAAGGCCTTTGGCCGCAGCCTGATGGCTTCTATGGTGCTGGTCGTGGGGCTGGCCGGCAGCGCGCAGGCCGCGCCGGCGACCAACCCGGCCGTTACCGAAAGCGTTGCGCCGAGCACCGCGCTTGCGCCGGCAGCCGCCGCGCCTGAGAGCATCACGCCGGTGAACCCGGCACCAACGATCCAACCACCGGAAACTCGCGGCATGGACCTGTCCGTCTGGGGCATGTATCAGCACGCCGACGCGGTGGTGAAAGCGGTGATGATCGGCCTGGTGTTGGCCTCGATCGTGACCTGGACCATTCTATTCTCCAAGGGCAGCGAACTGCTGCGCGCCAAGCGCCGTCTGCGCCGCGAACAGCTGACGCTGGCCGAAGCGCGTTCTCTGGATGAAGCCTCCGAACTGGCGCAAAACTTCTCACCGGAGAGCGTCAGCGCGGTATTGCTGAACGACGCGCAAAATGAGCTGGAGCTGTCTGCGGAATCCAACGACAACAACGGCATCAAAGAGCGCACCGGTTTCCGCCTCGAGCGCCGCGTAGCGGCCTACAGCCGCAACATGGGCCGCGGCAACGGTTTCCTGGCCACCATCGGCGCCATCTCGCCGTTCGTCGGTCTGTTCGGTACCGTGTGGGGCATCATGAACAGCTTCATCGGCATCGCCCATTCGCAGACCACCAACCTGGCGGTCGTGGCGCCGGGCATCGCGGAAGCGCTGTTGGCGACCGCACTGGGTCTGGTCGCGGCTATCCCTGCCGTCGTTATCTACAACATCTTCGCTCGCGTCATCAGCGGCCATCGCGCCCAGGTGGGCGACGTAGCGGCACAGGTCTTGCTGCTGCAGGGCCGTGATTTGGATCTGGCCGCGACGGCGGAAGCCAAGCGCTCACAGCACGCACACCAACTGCGGGCGGGGTGAGTCATGGCGATGCGCTTAAATGAAGATCTGGACGACAGCGGCGAACTGCATGAAATCAACGTAACGCCGTTTATCGACGTCATGTTGGTGCTGTTGATCATCTTTATGGTGGCCGCGCCGCTGGCAACGGTAGATATCCGCGTCGATCTGCCGGCCTCCTCCGCCAAGCCGCAGCCGCGGCCGGAAAAACCGGTGTTCCTGTCGGTGAAGGCCGACAAGCAGCTCTACGTCGGCGATCAGCCGGTGAATGCCGATCAGCTGACTTCGGTGCTGGATCAACGCACTCAGGCGAACAAAGAAACCACCATCTTCTTCCAGGCGGACAAGAGCGTGGACTATGAAACGCTGATGAGCGTGATGGACACTCTGCGTAAAGCCGGCTACCTGAAAGTGGGGCTGGTGGGCATGGAAGGCGCCGCCAAATAGCGGGCTGATGAAACAGAAAAGGGCGCTTCGGCGCCCTTTTTTACTGGTTCAGAGATATCACTCTCCGGCCAACAAAGCCCGGGAACCGGCATGGCGCCAGCGGATACGGCCCGGCAGATAAAGCGCGTTCTGTTCCAGCGGCCGCTCGTCGATCAGTACGGTGACTTGGTCGAAGCTATATTGCGCCAACGCCCGGCAGTCCTGTGCGACGGTGTCGATCTTCAGCGTCATGCAGTCGAACAGGTAGTGATCGTCGAAGCTGCACAGGTGGATGTCGCTCTCCATCAGCTGATGTTGAGTCAGATAACGCAATACCCCTTCCAACAGGCCGCAGGCGGCGGTAAACAGCGCTTTGGGCGGCCGCCCCAACTGTGCGCAAAGCTGAGCGAACATCTCGTAACCTGAGCTGGGATGATAGTTGCCGTTGATGATCCATTCCGGTTTGCACGTTATGCCGGCGCGCTGCAGGCCAAGCTGGAAACCGGCCAGCCGATCGCGGGTCGGCGAAATGCGCGGCTGCCCGCCGAGAAAATAGATCTCGTCCGGATGTTGGCGCGCGACCTTTTCCACCAGGTCGGCGGTCGAGTTGACCGAATCGGTGATCACCAGCGGCAGTTCGGAACCGGCGATCAGACGATCCATCTGCACCACCGGTAGCCCGGCGTTGATCTTCTGGTATTCGGCATCGTTCAACTGGCTGGAGGCGACGATCAAGCCGTCCACCTGCCGCTGCACCAGACTGTTCACCGCCATCATTTCCTGCGCTGGGTTTTCATCGGTGCAGGCGATCAACAGCTGCAGCCCGGCTTCGCGGCATAGCGTTTCCAGCTCGCGCGAAATCACCGCAAAACCGTAGTTGGTCATCTCCGGCACCACCAACCCCAGCGTGTGGCTGCGGTTGGAGCGCAAAGAGCGGGCGTGGATGCTGGGCTGATAATGGTGTTCGTGCGCCAGCGCCAGAATGCGATCGCGGGTGTCGTCGGACACCCGGTATTCCTTGCTGCGGCCGTTCAGCACCAGGCTGGCGGTCGATTTCGACACCCCGGCCAGCGTGGCGATGTCACTGATGGTAATGCGTTTATTTTTTTTCACTGACGCCATCTGAAGTCATCGGAGGATGCGTCATTCTAGCATGCATGGCGTCAGCGGCCAGTATTCCAACGCCAGCGGCGCGCTCCCGCACAGCCGCAGTTGCGGCTCACCCGCCGGGAAGTAGCGTGCGCTCATCACCGCCTCGCCATGATTGATGAAAATCTCCACGCTGGAACGATCGAACAGCAGTTGCAGATGCGTGACCGGGCCGCGCCAGTAACGGTGCTCCGGCCGGCCGTCGGCCAGGGAAGCACGCGTCAGCTGCAGCCTTTCGCCGTCCCAGTTCAGCGTCATCGCGTCGCCAAAGGTTGCGTTGAACGGGCCCTGTGGCGTTAATTGCAGCTCTGCGGCGCCCAGTGCGTAGACGGGGGCGTCATCGGCGCGCCCCTGCCAGCATGTTGGTTCGCCGCGCAGCTGTTGCAGCTCGCGTGCCGGGCGCTGGTGGAGGCGGCCATGCTGCAGCAACAGCTCGCGCGGGCAGGTCATGGTGTGGAGCCAGCCGTAAAGGCGCGTCGGATGGGCTTCTTCATCTTGTTCGGGTACGCCCATCCAGCCGAACATCAGGCGGCGACCATCTTCCGCCAGCGTTGTCTGCGGCGCATAAAACTCGAAGCCGGCGTCCAGTTCGCGAAATTCGCCGTGACGGAAGGCTGCCTGCTGGTAATCCAGCTTGCCGAGCAGATAACCGGCCTGATAGCGATTGAGGTAACGTTCTGACTGCGGCGCCAGTCCCTGCGGGCAGCAGATCAACACCTCGTCACCGCCCAACGAGAACAGATCCGGGCACTCCCACATGTAGCCGAATTCACTCAGACCGTTCAGGCCGGAACCGGCGATTTCTCCCAGCGCTTGCCAGTCGCGCAGATCGCTGGAACGACATAGCAGCACCTTACCGCGATCCTGCAAGTCACGTGCGCCGAGCACCATGTACCAGTCATTTTGATGACGCCACACTTTCGGATCGCGTACGTGACCGCTGTAGCCCTCCGGCAGCGGCAGCACCGGCCCGAGTTTGCGATATTCGCCCCGCTCGCTTTCCTGAGCCAGGCATTGGTAAGCGGTGCGTGAGCCGTCTGGGAATTTCACGTTGCCAGTGTAGATCAGCGTGATTTTGTCTTCCGCCACCACGGCCGAGCCGGAGTAACAGCCGTGGCTGTCGTAACAGGCGCCGGGCGCCAGGGCGATCGGCTGGTGCTCCCAATGCAGTAAATCGGCTGACTGCCAGTGTCCCCAGCATTTGTTGCGGTGATCGCAACCCAGCGGATTCCACTGATAAAACAGATGATAAATGCCGTTGTGCTGGATAAAGCCGTTGGGATCGTTCAGCAGGCCAACGCTGGGTGCCAGATGCCAGTCCGGTCGGTGCGGATCGCGCAGCGCGAGCGGCTGGCCGTTCATTAACGCCCGCATTGCCTGCTTGATTAAGCTGAGTTCTTCCATCATTGCGCGTCCGTTTTGTATTTCAGCAATAGGGAGAGGACAAAGGCGCTGCCAAACGCGATCGCCAGACCAATGATATAGCTGACCAGAGAACTGGCCTGCACGATCGCCATGCCGGGGATCGCCGTCAGCCCGACCGCGTTCATGCCGACATGGTTGGCCACCACCCAGGCACCGCCGAGCGCTCCGCCCGCCAGCGCCGCCAGAAACGGTTTCACGAAGCGCAGGTTGATGCCAAACAGCGCCGCCTCGGTGATGCCGAGCATGGCGGAAAAGGCCGAAGGTACCGCAATGGCTTTGATTTTGGCGTCGCGGGTTTTGAAATAAACCGCCAGACAGGCGCCGCCCTGAGCGATGTTGGCCATCGACCAGATCGGCAGCAGGAAGTTGACGCCGATATTGGGGTTGCCGAGCAGCCCGGCCTCTACCGCGTGGAAACTGTGGTGGATGCCGGTGATGACGATAGCGGAATAGAGACCGCCGAACAGCAGCCCGGCGAACCACCCCGCATGGACAATCAGCGTGCTGAGCACGAAGGAGATGCCGTCGCCCAGCGCCCGACCGGCGGGGCCGATAAACAGCAGGGCGACAAAGCCTGAGATGACCACCGTCAGGAACGGCGTCAGGATCAGATCGAGCGCGTTGGGGATCACCTTGCGCAGGCGTTTTTCCAACAGGCTCATGAACCATACCGTCAGCAGCACCGGGAACACGGTGCCCTGATAGCCGATCATGGCGATTTCCAGACCGAAGAGGTTCATGGTGTGGAACCCTCCGGCGACGCCCCAGGCGTTGGTCAACGCCGGATGTGTCAAAATGCCGCCGAGCGTGGCGCCCAGATAAGGGTTGCCGCCGAATTCGCGTGCGGCGGTGAAACCGATCAGAATCGGCAGGATAATGAACGCCGCCGAGCTGAACATATCCAGCATGATGAACAACGCACTGTCGGCATCGGCCCAGCCGTAGGTTTTCACCATGCCGAGCAGCCCCATTAACAGACCGGAAGCGACGATCGCCGGGATGATTGGCACGAAGATGTTCGACAGCAGGCGGGCGATGCGCTGCAGCGGGTTGAGTTTTTTCGCCGCGATATCGGCGGCTTCGGCCTTGCTGGATTCGCTGACGCCTGCTGCCTTGATGAATTCCGCATGCACCTTGTTGACCAGCCCGGTGCCGAAGATCACCTGGATCTGGCCAGCGTTGCTGAAGCAGCCTTTGACGCCGTCCAGTTTGCCGATGGCCTCTTTGTCCACCTTGCTGTCGTCCACCAGCACCAGGCGTAAGCGCGTGGCGCAGTGGGCGGCGCTGGCGATGTTCTCTTTACCGCCGAGCAGCGGCAACAGCGCGTTGGCGGTTGCGGTAATGTCCATGTTGTCCCCTTGCTAAATTAAAATGTCGCCGTGCAGTTTTGCGGCGCAATTCCGTGAATCGGTGTCAGAAGAAATACTTGAATCTGGCGCGCACGCCGTAACGCTGGTCGTTGTCGCCGTTGGCGATCTTGTTCTCGGCGTTGGCTTCCAGCAGCGAAACATAGGCGCCTAAATACACATTGAAATTCTTCATATTCATAATATTAGGTATCTGATACGACGCATGAACGGTGTGGATGTCGTAGTTGCCCGGCTCGCTGAGCGGATTGTGGATATCGGCGGCGATCCCGGCGGTATTGAACTCTTGGATGTTGTTATGGGCATAGATATAACCCAGTTCGAAGCGCCGCCACAGCACGTTAACGCCAGCGGTAAAGTCTTGCTCGCCTGACGCATCCAGATAGGCGGTGCTCAGGTTGGCCACCATGCCGTTATCCGGATCGGCCGCGTTGGTGTTCCAGCTCATGGTCATGCCGTAGCCGTTGCGCTTCGATTGATCGACGAAGCGGCCCTGGCTGTCCTGATAGCCGTAGGCATTATTCACCACGTTGCTTTCCATCGCCGCCGCGATGCTGAAGGCATCTTTCTTCCAGGCGATCACCGGGCGCAAATAGGCGACGTTTTTCTTATTGTCCAGCGCATTGCCGTGGTAGCTGCTGTCCTGGAACAGCGAAGTGCCGTCTTCCACCAGCGTGTTCAGTTCGAAATAGACATCCCCGGCGTATTTGCTCAACATCAGGTTCCCGCCGCTGCTGCTGCGGCCACGGCCTTCTTTCATCATATAGATATAGCCAAAGCCGTCAGCGTACAGATCGTTGGCGGTATTGCCGGAGTATTGAATGAAGGTGTCCTGATTCAGCGGGAACATGTCGTAGGCTTCGAAGCGGCCGATTTTGGTTTGCCAGTTCTTTTCATTGCCGAAGAAGAAAGCTGCGTCGTCCAGGTTCATTTTGCCGGTCATGTCCGCCAGCGGCTGGACGCTGAAGCCGGAAAAGTTGCCGCCCGGATTGCGGCGATAGCCGTCCAGTCCCACCAGAATGCGGCCGTTGATATCCCAGCGCTCTTTGCTGCCGGGTTTCCAATCCTTGTGATCGCTGCCTTTCAACGACGTCAACTGGCCGCTGCGGCTGGCGCCGTCCAGATTGAACTCCACGTCGCCGTACAGCTTCAGATCGTTGAAGCCGTTCAGTTTCAGCGCGCCGGTCGAGGGAGATTGCGTTTCCGGCGCGGCGGCACGTTGCGCGACCTGAGCGGTTTGCCTTTCGGTGTTGGCGGTGCGCTGTTCCAGCTGTTGCGCCCGACGTTCAGCCGCCGTGGCGCGGGTTTCTGCCTGTGTGGCGCGCCGTTCCGCCTGCGCCAGACGTTGTTCCAGCGCGTTGAGACGCGCCTCGATACTGTTGCCGCTCGAGGCCGCTGCGTTGGAAGCGGAGAGGAAAAGCCCTGTTGTTATCGCCAAATAGCTGAGTTTTTTCATCATCGTCTATCATCCGGGAAGGGTTGTTATTATTTTTTGCTAAATTGCTAAACCGGTTTTTCAAGGCGAAAGATAGCGATCGAGAAGCGGACTGGCAATCAAGTTTGCTAACCCGATTCAGCTATTGTGATCGAGTACGCAAATCGTGGGCTAAAAGACCACGGCGCTAAGGAGAGCGCCGTGGACGCAGAGAGTCAACGCAGGAAAGCAGCCAACTCGTCGGCGCAGGGCAGGGCGGTCATGGCGCCTTTGGCGGTGGTGGCCAGCGCGCCGCAGGCCTGAGCCTGGGCGATGATCGCCGACCATTGTGCTTCTTGCGGCAATTCGTGAAGACGTGCCAGCGCCGCTAACAGCCCGGCGACGAAGGCATCGCCGGCGCCGGTGGTATCTACCGGCACGACAGGCGGCGCGGGGAAATGGCGCAGACGATGCCCATCGTGTACGCAGACGCCATCGCCGCCCAGCGTTACCAGCAGCAGGCGCAGCGGATAGGTTTGCATCATCCAGCGAATGGCGTTCTCCAGATCGTCAAGATGGCTGATAAAAGCCAGCTCTTCGCGCGACAGTTTCACCACGTCCGCCAGCAGCAGCGCCTTTTGCAGACAGGGGCGCAGCGCTTCCGGCTGGCGCCAGACCTCTTCGCGGATGTTGGGATCGAAACTGACCCGGCCACCGGCCGCCCGGATGCGTTCCATCGCGGCAAAGGCCGCGCTGCGGCTGGGTTCCTGAGAGAGCGCGATGGAGCAGAGGTGCAGCCATTCCCCCTGTTGGAAAACCGGCAGATCGTCGGGCTGCAAAAACAGATCGGCGCTGGGCTGCACCATAAACGTGAATGAACGCTCACCCTGCTGATCGAGATCCACCACGACCGTGGAGGTGTGATGTTCGGGATCCGGCCGCATATGGCCGATATCCACCCCTTCATCGCTTAGCACCTGCTGCAAAAAGGCGCCGAAGCTGTCTTGCCCCACCCGGCCGATAAAGGCGCTGTCGCCACCGAGGCGGGCGATACCTACCGCCACGTTAGCCGGCGCGCCACCGGGGCATTTGAGATAGCCGTTGGCATTTTCCGGCACCAGGTCGATCACGGCGTCGCCCAGTACCCATACGCGATTCATCATGCATAATCCCTGTTTTTGTCCTTGTTAGATGGGTTGCTAAAATAGAAGAACCGGTTTAGCAAGGCAATGAAATAATGCGTTAAGGTGTTTGGAGGGTGAGGAAGATCAATCTTTCTGCTTGGCCTGGGGAAGGGAGTCTGCCCCGCGAACCGGCGCGGGGCGAGATAACGGGGTGGCTTAGCCCATCTTCGGGTAGACGCCGGGGCCGATTGGCAACCCAAGCGCATACCAGGCCAGCAGCAGCAAAATCCACACGCTGAAGAACACCAAAGGATAGGGCAGGATCAGCACGTAATAGGTGCCGAGCTGCGCGTCTTTGCGGTAGCGCTGCAGGAAGCCGAGGAACAGCGGCAGGAACGGCGACATTGGCGCCAGCGGGAGCACCGCAGAGTCGGCGATGCGAAAGATCATCTGGGCGAATGCCGGGTGAAAACCGAGCAGCATAAACATCGGCACGAAGATCGGCGCCAGAATCGACCAGATCGCCGAGCCGCTGGCGATGAACATGCACAGGAAGGCGGAGAGGAACATCAGGCCGAGAAACGCCGGTGCGCCGCTCATGCCGGCGGCTTCCAGCATGTCGGTCAGGCCGACAGCCATAAACTTGCCCATGTTGCTCCAGTTAAAGAACGCCACGAACTGCGACAGCGGAAACACCATCACGATAAAACCCGCCATGCTTTTCATCGGATCGAGCAAGTGGTGGGGAATATCGTCCGGCCGCCGGATCTGTTTGGTGACCACGCCATAGGTAATGGCGACGGTGAAGAAGAACAGGATGATGATCGGCACAATGCCCTTGATGAACGGGGAAGGGATCACCGAACCGGTGTGCGGATCGCGCAGCGGCGCGGCCTCCGGCACCACCAGGGCGGCGATGATGGCGATAAACACCAGTGCGGCGATGCCGCTCATCATCAGCCCCCGGTTCTGCAGCGGGGTCAGCGCTGCGATTTTGTCTTCGGCGCTGCCTTGCCACTTCGGCAGTCGGGGCTCGATAAACTTGTCGGTGAGCAGTGCGCCGGCGATGGTCAGCACGATCACGGAGGTGGCCATAAAGTACCAGTTGTCGATTACGCTGACGTGAACCGCGCCGTCCACCGCCTTGGTGGCTTCGGTGCTGATGCCGGAAAGCAATACGTCGGTGGTGACGATCAACAGGTTGGCGGTAAAGCCGGAGGCGACGCCGGCGATCGCCGCCAGCAGCCCGGCTATCGGGTGGCGGCCCACCGCGATAAACATCAGCGCGCCAAGCGGCGGCATCACCACCAGCGCGGCGTCCGATGATATATGGCTGAAGAAGGCGATAAACAGCACCATATAGCTGGCGTAGCGGGCGCTGACGCGCGAGGCCATTTTGTACATCAGCGCCTGCAGCAGGCCGACCTTTTCTGCCAGGCCGGCGCCTATCACCAGCGCCAAAATAGCCCCCAGCGGCGCAAAGCTGCTGAAGTTATGGATGATGTTGGGGAATATCCATTGCATGCCCGCCACGCTCATCAGGTTATTTACCTTGATGAGTTCGCCGGTGGCCGGGTTTTTCACCGCCACGTCGAGCCAGGAAAACAGTGCGGTGGCCAGCATAAGCACCAGGATCAAATAGACGAACAGGAGAAACGGATTGGGGATCTTATTGCCGATGCGTTCTACCCAGTAAAAAACGCGTCCGGGGCTTTTATTGATTGGCGTTGTGGCCTCACTCATGATTTTACCCTCTGTGCTTGCTCTGTTGTGTGATTGTTATTATTTGATTTATTTATAATTATGTTTATTGACCCGGTTGCCCGGGCCCTGTCTGTTCATGTTATTTCAATGGCGATGGTTGCACCCCCTGTGGGATTGGGCAGCGGTACGGCTGTTCGGCGCGCTGGCGCTCGAACTCGCTGCGGCAGCGCGCCAGCAGGGCGCTGTCGCTCAGCAGATCGATGGCGGTCGCCGCCATCACCTTGCCGGCCAGGCACATGCCCTTATGGGCGATAGCGGTGCGGCCCTGCGCCACCAGTTGCCAGGTGTGCAGCGGAGTGCCGAGTGCGAAACAGGGACTGAAGCATTGGGCGGTCGGCGCCACCCAGCTCACGTCGCCAACGTCGGTAGAGCCGTACAGCAGGTCGTCGGATTCCACATAAGGCGCGACCTCGTCCATCAGCACCTTATCTCCCAGCAGTTGCACCCACTCGTGCCCGGCCGCGCCGCCGGTGCGGGCAATATTGAGTTTGGCGTTGCGCAGATCGTCGCGGCTCAGCGTCTGGCGGATTTCCTTGGCGAAGCGGCGTTCGGCGTCGCTGTACTCGGGCAGACCGAAATCGCACAGGTTTTGATACATCGCCCGTTCCAGACTGCGGTTCGGCACATAGTTGGAGCAGGCTTTGTCGAAGCGCACCTCCATCTGGGTGTCAGTCATCAGCGCTGCGCCCTTGGCGATGTTGATCACCCGTTGGTAAATGTCCTGCGCCTGATCGAGCTGCGGCGCGCGGATCAGGTACAACACTTCGGCGTCGGCCTGCACCACGTTGGGCGAGCTGCCGCCGGTGTTGGTGACCGCGTAGTGCAGCCGCGCTTCCTGCACGATATGTTCGCGCAGGAAGTTGGCGCCGGTATTCATCAGCGTCACCGCGTCCAGCGCGCTGCGCCCCAGGTGCGGCGAGTTGGCGGCATGGGCGGCGACGCCCTTGAAGTGAAACGCCGCCTGAATGTTGGCCAGTGTGCTGGTATTGAACATGCCGCTGAAGCCTTCCGGGTGCCAGGTGAGGGCGGCGTCGACGTCGTCGAACAGGCCTTCGCGCACCATAAAGGTTTTGCCGGAGCCGCCTTCTTCGCCCGGGCAGCCGTAGAAGCGCAGGGTGCCGGTCAGCCGGTTCTGCTGCATCCACGCCTTGGCGGCGAAGGCGCCGGCCAGCGCCGCGGTGCCCAGCAGGTTGTGGCCGCAACCATGACCGTTGCCGTTTTCCACCAGCGGCTGCGGCGTGGCGCAACCGGCCTGCTGGCTCAGTCCGGCCAGCGCGTCGTACTCGCCCAGCAGCGCGATGACCGGGTGGCCGCTGCCGTAGCTGGCGATAAACGCCGTCTCGATGTCGCCCACGCCGCGTTCAACCGAAAAGCCTTCCTGCTCCAGCGCATCGGCCAGCAGCGTAGCGGAATAGGTCTCGTTGAAGCGCGTTTCCGGATGGTCCCAAATCGCGTCGCTCAGCGCGCTGAAGCGGGGTTGGCGTTGGTCAATGTAGTCGCCGATAAATGCCTGCCGTTGTGGATTGCTCATGCTTCGCTCCCGAATGTCGGCAGGTTCAGCGCCAGCGACGCCAGCGTTTTCACCGCCACCGCCATCACCTGCTCGTTGAAGTCAAATTTTTCGTTATGGTGCCCGGCGCTCAGCTCGGTGCCGAAAATGACGTATGAGGCCTGGCCGCCGTGCGATTTCACCCGTTCCATCATGTAGGTGGCGTCTTCTGAGCCGGCGGCCTGTTCGCGGCGATCGACCACCGAGGCCAGCTCGGTTATCTGCTGCGCCTGGCGGCGGATGTAATCCACCCACGGTTGGGTCGGTTTGCTGCTCTGCGCCGCGCCCATCAGCGCGATATCGCAGGCGACGCCGTGCATCCTGGCGGCACCTTCGATGGCGTTCAGCGCCTGTTGATAAACGAACGCGTTGATCTCATTGGTGGCGCCGCGCGTTTCTACCTTCATAAACGCCCGATCGGCGATCACGTTGCGGCCGGTGCCGGCCTGCAGCACGCCGACATTGATGCGCGAGCTGCCTTCGCTGTGGCGTGGGATGGCGTAAAGCCCCAGCGCAGCCTGCGCCGCTGCCAGCAGCGCGTTGCGACCGTCTTCCGGCTTGGCGCCGGCGTGCGAGGCGACGCCGCGAAAGGTGACGTCCAGCTTGCTGGTGGCCATAAAGCTGTCGCTGCCGCACACCAGCTCACCGGCTGGCACGCCGGTGCCGATATGCACCGCGGTGAAGAAATCGACGTCGTCCACCACGCCGGCCTCTACCATCGATTTAGCGCCGCGTGTGCCTTCTTCCGCCGGCTGGAAGATCAGTTTGACGGTGCCGCTAAGCTGGGGCTCCAGGCTTTTGAACACGTGCGCCAGCCCCAGGCCGATGGTGGTATGGCCGTCATGACCGCATGCATGCATCATGCCGCTGTTGCAAGAGGCGAAGCCTTCACTAAACGGCAAATGTTCGGGCTCCAGCAATTCGTTGAGATCGAGGGCGTCCATATCCACGCGGTAGGCGATGGTAGGGCCGGGGCGGCCGGTATCGAGCGTTGCGACGATGCCGGCGAAGCCGCCGGAAAAGTGCGGCAGCCATTTCTCCAACGCCCCTTGATTGCGGGCGCGCTGTTCCTGCGCTTCCAGCTCGGCGGGAGAGGGTAGCCCCATGCGCGCCTCTGCCTTGATGACCTCGCGGCCCAGCTGCAGGCGATAACCCAGCCGATCGAGTTCTTCCGCCACCAGGGTGGCGGTGCGGAACTCAAACCAGCCGGACTCGGCATAGCGATGGAAGTCGCGGCGCCAGGCCTGCAATTGCGGGTACAAATCGGCCACCAACATCGAAAGCGAATTAGTCATAGTGATATCTCATAAGTTATCGCGCGCTGGATCGCTCCAGGCAGCAGTTATGCTCTGAACTGAAATCAGACGGTGAAGCTATTGCAAAGAAAAAGGTGTATTTGGTTACTAACTGCCGTGAATGGCGCTTATTGGCGCAGAAAATGCGCTTAATTAAGCGAAATAAGAATTTGGTTATTTATTATGTTTTTTCCGAATGTACACAATGGAATCTGGCTAAATAAGATGCCAATATCTTGCTATTGATAAATAACGGTTATCGCCTTTCGCCTATGCCAGCCTCGATAAAATTGCACCAATTACGTGCATTTGTGGACGTTAGCCGCCAGGGTAGCATCCGCGCCGCCAGTCGTACCTCACGCCTTTCCCAGCCTGCGCTGACCAAGGCCATTCAGGAACTGGAAGAGGTACTGGGCGCCAAGCTGTTTATTCGCCGCAGTCAGGGGGTGGTATTGACCGACTGCGGCGATAACTTTTTCCAGCATGCCAGCCTGATCCTCGAAGAGCTGCGGGTGGCGCAGGAAGACATTCAGCAGCGGTTGGGGTTGGCGGGCGGTACGGTGAATATCGGCGTTGGCGGCAGCATCGCGCGCACCGTGATGCCGCAGGTGGTCACCCAGTTTCACCGTGAGTATCCCAACGTGAAGGTGCGGATCGTCGAGGGGCAGCTGGTGTCGATGATCCCTGAACTGCGCCAGGGCGAGCTGGATTTTACCGTTAATACCTACTATCCCAGCAGCCTCGATAACGAGCTGCAGTACGAACGGCTGATGGAAAAAGAGTATCGGGTGGTGGTGCGCAAAGGGCATCCGATGGAGGGGGCGACCTCGTTGAAACAGCTGCAGCACTGCGACTGGACCATGCCGACGCCAAAAGGCAGTTATTACCGGCTATTGCACGATCTGTTCGGGGACTTGGGCATGGCGCCGTCGATCAGTGTGACCTGCGAGACCTTTATGGCCTGTACCAGCCTGGTGGCGCAGAGCGATTTTGTCAGCATTCTGTCGGTGGACGTGATTTCCGATCCGATTCTGGGCAAGCATTTGGTGCCGCTCGAGCTGGAAGAGAGCCTGCCGAAGGCGACGTTTTATCTGATCCAACGCAAGGACACCACCCTGACGCCGATGGGCGCGCACCTGGCGCGCCTGTTTCGCCTTTACTGTCGGTGATACCGAGGCCCCGGTGGGGGCCTCGATGTCAGAACGCGATCGAGCCCTGTACGAAGAAGGTGCGCGGTTCGCCGACGTATTTGCCGAAGTTGTTGTCGTTGGAGCGGGTGAAGTAGCGCTGATCGAACAGGTTTTTCACCCCGGCACCCAGCGTCAGGTTCGACAGCTGCGGCCCGAAATTATATTCCCCGCGCATGTTCCACACCATGTAACCGGCGATATCGCCGAACTGGCCGTCGGCGCTCTCCTGCGTGATGTACTCCGGCCCGGTGCCCGGCGAGTGCTGTTTGGACTGCGCGTAGCCGTCCAGATTCCACACCCAGTTGCCGGTGGCGTAGCGCGTGCCGACGGTATACACCTGACGCGAGTAGAACGGCAGGTCTTTACCGGCGAAATCGCCCTTGTCGGTGCTGGCCTTGGTGTAGGTATAGCTGGTGTAGACGCTGGCGCCGTCGAGCGCGCGATTCAGCTCGCTGAGATCGTAGCTGAGTGCCAGCTCGATGCCTTTGTGCTTGGTAGCGCCCATATTGGTCCAGCCCACGTCGTTGCTGATGTACTGCAGCTGGTTATCGAAATCGATGTAGAACAGCGTGGCCTCGGCCTTGACCACGGTATCGTCGTAGCGGGTGCCGAACTCATAGGTGTGCGCTTTTTCCGCCGTCAGCCCCGGCGCCGGCTGGTTGCCGTTACCGCCTTTGGTCAGTTGGAAATACTGCATGCTGCCGAACGAAGTATTGGCGTTGGCGAACAGTTTCCAGGCGTCGGACAGATGATACATCACGTTCAATGACGGTAGCGGTTCGCTGTAGCTTTTCTCGCGGCTGATGTTGTTGAACGAATCGTCCACGTGAGTGCGGATGCTTTCGTAGCGCAGGCCAGGCGTGACCGTCCAGTTGCCGACGTTGATGGTGTCGTCGATGTAGAACGCGTTGGCTGCGGTGCCGCCGGAGGTGTGCTGGTAATAGTCCGGGGTATCCGGCGTGGCGCCGACGTTCGCCGGGTTATACCAGGCCGAACGCGACGCCTTTTCATCCATGGTTTCATTCAGGTAGCGGTAGCCGAGGGTGATCTCGTGCGCCATATCCCAGAAACGAAACAGCTGTGAATAGCTCGGTTCGATCGCCCAGGTCGAATAGTGACGCGGATAGGACACCATGCGCCGCAATCCGGCGTTTTTGCCGGTGCCTTCCGATTCGATGTTGCTGCCGCGGTAGCTGTCGGTGAAGTAAGTCAGCACTTCGAACTGTTTGTCGTCTTCCTGATGCTTGTATTTGAACGACATATCCTTGCGGCGGCCTTCGAACTGATCCCACGGTCGCGTGGACTGGAACGGGTTCTGCGCGTATTGCGTTTTGCTCAGCCCGCCCGGCATGCCGGCTTTGGCGTCGTAGTAGTGAAAATTGGCCAGCAGTTCGTCGCGATCGGTGAACGCATAACGCGTTTTCAGCATGAAATCGTCGATGTCGGTGTTGTCGTTGTTGTCGCGGTAGCCCTGGCCGTGCAGGCCGGAGTAGAGCAGCTCGGCGCCGAGGCCGTTGTCCGCGGTGCCGCCCACCGAGGCGCTGGTCAGGGTTTTCAGGCCGCCGTGGCTGGCGCCCTGGGTCTGTACGCTGGCGGTGCCGCCAAACTGTTTGGGAATGTCGCGGGTGACGAAGTTGATCACGCCGCCAACGTTTTGCGGCCCGTAACGCACCGCACCGCCGCCGCGCACCACGTCAACCGATTGCAGATTGCCGATCGACAGCGGCGCCATCGACAGCTGAGGCTGGCCGTAAGGCGCAACCGCCAATGGAACGCCGTCCATCAGAATGGTGGATCGCGGAGAAAGGCGAGAGGTCAGGCCGCGCACGCCGACGTTGAGCGAAATGTCGCTGCCGCCGGTGCCGTTGCTGTCGCGCACCTGCACGCCGGGCACGCCGCGCAGGCTGTCGGCGATGGTTTGATCGCCCTGTTCATGCATCTGCTGCTGAGTGACGATGGAGCGCGCGCCGGGATGGTTAAGCAGCACCGAACTGGTATCAGGGTTGTCCAGCCAGTTGCCGACGACGGTCACGGTGTCGGCATCGTTTTGAGATGAGTTATCAGCAGCAAGGACAGGGAATGCGACGGCAATGGAGGTCGTCAGCAAAGAAAGTCGAAAAAGAGGTGACATAATAATGCCTTAAGAGTTTCAGACCCGGATGTGTTTTTTTAGAAAAGACAATCTTAATGATAATTATTGGCAAGTAAATAGAATTGTTACGGGATAGTTAAGCGGGTAACGATGTGGCGCGGGCGGGGTGTCAGGGCCCGGAGGGTGGGCCCTGAACGGACATTATTGCGGCGTAAGCCAGAAGACGCCGCTGTAATCCAGCGTGGTGAATTTCTGGTGGACCATTTCGATATCCGCTTGCGGATCAATATCTTTAAACAGCGCCGGGTGCAGGAATTTGGCGATTGCCTCAACGGCGATAAAGTTGAGCGGCGTGTCGTAAAATTGATGGTAAATCGCCATCACGCGTTTTTCTTTCACCGCTTTCAGTACGTTAATGCCGGTGCGATCCAGCAGATGCGCCAGTTTCTTTTGGCTGGTGGCCATATCGGTGGTGTAGCCCAGCGGCACCGCCAGCGTGCCGCGATGACCACGGCTCCAGTCGGCGCCGGTCAGCAGATAGAAATCCGGGTTGCTGCCGATCACCTGCTCGACGTTCACTTCACCGCCCATGTCGGAAAACAGCTTGCTGCCGATATTGTCGCCGCCGGCGGTCTCGATAAACTGCCCGAAGCTGCCTTTGCCGAAAGTGTTGCAGCACTGCTCGCCTTTGATGCCGGCGCTGCGTTCGATGAAGACGCTGGGGCGCTGCTCCGGTTTCAGCGTGGCGACCCGTTGGCGCACCAAGTCGAGCCGTTGCTGATAAAGCTGAATAAAGGCGTCGGCGTTGGGCTGTTCATCAAACACTTTACCCAGCAGCTGCATGCTGGCGACGGTGTTGGTCAACGGCTGCTGGCGAAAATCGATGATCAGCACCGGAATACCGACTTTTTCCAGCTGGGTCAGTACGCCACTGTCCTTCAATTTGCTCAGCAGACCGATGTCGAAAATGATCAGATCCGGTTGGCGCACCACCGCGCTTTCTACGCTGAAATCGCTGGTGTAGGGGTTGTCGAAGGTGGGGATCTGCATGACCTGCGGGAATTTTTTTGCGTAGGCCTCCACCAGATCCGGTGCTTTGACCTTCAGCGAGTTGTCCCAGGCGATGATGTTTTTCAGCGGTTCCTGCGGATGCAGAATATTGAGCGCCAACAGCGCACGGGCATCGGCCAGGATAACGCGTTTGGCCGGTTGCGGCAGAGTGACCTGACGGCCGGCGACATCGGTGACGACGATCGGCGCGGCCTGAGCGGCGCCGGCCAACAGCAGAATGCAGGCGGCCAGCCAGCGGCCGGCTTTGGCGATAAGAACAGCGGGCATGGAGATCCTTGAGTAATCGGCGAAGAACGAGAGCGCAATGATAAGCGATATCCTTTCGCTTTTTGAACACCCTTGATGCCGATAGTGGCTACTCCTGGCCCATCAGCGGGTCGCTGACGCTGTGTTCGCCGTTTTCCAACCGGCCCGCCAGGCGGCGCAGCCAGCCGGGGCTTTGCAGCGTAAGGTCATACCAACCGCCGCTGGCGCGGGCGTCAAACGTTTGCTGGTGGCTGCCGCCCGCCGGCAGCGTGATGTGCCACGGGCCCTGCTGCGTATAGGGGCAGCGTTCGAGGGTAACCGCTATCGCTTCGGCGCCCGGGTTGTTCAACTGCAGCTGCAGGCTGCGCCCCGCCGGGCGCAAACGCACTTCCGGCTGCGGCCGGCTCAGGGCGCCGCGCAGTTCACGATGAAAACCGTTGGGGCCGAGCAGCCACAGATGGTACTCATCCTCCGTCTGCCAATCGTCGCTGACCGCTTTGCCGGCCTCGACGGTGTAGCGGCGCGGGATCTGTGCCAGATCTCGCCGATCGTAAACGTGAAACACCGCCCCCTGTTCGCCGGTATTGAACAGATTCAGCGTGACGCGCCGCTGCTCGGCCGCGACGGCGGCTTCGACGTGCAGCTGGTAAGGCAATGCGCGAGAAGGGCGCGCCAGGCGGCGTTGATGCGGCAAACGCTGGTGGGCGGGCGACGGCAGCGGCACCTGCGGCAGCTGCTCCTGGCGTTGACGCAGGCCGTCGGCGGCGCGACGGCTGGTGGCGGGCAGGCTCGGCAATGCTTCGCCGTTAGGGTCGACAAAGTTGAACGCCGAGGTGAGATCGCCGCACACCGCGCGGCGCCAGGCGCTGATGTTGGGTTCATGCACCTGAAAGCGCTTCTCCAGAAATTGCAGCACCGAGGTGTGATCGAAGACCTGCGAGTTGACCCAGCCGCCGCGGCTCCAGGGCGACAGCACCAGCATCGGCACCCGCGGGCCGGGGCCATAGATGCGGCCGTCTGGCGGTGGCTGATCCTCCGAGCCGGGCGGCGCCACGTGCTGGAAGATCTCGGTGTCGAACGGCACCGTCGATTTACCGGCGAAGCTGCCGTCTTCACGCAGCGACGGCGCGGAAGGCGAGGGCATGTGATCGAAAAAGCCGTCGTTTTCGTCGTAGTTGACCAGCAGGACGGTTTTGCTCCATACCTCCGGGTTATCGGTCAGCGCGTTGAGGATCTCTTGCGTGAACCAGCCGCCCTGCACCGGGCTGGAGGGATCGGGGTGTTCCGAATAGGCCGCCGGCGCGATGATCCAGCTGACCTGCGGCAGTTTGCCTTGCTGCACGTCGGCGCGGAACCCGGCCAGCATGGCGTCCAGATCGTTGCCGCTGGCGGCGGGCAGGGTGTTGCCGTTGCCTTTGTATAGCGGCGCGCTTGCGTTGAGCTCGTCGCGATAGGGCACGAAGGCGTTGAAGTCTTTCGGCGGCCGCGCCGGGTTGCCCACCTGAATGCTGGCGGCGCGGTACTGGCGGAAGCCCGCCAACGGGTTGTCGGTAAAGTTGTCCGGCAGGAATTGATACACCTTCCAACTGACGCCGCTCGCCTCCAACCGTTCCGGATAGGTTGTCCACTGGTAGCCGATCTCTGCCGGGCCGGGGCTGTCCCATTCGTTGACCACCACCGCCACGTCGGCGGCGGACGGGCCGTTGGTGCCGGTCCAGTGGAACAGCCGATTGGTATTGGTGCCGGCGTGGATGGCGCAGTGATAGGCGTCGCACAGGGTGAAGGCGTTGGCCAGCGCGAACTGGAACGGCAGCTCATGCTGGCGATAGTAGCCCATCGAGGCCGGCGTTTTGTAGGTCGGCCAGGCGCTCATGCGGCCGTGGTCCCAGGCGGCCTGTTCATCCACCCATGAGTGCGGCGTGCCGGTGACGCGCTGGGCGTTACCGCGTTTGCTGTCCAGGTGGTAGGGCAGCACCAGCCGCTCGGCGCCCTGTTGCTGCCAGACGTGGCGGCCGTCGGGCAGTGGGATGGTAAAGCGATCGCTGAAGCCGCGTACGCCCGGCAGGGTGCCGAAGTAGTGGTCGAAAGAGCGGTTCTCCTGCATCAGGATCACCACGTGTTCGACGTCGCGCAGGGTGCCGGTGCGATTATTGGCGGGAATGGCCAGCGCTTTGCGAATCGAAGCGGGCAGCAGCGAGAACGCCGATCCGATGGCGGCAGCCCGCAGTATGTCTCTGCGTGAAAGGTCAGGCATGCGTCGTTAATCTCCGTCAGTGTGCTTTGAAGATAGCCGCTGACGACGATAATGGCGAAAAATAACAGGGAGATGAAATCGAGGAAAACAATGCTCCCTGGCGGGAGCATTGGTGGATGACGCTTACTGTCTGATCAGGCGGCCGAGCGCCGGCGCCGTTTCGAAATCGCTGCGGAAGGGGTTGATATCCAGGCCACCGCGGCGGGTATAGCGCGCGAACACGCTGAGTTTTTCCGGGCGGCAGTGCTGCTTGATGTCGTTGAAAATACGTTCGACGCACTGCTCGTGGAATTCATTGTGCTGGCGGAAGGAGATCAGGTAGCGCAGCAGGCTTTCGCGATCGATTTTGCGGCCTTCATAGCGGATAACCACGCTGCCCCAGTCTGGTTGATTGGTGACCAGGCAGTTGGACTTCAGCAGGTTGGAAGACAACGTCTCCGTTACCGGTTCCCCTTGATCGGCCGCGCCGCTCAGGTATTCCGGCTTGAACGTGAAGTCGTCAACCGCGATGTCCAAATCGTCGATGTTGATGCCCGGCAGGCGATCGATCTGCGCCGGATAACCTTCCAGCCCCGGATAGAGTTTGACGGTGACCTGGCCGTTGGCCGCCTGCGACAGATCCTGCTGCATGGCGGCGCTCACCTGTTCCACGCTGTCGAAGCGCGTTTGGTTGAAACTGTTGAGATACAGCTTGAACGACTTGGACTCGATCAGGTTCGACGAGGAGTGCGGGAAGGTAAACTCGCCGATGCCCACCACCGGTTTGCCCTTGCCGTTGAGCCAGGACAGCTCGAAGGCGGTCCACAGATCGAAGCCGCTGAACGGCAGCTGCCGCTCGTCGACGCCGATCAGATCGCGGCCACGCGCGCGCGGCAAGGCTTCGAGCAATGCGGGAGCATATTGATCCGGATAATCGGAGTTGGCGCCAAGATGGGTGATCTTATCTTGCTTTTGGATATGCATATTCATTGCCTTTTGCTTGTTCGGTATTGATGTAGCGGTTAAACAGACTGCGGGTGGCGTAGATCGGCCCGACGCCCAGCAGGGCGTAAACCACCTTGATCAGGAACTGCGACAGGATCATGGTTTTGATGATATCCCAGCTCAGCACGTTGTAGAACGCCAGCGTACAGAACACCACGCTGTCGATGGCCGACGCCACGACGGTGCTGGTGATCACGCGTACAAACAGGTAGCGGGAGTTGGTCAACTCTTTGATTTTGCAAAGCAGGTAGGAGTTGACGTTCTCGGAGATCAGATAGGCCGCCGACGAGGCCACCAGCACCGCCATGATGCTGTGCACGATGCCATTGTAGGTCTCGCTGTACTCCCACTGCGGAATGCTCGGCACCAGCGTCGTTACCCAAACGCCGAGGACGAAGGTCAGGTTGGCGATAAACGAGATGATGATGGTGCGTCTGGCCAGCCGCAGCCCATAGAACTCGTTGAGGATGTCCACCAGGATGAAGGTGAGCGGATAGATGAAGATCGCCGGCGGCGTGATGAGGTTCAGCACCGGAATTTGGATCGGTTTGACGCCGCACAGCGTTGAGAAAATATAAATCACGCTGAGCGCAACGGTGATGATCAAATAGGCGTACCAAGAGCGTTCATGGCGATCGCTGAGTTCGTAGGCGGTTTTTTGCTTGTTGTCGCCATAGAGTTTACGGTACAGCGCCTGCAGCTCATGCCGGCTTAAATCTTCTGATATCTCACTATCGGCCAGTTCATTCAGCCCCATGGTGATGGTTTTGCCGGTGGCCAATACCATAACATTGGCCGCGATAGTGCCATGCCGGGTGAAGCCCAACAGCTTGAACTTCTGATTCGGTTCCATTTATAGCCTTTCTCCAACGATGTAACCCAGGAATTGCACGGTGTCCTGAGGGCGTTTGTCCATGCTTTCGCTGTCTTTGTCGTCAACCACAAAGAAGCCGCTTTTTCCCGAGTGATACAGCAAAGGCGAATCGCAAATCAGTACCGGCGGACGTTTGATGATAATGACTTCGCCGGGAATAAATGACCCTTTAATTTCGGTCTCTATTTTCATTGCCAACATGTTTGACTCATCGCCGAAGAAATAAGTCAAAGGAAACTCGGTGACCAGTTGCCCGATCTTGCGCTGCGAGACGGCCAGGTAGCGCGACTGCGGGATCACCGGAATGGCGGAAGGGTTCTTGTTGCCTTCGGTGGACAGCGTTTCGTTGAGCAGCTCGAGTTTTTCCAGATCGTAGTCTTCGATCTCTTCGCAGGAGACGCCGAAGAAATCGGAAATTCGATTAACGGTGGATTGCTGAACGTTGTTCACTCTTCCGTCGAGAATTTTGTAGAGGGTGGTGCGCGTCAGGCCGCTGCGGTTGGAAAAGGAAGCCTTGGTTTCACCGCGGGTACGCATCAGATATTCAATGTTTTTAATGATGTTGATTTTGCGCTGTGCGTTGGTGGTTTTCATTGGCTGTCCTTACAAACATTACGCAGGCTTCACTATATCTTACGCATCGGCGTTGTCCAGATAAAAAGGCGCCGGCTAAAGGGTAACAGACTGATTATTTACGGTAATTATTGTTTTTTTCCAGCTGGTTAGCCTATTGGCGCTAGCGGAATTATCCGGTTTATCCGAGCACATGATAAAACCGTGTAAATCAATTGATTAGCTTTTGCTTATGGAAAAGTGAACACAAAAGCCGATTTTGTGTTTACTTTTATGTTGACCAAAACCGATTTCATGGGCTACTGTTCATGCAAGCTGAAGTTTTTCTTTACGATAAAAACACGGAAGCTTCGATTATTTATAATAAAAAGCTCAGAGGGGGCGTTTCCACACTCTGAGCATGATGGATACTTGCTACCGACACCAGGGACCCTCACCGCAGCCGTTTGTCTGTACGAGCGGCTCGTTCTCCTGCATTGAAATCCGTATTTTCAAGCGTATAACACTCCCCCGTTACCGGAGGAGTGCATTCGCGCGTGCCTGCCAATCAGAGTGACTTTTGCGAGGCCAGCGGTTTTTGCGCCCGGCTGAAGGCCAGTTTAAGCACCCAATACAGCAGGCTGGCGGCCACCAGGGAGTTGATGGTCGGTACGCCCCATTCGGTCGCCAGGCCAACGGCGCCGCCGGCGATGCTGGCGACGATCGCCGCCCAGCCGATGGTCGGCGTTTCGTTCGGCAGTTGGCCCGTGCGGCGGCTCTCGTCGAGGATTTTGCGGTGGCTGCGCAGCAGATAATAGTCCACCAGCATGATGCCGATAATCGGCGGGAAGACCACGCCAAGCACCGTCAGGAAATCGACGAAGCGGTCGAGAATGCCCAGCACCGAGAGCGTGGTGCCCAGAATACCGATCACCAGCGTGGTGTAGGTGTACTTCAGCTTTTTGCCGGTGATGCCTTCCACCGCGTTGACGATGCCCAGCGAAGAAGAATACAGGTTGAGATCGTTGACGCGCAGGGTAGAGAACACCACCACCAGCAGGCCCGCGCCGCCGGCCGCTTGCGACATTATGGTGACGACGTCTGCGGTGCCCAGCGTTTTAGCAATGAGGATAGCCAGGCCGTTCACCACGAACTCGCCGGCGATGATGGTGAAGAGCGTGACGCCGAGCACGTGTTTGCCGTTTTTGGAATAACGGGTCAGATCGGGCGTCATCAGACTGGCGACGATGGCGCCACCGACAACGATGGTGATGCCGGCGCTGATGGTCAGTGGCTCTCCCGGCGGAGCCAGCTGGATGATCTCCTGCAGGTTATGGCCGGAAAGCGCCGTCACGGAGATATAGGCCACCAGCATGATGAACATCGGTACGGCAATGCGAGCGGCGATGCGCAGCGCCTTGAAGCCGAACGCCACCAGGATGGTCAGCAGCGTGCCCGAGAGCCCGGCGGCCAGGCCGAAGCCCAGCTTATTGCCGAGCGCGAAGTCGAGCGACTTGGCGAAAATGGCGTTTTGAATGCCGAACCAGCCCAGCAGGCTGACGGCCACCACGACGCCGATCAGTACCGACCCCAAACGGCCGAAGCCGCACCAGCGCGCCAGCAGGCTGCCGGAAATCCCTTCGCGCATGCCCGCCAGCCCCAGGCCGTAGGTCACTACGCCGAAGATCAGGCTGCCGACGAAAATGGCGGTGAAGGCGTCAATCAGCGACATGGAGTTGCCGAGCACGGCGCCGAGCATGAACTGATCCAGCGCGGTCAGCATGCCCATATGCACTATGGCCACGCTTAAAAATGAGACTCTTTTATCCTGCGGCACCCGGGTGAGCGGATAATCTTCGATCTTTATCACGGTGAGATCTTCCTTGCGGTTCAAATAAACTGAATGCCTTTAGTTATCAGGCGATCGGGTATGTAGTTATCCAGGTTGGCGTATTTGCAGTACTCCTCAAATTGCTGCTGAGTATGCACGTTGGCCTTCTGGTAGATGTTATAAATGCGGTTTTCGATGGTCTTATTGCTGACGCTATAGATTTTGGCGATCTCTTTCACCGTAAATCGCTGCAGCATAAGGAAAATGACATCGAGTTCAGCGCGGGTGAACAGCTCGTTATTGACCTCGGTGGTCAATACGCTGGGCTTTTGCTGGTTGATGTACTTGAGCGGCGACAGGCTGTTCATCGGCTTGGCGTTCCAGATCACGCCAATCACCTGTTTGTCGTCGTTGTACACCGGCAGCTTTTCGCTGATAAACGGCGTCAGGCTGTCTTTACCGTACCAATAGTGCGTTTCTATGACCGTGACCCGATCGCGCGCCGCTTCGGTCATTTTATCGTGCTCGATAAAGTCGGCGGCGGAGTCGGCCCAGTCGGCGGGGAATTCGTGGTCATATTTACCGGCGACGTCGAAGTTCAGCGGCGTATTGGTATAGAGATAAGCGGCGCGGTTCATATAGAGGTGGCGGGACAGCTGGTCTTTGATGCCCCAGGGCTCGCTCAGGTGCTCCATCATGGTGATGAGACCCTTAAAATAAGATTCATTATTTTTATGCGAGGAACCCATACCCTACCTCTGCGCCGCTCAGGCCGCGTTACAGGCTTTTAGCCAGGTAATGGCGGGTGTGGCGGTGTGCGTAATCGCCCAGTTCGCCGTAGACCCGGTAGCCCAGTTTTTCGTAGAAGCCTCTGGCCTGGAAATCGAAGGTATCGACATAGGCCATGTGGCAACCGCGTTTGCGGGCTTCTTCTTCGGCCAACTGCATCAGTTGGCGGCCGTAACCGCTTTTGCGGCATTGATCGCCGACCCACAGATACTGCACTTCCAGGCCGCCCCACCAGGTGCGCGCGACCAGGCCGCCGACGATCTGCTGATTGTCGTCGGTAACGGTCAGGAACAACGGGTGAATGTCTACGGGCTGGGTTTTATGGTTGTGAGCCCACAGACTGTCGATAACGAACTCTTCATCCTGCGGGTTGGGTTTGTCGGTGATATTAATATTCATTTTTAATATAATTCCCTGATTTAATTATTCAAAACTGAACTAGGCGTTTTCGCCTTAACCGCTTCTAATATCACTTTCATTAATGTATTTCAAGGGTGGTTTTCACCCTTTTCCGCCAGGTGAGAGGGCGCTTATAGTAGCTGCCACAGGGAGAAGAAAATAGTGAAACAGGCGGTATTAAAACGCTGAAATGCCCTGCTTACACCATCTTTTCCTATCTTGCGCCTCACCAGGGCCCCACCGGGAAAACTGCAGTACTGTATGGCTCCACCGGATAGAGCAAGCTAACTTGCCGACGGGGGAGCCACTTTGTTTTTTCCGCAGCCATTCCACGTTGGCCACTCTCTGTCTCAGATATTAAACACTCTTCTTATCAGAAGATATGAGTCGCAGATGAAAATGCGGCCGATACCTGCCGATCCGCTGATTTAGTCCTCTGATATGACGCCGAGCAGCGCCGGCTCGATGGTGGCGCTCAGCATGGCACCATGCCCTAAGGCGGGCCATTCCCGGTAGCCGACGGCAAGGCCGTTGAGCGGCGCCAGGTGTTCGGCCAGCAAATGCGTCGCGTCCGCCGGCAGCGCGGGGTTCTTTACGCCGGGCGGTGCCGCGCGATCGCGTTCCGCCAGACCAACCCATAATTGCAGACTTGCCGCCAGCGTCGGGCGCCGTTCGATCATCTGTTGCGCTTCCCGCAGGATCATACCCTGCCCCCACCACAGCGAGGGCTCAACGGCGATGTAGCGCTGGAAGGTGGCGGGACGGGTGAATAGCGTGTGCAGAACGAAGAGCCCGCCGTAGGAGTGCCCCCACAGCGTTTGTCGCTGCGGATCGATCGCTATTTTGGCGGCGATCGCCGGTTTGATCTGCGTTTCAATCAACTGCAAGAAGGCATCTGCGCCTCCCACGGCCCGCGGCGGTTTCTTCATGCTTGCCGGCAGAGGGAGCGTATAGTCGTAGGCACGGCCGGCGGCATCGATGCGCAGATCGTTGTCATAGCCGATCATGACCAGCACCGGTGGCCGCTTCGCCGCCGCCAGTTTTGCCAGCAGGGCAGCGTTCAGCTCCATTAGCACCGCATTGCCGTCGAGGAAATAAATCGTTGGATAGCCACCAGGCGCAGGCGCCTGACGCGGCTGAGCGATACGAATGCGATAATGCCGCTCGCCATCGGCGGAGGCGAAGCGCAGATCGCTGAAGCGGTAATCCGTTGAATCGCTATCGGCGACGGTAACGCCGATCTTGCGTTCCAGATCGGGCCTGGCCAGCACGCTGCCCGGCAGCCCAACGCCGATGGCGAGCGCCAGAAGCGCGGAAATAAAATTCCGGTTAGACAATAACATGCAGGTCAACATCCTCGGAAAAAGTCGATATTAGCACCCGTACGCGCCCGGTAAAAACCTATCCTTTGGATGGACATTCCGGCGACGAATTGCGGCCGAAGCCCACAAGCGGGCCGTCAGTCGCTTTGCAAAGTTAATAGCAACCCATTGTTATTATTGGCGAGTACAGGAATAAGAGAGGTTAAAATTAATTAGAAATAGTTATGATTTTTGTGAGAGGGAAAATCTGCGTGAAGGCATGTAAACACAAGGTTATCCAAGAATATCAGTGAAAAAAGCCCTATAAAATAGGGCAAAGACACACAACAACACCAGGGAAACTTTCCGGTATCTTATATTATAGCTACCTATACATATAGAACATTTTATTATAAATATGTAAACGATTCTTATTAATGTATTAATGCCATTGTTTTTCAAACGGTTATGCAGCCTGGCTGAGGTATTGTTCCTGAATCATGTGTTGGGCAGGCAGAGGGGCAGGAGGCTGGGAGCTGTGCTGTAACGGCGGTATTGCCTTAAGGATCATCGGCCCGATGATCCTTAAGGCAATACCGGCTGGCGGGCTGCAAAAATGCCTGCCGGTATTTCTCCTCAGCGGCTGTCCGCTGAAAATCAGTGCTGTTGCAACGTCAACATCTCGCCAAGTAAAACATCGGTTGGCGGCAGGATATCCGTATCCAACCCGGCGGAAGGGGTAAAGGTCAGCTCGCCGAAAATGATCTGACCTTTGGAAATGTAGAAATCAACGCGAACAAACTCGAAGGGCGCCGACAAGCGTGCGGCATACTCAAACAGCTCGTCGTAACCTTCAGGTTTTACGAAAGCGTCTATCTGTTCCTGGTTTAATGCCTGGCAGTCTTCGCTGTAGCACAGAAACTTGAAATCTTTGTCAAAGAAGTAATATTTTGGCGACCCAGTCTCTCTGCCGACGCACAGCAAGGTGCAGTATGGCACACCGCGGAAGCAATAGATCTTATAGTCTTCAGGTCCGTGGCCATTGGCCGATTCGATATACTTCTCCCCAATGATCTTCTTTTGTATTCCTTTGTAGTTGAGCTCTACATAGGTTTTCCAATAATCATCCCTCATCCAGCCATCGATCAATTTGGCAGCGCTCTTGATATTCAGTAATTTTTTATTCTGGCAAATCAGGTTATATCCGGAACCATGATTCCCTTTGATCACGAACTTATCCGGCAATGAGTCCCACGGGATATCGCTTACTGAGTCACAGGCAAAGTACAATTCATTAAGGATCTCTTCGCACCCTTGATCTTTGATGTACTGTCTTACCGCGTATTTATCCGCGCACTGCTTCACCAACGCATTGTGACTATAGCCATTCAACTTCAGGTGATTGATCTTTTCATTCCAGGTAGATGGCGCCTGTAAGTTTAACGGTTTGCCAAATGCCTTTTTGTAGAGCAATCTGGCCTTGAATTCGGGGGCCAATACGGCCAGATTCTTCGTAATAAATTTAATGATTTGTCTTTTCATATACCTGATTCCATCAAAGCGTAGTGACAATGATTAAGACTTAAAGCGCGGGTAACACGCTTTCACTGCGCCATTGCATGGCGGTCGGCGTGGTTCCCAGATCAAATGGCTGGTGATCTAACGCCCGATTAAGAATGCGAGCCGATCGCCACGCCATCAGGCTCAACTGAGGATCGGCAATGCCGTGATTATGCATACTGGCGTTCATGGCGAATAAACAGTTCTCCGCAGGGCCTTCCCACTCAAAGGTAAAATCAGGGGCTATGCGGTATTCGCCGTCGGCAGTGGTCAATAAACGGTGGGCTAAAGGTTCAAGGAACTCTGGCGTTGCCGATTGATAACCGGTAGCAAAGATCACCACGTCCGCCTTGAAGGCTTCCTGGCCATGATCGAGATGATGGTGCGTTTCGAGTTGGTAGGCGTTATCCAGCGTGTGCTTCAAGGCCGTTAGCGAACGGCTGGGCAGCAGGCGCACCCATAATTTCTCGCGCAATACATCGAAGCGGTGGTACATGGCGCGATAAATGGCCAGCAGCGATTCGCTGGTGATGCCGTCTGAGGTCATCTTCTGCTCGGCCAGCATATGCCGCTTGGCCGCGCTATCGAGCGAGTAAAAGCTCTCGACGTAATCAGGCGTGAAATATTCGTTGGCAAAGGCCGCTTCATCAAGCGCGTTGTAATTATTGCGCCGTGATATCCAGTCGAGTTGTTCCGGCTGCCCCCATTCCCCTTTAAAAATATTCAGGAACAGATCCGCGCCGCTCTGGCCACCGCCGACGATCGCCACGCGTTTGCCTGCCAGGTTGGGGTTGCGCAGCATCATTTCGCTGGCATGGAAACAGCGATCGTTTTGCGCCGTCACGCAGTCCGGCAACTTTATTTTCTTACCAATACCTATGCTTACGTGTCTGGCGTGGAATACTGCATTTGAGGTCGTGACCACGAATTGGCGCTCCCGATCGTCAAACTCGACCCGCTGAACGTCTTGATTGAACGCCAACGATCCCATTCCGCTCGCGGCCCAGGTGAGGTAATCGGCGAATTCTTCACGCGACGCGGTGCGCTGTTCCGTTGTCAGGAATCGGTAGAACTTTCTGTTTTTTACCAGATAGTTGAGAAAACTATAGGGGTTGGTTGGGGCAACTGCGCTCACCAAATCTTTTAAAAAGTTGGTCTGCATGCTGCAATCCGCCAGGATCATCCCTGGATGCCAAGAGAAATGAGGTTTGCGTTCAAGGAATTGCCCCGTAAATCCCTCTATTTCACTCCCTAAGGCCGCCAGGCTAAGATTCGACGGGCCAAGGCCAATACCGATGATATCCAAACGCTGATTCATTAATAAGCTCCAGTATAATGAGAATAATACCCAGAAATACGGCTGCAGATGGGGTGGCTCATAGCAACCAGGCTGCCTTTTTCTTATAAGTAAACTTCACGAATTAAATGTGATTAAAAATTGCACGGGTTAAAAATGTCGTATTTTTAAATATCCGTTTAAAATTCGGTAGCGCATAAGGTAAAGGCTACGGGTGTTTTCTTTCCATGAAAATCCCTATGAAAGCTTGCGTGTGTATTTAATTAATATTCTTAAGTAAGAATCTGATAAACCTGATTCATCACGTCATGAAAACAGTAACCTTGGGGAAGAGGTCAACCGTTCGGGTACTCATCTGTTTTTCTGCTGTATGCGCCAGCCTGCGTTCGTCTGGCATTTCTGAGATCAGGTATTTGTTGCTTAGGATAGCCTTAAAATAGGCGCTGGGAAGGTGAAATAACGTGATATTAGAAGCCGGGTGCTTTTTGAAAATATGAAATCAGAAGTGAAATTATAAAATCGATTGGTTTTTATTTCTGTTTTTTAAATAAATTCAATGGGTTGATTTTGTTACGCTGGGGCGTGGCGCGTCAGTTAACCGGAGTCGAGCCTGGCATTTTTCCCCTGGTTTTTCCTTATTACCGCGCTAAACAGTAAGATTTTACCCACCCGTTGCATAAACCCGTGGGCATGGATTGTTCGCGTTAACTCTTGGGTTTACCTTTTGTTTAACTAATGAGGGCAACGATTGCCAGGGGAGGGTGATTGCTCGAGCCGGCTGCGAAAGATTCTGGTACGGCGACCAGGTTAGCGAGTTCTATCCGACAATCCGTTTGGCCATCGTGACTGGCACTTAACCCGCAGGGCAACCAAGAGGAGAGTCCGGTTAACTCAGTGCATTTCTACTCTTTAGCCAGAGTGAAAAACTGTCGGGCCAGGGTAATGGGTAGACATGCATTATTACTCTGTGTAAGGCAATATATTTAGCTTTATTTTTTATTAAAACTACGGCCTATTCGTAAATAACGCCGTTTGCTGTTCTGCCTCTCTTTCTTCCACTACTCATTTGACTGAGCATGATCAATACACCTTCCGCGTGTAATGAGGAGGGCATTCACTTTTTGGCTAATGGATATGCACGGGAGGAGCGGAATTTTTGCGAGAGATTTATTAGCTGAGTAATATTTTTAATAATTCAGATAGCATTTTATTAATCAGAACCTGTACGGTCGGGTAGCGCGAACCCTGAAAGCGAAAAACCCGCCATAGGCGGGTTCTTCTGAATAGGGCGACCGGACTCGGACAACCGGCGCTGGCGCCGTGTTGAACAGCGCTTCAGCGCTGGCCCATAGGGTGAGGCCCTTGGCCGAATAATCGAACGCAGTTCGATGGAGAGTCCGTACCCCAGAAAGCGAAAAACCCGCCATAGGCGGGTTCTTCTGAAGATGGTGCCCGGACTCGGACAACCGGCGCTGGCGCCGCGTTGAACAGCGCTTCAGCGCTGGCCCATAGGGTGAGGCCCTTGGCCGAATAATCGAACGCAGTTCGATGGAGAGTCCGTATCCCAAAAAGCGAAAAACCCGCCATAGGCGGGTTCTTCTGAAGATGGTGCCCGGACTCGGAATCGAACCAAGGACACGGGGATTTTCAATCCCCTGCTCTACCGACTGAGCTATCCGGGCAACGGGGCGCATTAAACCGTATTGGCCGGATGGCGTCAATCGCTTTCTGTCACAAAGCCGATCGGTTGCTCTATTTTCAGGCAGCGAGCCAGGCGTGGGGTGAGGCAGGCGGCGATTGTCATCCAATAAATATGCATATAAAACGTGTATTTATACCGTAAAGGAAATGGGTTTATATAGAATTCTATTTAAATAACAGCGTATTAAGGTTTAATCAACGGACGCTCAATCAAGATGACTCTTGCTTGAACCCCGCAGCGAATCATGCAATCATTGCGCAAATTTTAGCACTCTCCGTTCCCTGACGGTGTTCACGCTTCTTATAAGTCAGAGGGTTATTGGCATGACTGGTTTTGTCGCTCAAACGCTTTCGTGCTCCAGACATCTGACGCCGCCACCGTTCCGTCGCTGCTTCCTCCGTACGTCATCCGTCCGAATACGCCTGCCGGCCATGCGGTAAGCCCGCCTGATGCTCGCTGTTAGGCATGCGTAAAGCCAGCGCTGCGGCCCTGATTTTACTGATGCCTGTCGGACGCTGCCCAGATCAGTTCCTCCGATAACCGTCACGATCCCCGATCATGAGGCGGTCACGCACGTCGCTTATGCTGCCGTGCCCGGGCATCGCTTTTGCCGGGATAACCGCGTTATCTCATTACCGTGCCGGTGGCACACCCTCATCCTTCACCGTTTGAGAGTCAGCATGATGAAAGAATTGAAAATCGCGACCAGCGCCAGCCTGGTCGCCACCATTGAGACGCTGCGCCAGATCGTGCGCGTAGAGCAGACGGACTACACCGACGTGGCGGCGGTGGTGGTGTCGGTCGCCGACGTGAACGCCGGCATTCTGGCGCGCTTGCAGGCGACGGGGTTCGACATTCCGACCTTCGTGGCGGTGGAAGGGGACGAGCATCTTTCCCCGGACTATCTGCCGTTCGTCAGTGGGGTGTTCGCGCTGCTGGCCGGCGCCAGCAAGCCGTTCTACATGGCGCAGCTGGAGGCCGCTGCCGATGCCTATGAGCAGGCGCTGCTGCCGCCGTTCTTCAAAACGCTGAAGACCTACGTCGAGATGGAAAATTCTACCTTTGCATGCCCGGGGCACCAGGGCGGCGAGTTTTTCCGCAAGCACCCGGCCGGCCGGCAGTTTTTCGATTTCTACGGTGAAACCCTTTTCCGTTCCGACATGTGCAACGCTGACGTCAAGCTGGGCGATCTGCTGATCCATGAAGGCTCGGCCAAAGATGCGCAGAAGCACGCGGCACGGGTGTTCAACGCCGATAAAACCTACTTCGTGCTCAACGGTACCTCGGCGGCCAACAAGGTGGTGACCAACGCGCTGCTGACCCGCGGCGATCTGGTGCTGTTCGATCGCAACAACCACAAATCCAACCACCACGGGGCGCTGATCCAGGCCGGTGCTACGCCGGTCTATCTGGAAACTGCCCGCAACCCGTTCGGCTTTATCGGCGGCATCGATGCGCACTGCTTCGACGAACGTTACCTGCGCGAGCAGATCCGCGAAGTGGCGCCGGAGAAGGCTGCGGCAGCGCGGCCGTTCCGGCTGGCCATCATTCAGCTCGGCACCTACGACGGCACGATTTACAACGCTCGCCAGGTGATCGACACCATCGGCCACCTGTGCGATTACATTCTGTTCGACTCCGCCTGGGTGGGCTACGAGGGTTTTATTCCGATGCTGAAAGAGTGCTCGCCGCTGCTGCTGGAGCTGGACGAGCACGATCCGGGCATCTTCGTCACTCAGTCGGTGCATAAGCAGCAGGCGGGGTTCTCGCAGACGTCGCAGATCCATAAGAAAGACGACCATATCAAAGGGCAAAAGCGCCACTGTAACCATAAGCACCTGAACAATGCGTTTATGCTGCATGCGTCGACCAGTCCGTTCTATCCGCTGTTCGCCGCGCTGGACGTCAACGCCAAGATGCACGCCGGCCCCGCCGGGCGCCGCATGTGGATGGACTGCGTCAAGCTGGGCATCGAGACGCGCAAACAGCTGCTCAAGCGCTGTTCCCAACTGAAACCGTTTATTCCGCAGCAGGTGGCGGGCAAAGATTGGCAGGATCACGATACCGATCTGATCGCCAACGACGCGCGCTTCTTCACCTTCGTGCCGGGGGAAACGTGGCACGGCTTTGAAGGCTATGCCCAGGATCAGTATTTGGTCGATCCGTGCAAGCTGCTGCTGACTACGCCGGGCATTGACGCCACGACCGGCCAATACACCGCGTTTGGCGTGCCGGCCACCATTCTGGCCAACTTCCTGCGCGAGAACGGCATCGTGCCGGAGAAGTGCGATCTCAACTCGATCCTGTTCCTGCTGACCCCGGCGGAGAACCCGGCCAAGATGGAGCAGCTGGTGGATATGCTGGCGCAGTTCGAACGCTATGTTGAAGAAGATGCGCCGCTGAGCGTGGTGCTGCCGACGGTTTACCGCAAGAACGAGCAGCGTTATCGTGGCTACAGCATTCGTCGGCTGTGTCAGGAGATGCACGATCTGTACGTCAGCTTTGACGTCAAACAGCTGCAAAAAGAGATGTTCCGTCAGGATCATTTCCCGCCGGTGGTGATGAACCCACAGGACGCCAACGTGGAGTTTATCCGCGACAACGTCGAGCTGGTGCCGATCGGCCAGGCTGCAGGGCGCATCGCGGCGGAAGGGGCCTTGCCGTATCCGCCGGGCGTGCTGTGCGTGGTGCCGGGTGAAGTGTGGGGCGGGGCGGTGCAGCGCTACTTCCTGGCGCTGGAGGAGGGCATCAACCGCCTGCCGGGCTTCTCGCCGGAGCTGCAGGGGGTCTACATCGAGAAAAAAGATCACGGCTGGAAGCGCATCTTCGGCTATATGATCAAGCAGTAAAAAAAGGGCCGGTTCGCACCGGCCCTTCTCATATATCCACGCGGGCAGCGTTACTTTCTGCGGTAGCTCTTCTGTGCGGTATTCACTTTCACCAGATAGCGGCGCGACTCGGCGGCCGGGTGTTTGGTGGTCAGCGTTTGGTACACGTCGCCCGGCTGCATACCGTTGATGATGCCCACCGCGCGCGTTCTGTCGCTGGAGAACACCCGCAGCACGCTGCCTGCGCCGCCGTTGTAGGCGGTGATCACCGCATAGCGGCGCGAGGTCGGGTTCTGAATGCCGCCCAGGTAGTTGTTCTGCAGGATCGCCAGATAGGCGGTGCCGGTGTCGATGTTGTTCTCCGGATCGAACAGGTAGCTGCGGCTCGGCACGCCCCACTTGCCGCGCATCTGGAAGACGTCCTTGCCGGCGCTATGCTGCATGACCTGCATCAGGCCCAGTGCGTCAGAACCGCTCACCGCATACGGGTTGAAGCTCGATTCGGTCTGCATGATCGCCAGAATCAGTGACTCGTCCACGCCGTATTTTTCCGACGCCTTGCGCACCATCGGCAGGTATTTGTGCGCACGTTTGTCCAGGTGGTTAGGTACCAGCTGGATGGTGACCGAGTAGATCACGTGCAGGCCGGAGGTGCGTTTTTGCAGCTTGGTCTGCAGCAGATAATCGGCGAAGTGCGCCGCGCGCCATTCCCAGCGGATCGGCGCGCCTTTGTTATCCAGCACCTGGCCGTACAGGAACGGCTCTTTGCTGATCTGGATATCGTTGGCGTCGGAGTAGAGATCGATGGAGCCCGGATCGTCACCCATCAGCAGCGTGCTGATGATCGCCTGGCGCAGATGCGCGGCCGGATCGGTGGTGGCGATGGTCTCGACGGTAATGGCGCCGGTGTCGAAGTTGATGTGGCTGCGGGTTTGGTATTGGTCGGTGTACTTGACGTAGTCTTTTGGCCCGGCGATCAGAACTTCGTTCAGACCCCAGATGTTCTCGATGTTGTGGGCGAATTGGCCCATCAGAATGTCGAAGCCGTTGGTATCTTTGATCCAGGCTTCGTTGATTTCTTCACTTTTTTTGCCGGAACAGGAGATCAGCAAAGGCGCTATTACGAGCAAAGCTAAAATTTTCTTCATCTTAAAGCCGTTTGGAAGAAGTATAAGAGGATTGAAGCGGGCCAGCGCCTGGCCCCAACAGCGTTATTCGCTCGGCGGCGTATAGCCTTCGATGTGCACGTCGTGTCCTTCGAACAGGAACTTGATCATTTCCTCTTCCAGCAGCTTGCGGTCGTCCACGTTCATCATGTTCAGCTTCTTCTCGTTGATCAGCATGGTCTGCTTCTTCATCCACTCGCCCCAGGCCTCCTTGGAGATCTCGTTGTAGATGCGTTTGCCGACGTCGCCCGGATAAAGCTGGAAATCCTGGCCTTCGGCGTCGCGCTGCAGGAAAGTACAAAAAATGGTGCGGCTCATGCTAATTCCTCATCGATGGCGCTATCGCCATATAAGTTTTGTTGGATCGGGGGCTGCTTCGCCAGCTGTTGCAACAGGCGATCCACCGGCGCTGCCAGCCCGACCGATGGCGGCTGCGCTAAGTTATACCAGAGACCTGCGCCCTCATCCATGCCGCTGCCCGCCGCATCGAGCGACAGCCACATCGGCACGATATCGAGATGGAAATGGCTGAACGTGTGGCGAAACGCGGTCAACTGCTCGAGGCGCTTGCCTTTCAGACCGCGCTGCTGCAGCCAGAGTTCCAAATCCACGCGCGCGCTGAACTGCGGGAAGCAGAACAGGCCGCCCCACAGGCCCACCGCCGGGCGTTGTTCCAGCCACACGCGGTCGCCGTGCTGCAGCAACAAGA
This sequence comes from Serratia sp. LTN-2, assembly GCF_059740205.1. Classification (NCBI taxonomy): domain Bacteria; kingdom Pseudomonadati; phylum Pseudomonadota; class Gammaproteobacteria; order Enterobacterales; family Yersiniaceae; genus Serratia; species Serratia sp. LTN-2. The sequence goes on along the minus strand of NZ_JCAXDO010000015.1, from coordinate 35,656 downwards.
AATAAGCGGTTTTTTCCGGCAGGGTCTGCTTGGGTTTCTTGCCGGGGTAGTTGGCCCAGCTGTGATTGGCGTAAGACAGGCAGCCGACGTTGAGCGGGCAGAGTTCACACTTGGGTTTGGAGCGGGTGCAGACCATGGCGCCCAGATCCATCATCGCCTGGTTGAACTGGCCGACGCCCTGTGCCGGGGTGACCTCTTCGCTGATTTTCCACAGCCGGTTTTCGACCTCTTTCTTGCCCGGCCAGCCTTCTACCGCGTAGCAGCGGGCCAGCACGCGCTTCACGTTGCCGTCGAGGATCGGATAGTGTTGGCCCAGCGCCAACGACAGCACCGCGCCGGCGGTGGAGCGGCCGACGCCCGGCAAATCGGCGATTTCTGCGAAGGTTGTCGGGAACTCGCCGCCGTGCTGTGAGACAATGGTCTGAGCCGCCTTGTGCAGGTTGCGGGCGCGGGCGTAATAGCCGAGACCGGTCCACAGATGCAACACTTCGTCCAGCGGGGCTTCCGCCAGCGCACGCACGTTGGGAAAACGAGCCATAAAGCGCTGAAAATAAGGAATGACGGTGGCAACCTGAGTCTGTTGCAACATCACCTCGGAGAGCCATACTTGATAGGCGGTTTTCTCCAGCTGCCACGGTAGGGTTTTGCGGCCGTAGCGCTGGTACCAGTCAAGCACCACCTGTGCGAATTGTTGTGCTTGCATCATGAGCAGAGTCGTTATCCGGCAGAAAATGAAGCGAGATTGCAGCATAGAGTCATGATGCTGTAAACCGGAACTTTCCGACGCCGCACGGCGGGTACAGAAGATGAACACTTGCTAAACCAATGTATCTTTGCATAATGCGCGTTTCCCTAATTGGCAGCCAAACAGACAGAAAGCACTATGATTAATGACGTCATCTCCCCGGAATTTGATGAGAACGGCCGCGCGATGCGCCGTATCCGCAGTTTTGTCCGCCGCCAGGGGCGGCTGACCAAAGGCCAGCAGCACGCGCTGGAGAACTATTGGCCGGTGATGGGCGTGGAGTATCAGGCTGAAGCTGTCGATCTCGCCGCGCTGTTTGGCCGCGAAGCGCCGACGGTGCTGGAGATCGGTTTTGGCATGGGCGCCTCGCTGGTGACCATGGCGGGCAACAACCCGCAGCAGAACTTTTTAGGGATTGAGGTGCACTCGCCGGGCGTGGGCGCCTGCCTGGCCGACGCCCACGAGGCGGAGCTGAGCAACCTGCGCGTGATGTGTCACGACGCGGTTGAAGTGCTGGAAAACATGATCCCGGACGGCTCGCTGGACATGGTGCAGCTGTTCTTCCCCGATCCGTGGCACAAGGCGCGCCACAACAAGCGCCGCATCGTGCAAACGCCGTTTGTCGAACTGGTACTGCGCAAACTGAAGACCGGCGGCGTCTTCCACATGGCCACCGATTGGCAACCTTATGCGGAACATATGTTAGAGGTTATGAACGGGGTCGCAGGCTATCGTAATCTTTCCAGCGATAATGATTACGTGCCGCGTCCGGATTCACGCCCGCTGACGAAATTTGAATTACGCGGCCAGCGCCTGGGACATGGCGTTTGGGACTTGATGTTTGAGAGGAAAGAATAATGGCTAAGAACCGCAGTCGTCGTTTACGTAAAAAATTGCACATTGAAGAATTTCAGGAGCTGGGTTTCTCCGTAGCCTGGCGTTTCGCCGAAGGCACGTCGGTGGAAGACATCGACAGCACGTTGGATACCTTCATCGATGAAGTGATCGAGCCGAACGGTCTGGCGTTTGACGGCAGCGGCTACCTGCAGTGGGAAGGTCTGATCTGCCTGCAGAAGATCGGCCACTGCACCGACGAGCAGCGCGAACTGGTGAAAAACTGGCTGGAAGCGCGCAAACTGACCGACGTTAAGGTCAGCGATCTGTTCGATATCTGGTGGGATTGATCGCGCTTGCCCGATGAGCGCGGCTTCGCGCTGCTTATTTCCCCCTAAATAATTGGATTCGCATCACGGCGGCAAGAGGGTGAGTCCCCAGGAGCTTACTTCAGTAAGTGACTGGGGTGAGCGCTCGCGGCCAACACAGATGCGGATTCAAGTATGACGGGGATGGATTTAAGGTGCCTTAACGGCGCCTTTGTTTTGCCCGGAGTGTGACCGAGGTGGTAACAACATTGGATAACGCGTTGCTGGAGGAGATCCTGCAACAGGTGCGCCCGCTGATTGGCCAGGGGAAAGTGGCCGACTACATCCCTGCGTTGGCAGAAGTGCCCGCCGACCGGTTGGCGATCGCCGTTTGCACGGTGGACGGTGAACTGTTCCAGGCCGGCGACGCCGCGGAGCGCTTCTCTATCCAGTCGATCTCTAAAGTGCTGAGCCTGACGCTGGCGCTGACGCGCTATCAGGAGCCTGAGATCTGGCGGCGCGTGGGCAAAGAGCCTTCCGGCCTGCCGTTCAACTCGCTGCTGCAGCTGGAGATGGAGCAGGGCAAACCGCGCAATCCGTTTATCAACCCCGGTGCGCTGGTAGTCTGCGACATGCTGCAAACCCGGCTCAGCGCCCCCAAACAGCGCATGCTGGAGGTGGTGCGTCAGTTGGCCGGCGAAGACGATCTGGCCTATGACCTGCGGGTGGCGCGCTCCGAGTTCGAACACTCCGATCGCAATGCGGCCATCGCCTATCTGATGAAGTCGTTCGGCAACTTCGAAAACGACGTGATCACCGTGCTGCAAACCTATTTCCACTACTGCGCGCTGCGCATGAGCTGCGTGGAACTGGCGCGCAGCTTCGTCTATCTGGCTAACCACGGCCGCGATCTCAGCGGCGCGGCGGTGATCAGCCCGCTGCAGGCCCGGCAGATCAACGCCCTGATGATGACCAGCGGCATGTACGACGGTGCCGGCGAATTCGCCTATCGGGTGGGAATGCCGGGCAAGTCCGGCGTGGGCGGCGGCATCGTGGCCATCGTGCCGGATGAGCTGTCGATCGTCGTCTGGTCGCCGGAGCTGGATGCATCCGGCAACTCGTTGGCGGGAACTGCGGCGCTGGAACTGTTGTCTCAACGTATCGGTCGTTCGATTTTTTAATCCCAATCTGGATGGGAGTCAGGAGAAGCTATGTTGAAGAAAACCGGGTTAGCCTTACTGCTGCTGGCGGCGACTGTCGCGCAGGCCCACGCCGAGTACCAATGCAGCGTTAAACCCCAGGACGATGTGATCATCAGTCCGCAAAGCGTGCAGGTGAAAGGCGCCAGCGGCGACCTGCAAATCTCGCCGGATGGCGACGTGATCCGCAACGGCCAGGCGCTGAGCCTGAACGACAGCCAGCGGCAGAAAGCCTTCAGTTACCAGAGCGCGCTGCGCAAGCAGCTGCCGTGGATCGACGACGGCGCGCAGAAACACCTGGAGAAAGCCCGCTCGGCGCTGGATAAGGTGATTGTCAAAGAGCTGGGCAGCAACAGCAACGTGCGCAACCGCCTGACCACCCTGAATGGCCAGCTGAAACAGCAAATGAACCGTATCATCGAGCACCGCAGCGACGGCCTGACCTTCCACCACAAGGCGATCGACCAGGTGGAACAGGACGGCCGCAACATCGTGCAGCAGAGCATGGGCGGCGTGCTGCAGGACAGCCTGAACGAGATGGGCGTCAAACAGGCCGCCAACAGCGGCGGCAACCCGCTGCAGGCGATCATGGGCAACCTGGGCGGCTTGCAGAAGGCGATCCAGAACGAGTGGAACAACCAGGAACAGGACTTCCAGAACTTCGGCCACGATGTGTGTAACCGCGTCACCGCACTGGAAACCCAGCGCAAGGATCTGCTGAAGGCGTTGAAATAACGGATAGGAATAGCCGCCGTGCGTTTTTTGACCTCACGACGGCTATCTGACAAACTGGCTAAACTATAATCAATCGGCAAAAGGATTTTGCATTGATGCCAGTGATATTCCGTTATAAAGGCTACAGGTTCTTTTTTTATTCCAACGAGGGTGACCCGCTTGAGCCGCCGCATGTTCATATCAGAGACGCTGAGGCTGAAGCGAAATTTTGGTTGGTTCCTGGCGTGCAGTTGGCGCGTAATGACGGCTTTAACGCCAGGACGCTAAAAGAGCTGGCGGGTCTGGTTGATACCTATCAGGCATTATTTTTGGAGGCTTGGCATGAGTATTTCGGCTAAACGCGTCAGCTTTGACGATGCGACGATGTGGGTCGAACTGAGCGACGCCAGAATTATTGGCGTGCCGCTGGCCTGGTTTCCGCGTTTGTTGAATGCGACGCAAGAACAGCGGGCAGAGTATGAACTCAGCGCTCGCGGCATCCATTGGGATGCGTTGGACGAGGATGTTTCCGTTGAGGGATTGCTGAAGGGGCGTGGTGACGTGACGCATCGCCCTCATAATGCCGCCTGAACCTGAAAAAAAGCGCTGATTATTCAGCGCTTTTTTTTACTCGTCGTCCGCCAGGAACAGCTCCAGCAGCGAGTTGAGGAACAGCTTGCCCTTCTCGGTGATCTGCCAGTGCTCAGCGGTTTCTTCCAGATAGCCTTTGGCCAACGCCTCGTCCAATTGCGGGCGAATGACGCTTTCCGCCAGCCCGGTGTAGTTGACGAAGTCGGCGCGCGGCGCGGCTTCCAGCAAGCGGAAGCGGTTCATGAAGAACTCGAACGGCCGATCCGCCGCCGCCACCTCATGCTGCTTGTCCATGTAGTCACCGCGCATGAAGCCGCGCGGGTGTTTGGTCTTGGCGGTGCGCAGGATGCGGCCGTCGCTGAAGGTCACCTTGCCGTGCGCGCCGCAGCCGATCCCCAGATAGTCGCCGAAGCGCCAGTAATTGAGGTTGTGTTGGCATTGGTAGCCCGGCTTGGCGTAGGCCGAGGTTTCGTACTGCTGATAGCCGGCGGCGCTCAACAGCTGGTGACCGCGTTCGAAGATGTCCCACAGCGCATCGTCGTCCGGCAAAACCGGCGGGCGTGAACTGAACAGGGTGTTCGGCTCGATGGTCAGCTGATACCACGACAGGTGCGGCGGGTTGAGGGCGATAGCCTGGCGCAGATCGTCCAGCGCCTCTTCCAGCGACTGGTCCGGCAGGCCGTGCATCAGATCGAGGTTGAAGCTGCGCAGGCCGAGGCCAGTCGCCAGCGTTGCCGCGCGCTTGGCCTCTTCCGGGCCGTGGATGCGCCCCAGGCGGGTCAGCTTCTCGGCGCTGAAGCTCTGCACCCCGATGGAGATGCGGTTGACGCCGGCGCGCTGGTAGCCGCTGAAGCGATCGGCCTCCACGGTGCCGGGGTTGGCTTCCATGGTGATTTCGGCGTCGTCGGCGACGCGAATGCGCGCCCGCACGCCGTCCAGCAAGGCTTGCATCGCCTCGGCGCTCAGCAGGCTGGGGGTGCCGCCGCCGATAAATATGGTGCTTATCTCCCGGCCGCCGGCCAGCGGTAGATCGGCATCCAGATCCGCCAACAGATGATCGACATACTCCTGATGCGGCACGTCACCCTTCAGCGCATGGGAGTTGAAGTCGCAGTACGGGCATTTCTGCACGCACCACGGGATGTGGATATAGAGACTCAGCGGGGGCAGCTTAAGCATTGCGCAGGGTTTCCAACATCAGCTTCAGCGCCTTGCCGCGATGAGAAATCGCCCGCTTTTCGTCGCGGCTCAGCTCGGCGGCGGTGCGGCCCAGTTCCGGCACGTAGAAGACAGGATCGTAACCGAAGCCGCCTTCACCGGCTGCCTGCTCGGCGATCTCGCCGGCCCAGCTGCCGTGGAACACCAGCGGCGTCGGGTCTTGTGCGTGGCGCAGATAGACCAGCACGCAGTGGAATTGCGCGCCGCGCTGGCCTGGCGCCACGTCTTTCAGCGCCGCCAACAGCTTGTCGAGGTTCTGCCGATCGTCGGCGTCTTCACCGGCGTAGCGTGCGGAGTAGATGCCCGGCGCGCCGCCCAGCGCATCTACCGCCAGGCCGGAGTCGTCGGCGATCGCCGGCAGGCCGGTGACCTGTGCCGCATGGCGCGCTTTCAGAATGGCGTTTTCGATAAACGTCAGGCCGGTCTCTTCGGCGGATTCCACGCCCAGATCGGTTTGCGCGACCACGTCCAGGCCGAAATCGGCCAACAGATCGGCGAGTTCGCGCACTTTGCCCGGATTACCGGTGGCAAGAACGACTTTTTGCATAATGACTACCTTGAAAATTATTCGATGAGCGCCGCGACCACGGCGGGGAGCTGTTGCGGATTCACGATGCGTAACTGTTTATGCCGCCCCAGTTCGCCTTTCTCGATGGTGACGTTGCTTTTCGCCACTTTGAACTGCTTGGCGATAAACTTGATCAGATGGGCGTTGGCTTGGCCGTCGACCGGCGGGGCGGTGATGGCGACTTTCAGTTCGTCGCCATGCAAGCCGATAATTTGGTCGCGGCTGGCTTTCGGCTGAATATATAGCCTGATCGCCAGCCCGTCCAGCACCGAAGTGACTGCACTCACAGCAGGAACCAAAGTTGGGGGAACAGATCCATGCCCAGGTAGTTGAGCAGATAGAGGATCAGGATCACCACCATGGCGGAAAAGTCGATGCCGCCCATCGCCGGGATGATGCGGCGGATCGGCGCCATCAAGGGTTCGGTCAACTGGTACATCACGTAGTCGATCGGGCTGCGGCCCTGGCTTACCCAGCTCATCAGCGCGCGAATGATCATCACCCAGAAGATCAGGTAGCCGACGGACTTCACCAGCGAGATCAGGCCGAACAGCAGGTTATAGGGGCTGAGCGACATCGCACCGCCTTGAATCAGCAGCAGCAGCGGGTACTTGATGGTCATCAGCAGGAATGCCAGCAACAGCGAAGCGCTGTCGATAGGCCCCAGCGACGGAATGATGCGGCGCAGCGGGCCGACCACCGGTTGGGTGATCTTCACCACGAACTGCGAGAACGGGTTATAAAAATCGGTGCGCGTCCATTGCATCCAAATGCGCAGCAACAGCACCATTACGTACAGATCAATAACGGTCTTGACCAGGAAAGTCAGCGTTAGCATGAAGTGGTCCTTCTCCTTAACTCGTGGTTATTTAAAATAATTTTTCCATCTCTTGCGCACGGGAAACGGCGGCTTGCATCGCTTGTGCCACGGTTTCCGGCAGCTGGCGTTCATTGAACACCCGCAGCGCTTCGGCGGTGGTGCCGCCTTTGGAGGTCACCTGCTCGCGCAGCGTACCCAGCGGCGTATCCGGGTTGGCTTCAACCAGCGCGGCGGCGCCGGAAGCGGCCTGCTGCACCAGATCGCGCGCGGTCTGGCTATCGAAGCCCATGCGCTCGGCTTCTTTTTGCATCGCTTCCATAAACAGGAAGAAATAAGCCGGGGCGCTGCCCGCGGCGGCGATCACGCCGTTGATGCCATTTTCGTCATCTACCCAGCAAACTTTACCGACCGACGCCATTAAATCGCCGGTGTAATCGCGATCCTGCTGGCTGACCTGCGCCGGCGCGTACAGCCCGCTCATACCCTTGCCGACCAGCGACGGGGTGTTGGGCATGATGCGCACGATGTCCAGCTTGTCGCCCAGCAGCTGATAGAACCGGCTGACCTGAATGCCGGCGGCGATCGACAGCACCAGTTTGCCGCTGAAATCGACCTGCTCGCGCAGCGGTTGGCACACGTCGGCCATCATCTGCGGTTTGACCGCCAGCACCACCACGTCGGCCTCGCGCGCGCAGGCGATGTTGTCGCCGCTGCTGACGATGCCGTAGTCCGCCGCCAGCGCGTCACGGTTTTTCGGCGAAGGGGCGCAGACGCTGATGGATTTGGCCGGATAACCGCCCGCCACCAGGCCGGCGATGATTGCACGCGCCATGTTGCCGGCGCCGATAAAGGTAATCTTGCGATGTTGCATCAAATCCCTCGTCTGTTTTGTCAGGCCTGCGAGTAGTCGCGGGCGCCAAAAATTGCGGTGCCGATACGCACCAGGGTGCTGCCGGCGGCGATCGCCGCCGCCATGTCGTCCGTCATGCCCATCGACAGCGTATCGACCTGCGGATAACGCTGGCGCAGGGCGAGAAATGCGTCGTTCATCCGGCTGAATACCGCCAGCTGCCGCTGATAATCTGCTTCCGGTGCCGGGATGGCCATCAGGCCGCGCAGCGCCAGGTTCGGCAGCGCGGCGATCGCCTCGGCCAGCGCCGGCAGTTCGGCCAGCGCGATGCCGGATTTGCTTTGCTCGTCGCTGATGTTGATTTGAATCAGCACGTTGAGCGGCGGCATGTCGGCCGGGCGCTGATCGCTCAGGCGCTGGGCGATGCGCAGCCGATCCACGGTATGGCACCAGGCGAAGTGTTCCGCCACCAGCCGACTCTTATTGGATTGCAGCGGGCCGATAAAGTGCCACACCAGCTCGCCGCCCTGCGGCGATTCGGCGAAATGCCGGATCTTGTCTACCCCTTCCTGCACGTAGTTCTCGCCGAAGGCGCGCTGGCCGGCGGCGATGGCTTCTGCGATCGCCGCCACAGGTTTGGTTTTGCTGACGGCAAGCAGGGCAACTTCTTCTGGCGCCCGCGCGCAGTTTTGCGCGGCGGCCGCGATGCGGTTTCTGACATCCTGCAGGTTCTGTTGGATAGTGCTCATTATTGACCCGGGAGAGTGATATGGATATCGATGAATTCGTGGCCCTTAGTGTAAAGCATAATGCTTCCGATCTGCACCTTTGTGCCGGTCATCCGCCGATGTTGCGCATCGACGGTGAACTGCAGCCGCTGGCGGCGGCGCCAACGCTGACGGCGCAAGGCGTGCAGACCCTCTGCGACGAATTGCTGAATGCGCAGCAGCGCGAGAGCCTGCTGCGGTTGGGGCAGGTCGATCTGGCGTTGCACCGGCCGGGCGGGGAGCGGCTGCGCGCCAATGTTTTTCAACAAAGCGCGGGGATGTCTCTCGCGTTGCGGCGCATCGCCGGGCAGTCGCCCTCGCTTGCCGAGCTGGCGGCGCCGGCCATCGTCCCGGCGCTGCTGCGGCGCGACGACGGCTTGATCCTGATCAGCGGCGCCACCGGCAGCGGTAAATCCACCACGCTGGCGGCGATGATCGACGAGATCAACCGGCATCAGCAGCGGCACATTCTGACGCTGGAAGATCCGATCGAATTCCTGCACCGCAGCCGACGATCGCTGATCCAGCAGCGAGAGATCGGCCGCGACAGCCACAGCTTCGATGTGGCGTTACGCGCCGCGCTGCGTGAAGATCCCGACGTGATCCTGCTGGGCGAGCTGCGTGATGTCGCCACTATCCGGCTGGCGCTCACCGCGGCGGAGACCGGCCACCTGGTGCTGGCGACGCTGCACACCCGCAGCGCGCCGCAGGCGGTGGAGCGGCTGGTGGACGTGTTTCCGGCGGACGAGAAACCCTATGTGCGCGCCCAACTGGCGGGCAGCCTGCAGGCGGTGATCGCGCAAAGGCTGATGAGACGGCCCGGCGGCGGGCGAGTGGCGATCTTCGAAGTGCTGACGGCGACGGCGGCGGTCAGCAGCCTGATCCGCGAAGGGAAAACGCATCAGCTGGCGAGCGTGTTGCAAACCGGCGCGCAGTCCGGCATGCAAACCTTTGAGCAAGGTTTGCAGCAGCGGATCGACGCCGGTTTGCTGGGGGATAGCGCGGGGGAGAGGGCGGGTCTTTAGCCCAGCTGCCGTTCGAACCAGCTTTCGAGGATCACCACCGCGGAAGCGGAGTCCACGCTGCCTTTATCGAGTGCGCGAAAGCCGCCGCGATCGAACAGGTTGGCGCGCGCTTCTACGGTGCTCAGGCGCTCGTCTTGCAGCTCGATCTGGATGCCGAAACGGCCGTGCAGGCGATTGGCGAATTTGCGCGCCTGGGCGGTAACGGGCTGTTCGGTGCCGTCCATGTTCAGCGGCAGACCGACCACCACCAGATCCGGCTGCCACTCCTTCAGCAGTTTTTCAATTTTCAGCCAGTCCGGCGAACCGTCATGCGCTTTGAACGCCGCCAGTGCGCGAGCGCTGCCGGTCAGCTCCTGGCCGATGGCCGCGCCGATGCTTTTGGTGCCGAAGTCGAAGGCGATAATGGTGCGGTTGCTCATCAGGCGTGTCCTGCATGGTTGGCGATGCTGCGAATATCGATGCCCAGAAGGTTCCCCGCCTCGCGCCAGCGGCTGGCGATCGGCGTGCGGAACAGAATGTCGGTGTTGGCTTCGATGGTCAGCCAGGCGTTTTCCAACACCTCTTTCTCCAGCTGGCCCTTTTCCCAACCTGCATAGCCCAGCGCCACCAGCACGTCGTCCGGTTGTTCCGGGGTGCCGAGCGTCTCCAGCACGTCTTTCGAGGTGGTGATCATGGTGTTGGGAGAAATTTGAATGCTGGCGCCGAAGCCGTGGCGCGGCGTATGCAGGATAAACCCACGATCGTCCGCCAGGGGGCCGCCGGCGAACACCGGTTTGTCCAGGCTGATGGCCGGATCGCGCGCAGGCGGCATGATCTTCAGCTTGCTCAGCACCGTGGCTACCGTGAATTGCTCCACCGGTTTATTGATCACCAAACCCATGGCGCCTTCTTCATTGTGCTCGCAGATATAAATCACCGAGCGTTTGAAGCGAGGATCCTGCAAGGTTGGCATGGCGATCAGAAAATGGTGCTGTAAATTCATGGCGTTAGTATAAGGTAATCAATGGGTGAGAAAATAAACAGCCGCCAGTATGCGGCTATACCCGCCGCCTTTCAAGGCGCGCTTTGGCGGGCGCGATGCAGAACAGCGGGCGGCATGCCGCCCGCATTGCGCATTACTTCGCCGCCAGGCGCTTTTCAATGGCGTCCATCAGCATGCCGGTAATCGAAATCGGGAATGCCGCTTCGATCTCGCGCGCGCAGGTCGGGCTGGTGACGTTGATTTCAGTCAGGCGGTCGCCGATCACGTCCAGGCCGACGAAGATCAGCCCTTTCTCTTTCAGCGTCGGGGCGACGGTGCGGGCGATTTTCCAGTCGCTCTCGCTCAGCGGGCGCGCTTCGCCACGGCCGCCGGCCGCCAGGTTGCCGCGGGTCTCGCCCTGCGCCGGAATGCGCGCCAGGCAGTAAGGCACCGGCTCGCCGTCGACGACCAGGATGCGCTTGTCACCGTCCTTGATCGCCGGCAGGAAGTTCTGCGCCATGCAGAAACGGCTGCCGTGTTCGGTCAGGGTTTCGATGATCACCGACAGGTTAGGATCGTCCTGCTTCACGCGGAAGATCGACGCGCCGCCCATGCCGTCCAGCGGCTTCAGGATGATGTCGCCGTGCTGCTGGTGGAATTTGCGGATGTGCGCGGCGCTGCGGCTGACCAGCGTATCCGGCGTCAGCTCTGGGAACCAGGCGGTGAACAGCTTCTCGTTGCAATCGCGCAGGCTTTGCGGCTTGTTGACCACCAGCGTGCCTTTAACCTCGGCGCGTTCCAGAATGTAGGTCGCGTAGATGTATTCGGTATCGAACGGCGGATCCTTGCGCATCAGGATCACGTCCAGCTCGTGCAGCGCCAGATCCTGCTCGGCGCCGAAGCTGAACCAGCTCTCCTTGTCTTCCTTCACGCTCAGCAGGCGGGTGCGGGCGCGCCCGTCACCGGCATGCAGATAGAGATCGTTCATCTCCATGTAGTGCAATTCGTAACCGCGGCGCTGCGCTTCGAGCAGCATGGCGAAGCTGGTGTCTTTCTTGATGTTGATGGAATCGATTGGGTCCATCACGATGCCGAGCTTAATCATCTTTTCTCCTTTAACCCAGGTCGCCGAAGCGGACCTGCAGAGCGGTAATGGCGGTGAGCGCTGTGGTTTCGGTACGCAGAACGCGTGGTCCCAGCAGAATATCAGTAAATCCGTGGTCGGTGGTCATGGCGATTTCGTCAGCGGACAAACCGCCTTCCGGGCCGATCAGCAGGCGAACGCGATCCACCGGCTGCGGCAACGTGTTGATGCTGTGGCTGGCGCGCGGGTGCAGGTTGAGCTTCAGGCTGCCGTCCTGCTCGGCGCACCAGGCCTCCAGCGACATCGCCTCGCGGATTTCCGGAATGCGGTTGCGGCCGCACTGTTCGCAGGCGGCGATGGCGATCTTTTGCCATTGCTGGATTTTCTTCGCCAGACGCTCGCCGTCCAGTTTGACGCCGCAGCGCTCGGAAAACAGCGGGGTGATGACGTTGACGCCCAGCTCGATGGATTTCTGGATGGTGAACTCCATCTTCTCGCCGCGCGAGATCACCTGGCCCAGATGCAGGTTGAGCGGCGATTCGATGTCATCTACGCGGCCGTCGCCGAGGCGCACCAGCACGCTCTTCTTGTCCACCCGAACTATCTCGGCGTCGAACACCTGGTTGCTGCCGTCGAACAGCTGCAGCGCCTGGCCGGCGCTCATGCGCAGCACGCGCCCGACATGGTTGGCGGCGTCCTCGCTGAGGGCGATCTCCGCCTGGTCGGTCAGCGGTTGCGGATGGTAAATGCGGGGTATGCGCATGGGTAGTGTGATCCTGACGAAACGGCGCCGCAGGTTGGCGGCACCATGAAAGATAAAGGCTATAGTAGGTTAGCTTTTCTGCTGCTGACAAGCCTGTTGAATATAGGGGTTGTGGTTGCCCTGCACCTTGGCGATACGTGCTTCGCGCTGACATTCCCATTGGCTCACCGGATATTGCCGGTTCCACACCTCGAACAGCTGGGTTTGCTGGCGCGATAGCCGCAGCTGGTAGCGATCGCGCATGTAGAAGTAGGTGCGGGCGATGGCACCGCGGGCGCGGGCAGGCGGTTCCGCCTGTTTATTCTTGAAGTCCACTTTCATCGGACACTGTCCGTACTGGCCTTCGCCGCCGTTCCATTGGCTGTACATGAAGTTGTTGCGGTCGCCGTTCACTTCGCCGATCGCCGGCTGCAGGTTGTGCAGATCGGTTTCTATCTGGCGATAGGTGGCGTCTTTGTTGCAGTTCTTGCGCCCGCCGTCTTGCCAGCACTGCAGCTGGTGGCCGAACTGCCAGGCCGGCACCACGTGTTCCCATTCGATGCGCTGTGCGCGCTGGGCGTTTTTACGCACCTGATAGCCACAGCCGGCGAGATCCGGGATGCCTTTTTTACCTTGCCAGTCGATACGGCAGCCGCAGTAAAAACTGCCTGGCGCATCCTGGTTAATCTTGGCCGCCGCCGCTTTGGCCTGAGAGAAGTTATTGATGCCGTGCGCCTGTGCGGCGCCTGCGGTGAAAACCGCCATAAACAAAATTCTGCGAAGCATATTCCAAAACAGCTCAAAATTGGAAAAGCAGGCAGGGTAGCGGAACTTGCCGGCAGTGGCAAATGGCGATATTTGCTTGTTTTAACGTATAAATCGTTTAGCTAAAGGTTCTCGCTGGCGAGAAATTTCAGTTTCTCACCGCAGCGGCGGCAGCGGTATTCGCTTTCGCCGCGCAGCACGCGGTTATGGCGGCGGATGGTGAGCTGGTGCTGCCCGCAGCCGCAGCGGTAGGGGAAGGTTTTGCTTTGCACCGAGGCGGTTTCGAAACGGTGAGTGCGGCTGGCGGGCGTCAACAACACGCTTTCCATCATCCAGCGCCATTCGCGGCCGTGCGGCGCCACCCGGCCGAATTGGCGAAACACCAGCAGGTGCGCCAGCTCGTGCGGCACCACTTCATCGATAAACGGCTGTTGGTTTTCCAGCAGCAGCACCGGATTCAGGCGGATTTCCCAACTTTGCAGCCAGGCGGTGCCCGCGCTGGTGCCGCGTTGCTGATAGACGATGCTGGGTTCGGGGAATTCGACGGCAAAATGCTGGCGGGCCAACTGCAGCTTTTCTCGCAGGCAGCGCATCACCGCTTGTTGCAGCGCGATGGGGATTCTTGGTTTGTTCATTGCGGCTAGCTTAAGCAATGGCGGGGCGACTGACAATATGCCCCGTCGCAAATCCGCATCCGGCGCTTTTTCACCACATTGATAAGGCGATCGCTGCCGATGGATTGTAATCAATGTGTTAACTGCGGGATAATAAAGCGTGCATGATGAGCCTGTACCCGCAGTTCTCACCGAGCAAGGTTGAAACGCCGCCTGTGGTAATCCCTTACGCAAAGAGCGGTTATTTTGCGATTTGGCGCAATAACTGACTGATTAAAAATACGTAAGGTGGGGGCAGTTTTTTGACAAGGCGCCGAGCCGTGCGCCGCAAGTGTGAATTTAACGCAGCTGATGTTGCAAGTGAGAGATCAATGTCGAATAAACCGTTCCACTATCAAGATCCGTTCCCGCTGAAGAAAGACGATACCGAATACTACCTGCTGAGCCGCGACCACGTTTCCGTGAGCGAATTTGAAGGCCAGGAAATTCTGAAAGTTGCCCCTGAAGCGTTAACCCTGCTTGCCCAGCATGCGTTCCACGACGCGTCGTTCATGCTGCGCCCGGCGCACCAACAGCAGGTGGCCGATATCCTCAAAGATCCGGACGCCAGCGAAAACGACAAGTACGTTGCGCTGCAATTTCTGCGTAACTCAGAAATCGCCGCCAAGGGTATTTTACCGACCTGCCAGGACACCGGCACGGCGATCATCGTGGGCAAGAAAGGCCAACGCGTCTGGACTGGCGGCGGCGATGAAGCTGCCCTGTCGCGCGGGGTGTATAACACCTACATCGAAGAAAACCTGCGCTATTCGCAGAACGCCGCGCTGGATATGTACAAAGAGGTCAATACCGGCAGCAACCTGCCGGCGCAGATCGATCTCTACAGCGTGGACGGCGAAGAGTACAAGTTCCTGTGTATCGCCAAGGGCGGCGGCTCCGCCAACAAAACCTATCTGTATCAGGAAACCAAGGCGCTGCTGTCGCCGGGCAAACTGAAAAACTACCTGGTCGACAAGATGCGCACGCTGGGCACTGCGGCTTGCCCGCCGTATCACGTGGCGTTCGTCATCGGCGGCACCTCGGCAGAAGCGACGCTGAAAACCGTCAAGCTGGCCTCGACCAAGTATTACGACGGTCTGCCGACCGAAGGCAACGAGCATGGCCAGGCGTTCCGCGATCTGGAACTCGAAGCGGAACTGCTGCAAGAAGCGCAGAACCTGGGGCTGGGCGCACAGTTCGGCGGTAAATACTTCGCGCACGATATCCGCGTAGTGCGCCTGCCGCGCCACGGCGCGTCCTGCCCGGTCGGCATGGGTGTCTCCTGCTCGGCGGACCGAAACATCAAAGGCAAGATCAACCGCGACGGTATCTGGCTGGAAAAACTGGAGCACAATCCGGGTAAATTCATTCCTCAGGAGCTGCGCCAGGCCGGGGAGGGCGAGGCGATCAAGGTCGATCTCAACCGCCCGATGGCCGAGATCCTCAAACAGCTGTCGCAGTACCCGGTTTCCACCCGTCTGTCGCTGAGCGGCACCATCATCGTCGGTCGCGATATCGCGCACGCCAAGCTGAAAGAGCGTCTGGATCGCGGTGAAGGCCTGCCGCAGTACGTCAAGGATCACCCGATCTATTACGCCGGCCCGGCCAAAACGCCGGAAGGCTATGCGTCCGGTTCGTTGGGGCCAACCACCGCCGGGCGTATGGATTCCTATGTCGATCTGCTGCAATCCCACGGCGGCAGCATGATCATGCTGGCGAAAGGCAACCGCAGCCAGCAGGTGACGGATGCCTGCCACAAGCACGGCGGTTTCTACCTCGGTAGCATCGGCGGCCCGGCGGCGGTGCTGGCGCAGCAGAGCATCAAGAGCCTGGAGTGCGTGGAGTATCCTGAGCTGGGTATGGAAGCGATCTGGAAAATCGAAGTGGAAGATTTCCCGGCGTTTATCCTGGTGGATGACAAAGGCAATGACTTCTTCCAGAAGATCCAGGCCGGTCAATGCTCCAGCTGTCTGAAATAAGCGTTGCCCCTTCGCCGCCTGCGGGCGGCGAAGGGGGATTGTGTAAAGTCCTGTAGCTTGCTGGACGCCGAGTTTTAACCTGTATACCCTACGCGGATAGCACTAAAATTCGACTAATGGAATATCGGCAACAGAAGGTTTCAGCAATCACATGGGAACGCAGGAAAATCATATCAGGGAACTGCTGGTCTGGATTGAAGATAACCTGACCAATCCGCTGTCGTTGGATATCGTTTCCGCCAAGTCAGGCTATACGAAATGGTACCTGCAGCGCATGTTCAAGAAGCAGACCGGATTGTCGTTAGCCTCTTACATTCGCGCTCGCCGCCTCTATCTCGCCGCTTTCGCCTTGCGTTTCACGCAGAAGAGCATCCTCGATATTTCGGTAGAATATCAATTCGATAATCAGCAGACGTTCTCGCGCTGTTTCAAGAAACACTTCGCCGAATCGCCCAGCGTGTATCGCCATGCCCGCAAACAGGACTTCAGCAACCTGGTGCGTTCGCTGGCGGCCAGCCAGCCCGGCGATATTCAGGTCGAACGCGTCAGCATCGCCAGAGGGCAATACGCGTTTCACGGCAAGCATTACGCGTACCATCTGGATATCGAGAATCTGGATAAGTCGCACCTGCCGCTGCGCAGCGCGCTGCGGGCGCAGTTCTACACCTTGTTGGGCGAGCGCCCGACGCAGACCTATTCATTTACCCAGCTGGTGCCGGACGGCGAGCGGGTCAGAGTCGACTATACCCTGGGCGTGAAGACGGAATATCCGCTGCGCGAAGGCGTGGCGCTGGAGCCGCTGCCGGAGATCCACGGCGAGTTTTGCCGTTTTCGCTATTCAGGCAAGCCGGTGGCGCTCAACGATCACATCATTAAGATTTACACGCAGGTGCTGCCCGAAATGGGGCTGGCCCGCGGTGACGGGCCGGACATGACGGTGTTCAGCTATTCGCTGAGCGGGAAAGAGGAGCTGCACCTGGAGCTGCAGCATCTGGTGCCGGTGGTGCCGCTGCACTGAGCCCGTCGGCGGCCGGCAGCCGGTTTTTTTGCTGCACGATAGCCGCCATCACCGCCAGGGCGATTTCCGCCGGGGTTTTGCTGCCGAGCGGCAGGCCGATCGGCGCATGGATGCGTTCCAGCTCCTGCGGCGTGAACTCGGCGATCTGCTGCAAACGCTGGCGCCGCCGCGCGCTGTTTCTGAGCGAGCCCATGGCGCCGATGTAAAACGCCGGGGTGTGGATCGCTTCCATCAGTGTCAGGTCGTCCATCCGCGGATCGTGGGTCAGCGCCACGACGGCGGTGTTGGCATGGCAGCCGCCTTCCTCGATGAACTTGGCCGGAAACTGGCGCAGCAGCGTCACGCCGGGCTTCAGCTCGGCGGCGAAGTTGTCCAGCGCCTCAGGGCGGTTCTCGCACACCAGCACCTCAAACCCCAGCGCTACGGCGAAATCGGCGCAGTACAGCGCCACGCTGGACAGCCCGGCGATCAGCAGGCGCGGCGCGGCCGCGATATGCAGGGTGATCTGCTCGAGCCGGCGTTCAACCTGAGTGGCGCTGGTGAAATGGCTCTGCTCAAGGCTATGGCAGGCGTTGGGCAGCGTCAGGCGTTTGAGCAACGCATGATGCCCTTCCAGCGCGCCGGCGATGCGCTGCAGGTAAGCGACGCTGGCTTCTCCCGCCGGCAGATACTCGATCAGCACGTCCAACACGCCGCCGCACGGCAGCGCTACATTGGGCGTCATGCCGCCTTCGCCGTAACGGATCACCTGGCTGGCCGCCTGATACTCCCCGGCGGCCACGCGCCGCAGAAAGTCTTCCTCCACGCACCCGCCCGACAATGAGCCGCTGTAGCGGCCGTCACGGGTCGCCGCCATCAGCGCGCCCGGCGACCGCGGCGAAGAGCCGTAGGTGCTGAGCACGGTGCATAGCCAGACCGGCTGTTGTTGCAGCCAGTTTATCGCCTGGCTGACCACGGTGACATCAAGATGTTGCATAGGTGAATTTACTCGCTGGCCGGGAGTTGCGATGGAAGATCAATATCCTGCACGACGCCGGGGTGCTCAAGCGGCAACAGGTGTACCGCTGCGCCTTGCAGCAGCCCACGCGCGCCATTATCGCCGTGCAGTTGGCAAAGTTGTTTGCGCAATAGGGCGGAAAAGCCGACCGGGTGACCGGGCTGTTGCGCATAGCTGGGGCGCACGATCGCGTGTTGCCGTAAGGCGTTCGCCACCTGCCGAAAGACATCGGCGCTGACGAACGGCATATCCGCCAGGTGGATCAACCAGCCTTGCCAGTGCGACGTGGCCGCAACGCCCGCGGCGATCGAGTCGCCGAGGCCCGCGCTGGCGAGCAGGGTGACCGGCACCTGGTTGGCGGCGCAGGCTGCCAGTACCGGCAGATTATCCGGCCGGGTCACGACCTGTACCGGCAGGCCGGAGGCCAGCGCCTGGCATAGGGTGTGCTCGAACAGCGAACGCCGCTCGCCCGCCGCATCGGCAAATCCTGCGTTTAACTTGTTGCCCTGGCCGCCGGCCTGAATAAATCGCTCCCCGCGTCCGGCGGCGGTAATGACAATGCCCGTAGTCATGGTTGAGGCCCGCGTTTGCGCAAATTATTTATTAGCATACAAACCATAAGTGTTTTGCAAATGTTTTTTTGTTGAAAACAGCCTGTTAATCATCACATAATTTTAGTTATAAGCATATGCTTATGACGTCTACGGCAAGGTCGTCAGCGTTTGCGCAACAACACCGCGAACAAAAACCAATTACAAGAAAGACGTGAAGGACTTATTTATGAGCAATTTCAACCCGTCGCGGCGCCGCTTTATCAAAAGCGCCGTGATTGCGGGGGTATCCGTGTACCTCGCGCCTTTGTACAGCCGCGCCTACGCCGCGCTGTTCGAGCAAAAAATCCTCCAGTCGCCCAACTGGGATCCGCAGACCAAGCGCGTGCGTTTCCGCATCGACGGCCGCGCCAAGGTTATGGGGCAGAAGGTGTTCGCACGCGATATCCGCGCGGTGGACATGCCGCACTGGCCGCAGAAACAGGCACACGCCTTTATTCTGCGCGTCACCCAAGCCGACCGGCTGTTCGAAGGGGTCGATCTGTCGCTGCTGGGGGACGATCTACAGCCGGATCGCCTGGTGACGGCGGAAGATCTGGCGCGCGACGGCCTGGCTTTCCCGGCGTTCTACGGTGATGACATGCTGCTGCCGAGCGGCAAAACCCCGGCCTATCTTGGCCAGGCGGTGGCAATCCTGATCTATCACGACTTCGCCCGTTTCCGTTTCGCCAAGGACAAGCTGAAATTCCGTGAAGAGACCATCAAATACGGCGCGGTGACCGGCCCGCTGGAGCGCGATCCCTGGGGCAGCTTCCGCTATGTGCGGGTGGGCGGGGAGCAGCCGTTCGACGACGATCGCTTCTCCAGCCTGAAAGACACGCCGATTTTCCCGGTGTCGATGAAAAAACACCTGCCGGTATGGCCGGAAGGGCGCGAGGGCGGCAAGCTGGATCAGGAAGGCATGCGCTATGCGGGCCTGATCGCCGACGAGCTGGCGAATCCGCCGGCCGATTGGCTGGTGATGTCGCGCCGTTACACCACGCAGTCCATCGACACCTCGGCGCTGGAGCCGGACAACGCCAACGGCTGGTTTGACGCACAGACGCAAACGCTGCATCTGGTGGTGCCGACCCAGTCGCCGCAGGAAGTGGCCGACGAAATGCCGCGCATGCTGGCCAAACGCAACCCGCCAGTGAAACAGCTGATCCTGCACCCGTGCTACACCGTGGGCTACGGTTCGAAAGATCACTACAACTTCCCGTATTACGGCGCGGTGGCGGCGATGTACGGCGACGGCCATCCGGTGCGCCTGGCCAACGACCGCTTCGAACAGTTCCAGACGGCGCTGAAGCGTCACGCGTTCGACATGAACTACCGCATCGCGGTGAACCGTCAGACCGGCGTCATGCAGTCGTTCCTCGGTGACATGACCGCGGACGGCGGCGGCCGCAGCAACTTTACCCCTTCGGTGGTGATGGTCGGCGCGACCGCCGCCCAGTCGATTTACTACTTCCCGAAAAGCGATCTGTCGTCGGTCGGATTAGCTTCACGCGCCATCGACGCCGGTTCGGCGCGTGGTTACGGCACGCTGCAGAGCATGGCCGCCACCGAGATGATGGTGGATGAACTGGCCGCCGAGCTGAAGATCGACCCTATCGAGTTTCGCCTGCGCAACGTGCTGAAATCCGGTATGAAAAACACCCAGGGGGCGATCCCGGCCGGTGCGATCCGCGCCGATGAAGTGCTGGAGAAGGCGGCGAAGCATGAGATGTGGCTCAAGCGCGCCGAACGTAAGGCCGAGTTTGAGAGCCGTCATCCCGGCAAGCGCTATGGCGTTGGTTTCGGCTGCGTGCAGAAAGATTTCGGCACCGGGGCGGAAACTTCGTTCGCCCGGGTGGAGCTGAGCGAAGATGGCCGCATCACCCTGCATCACAGCGGCGCGGAGATGGGCACCGGCATGTCGACCTCGCAGTCGGTGCTGTGCGCCCAGTGGCTGAGCAAACCGGCCGACGAAGCGCACTTCTCGGTCACCGACTGGTCGGTGCTACCGATGGTCACCAGCGGCGATCCTTACCTGATGTCGCAGGAAGAGCAGGACAAGCTGCAAACCAACCCTAACTGGACGCCGAGCTACTGTTCGCCGTCCAGCGCCAGCAACTCGGCCTATTACTTCTCACACAGCACCCGCGAAGCGGCGCGCCTGATCTTCGATCACGGCCTGTGGCCGGCGGCGATGGCGCTGTGGCAGGCCGGTATCGGCGGCGGCCAGGCGGCGCCGTTGGTGGTGCGGCGCGAAGATGCGCGTTGGGTCGAAGGCGGCCTGACGGCGGCGGGTATGTCGGTGCTGAGCCTCGAACTGCTGGCCAAGACGGCTTATAAGATGGGCGGCGTCACCGGTGCGGCGGTGCACGTCTTCAACCGCTGGCAGTGGGCGGAGGCCGATTTCACGCTGAACGGCAAAAGCGAACGCCTGCCGGTCGACGGCATGGCGCTGCGCAACGCCGGCGGCGAATTCAAACCGCTGGCGCGCGGGCAGGTCTACTACCCGCCGACCCAGCGCAACAATGCGGCGGTGACCTACTACAGCGCCGTCGGCACGCTGGCGGAAGTGGCGGTGGATATCGCCACCGGCCAGGTGGAACTGCTGAATCACCATTCGATCATGGAGTGCGGCAACCTGATCGTGCCGGAACTGGTTTCCGGCCAGCTGCAGGGCGGGCTGGCGATGGGCATCGGCCACGCGCTGCACGAATATTTACCGCTGTACGAAGACGGCCCGGGCAACGGCACCTGGAACTTCAACCGTTACCACCTGCCGCGCGCCAGCGACGTGGCGGTGTGGAAACAGAGCGGCGACATCCTGCCGGCGCTGTCGGAAACCGATCCGCCGAAAGGCATGGCGGAGGTGGTGATGATCCCGATCGTGGCCGCGCTGGTCAACGCCATCGCCGACGCCACCGGCCACCGTTTCCGTGATTTGCCCGTTCGTGCAGAAAATATTCGTGAGGTATTACAATGAGCATTAAAACCCAGCCGATCTCCCTGACCATCAACGAGAAACCGTACGGCCCGATCGAGGTGCCGGAAGGCTTGATGATGATCGATTTCCTGCACGAGTATCTCGATCTGACCGGTTCGCGCCTCGGCTGCGGGCAGGGCATTTGCCACGCCTGCGTGGCGATCGTCGATCACCCGAGCGGCACCAGCGAAGAGGTGCGTACCTGCATCACCGGTGCGCATTTCTTCAACGGCAAGAAAGTGCGCACCGTCGAGGGCCACGCCAAGGTGGACGAACAGGGCGAGGTGGTTGAGCTGTCGCCGATCCAGCAGGCGTTTCTGGAGCACTACAGCTTCCAGTGCGGCTACTGCACGCCGGGCTTCGTCAATGCCGCCACCATTTTCGTAGAAAAGCTCAAGCGTGAGCCGATTGCCCGCGATCAGCTGGAAAACGCCATCGAGCAGGCGCTGGACAGCCATATCTGCCGCTGCACCGGCTACGTGCGTTACTACGAAGCGGTGCGCGACGTGGTGCTGAAAACGCCGGGGCTGCTGAAGGAGACGGCACAATGAAAAAACGTCTCGCAGGGTTGATTTTGCTGGTGGCAATCGTGGTGATTGCGCTGTTGTGGTGGCGGGAAAACCGCCGTTACGACGGCCCGGTGCAGCAGGTGACCGCCAGCGCCGAACAGATCGCCCGCGGCCGCTATCTGGCGCAGGCCGCCGACTGCGCCGCCTGTCATACCGCCAGCGGCGGGGCGCCGTTGGCCGGCGGCTATCCGCTGGACACGCCGTTCGGCACGATTTACGGCAGCAACCTGACGCCGTCGGCCGATCACGGCATCGGGCGCTGGAGCAAGGACGACTTCTTCCTGGCGCTGACGCAGGGCGTGGCGCCGGGCGGGCGGCACCTGTACCCGGCGATGCCTTACACCTCGTACAAGGGCATTTCGCGTCAGGACGCCGATGACATCTATGCTTACCTGATGACGCGTCCGGCGGTAGACGTGGCCATTCCGGCCAACGAGATGCCGTTCCCGTTCAACCAGCGCATGGCGCTGATCGGCTGGAATCTGCTGTTCCGTAGCCAGGATCCGCTGCCGGCCAGTTCGCAGGGCAGCTCGCCGCAATGGCAGCGCGGCCGCTATCTGGCCGATGTGCTGGGCCACTGTGGTGAATGCCACACGCCACGCGGCGCGCTGGGGCAGATGGATCTCGACAAGCCGATGCAGGGCGGCGATCTCGGCCGCTTCATGGCGCCGGACATTACGCCGCATGGCCTGGCGCAGCGCGGCTGGACGCCGCAGGACGTCAGCCGCTTCCTCAGCACCGGCCTTGCGCCGCAGGGGTCGGCCTTCAGTGAGATGCATATGGTGGTGGATCTCAGCACCCGTCATTTGACGCCGCAAGACCATCAGGCGCTGGCGCTGTATCTGATGGGCGAGCAGCCGCCGGCGGCGGTGCCGGTGAAAATGGGGCAGGGCAGCGATACCGGGCGCATGACCTATCTGGATCAGTGCGCCGGCTGCCATGCGCGCGAAGGCGAAGGCAAACCGCACGTCGCACCGGCGATGCGCGATAACGCCACGCTGCGCCAGGCGGACGGCAAGAACCTGATCGTGTCGGTGCTGGACGGCCTGCCGGCCCAGCAGTTCCCGAACGGTGAAAGCATGCAGAGCATGCCGGGCTTCGGTGAGCGGCTGAGCGATGCCGACGTGGCGGAATTGGTAAACTACCTGCGGGTGACCTGGGGCGGTTTGCCGGCGGACGTTACCGCCGAGCAGGTGAAAGCGCTGCGCAAGTAAGCGGCGTTCAGGCGAAAAAAATGGCCCGCATCTGCGGGCCGTTTTATTTATTGCGCGGTCATGGGATTCAACGGCTGGTGACGCCGTCGACGCGTTGGCTGCGTTGTTTGATGGCGTAACCGACGGCCAGGATCGCCACCCACACCGGGATCAGCAGCACCGAGATTTGAATGCCCGGCGTCAGATACATGATCACCAGGATGCCGGCCATGAACAGCAGGCACAGGTAGTTGCTGAACGGGTACCAGAACGCTTTGAACTTCGGCACCACGCCTTCGCGATTTTTGGCGGCACGGAATTTCAGGTGCGCCAGGCTTATCATCGCCCAGTTGATCACCAGCGCCGACACTACCAGCGCCATCAGCAGTTCGAAGGCGCGGCCCGGGATCAGGTAGTTAATCAGCACGCACAGCGCGGTGGCGAGGGCGGAAATGCCGATGGCCACCACCGGCACGCCGCGGCCATCGACCTTCAGCAGGCTTTTCGGCCCGTTGCCCTGCTGCGCCAGGCCGTACAGCATGCGGCTGTTGCAGTAGACGCAGCTGTTGTAGACCGACAGCGCGGCGGTGAGCACCACGATGTTCAGCACGGTCGCCACCAGGTTACTGTTCAGCGCGTGGAAGATCAGCACGAACGGGCTGCCGCCTTCGACCACTTTGCCCCACGGGTACAGCGACAGCAGAATGGCCAATGAACCGATATAGAAGATCAGGATGCGGTAGATCACCTGATTGGTGGCTTTCGGGATGCTCTTTTGCGGGTTGTCGGCTTCGGCGGCGGTGATGCCGACCAGCTCGAGGCCGCCGAAGGAGAACATGATCACCGCCATCGCCATCACCAGGCCCATGATGCCGTTCGGGAAGAACCCGCCTTGCGCCCACAGGTTGGTGACGGTGGCTTCCGGGCCGCCCAGGCCGCTGAACAGCAGGTAGGCGCCGAACACGATCATGCCGATAATCGCCACCACCTTGATGATGGCGAACCAGAACTCCATCTCGCCGTAAACTTTGACGTTGGCCAGGTTAATGGCGTTGATCGCCAGGAAGAACACCGCGGCGGAAACCCAGGTGGGGATCTCCGGCCACCAGTACTGTACGTAGATGCCGACCGCGGTCAGCTCCGCCATCGCCACCAGGACATACAGCACCCAGTAGTTCCAGCCGGAGGCGAAGCCGGCGAAGTTGCCCCAGTATTTGTAGGCGAAGTGGCTGAAGGAACCGGCGACCGGCTCTTCCACCACCATTTCCCCCAGCTGGCGCATGATCAGAAACGCGATGAAGCCACCGATGGCGTAGCCGAGAAGCACTGACGGGCCGGCCATTTTTATTGTTTGAGCGATACCGAGAAATAATCCGGTGCCGATTGCGCCACCTAAGGCGATGAGCTGAATATGGCGGTTTTTCAGGCCGCGTTTCAGCTGGTCACCATGCTGTTGACCATCCATCAATCTAACCCTCTGTCGTTGTGAATGCCCACATGCCTGTAAAGCAGTGGTTACGATGTGTGTTTTGTTTTATTTACGGCGTTATATCTATTAATTCCACGGCGCCGCTACCGTTTGGCAGAGAATAATGTTATGTGCGTCGGTTTGCACCTGCTTTGTCGTGTGAGTGATTAAGATTGCAGCAGTTTAGGAAACAAAATGCGGGTTGTGTGACGGCGGGGGGGATTCAGTGCATGAAATAAGCAACAAATCACATAATGCGCAAAAATAACGTAGATCTGTGCGGTGGGCTGCGTTCAAATAATGAACAAACCAGCGCCGTATTGTTCGCCAAATAGTCATTCATCAAAGCGTAATAACCATGCAATAAAACTCGGGCAAAAAGTTTGCACTCTTCCTTGCGTAAGGTTTGGTAAAAGTTAAATCCATAACCCGTCGCGTAAATGGTAATACCATCACGGCGTTACCGGTTTGCAGCGGGGTTTTCAGCGGGGTGTTAAAATGTGCGGGTAACCTGATTTCGATCAAGGCCCGTATGGACAGGAGGTGAATACTTTGTTACTTTACCGTCACGTTTTTGAAATTGGTATTACCAATTGACTCCGCGCCATTCGCAGAGAAGAATTCACTCATGGCCTACAGCAAAATCCGCCAACCCAAGTTGTCAGATGTTATCGAGCAACAGCTCGAATATCTGATCCTCGAGGGGACACTGCGCCCAGGCGAAAAACTGCCTCCGGAGCGCGAGCTGGCGAAACAGTTTGATGTCTCCCGTCCTTCTCTGAGAGAGGCCATTCAGCGCCTGGAAGCGAAAGGGCTGCTCCTGCGCCGTCAGGGCGGCGGCACCTTCGTGCAAACTAATCTGTGGCAGAGCTTCAGCGATCCGCTGGCCGAGCTGCTGGCCGACCATCCCGAATCACAGTTCGATCTGCTGGAAACCCGTCACGCGCTGGAAGGCATCGCCGCCTATTACGCGGCGCTGCGCGGCACCGATGAAGATCTGGCGCGCATCCGCGATTGCCACATTGTGATTCAGCAGGCTCAGGACAGCGGCGATCTCGACGCCGAAGCCGATGCGGTCATGCAGTATCAAATCGCCGTGACCGAAGCCGCCCACAACGTTGTGTTACTTCACCTGCTACGCTGCATGGGGCCGATGCTGGAACAGAACGTGCGTCAGAACTTTGAATTGCTCTACTCGCGCCGTGAGATGTTGGCAAAAGTGAGCAGCCACCGCGCCGGAATTTTTGAGGCGATTGTGGCACGCGAGCCGGAAAAGGCCCGTGAAGCCTCGCATCGCCACTTGGCGTTTATCGAGGAAATCTTGCTGGATCTCAGCCGGGAGCATACCCGACGCGAGAGATCGCTACGGCGTCTCCAGCAACGCAAGGATTAAGAGCTGTCCTCTTCAGGGTACACCAGCCTGCGGGGGTTAAGTTCGAGGTACTTAGTTAAGTACTTAAGCGGCAACTAAACTGATGGGCCTGTCTTCGTGTGTTTTTTCACAGAGCACAGGAAGACAGGCTCCAAACAAACCATTAGACAGATAAGGAATACCACCATGTCAGAACGTTTAAACAATGACGTGGATCCGATCGAAACCCGCGACTGGCTGCAGGCGATCGAATCGGTCATCCGTGAAGAGGGTGTTGAGCGAGCTCAGTTTCTGATTGATCAGGTATTGGGAGAAGCCCGCAAAGGCGGCGTTAACGTTGCGGCCGGTGCTGCAGCGCACAACTACGTCAACACCATCGCGGTCGAAGACGAACCGGCTTACCCGGGCAACCTGGATCTGGAGCGCCGCATTCGTTCAGCGATCCGTTGGAACGCGGTCATGACCGTTCTGCGCGCATCCAAAAAAGACCTGGAGCTGGGCGGCCACATGGCTTCCTTCCAGTCTTCCGCGACCTTCTATGAAGTCTGCTTTAACCACTTCTTCCGCGCACGCAACGAGAAAGACGGCGGCGACCTGGTGTACTTCCAGGGCCACATCTCTCCGGGCGTTTACGCGCGTGCCTTCCTTGAAGGCCGCCTGACCGAAGAACAAATGAACAACTTCCGTCAGGAAGTGCACGGCAACGGCCTGTCGTCTTACCCGCATCCTAAGCTGATGCCGGAATTCTGGCAGTTCCCGACCGTTTCCATGGGCCTGGGCCCAATCAGCGCCATCTATCAGGCGAAGTTCCTGAAATACCTGGAACACCGTGGCCTGAAAGACACCTCTGATCAAACCGTTTACGCCTTCCTGGGCGACGGCGAGATGGATGAGCCGGAATCCAAAGGCGCTATCACCATCGCGACCCGCGAGAAGCTGGACAACCTGGTGTTCGTTATCAACTGCAACCTGCAGCGTCTGGACGGCCCGGTCACCGGTAACGGCAAGATCATCAACGAACTGGAAGGCATCTTCTCCGGCGCAGGCTGGCAGGTGCTGAAAGTGATCTGGGGCGGCCGTTGGGACGAGCTGCTGCGTAAAGACACCAGCGGTAAACTGGTTCAGCTGATGAACGAGACCCTGGACGGCGACTACCAGACCTTCAAATCCAAAGACGGCGCTTACGTGCGCGAGCACTTCTTCGGCCGTTACCCGGAAACCGCTGCGCTGGTCAAAGACATGACCGACGACGAAATCTGGGCGCTGAACCGTGGTGGTCACGATCCGAAGAAAATCTTCGCTGCACTGAAAAAAGCGCAGGACACCAAAGGCAAACCGACCGTTATCCTGGCCCACACCATCAAAGGTTACGGCATGGGTGAAACCGCGGAAGGTAAAAACATCGCTCACCAGGTGAAGAAAATGAACATGGAAGGGGTTCACCACTTCCGCGATCGTTTCAACGTGCCGGTTGCCGATGCTGACATCGAAAAACTGCCGTACATCACCTTCGAGAAAGATTCCGAAGAGTACAAATACCTGCACGAACGTCGCCAGGCGCTGAAAGGCTACGTGCCGACTCGTCTGCCGGAGTTCACCCAGAAGCTGGAAATGCCGGCGCTGGAAGATTTCAGCTCGCTGCTGGAAGAGCAGAACAAAGAGATCTCCACCACTATCGCCTTCGTGCGTGCCCTGAACGTGATGCTGAAGAACAAGTCGATCAAAGATCGCCTGGTGCCAATCATCGCTGACGAAGCGCGTACCTTCGGTATGGAAGGTCTGTTCCGTCAGATCGGTATCTACAGCCCGAACGGCCAGCAGTACACTCCGCAGGACCGTGAGCAGGTTGCTTACTACAAAGAAGACGAGAAAGGCCAAATCCTGCAGGAAGGCATCAACGAACTGGGCGCAGCTTCTTCCTGGCTGGCCGCAGCGACTTCCTACAGCACCAACGATCTGCCGATGATTCCGTTCTACATCTACTACTCGATGTTCGGTTTCCAACGTATCGGCGACCTGTGCTGGGCAGCGGGCGACCAACAGGCGCGCGGCTTCCTGATCGGCGGGACGTCGGGCCGTACTACCCTGAACGGCGAAGGTCTGCAGCACGAAGATGGCCACAGCCACATTCAGTCTCTGACCATCCCTAACTGCATCTCTTACGATCCGGCTTACGCGTACGAAGTAGCGGTAATCATGCACGACGGTCTGGTGCGCATGTATGGCGACAACCCAGAAAACGTGTACTACTACCTGACCACGCTGAACGAAAACTACCACATGCCTGCGATGCCGCAGGGTGCGGAAGAGGGTATCCGCAAGGGTATCTACAAGCTGGAAACGCTGGAAGGCAGCAAAGGCAAGGTACAGCTGCTGGGCTCCGGCGCCATCCTGCGCCACGTGCGTGAAGCTGCGCAGATCCTGGCGAAGGACTACGGCGTGGGTTCCGACACCTACAGCGTGACCTCGTTCACCGAACTGGCGCGCGACGGCCAGGACTGCGAGCGTTGGAACATGCTGCACCCAACCGAAACGCCACGCGTGCCTTACATCGCTCAGGTGATGAGCGACGCGCCGGCGGTAGCCTCTACCGACTACATGAAACTGTTCGCCGAGCAGGTTCGTACTTATGTGCCGGCCAGCGATTATCGCGTACTGGGCACCGACGGCTTCGGTCGTTCGGACAGCCGCGAAAACCTGCGTCACCACTTCGAAGTCGATGCGTCTTACGTGGTGGTTGCTGCTCTGGGCGAACTGGCTAAACGCGGTGAGATCGAAGCTTCTGTGGTTGCTGATGCAATCAAGAAATTCAACATCAACCCAGAAAAAGTTAACCCGCGTCTGGCCTAAGAGGTACTGAATAATGTCTATCGAAATCAACGTACCGGACATCGGTGCAGATGAAGTCGAAATCACCGAGATTCTGGTGAAGGTCGGCGATAAAGTTGAAGCGGAACAATCGCTGATCACCGTGGAGGGCGACAAGGCTTCCATGGAAGTGCCATCCCCGCAGGCGGGCGTGGTGAAAGAGATCAAAGTGGCGGTCGGCGATAAAACTGAAACCGGCAAACTGATCATGATCTTCGAAGCGGCAGGCGCAGCGGAAGCTGCACCGGCGGCGAAAGCGGAAGAAAAACCGGCGGCGGCAGCAGCTGCCCCGGCTGCCGCTGCGGCCAAAGACGTTGCCGTGCCGGACATCGGCGCCGACGAAGTTGAAGTGACCGAGATCCTGGTGAAAGTGGGCGACAAGGTGGAAGCCGAGCAGTCCCTGATCACCGTTGAAGGCGACAAGGCTTCTATGGAAGTCCCTGCGCCGTTCGCGGGCACCGTGAAAGAGATCAAGATCGCGACCGGCGACAAAGTGAAAACCGGCTCCCTGATCATGGTGTTCGAAGTGGCCGGCGCCGCATCCGCTGCGGCCCCGGCTGCGGCGCAAGCTCCTGCCGCCGCTGCAGCGCCAGCGGCCTCTGCGGCCAAAGACGTCGCCGTGCCGGATATCGGCGGCGACGAAGTCGAAGTGACCGAAGTGATGGTTAAGGTAGGCGACAAGGTTGCCGCCGAGCAGTCTCTGATCACCGTGGAAGGCGACAAGGCTTCTATGGAAGTGCCTGCGCCGTTCGCGGGTACCGTGAAAGAGATCAAGATCGCGACCGGCGACAAAGTGAAAACCGGCTCCCTGATCATGGTGTTCGAAGTGGAAGGCGCTGCGCCAGCCGCTGCCGCCGCTCCAGCTGCTAAAGCGGAAGCTGCGCCGGCTCCGGCCGCCGCTAAAGCCGCCGCACCGGCTGCGAAAGCTGACGACAAGGGCGAGTTCGCCGAGAACGCGGCCTACGTGCACGCGACCCCGGTCATTCGTCGTCTGGCGCGTGAGTTCGGCGTTAACCTGGCGAAAGTGAAAGGCACCGGTCGTAAAGGCCGCATCCTGCGCGAAGACGTTCAGACTTACGTGAAAGACGCGGTGAAACGCGCCGAAGCGGCCCCGGCTGCTGCCGGCGGCGGTCTGCCGGGCATGCTGCCATGGCCGAAAGTGGACTTCAGCAAGTTCGGCGAGATCGAAGAAGTCGAAATGGGCCGCATCCAGAAAATCTCTGGCGCGAACCTGAGCCGCAACTGGGTGATGATCCCGCACGTGACTCACTTCGACAAAACCGACATCACCGATCTGGAAGCGTTCCGCAAGCAGCAGAACGAAGAAGCGGCCAAGCGCAAGCTGGACGTGAAGTTCACGCCTGTCGTGTTCATCATGAAAGCCGTCGCTGCCGCTCTGGAGCAGATGCCGCGCTTCAACAGCTCGCTGTCCGAAGATGGCCAGAAGCTGACGCTGAAGAAATACATCAACATCGGCGTGGCGGTAGATACCCCGAACGGCCTGGTGGTTCCGGTGTTCAAGGACGTGAACAAGAAGAGCATCACCGAGCTGTCTCGCGAACTGATGGCCATCTCCAAGAAAGCGCGCGACGGCAAGCTGACCGCGGGCGAGATGCAGGGCGGTTGCTTCACCATCTCCAGCCTGGGCGGTATTGGGACGACTCACTTCGCGCCGATCGTCAACGCGCCGGAAGTGGCAATCCTGGGCGTCTCCAAGTCTGCGATGGAGCCGGTCTGGAACGGTAAAGAGTTCATGCCGCGCCTGATGATGCCGATGTCGCTGTCCTTCGACCACCGCGTTATCGACGGTGCCGATGGTGCGCGCTTCATCACCATCATCAACAACATGTTGTCCGACATTCGCCGTCTGGTGATGTAATGCAAAAGGGGCGCAGCATGCTGCGCCCCTGACGATTCTGTAGCAGTTTTGTCGGATTTTGCATTACTCGACAAAATTGTTGAGACACGGGTCACTCGAACACGCTTTGCAGATTATTAACAATTCTGTAAACTGCTCGCGGTGTAAGCGTCCCGGTGGATGAAGGGCGTTATGAGATCGATTAGCAATAAAAATGACGTCTGACCCGCCGGACAATCAATTAAGAGGTCATGATGAGTACTGAAATTAAAACTCAGGTCGTGGTACTTGGGGCGGGCCCGGCAGGTTACTCTGCAGCCTTTCGTTGCGCTGACTTAGGTCTTGAAACCGTTCTGGTTGAACGTTATTCCACTCTGGGCGGGGTTTGCCTGAACGTGGGATGTATCCCTTCCAAAGCACTGCTGCACGTTGCCAAAGTGATCGAAGAAGCCAAAGCGCTGGCCGAACACGGCATCGTTTTCGGCGAGCCGAAAACTGACATCGACAAAGTGCGCGTCTGGAAAGAAAAAGTCATCACTCAGCTGACCGGCGGTCTGGCTGGCATGGCGAAAGGCCGTAAAGTGAAAGTGGTCAACGGCCTGGGCAAGTTCACCGGCGCTAACACCCTGGTTGTGGAAGGCGAAAACGGCCCAACCACCATCAACTTCGACAACGCCATCATCGCTGCAGGTTCTCGTCCGATCCAACTGCCATTCATTCCTCATGAAGATCCACGCGTGTGGGATTCTACTGATGCGCTGGAACTGAAAACCGTCCCAGAGCGTCTGCTGGTTATGGGCGGCGGCATCATCGGCCTGGAAATGGGCACCGTATACCATGCGCTGGGTTCACAGATCGACGTGGTTGAAATGTTCGATCAGGTTATCCCGGCTGCAGATAAAGACGTGGTGAAAGTCTTCACCAAGCGCATCAGCAAGCAGTTCAACCTGATGCTGGAAACCAAAGTGACCGCGGTAGAAGCCAAAGAAGACGGCATCTACGTCACGATGGAAGGTAAAAAAGCGCCGGCAGAACCACAGCGTTACGACGCGGTGCTGGTGGCGATCGGCCGCGTGCCGAACGGCAAACTGCTGGATGCCGGCAAAGCCGGTGTTGAAGTTGACGAGCGTGGCTTCATCAACGTCGACAAACAGCTGCGCACCAACGTGCCGCACATCTTCGCTATCGGCGACATCGTCGGTCAGCCGATGCTGGCGCACAAAGGCGTGCACGAAGGCCACGTTGCCGCGGAAGTCATCGCCGGCATGAAGCACTACTTCGACCCGAAAGTGATCCCATCCATCGCTTACACCGAGCCGGAAGTGGCATGGGTGGGTCTGACCGAGAAAGAAGCGAAAGAGAAAGGCATCAGCTACGAAACCTCCACCTTCCCGTGGGCGGCTTCCGGCCGTGCGATCGCTTCCGACTGTGCAGACGGCATGACCAAACTGATCTTCGACAAAGAAACTCACCGCATCATCGGTGGCGCGATTGTCGGCACCAACGGCGGCGAGCTGCTGGGTGAAATCGGTCTGGCTATCGAGATGGGCTGCGACGCGGAAGACATCGCGCTGACCATCCACGCTCACCCGACCCTGCACGAATCCGTGGGTCTGGCGGCGGAAATCTATGAAGGCAGCATCACCGACCTGCCTAACCCGAAAGCCAAGAAGAAGTAATTCTGCTGGCTTGACCGGTTAACAAGCGGCTCCTGAAAAGGGGCCGTTTTTTTTTTGCTCAGATTCAGGGAGCGGTTTTTTTGTGGCCGCTGCGCCAAATTCCGATCCCCATGCTTATATCCATTCTAACTCTATGGATATAATGCCCTGCTAGTCCGGCAGCCGATTACGCTGCGCTCAACGATTCAGCAAAGATTTAATGTTGCTTTTATGTGAACGAATTAACAACCGTTTCAAATCCTGATATGCTGGCTGAGCGGAACCGGGCACTGTACCTTACAGTCCAGGACATCGACAGCAGTGCCCCGTCAGGATAGATGGCATCAATATCGCCGTGCGCTCTACCCATCAGTCTTTCATGCTGCAACGCTGTTTGACCGTGCTTGTTTACCCCAATCACCGTTTCGGGGACTTTACGGGCCGATCGCCTAGCCACAGTGTGAAACCCAAGGGTATAAACCCGGTTTGCATATACGCCAGGCACAATAAATGACAATGAGAGCGAGGAGAACGTCGTGCTAGAAGAATACCGTAAGCACGTAGCCGAGCGTGCTGCTGAGGGCATCGCCCCTAAGCCGCTAGACGCCACCCAAATGGCCGCGCTGGTCGAACTACTGAAGAATCCGCCAAAAGGCGAAGAAGAATTCCTGTTAGACCTGCTGATTAACCGTGTTCCACCGGGCGTCGATGAAGCCGCCTACGTCAAAGCAGGTTTCCTGGCGGCCATCGCCAAAGGTGAAGCGACATCCCCCCTGGTTACCCCCGAGAAAGCGATTGAACTGTTAGGCACCATGCAAGGTGGCTATAACATTCATCCGCTGATTGAAGCGCTGGACAACGAAAAGCTGGCGCCGATCGCCGCCAAAGCGCTGTCCCACACGCTGCTGATGTTCGACAACTTCTACGATGTGGAAGAGAAGGCGAAGGCCGGCAATCCGCACGCCAAGCAGATCATGCAGTCCTGGGCAGACGCCGAATGGTACCTGTCGCGCCCTGAACTGGCGGAAAAGATCACCGTCACCGTGTTCAAAGTCACCGGCGAAACCAACACCGACGACCTTTCTCCGGCGCCGGACGCCTGGTCGCGCCCTGACATCCCGCTGCACGCGCTGGCGATGCTGAAAAACGAACGTGAAGGCATCGTGCCGGATCAGCCGGGCAGCGTTGGCCCGATCAAACAGATCGAGCTGCTGAACAAGAAAGGCTTCCCGCTGGCCTACGTCGGCGACGTGGTCGGCACCGGTTCTTCCCGTAAATCCGCCACCAACTCCGTGCTGTGGTTTATGGGCGACGACATCCCGCACGTGCCGAACAAGCGCGGCGGCGGCGTGGTGCTGGGCGGCAAGATTGCGCCAATCTTCTTCAATACCATGGAAGATGCCGGCGCATTGCCGATCGAAGTGGACGTGTCCGAGCTGAACATGGGCGACGTGATCGACGTTTACCCGTACAAAGGTGAAGTGCGCAACCACGAGACCGGCGCGCTGATCGCCAACTTCGAGCTGAAAACCGACGTGCTGCTGGATGAAGTGCGCGCCGGCGGCCGCATCCCGCTGATCATCGGTCGCGGCCTGACCACCAAGGCGCGCGAAGCGCTGGGCCTGCCGCACAGCGACGTGTTCCGCATCGCCAAACCGGTTGCCGCCAGCAGCAAAGGCTTCTCGCTGGCGCAGAAAATGGTGGGCCGCGCCTGCGGCGTCGCCGGCATTCGCCCTGGCGAATACTGCGAACCGAAGATGACCTCCGTCGGTTCTCAGGACACCACTGGCCCGATGACCCGCGATGAGCTGAAAGACCTGGCCTGCCTCGGTTTCTCCGCCGATCTGGTCATGCAGTCGTTCTGCCATACCGCCGCGTACCCGAAACCGGTTGATGTGACCACGCACCACACGCTGCCTGACTTCATCATGAACCGTGGCGGCGTCTCGCTGCGTCCGGGCGACGGCGTGATCCACTCCTGGCTGAACCGCATGCTGCTGCCTGACACCGTCGGCACCGGCGGCGATTCCCACACCCGTTTCCCGATCGGCATTTCCTTCCCGGCCGGTTCCGGCCTGGTGGCGTTTGCCGCCGCGACCGGCGTCATGCCGCTGGATATGCCTGAGTCGGTGCTGGTGCGCTTCAAAGGCAAAATGCAGCCGGGCATCACCCTGCGCGATCTGGTGCATGCCATCCCTTACTACGCGATCCAGCAGGGTCTGCTGACCGTCGAGAAGAAGGGCAAGAAAAACATCTTCTCCGGCCGCATTCTGGAGATCGAAGGCCTGCCGGATCTGAAGGTCGAGCAGGCGTTTGAGCTGACCGATGCGTCCGCCGAACGTTCCGCCGCCGGTTGTACCATCAAGCTGGACAAGGCGCCGATCGAAGAGTACCTGAACTCCAACATCGTGCTGCTGAAGTGGATGATCTCCGAAGGCTACGGCGATCGCCGTACGCTGGAGCGCCGTATTCAGGGCATGGAGAAATGGCTGGCGGATCCACAGTTGCTGGAAGGCGATGCGGATGCTGAATATGCGGCGGTGATCGACATCGATCTGAACGAGATCAAAGAGCCGATCCTGTGTGCGCCGAACGATCCTGACGATGCACGCCTGCTGTCCGACGTGGCCAACAGCAAAATCGATGAAGTGTTCATCGGTTCTTGCATGACCAACATCGGCCACTTCCGCGCTGCCGGCAAGCTGCTGGATCAGCACAAGGGGCAGTTGCCGACCCGTCTGTGGGTGGCGCCGCCAACCAAGATGGACGCGGCTCAGCTGACCGAAGAGGGCTATTACAGCGTCTTCGGCAAGAGCGGCGCGCGTATCGAGATCCCGGGCTGCTCGCTGTGCATGGGCAACCAGGCGCGCGTAGCGGACGGCGCGACGGTGGTTTCCACCTCGACCCGTAACTTCCCGAACCGTCTGGGCACCGGCGCCAACGTCTATCTGGCCTCTGCCGAACTGGCTGCGGTTGCGTCCCTGCTGGGCCGCCTGCCGACGCCGGACGAGTACCAGACCTATATGGCGCAGGTTGACAAGACGGCGGCGGATACCTACCGCTACCTGAACTTTGACCAACTGGGGCAGTACACCGAAAAAGCCGACGGCGTGATCTTCCAAACCGCGGTTTAATTCGGATTGGCATTAAATCAAACGATGGGGCCCATTAAGGGCCCCATTTTTTTTGTGCACAGAAAACCCCCAGCTAGGCTGGGGGTTCAGTAAAGCTTTCAGCTTTGGGCCAGTTATAAAAACCCCTT
>NZ_JCAXDO010000014.1:28768-129983 GCF_059740205.1 Serratia sp. LTN-2 | reverse complement strand
ACTGTAGTGGCAGAAGTATCATTGGCTAAAATCAATCCTGAAGCCAATCACGAACATGTCTGCTTACTGGGTTGTGGGGTAACAACGGGTATCGGTGCAGTACATAACACGGCTAAAGTACAAGAAGGTGATAGTGTTGCGGTCTTTGGTTTAGGTGGTATTGGTTTGGCAGTCGTACAGGCCGCACGTCAAGCTAAAGCAGGGCGTATTATTGTGGTTGACATGAATCCAGATAAATTTGCGCTGGCAAAAGAGTTTGGTGCAACGGACTTCTTGAACCCTAAAGATTACGATAAACCAATCCAGCAAGTAATTGTCGAAATGACTGGCTGGGGTGTAGATCATTCATTTGAATGTATTGGTAACGTGAATGTGATGCGTGCAGCCCTTGAAAGTGCACACCGTGGCTGGGGACAATCCGTAATTATTGGTGTAGCTGGCGCAGGTCAGGAAATCTCTACCCGTCCATTCCAGCTTGTTACTGGTCGTAAATGGCTAGGTTCTGCCTTTGGTGGCGTAAAAGGTCGTACGCAACTTCCAGGAATGGTTGAAGATGCCATGAACGGTAAAATTCAATTAGAACCATTTGTGACACATACGATGGGCTTGGATCAGATCAATGAAGCCTTTGATCTAATGCATGAAGGTAAGTCAATTCGTACTGTAATTCATTACGAATAATTGCGTCAGACCTTATACTTTTCCATGCATGTGCATCATGAATGACATGCATGGAATCCTCTAAAACGGCACATCATCTGTAAAACAGATCTATCTGTGTAGGCATCGTTTATAGGTTCAATAAACCTGCCTACATTTTAAATCTTTATCACTATTCTCTGTGGAGAATGTAAGACTCTTTGTTTACTTGATTTCTCATGAAGTCTTGCTCAACATAGGTAATTGATTATGGAAATAATTGAGAAGCATGCTTCTTTTGGTGGATCGCAAGAAGTGTATCGCCATCAGTCAATAGCATTAAACTGTTCAATGAAATTCTCAATATATCTGCCACCTCATGACAAAGATGAGCGGTTGCCAGTTTTATATTGGTTATCAGGACTGACTTGCAACGAACAGAACTTTATTACTAAAGCCGGAGCACAAAAGTATGCGGCTGAACATAAAGTCATTATTGTTGCACCAGATACCAGCCCACGTGGAGAGGATGTACCAGATCATGCAGATTATGATTTAGGCCAAGGCGCAGGATTCTATGTGAATGCAACACAAGCACCCTGGTCGCAGCATTTCAAAATGTATGATTATATTGTGGAAGAGCTCAGAAATCTGATTGACCTGAATTTTCCGACCAATCAAGTCCAAAGTATTATGGGTCATAGCATGGGTGGTCATGGTGCATTAGTAATTGGATTAAAAAATCCTGAGCTGTATAAAAGTATTTCTGCTTTTGCACCAATTGTTGCACCTAGCCAAGTACCTTGGGGGAAAAAGGCTTTTACACACTACCTAGGTGAAACCGAAACTTTATGGAAAAGCTATGATGCGATTGAATTAATCAAAAACGCTGAAGTTCATTTACCTATTTTAGTCGATCAAGGAACAGCTGATGATTTTCTTGAAGAACAGTTAAGGCCTAAGCTTCTTAGTGATATTTGTTTGGAACAAGAATATCCTCTTACACTTAACCTAAGAGAAGGGTATGACCATAGCTATTACTTCATTGCGAGCTTTATAGAGAAACATATAGAGTTTCACAGCAAATTCCTAGCTAAATAACTTTCATAGATATGAGGATGTACAATATTGTTCTTGAATACTTCTTGAGCAATATAATTTCCAGATGAAGAGGTCAGCTTATAAATCTAAGGTAGAGTCAATTGATCCTTATATAAATAAGATTGAATTTAATCATCTCATATCTTGATTTTTTGATTCAAATGTTAATGATATTAACTTGAATAAATTCATAGCATTATGTCGAAATAAAAACCTAAATTTTGGCTCAGCTATGGGGATTTTTTTTAACTTTTATACAACAAAACTTTCTGACATGCATACATTAGCAATGTCAGATTCAGTTTGAATTCTAATCAATTATGGAGTTTTAGTCATGCTTAAAACAGCTTTATATGTCCGTCTTGAAGCTAAACCGGGTAAAGAAGACGAAGTGGAAGCTTTTCTTAAAGCCGGTTTACCTATTGTAATGGAAGAACCTGCGACAGTTGCGTGGTTTGGCCTTCGTCTTGGTCCTACAACATTTGGTATTTTTGATGCATTTCCTGATGAGGCGGGTCGCCAAGCGCATTTATCTGGCAAGGTTGCAGCTGCGTTGATGGCTCAGGCCGAAGAGCTATTTTCAGAGCCACCATCTATTGAAAAAGTAGATGTTTTGGCGAGTAAACTACCAGCTTAAACCTATGCTTAAATGTATGAGGGTGCTGTCTGAAATTTTGAATGTAAGGCAGCACTTCAACCCTATGATGTTTGTCAGAGGCTTTCTATTCAAGTTGGGCTACTTTATTTAATGGCTTAATGTCATCATTTACAAGGGTCAATATCCAAAACAGGGTAAATAAACGAATGCAACTATTTACACGCTTTATATTGAACCAATCTATCTAATTTACTGTCGCATTTGTACATCTGCTAAACCGTGCCAATCTGCTTTTAAAATATTTAATCATCGCTATTTTGTATGAGTCATTCACTGTTTTAGCTAATGCGTTCACGACCATGTCAGTAGTCATACGTGTTGATACCTTCCATCCAACAATCGCTCGTGAAAATACATCAATAATAAAAGTGGTATAGAACAAGCCTGAATTTGTTTAACCATAACTAAAGTCGGCAAGCTGAAATAATATTTATAAAAATAGACGACTGGTCTATTTTTATGTATAGTTAGCACATGGTGTAGTCAAAAGCCGCAGTGTTGCCCAATTTTTTAAAGTTTATTTGATGAATAACGGTGGTTTTTCAAATCAATTAACTGATTATCCTAGGATAAAAATATGCTGAATTTTAACTTTTATAATCCGACCCGTATTATTTTTGGTGGCGATACAATAGCTAAAATCAATGACTATGTGCCTACAGAAGCAAAAGTGTTAATGTTGTTTGGTGGTGAAAGTGCACGTAAGAATGGTACTTTAGCTGAAGTGCGTGAAGCATTAGGTGCAAGAGAAATTCATGAATTTGGCGGAATTGAGCCGAATCCGAGTTATGAAACCCTCATGAAAGCCGTAGAGCTGATTCGTGAACAAAAGATTGATTTCTTGATGGCTGTCGGTGGTGGATCGGTAATTGATGGTACTAAATTTATTGCAGCAGCAGTCAATTATACAGGGGATACATGGGAGATTTTAGAAACCCATGGTACTAAAATTACTCAAGCTTTGCCTTTTGCGAG
The DNA here is from genome assembly GCF_059740205.1 of Serratia sp. LTN-2. Lineage (NCBI taxonomy): Bacteria > Pseudomonadati > Pseudomonadota > Gammaproteobacteria > Enterobacterales > Yersiniaceae > Serratia > Serratia sp. LTN-2. Next base: position 126,610 of record NZ_JCAXDO010000014.1, on the reverse strand, counting down.
TGTACTCACCCTTCCGGCAACTGGTTCAGAAATGAATAGCGGTGGGGTAGTCACCAGAAAATCGACCCAAGCCAAATTGTCATTTAGCAGTCCCCATGTTTTTCCGCAATTTTCCGTACTCGATCCGAATAAAACTTTTAGCTTGCCGACGCGCCAGTTAGCAAATGGCGTGGTCGATGCATTTATTCATGTCATGGAACAGTACTTAACTTACCCTGTCAATGCACAAGTACAAGATCGTTTTGCCGAAGGTCTATTGCAAACTCTGATTGAGATTGGACCGAAAATCTTGGACGATTCAGCAGATTATGACACGCGTGCGAATTTGATGTGGGCTGCTAGCATGGCACTGAATGGGCTAATTGGAGCTGGTGTACCACAAGATTGGTCAACCCATTTGATTGGACATGAGCTCACGGCTTTACATGGTATTGATCATGCTCGTACCTTGGCCATTGTGTTTCCGGCCAATCTACAAGTGCGTCGTCAAGAGAAGCGAGAAAAATTACTACAGTATGCAGCTCGTGTCTGGCAGATTGTCGAAGGTGATGAAGAACAACGTATTGATACTGTTATTGCTCGTACTCGAGCCTTCTTTGAGCAACTTGGATTGCCGACTCGTCTTAGCGATTATGGACTGGTGGAGACAGATATTGAGATCATCATTACGCAACTTAAATCACACAATCTTACACAGCTAGGCGAACATAAAACTGTTTCATTAGAGATCAGTCGCCAAATTCTCGCGACGAGCATCTAAGCTAAATGCGCGTATCTGGCATGCTTACGCCACACGGCAAGTGATCATGCAACAATGCTCCTCAATCCTGAAAATTATCGGAGAAATAACATGAAAATTTTAATCGTTTTAACCTCACATGATCAACTTGGCAATACTGGTAAGAAAACAGGTTTCTGGCTAGAAGAACTTGCTGCACCGTATTACACCTTTATTGACTCTGGTGCTGAAGTTACGCTGGCGTCACCTCAAGGTGGGCAGCCACCACTAGATCCGAAAAGTAATTTAGCAGAAGCACAAACTGAAACCACTCATCGTTTTGAAGCTGATCCAACTGCAATGCAAGCATTGGCACAGACGCATAAACTTAGCGAAATCTCTGTAACTGATTATGATGCAGTGTTTTATCCAGGCGGACATGGCCCATTGTGGGATTTAGCAGAAGATCCGATTTCAATTTCTCTGATTGAACAGGCGATTCAGTCTGGCAAACCTGTTGCAGCAGTGTGTCATGCCCCAGGTGTTCTTCGTCATGTGAAAGCGAGTAATGGAGCGCCTTTAGTTAGCGGTAAATTAGTGACTGGTTTCACCAATACTGAGGAGGCCGCTGTAGGTTTGACTGAAATTGTACCATTTTTAGTTGAAGACATGCTTAAAGAAAACGGTGGTCATTATTCTAAAGTGGATGATTGGCAAGTATATGTTCAAGTAGATGGCTTGCTGGTTACTGGACAAAATCCAGCATCTTCTGCTGCAACCGCTACAGCATTACTTCAATTGTTGAAATAAAGAGTAGCTAGTGTTTGTTGTGGTGCTTAGCAGCGAATAAACTTCTGACTCTGAGCAACTGGCGCAATAAGCAAAATAACCCTCACTTAATGGTGAAGGGCCTGAGTGAATAGCTTTCCTTCCTTTATTTTTCTATATACAGGAAGGAAGGTTATTTTTTAATTTAGATCAATTAAGCCATGATGACTTGGATACAATAAAATGAAAGCCAGCAAACTTTTTCAAAACTTAAGCTTAGGCCCTTATGTTTTGCAAAACCGTATTGTATTGCCACCATTAACGCGGTCGCGCAGTACTCAGCCAGGGAATATTCCAAATGAACTGATGGCAACCTATTATCAACAGCGTGCCGGGGCAGGATTTATGGTCACCGAAGGTACGCAAATCGAGCCACGTGGTCAAGGCTATGCTTGGACTCCCGGTATTTACAGCCCTGAACAGATTGCTGGATGGTGTAAAGTGACGGAAGCAGTGCATGCTAAAGGAGGCATTATTTTTGCACAACTTTGGCATGTTGGGCGTGTTTCACATACATCTTTGCAACCCGATCATGCATCACCGGTCGCGCCTTCGGCTATTAGGGCTGATAGTAATGTTAAAGTCTTTATTGAGACCGGGCCCAATGCGGGGGCCTTGGCTGATCCTTCAATGCCACGTGCTTTAAGCAATGCAGAAGTTAAAGAATTAGTGCAACTCTATGCTCAAGCAGCGCGTAATGCCTTGGCTGCTGGTTTTGATGGAGTTGAAATTCATTGTGCAAATGGTTATTTGGTGAACCAATTTATCTCTGCACATAGTAACCATCGTGAAGATGAATATGGTGGATCACTAAACAATCGTTTGCGTTTTTTACGTGAAGTAGTAGAGGCAGTTGCTGAGGTGGTTGGTGCAGATCGTTTAGGAGTGCGTTTTGCCCCGCTATTTGAAAGTACAGAGGAAGATCGTGTTTACATGGGGTTGGTTGAAGATGATCCACATGTCACTTATATTGAGGCAATAAAGATACTTGAAGAAGTTGGGATTGCCTATTTATCTATTGCAGAAGCTGATTGGGATAATGCACCAGAACTTCCTCATGATTTTCGTAGAGATGTCAGAGACACTTTCAGTGGTCGGATTATTTATGCAGGTCGATATACGGCAGAAAGAGGGACTCGAATTTTAGAGGCAGGTCTGGCCGATTTAATTGCATTTGGACGCCCATTTATTGCGAATCCAGATTTACCCGATCGAATCGCCAATGGCTGGCCATTGAATGCAGTAGATGCAAGCACTATGTATGGTGGGACGGAAAAAGGCTATATTGATTATCCGGCTTACGCAGATTAATATTGACTTAATGAGTTATTTTGCCAACCTTTGTGGTTGGCAAAATAACGATTTAGGATTGCTGTTGCCAGCACAATTTCTTCTTAAAACAAGTTCTTAAAATTTTTTAGCTGTGTAATGAGCCAACCTGCCAGTGGGAAAGAAATCAGTTGCGTTACTGGCACTAATACTATGACTTCAATCAACACCATCATCGGGAAACTTTGATGCTCAGTAATTGGCTTTAATAAAGTGAGTACCAGTAATAGTGTGGGATATAAACCTAAATATCCGACTAAAATACGAGTCATGAGGGCTTTAGGAGGAGAATTCATTGTGCGCTATACTCATGGATTGTTAATTGATCTAATAGCAACACAATAATAAGTAATCATTGGACTGCTATCATGAATTATTAATTTTGTAGTTGATATTTAATTTAATTTTTATGAATCTTCACTTTTTAATAGAAATTTAGTTGCACTCAGAGCTTGATGTAATGGTGTTTTATCTTTTTGCAACTTACTCAGTAATGCTGCACCTAACCACATTTGGTAAAGTACTTGTGCCAAGGTCGAGGCCTCAGTATCTGCTTGGATAGACTGATCCTGTTTTCCCAAATCAATTAAGCCAGCAATACGTTGGATTACATCATCGACGCCAGCGGACATAATGGAGCGCATATCTTCGGATAGATCGGCAACTTCTGCGGCAAGTTTCACAATTAAACAGCTATCCGCCCAACCACACTGTGTTTCAGGATCTTCTATCCATAAATTAAAATACTCAATCAGCTTTTGATAAGGGGATTTATCACTACGCCATACATCATTTAAACGGACTTGGTAATTGTCTACATAATGCTGTACCAATTCACATCCGAAAGCTTCCTTGGATTGGAAATAATGATAAAACGAGCCTTTAGGGATTTCACAGCTCTGTAAAATTTCCTGTAATCCTACGCCAGTAAAACCTTTATGCAAAATCAGGTCTGAACTGGTGTTAAGAATGTGTAAGCGCTTCGCTTCAGACTTTTTAATAGGAGTAGGCTTCATATTAATTATTTACTCTATTGTAAAAAATAGACCAGTCGTATTGTTTTTTATTATAACTCATCTACAATGGATGTAAAGAAATTTTAATCATAATTTTTGATTGTGAAGAGAAATACTTCTAAATAAAACATGGAGTTATATGTGTGAAAACAGTTATTAATCAACGCATCGTTTTAGCTAAACGGCCAGTGGGTGAGCCAAAACACAGCGATTTTCGTATTGAACAAGTTGAACTCAATGAACTTAAACAAGGCGAGATATTGTTAAAAACCATTTACTTGTCACTCGATCCTTATATGCGTGGTCGCATGAGTGACGCTCCTTCATATGCAGCACCGGTTGAAATTGGCGAAGTGATGATCGGTGGAACAGTCAGTCAAGTGGTGGCCTCTAAAAACCCAAAATTCAAAGAAGGCGAGTGGGTTCTTTCAGGAAATGGCTGGCAGGGCTACGCAATTTCTAATGGGACTGCATGTCAAAGCTTAGGTATGCAACCTGAACATCCATCTTGGGCATTGGGTATTTTGGGAATGCCAGGATTTACTACTTATATGGGGTTGTTGGACATTGGTCAGCCTAAAGCTGGTGAAACTTTGGTCGTTGCCGCTGCAACGGGACCTGTTGGTGCTACGGTTGGACAGATTGGCAAAATTAAAGGTTGTCGCGTGGTTGGCATCGCAGGTGGGCCTGAAAAATGTCGTTATGCAGTAGAAGAACTCGGCTTCGATGCTTGTATCAATCATCATGATGAAAATTTTGCAGAACAATTACAACAAGCAGTTCCCAACGGTATTGATATTTATTATGAGAATGTAGGGGGTAAAGTGTTTGATGCGGTATGGCCATTGCTTAACTCTGCGGCACGTGTACCGGTGTGTGGTGTGGTTTCCCAGTATAACGCTACCGAGCAAGCACAAGGCCCAGACCGTTTACCGGGCTTTATTTCCACCCTTTTAAAAAAGCGTATTCGCATGCAAGGCTTTATTATTTTTGATGATTATGGCAGTCAGTATCCGGAATTCTATCAGCAAATGTCTGAATGGTTGAAAGACGGAAAAATCAAATATAAAGAGCATATGGTGCAAGGTTTAGATAACACGATCAATGCTTTCAATAGTATGTTGAAAGGCGAAAACTTTGGCAAAGTCGTTGTAAAAATTTAAAAATTAAAAAATTTAGGAATTATCATGATTACACTACATCATTTAGATCAATCACGTTCTTTTCGCATTTTGTGGTTACTTGAAGAAATCAAGCAGCCCTATGAGCTGAAACGCTATTATCGTGACTCAAGCACGCATTTGGCCCCTGACTCTTTAAAAACCATTCACCCTTTAGGGAAATCTCCAGTATTGGAATGGGATGGCAAAGTTATTGCAGAGTCAGGAGCAATCGTTGAGTTATTAATTCAGCAACTTGCGCCGCATTTAGCACCAGATATGGATGAACCTACCTATGTCGATTATCTACAGTGGATTCATTTCTCAGAAAGCTCTGCCATGCTGCCATTTTTGTTAAAAACGTTTAATGCGATAGAAACCAAGCAGGGTACGAAGTTGGTATTTCTAGAAAATTATACTCAAGTTGAGTTCGATAAAGTATTTAGCTATTTAAATGAATATTTAAAAGATAAAGAATTTCTAGTCGCAGACCGTTTAACCGGTGCTGACTTTATGATGGGCTTTGGATTACATGCTTTAGTTCATCATATGGGACAAGGTGAAAATTATCCCCATATCCAACGTTATGTAGCAGGTTTAAGCCAACTACCTAGCTGGCAAGCCGCAGTACAAATTGAACAAAATGGTGTGAAAAGTCAAAAATAGCAAGATTGATTTTTAAAGGCAATTTAGAAAAAGAGTCGTGATTGACAAGTACATCTAGTTAAAAAATAAGCTGACACTTATTTAAATTAAACGCCCAATGAATTTCATCGGGCGTTCTCTATTTTAAAGATAACGAATTACCATTATTTAAGACAAGTTTCGCCTGTTCTTCCACTGTAAATTCTTATCAAAAGAGATTAAATATCATGACGGTTACGTTGAAAGATATAATCAACTTTTGAAAGAAAGAAACGTGACTAACGCACAGCAAGATTAAATTATTCCTCGGGGTATTAAACAAGTAATCTATATCATTTTACTGACATAAACACATATACGTAAAAATCACGCCCCAGTTTAACTGGCAATAGTTTTTGAACCCTTGTATAAAACTTAAACGAATCTAGCAAGTCCTTATTTAATGTTAATACTCATCCAGTATTGAGGTTTTTTATCTTTTCTTGCCTGTGATCTAGGTTGAAATACTCTAATTTCATACTCACCTGAAGCAGGTAAAATATAAATACCATTATTATCAAGCTCTGGAGAATATTCTCCAAGATTGATGGAGTCTTTTAATTGATTACCCCATAAGTAAGTTTCAACATTTCCTCCAGTCAACGTCACTTTTAACTTTTGCCCTTTTTTAGCATAAAATTTGTAGGAATCATACTTGTATCCATCTATCCTTCCGTAATAATTTGCAGAGTAAGCTTTTTTTGCAAACTTAACTACAACAGTCTTTCGTATATCATTGTTATCATTTGCAAGTACGGCAGGGCTAAGCATAGTTAAAGTTAGGGCCATAAAAGCTCCAGCTAGTAATTTTGTATTTACTATTTCCATAACGTTATCTTAATAATTGTATACCTCACTACATAATAACATATGAACCGTTGATCCTAGACAGTATTGTGGACAACTGATACCTCTAAATTTTTGAAATATTTCTATTCAAAGGCTTCGCTTCTGGGCTTAACCAGCCGTTTGCAGAATGTCTTCTGACCCGATTATAATAAATCGAAATATAGTCAAACAGACAGCATTCACTTCTTTTCGAGTCGAAAAAACGCTCCCATGTACCACGTGACCTTTTAACGTATGGAAGAAGCTTTCAGTCACTGCATTATGCCAAAACTTGGGTTATAACTAGTTGAAAGTAATTACTATATTTTAAGCGGCTTATTAGTTTATTTAGCAGATATTAATTTGACTTCTGAAGCTAAAACAGTTGATGGTAAACGTTTCCGTAAAGATGGCCGTACGCGTACTATCTTTGAAAATTGTACTGAATCAACCATGCTGTACCGTTCATTAGCTAAAGCATTTTATAAAGATGTACCCATTGTTTCAGAAACAGCAAGACTACTTGGAATTTCATCTAGACTCTTTCCAATTGACACAAGAAATCCAAAGCAGGGACATTAGCGGGTACACAACAATATTTACCCTATCTCGTTGCGCTGCTTGAAGAGAATAAAAAGCTAAAACAACAACTCAAAACTGCTGAAATGGAAAGAGAATCCCTAAAAAAAGCAGTAGCGTACTTTGGCAAGGAAAATTAGTGAGGTAAGCTTATATGAAAGAGCATAAAAAAATAGATATCCAACGACGATGATGGCTAGACTACTAAAATTTTCAATATCAAGGTTTTATGATTGGCTTAAACAAGGTTTAAGCCAACGAAAGATTCAAACATATCAGCAGACTATCTTGGTCAAAATCGCCCATCAAGAAACTAAAGAAAGTTATGGCCATATTCGCTTAACGAGATACTTACAATCACAAGGCATTCAAATTAGCGCGTATGCAGTCCGTTGTATCAAAAGGTTAAATCAATTGTATTGTAAGTGCCATAAGCGTTTTAAATGAACTAGGAATAGTGACCACAAGCGTTCTGTCTACGATAATTTGCTAGATCAACAATTTTCAATGGAAACCCCGAATCAAGCATAGGTCAGTGACATAACGTACATTTGGACAGCCGAAGGACAGTTATATCGAGCAGCTTTAAAAGACCTTTGTACTAAACAGGTAGTTGCTTATAACTTAAGTGAACGGATGACAGCCCAACTTATTTGCAATGCTCTCAGCATGGCTGTTGGCAATCATAAACCATCTCGAAAATTAATCGTTCACTCGGACAGAGGAAGCCAATATTGTAGCCATGAATATCGCAATATGATTGAAAAATATGGATTTCAGGCTTCGATGAGTATAAAAGGCGATTGCTACAATAATGCACCAAATCAAATGGCAGAGGACTTTTACAAGTTGCCTGCCTAGAATCTCCTAAGTAAGAGTGTCCTGTTAATCCAGCAAACATCAATTCCCGATAAGCCGAAAAGTCCGAAGCAAAGAGATAAATTGAGTTTATAAAACTAGGTGTTTTCTCCCCCCAAAAAAAAGCCACTGGATTTCCACCTATGCCTATACAACTCTAAATCTGCTACAATTATGCCAATTTTGAATTCCCACTTTTTCAGTTTTAGTACATATTTAGAAATGTGTACATAACTGTGTACATATTGTAGATTTTTCTTATGTTTAAAGATGAATTAGCTAGAGAAGTAAAGGCTCGTAGGACTTTTGCTATTATTTCCCACCCCGATGCCGGTAAAACCACCATGACAGAAAAACTGTTGTTATGGGGTAAAGCGATTCAGGTTGCAGGGATGGTAAAAAGCCGTAAATCTGATCGTGCAGCTACATCTGACTGGATGGAAATGGAAAAAGAACGTGGTATTTCGATCACCACGTCTGTTATGCAGTTCCCATATAAAGGTCACACGATTAACTTACTCGATACACCGGGGCACGAAGACTTCTCGGAAGATACTTATCGTACCCTTACTGCTGTTGACTCTGCACTAATGGTGATTGACGGTGCAAAAGGTGTCGAAGAACGTACCATCAAATTGATGGAAGTGTGTCGTATGCGTGACACACCAATTATTTCATTCGTCAACAAAATGGACCGCGAAATTCGTGAGCCACTTGAGTTGTTAGATGAAATTGAAAACGTCTTAAACATTCGCTGTGTACCAATTACATGGCCACTTGGTATGGGCCGTGACTTTGCTGGTGTATACAATATTCTTGAAGATAAATTGTATGTCTACAAAGCAGGTTTTGGTTCAACCATTACCGATATTGAAGTACGTGATGGCTATGATCACGCCGATATTCGTGAAAAAGTTGGTGAGTTAGCTTGGGCTTCTTTTGAAGAGTCGCTTGAGCTTGTACAAATGGCAAATGAGCCATTAGACCGCGAACTATTCTTACAAGGTAAACAAACTCCGGTTTTATTTGGTACAGCATTAGGTAACTTTGGTGTTGACCATGTTCTTGATGCATTTATGAACTGGGCACCTGAACCTAAAGCTCACCCAACGCAAGAACGTGTGGTTGAAGCGAAAGAAGAAGGTTTTTCTGGTTTTGTATTTAAAATTCAAGCCAACATGGACCCTAAACACCGTGACCGTATTGCCTTCATGCGTATTTGTTCAGGTAAATACGAGAAAGGCCTGAAAATGAATCACGTACGTATTGGTAAAGAAGTTCGTATTAGTGATGCGTTGACTTTCCTTGCAGGCGAGCGTGAGCACTTAGAAGAAGCATGGCCGGGCGATATTATTGGTTTACACAACCACGGTACAATCCAGATTGGTGATACTTTCACTAGCGGTGAAAACTTGCACTTCACAGGTATTCCTCACTTCGCGCCGGAAATGTTCCGCCGTGTACGTTTGAAAGACCCATTAAAGTCAAAACAGTTGCAAAAAGGTTTGAAAGAGTTGTCTGAAGAAGGTGCAACTCAGGTATTTATGCCACAAATTAGCAATGATTTGATCGTGGGAGCTGTGGGTGTACTTCAGTTTGACGTTGTTGCTTACCGTTTGAAAGAAGAATATAAAGTTGACTGTGTTTATGAGCCAGTAAGTGTAAATACGGTACGCTGGATTCATTGTGATGATGAAAAGATTCTTAATGAGTTTAAGAAAAAGGCACATGACCAACTTTCTATTGATGGTGGCGGACACTTAACGTATCTTGCGCCAAGCCGAGTGAACTTGCAGATTATGCAAGAGCGTTGGCCTGATATTGAGTTCCGTAGCACACGTGAACACTAATCATGTAAATGTGACAAACAGCTTCGAATAGAAGCTGTTTTGTTTTGAAAAATAAGAAAGGATGATGAAATGAACTTGAGTAAAAAGACAATTATTGCGCTTGTGGCTGCAGCCATAGCTCTAATTTTGGCTATTTGTGTATTTGTCTGGAAAAAGCCTCAGTCTTCATCATCTTCTCAAGAAAATTCAGCTTCTACTCAAGACCATCCGGTTGAGAAAGCAGAGGTTTTACCTTATTTAAATTTGACCGAAACCAAAGCAAATTATGCAGTGCCGTTTTGTGAAAAGAAAAATTGTATTGATGTCGATATTCAAACCATAAAAACCCAAGATGCGTGGTTAAATAGCTGGATTGAAAAAAATCAGGCGAAAGTTATTCAGGCTCAAATTAATTTGAAAAAAGATTTAAGCCTTCAACAAGCGATTAATGCTTACGTGAAAAAGTCGGATGAATGGCAAGATAAGTATTCTAAAAATCGTGCTTATGAATTACACATTCGTACACGCATTGCCTCGCAGCGTAACCAGTATGTGTTATTGCAATTGGCTTTAGACAGTAAACAAGAAGAAATCACAATAAAAGATCGTTATTATTTTTTCGTGGCTGATCGTAAACTTCATAAAAACTTAACGTTGCTTGATGTGCTTAAAAAAGACCAGCAACCGACAGTACATCAAATTGTTCAAACTGCGTATCAGGACTGGTTGAAAAAGCAAACTGCCGATGTCAAAAAACAAGCCCCAAAAACTTTATATTGGGGACAAGCTGACTGGTTCTTTGATGGGGAAGGGGTAGGTTTGCACTATCAGGCAAATCAGATTACGAAAGATGCGCCTCAACTTGATATTTATTTAACAACAGAACAAACGAAAAAAATATTGCAACCTCAGGTTTATGAACAAATGTTTTAAGTTGGTAGCAGAATTTGCAACCTACTTGTAGATGCGCTAACTTCATATGAGTTATGCATAATCTTCTCAGAATAAAGGCAAAATATGATGTTAACTTCTAAGGCTTCGCTACGTTTAACGCTACTTGCTTCTGCGATATTTTTGGTGGCATGTCAGCCTAAAAGTGATCCTAAAGAGTCGGAAGATCAGCAAAAATCGGCTGTGGTTGAACAAAAGCCTGTAGAACTGACTTTGAAAGGGGAAACAGTTCCAAGTAAAGTGACTTTACCGGATTGTGATGGTAAAACTTGTCCCGAATTTACGGTAGAACGCCTACAAAGTAATTTCCCTTTTATTGATAAGATTATTGATCAACAAGTTTTAAAAGCACTCGGACAGATTCTTGAAATTGCAGAACCAGATGCAAAAGCAGCACAAGCTGATAAGAAGACAGAAGCTTCAACAGCTGCCGCTACAGAGCAACAAGATAGTTTCGATGCTCAGGTTCAGCGCTATGCAAATTCATTTATTGATTTGGACAATGAGTTAAAGGCTCTAAGTAGTAATCACCAAATTAATCTGTTGGTGAAACCTAAAATCATACAGTCTCAAGGTAAAGTCGTAACCGTTGTTGTAAATAGTAGTAGCTATTTAGGCGGGGCACATGGCTCGGCAGCGCAGCAATATTATAATTTTGATTTAAAGAAAGAAAAGCAGGTCAAGCTTGAAGACTTGTTACGTCCAGAGAAAAAAGCGGCTTTAGAAAAATTAGCACATGAAGCGTTTAAAGCTTGGGTGACAGACTCAAAACTTGCAAATAGTGTGAGTGAATATGAGCAAGCTTGGCCGTTTAAACTCACAGAAAATTTCCTGTTAGGTGATCAGGGCTTGATTCTTCAATATGGCGAATATGAAATTGGACCTTATGTGGTCGGGCTACCTCGTTTAGTTATTCCATATGACCAATTACAAGATGTATTGAAAGAAGAATATTTGCCGCAGCCTAAAGCTAAACCAGCTTCGACACCTGCCGTAAAAAGTACCAGCTAATGCATCTGTTTGATACTCACACCCATTTTGATGTTGCCGATTTTGATGAAGATCGGCAGCAATTAGCACTTGAAGCTAAAAAAGTGGGTGTAGATGCTTTGGTATTAATAGGCTTTTTACAGTCACGTTTTGATGATTTGGTACACACTCATCATCAGCTCAAGCAGTGGGAGAATGTACCTACTTCTTATTTAGCGCCGGGGTTACATCCGTTTTATATTGAGCAGCACAGACCAGAGCATCTTTCTCATCTTGAACAGATTTTGCAGCAAGAAGACTGCGTCGCAATAGGAGAAATCGGCTTAGATACCTTCTTAAAGGAACACAAGCAGCCCGATATATATGCCAAGCAAAAACAGTATTTTGCTGATCAGTTAGATTTGGCAACTCAATACCAAAAACCGGTGTTGCTTCATATACGGAAAGCACATGGTGATGTGCTCGCACTATTAAAAGCGCATAAGTTTAAACTCGGTGGCATTGCTCATGCCTTTAGTGGTGGAGTAGAGGAGGCAAAAGGCCTGATTAAGCTTGGTTTTAAAATTGGTGTGACGGGACAAATCACGAATCCCAATGCGAAAAAGCTTCATACGGTTGTGCAGGCTATAGGTGCTGAGCATTTAGTGATTGAAACAGACTGTCCTGATATGACGCCACTTTGCTGTCAAACTTCAACTGAGCAGCGTACTCGAAATACGCCTGTGAATTTACCTTATGTACTAAAAAGTTTGGCTGAAAATTTAAATATGGCAGAGTCAGAATTAGCAGATTTGCTGTGGAAAAACTCTTTATCTGCTTTGAAATTATCGTAATAAAAATCAAAGATTAGAAATAGTAACTAAAACAAAACACAGCGATTAAAAAAGAAGCTTAAAGTAAGAAAACAACATGTAAAAACGTGAAAAATAACATTGCCAGACATGGGAGGATAACCCAATGGCTAAGTATAGCAATATCAATAGTTTTAATGCTTTACAGACGCTAACAGTAGGTTCCAGCAATTATCAGATTTTTAGCTTAACCCAAGCCGAGAAAAAGCTAGGTGACATTGCCAAACTGCCGAAATCATTAAAAGTACTGTTGGAAAACTTATTACGGTTTGAAGATCAGCACAGTGTTAAAACAGAACACATTTATGCTCTAGCTGAGTGGCTAAAAACCCGTACCTCAGATCAAGAAATTCAATATCGACCTGCACGGGTCTTAATGCAAGATTTTACCGGCGTTCCGGCAGTCGTTGACTTAGCCGCAATGCGCGCTGCAATGGCCGAAGCGGGGGGCGACCCTGAAAAAATTAATCCGTTATCACCTGTAGATCTGGTTATTGACCACTCTGTGATGGTAGACCATTTTGCCGATGATCAGGCTTTTGAAGAAAACGTTCAAATTGAAATGCAGCGAAATGGCGAGCGATATCAATTTTTGCGTTGGGGACAATCTGCATTTAATAACTTTAGTGTTGTGCCACCGGGTACCGGTATTTGCCATCAGGTCAATTTAGAGTATTTGGCTCAAGCAGTGTGGTTAGGTGAAGACAACGGACAAACCTTTGCTTTCCCTGACACCTTAGTGGGTACAGACTCACATACCACTATGATTAATGGTCTAGGGGTATTAGGTTGGGGTGTTGGGGGTATTGAAGCAGAAGCTGCCATGTTAGGCCAACCTATTTCTATGCTCATTCCTGAGGTGATTGGTTTTAAACTAACCGGCAAATTACAAGAAGGGATTACGGCAACTGACTTGGTGCTCACCATTACTCAAATGCTTCGCCAAAAAGGTGTGGTAGGTAAATTTGTAGAATTCTATGGAGATGGTTTAGCCGACTTACCACTTGCTGACCGTGCAACTATTGCCAATATGGCACCTGAATATGGTGCAACTTGTGGTTTCTTCCCAATTGATGAAGTGACTTTGGGTTATTTGAAATTAACAGGTCGTCAAAGTGACCGTATCGCATTGGTGGAAGCATATAGCAAGGCGCAAGGCTTATGGCGTAATCCGGGTGATGAACCTGTGTTTACAGATACGTTAAGTTTAGATATGAGTACGGTTCAGGCAAGTTTGGCAGGTCCAAAACGCCCTCAAGACCGTGTGCTTTTATCGGAAGTACCTAAAACGTTTAATGCGCTCATGGAATTAACCCTTAAGCCAGCCAAAGAAGCGAAAGAGCGTTTAGAAAATGAAGGCGGTGGCGGTACGGCTGTAGAAGCGACCAAAGCCAATATTCAGCATGAAAGCCCATCTTGTGTAATTGAAAGACAAGAATATCCGTTAAATCATGGTGATGTCGTCATCTCAGCAATTACTTCATGTACCAATACTTCTAACCCAAGTGTAATGTTGGCAGCTGGTTTACTTGCTAAAAAAGCAATTGAAAAGGGTTTGCAGCGTAAACCGTGGGTAAAAAGTTCACTTGCGCCTGGTTCTAAAGTCGTGACCGACTATTTATTGGCGGCTGGGCTTACGCCGTATTTAGATGAGTTGGGCTATAACTTGGTCGGATATGGTTGTACAACGTGTATTGGTAACTCAGGTCCTTTACCTGAACCAATTGAAGATGCAATTCAGTGTCATGATCTAAACGTGGCATCTGTACTCTCTGGTAACCGTAACTTTGAAGGCCGCGTACATCCATTGGTTAAAACCAACTGGCTTGCTTCGCCACCACTTGTGGTTGCTTATGGTTTAGTTGGGAATATCCGTACCGATTTATCGACTCAACCAATCGGGCAAGGTAAAGACGGGCAACCTATTTACTTAAAAGATATCTGGCCAAGTCAGGCAGAAATTGATGCCGTCTTACAAAAAGTAAATACTGACATGTTCCACAAAGAATATGCTGCGGTGTTTGATGGTGATGAAAGTTGGCAAGCGATTCAGATTCCAAAAAGTAAAACTTACGAATGGGCTGATGACTCGACCTATATTCGTCATCCGCCGTTCTTTGAGGGTATTGGTGAGCCACCAAAACCAATCAAGAATATTGAACAGGCACGTATTTTGGCAGTGCTTGGTGACTCGGTAACCACTGACCATATTTCACCAGCGGGTAATATCAAAAAAGACAGTCCAGCTGGCCGCTATTTACAAGAGCAAGGTGTTGAGCCAAAAGACTTCAACTCTTATGGTTCACGACGTGGTAACCATGAAGTCATGATGCGAGGCACCTTTGCTAACATTCGTATTAAGAACGAAATGCTCGGCGGCGAAGAAGGCGGTAATACCATACATGTGCCAAGTGGTGAGAAGCTTGCCATTTATGATGCGGCAATGCGTTACCAACAAGAACATACACCGCTTGTGATTATTGCTGGTAAAGAATACGGAACAGGTTCTTCACGTGACTGGGCTGCCAAAGGAACGAACTTGTTAGGTGTAAAAGCTGTCATTGCTGAAAGTTTTGAACGTATTCACCGTTCAAACTTGGTGGGTATGGGCGTGTTGCCATTACAGTTTGTTGATGGACAAACCAGACAGTCCCTCAACTTAACGGGTCATGAAGTCATTTCGATTCGTGGTTTATCGGATGGTATTCAGCCTCATGAAATTCTTGAGGTTGATGTGAAAGGGCCAAATGGAGTAGCTAGTCATTTTAATGTGTTATGTCGAATTGATACGTTAAATGAGGTTGAGTACTTTAAGGCAGGTGGTATTTTGCATTATGTACTACGGAATTTGATTGCTTCATAAATCGATAAACTTAGCACAGCCTTATAATGAATGTGTATGAGCTAATGTTGACTATATAGGCGTATCCTTACTTTTTAAGGATAAAAAGTAACAAAAATCCTTTGTCGGGCTGACGGTATATCCTTATACCGCAACCCAACTGGGCGGCATCCATGCCGCCTGTCACGTTAGTAAATAATGACTTAAATCTTAAATAATATAATTTGATTTATAATGATAAGACTTGTCGTGAACTCAAATATCGCTATCTCAAGTTTTCTTTGATCTGAAATACACTTTCTTCTGAAAAGCAGTAAAATACCTCCCGTGTTTTATATCCCTTCAAAGAGTAGCAATGACCGATCTCCAACAAGATGAATATGACCGCCGTTTTGCAGGTGTAGCCAAAATTTATGGTGATTCATCGTTCCAGCATTATGAACAAAGTCATGTGATGGTGATTGGTATTGGTGGGGTCGGCAGTTGGGCAGTAGAAGCTTTAGCGCGTACAGGTATTGGTGAGATCACATTAGTCGATATGGATGTGGTTGCGGCATCAAATGTAAACCGTCAGCTACCTGCAATGACCTCAACTCTGGGCTGTGAAAAAGTTGAAATTATGGCGGAGCGTTGTCGCCAAATTAACCCACGCATTAAAGTCAATATTATTGATGACTTCTTAACACCTGAAAATGTTGTAGAGCTTTTAAACCCTGTACCAGACATTGTTTTGGACTGCATCGATGATGTTAAAGCAAAACTGGCTTTAATGCTCCATTGTCGTTTTAACAAAATTCCTTTGATTGTATCCGGTGGGGCAGGTGGTAAACTCGATCCACTTAAAATTCGCGTGGCCGATCTATCAAAAACAGAACAAGACCCAATGTTAGCGAAGCTACGTAGTCAGCTTCGCGCTCGCGGCATTTGTAAAAAGCCAAAAGAGAAATTTGGCATTACCTGTATTTACTCAATCGACAATCCATTTTCAAGCGCAGATGTCTGCCCATCGGCGGGGTTGCGCTGTGGTGGCTATGGTTCAGCGGTGGTGGTGACTTCAAGCTTTGCCATGATTGCTGTAGCCGAAGTTTTGAAAAAACTCGATTTAAAGAAAGCCTAATTTAAATATGGAAAAGGCATGCTCTTAGGTGAGTGCATGCCTTTTGTTTTGGGAAAACTATTTAATCATACAGCTCTATATTGTCTTGTTTGGGCTGTGTGGGTAATTGCTGATCATAAAATTTAAAACACCATAAAATTAAAATAACGATGGTGCATATTGCGAAACCTTTTAAATACTTCATGAAGAATTCAATCAAGTGAATGGTCTTGATTAAAATTCTAGCGAAGGAGATCTATCTAATCTAATATAGAAAATAGACCAAATGATCTAATTTTGAGATGATAATGCTCACATTAAAACAATTCCAATATTTCATAAAAATTGTTGAAGAAGGGAGCTTTACCGCTGCTTCCGAAAAGCTATTTATTGCCCAGTCTGCTTTAAGTCGACAAATGAAACTATTAGAAGAAGAAATTGATTTTCAGTTGTTTGATCGTACGGACAAAAGAGCAAGACTCACGCCAGCGGGAGAGGTCTTCTATAAGAAAATAAAAGATAACTTGCTTTATTTAAATGAAATTATTGTTCTATCTAAAAGTGTTTCGGAAGGGAAAAATCGACAGATTAAAATTGCTCATTCCAGCAGTATTGTCGTGGATAATACAAAGGTGCAGATATTAAAAGAAGTTAGCTTAACGCAGCAGTTGAGCTTTGAGATCAATACCTTATCATCCGAGCAGCAAGTCTTAGCGTTATTAAATGGTGAAATTGATATCGGTTTGATCCGCCCACCAGTTCGGCATAGTTTAGATGGTATAAATACTCTTAAGTTATATGAAGAGCCTTTAATGGTGGCTGTGCATATTGATCATGCCAAGTTTTCTAAATCAGAAAAGGTTTATTTAAAAGACTTAAAAGATGAGTGTTTTGTATCAACACCTCATGCTGAAAGAGGAGGCTTAAGTTATTTGGTCGCAAATCTGTGTTTAGCCGCAGGATTTACCCCACAAAAAGCCTCCATTCAGTCGCGTAAGATTTCACAGTTACAGCTCGTGGCGGCAAATTTAGGGGTAGGTATTGTTCCTGCGGAGTTTCAACAAATCTTACCTGCCAATGTAAAACTAATACCTTTGGAAGATTCCCTATCTCTTTCGGAAGTTTTGCTGGTCTATAGAAAGGACCATGATGAAATCATTCAGCACTGCGCCGAGCTAATTCATCAAATGTTTCTATCTTAGAAGTGAATTAGCCTAATCTATAGTAAGTATAGGTGACGTTATCATCTTTATAGACGTCATAACTACTTTGTTTAAAGTCCGACACCCATTCGCTTCCTGTGTAACCAGCGATATGGCCGTAAATATGGTTGCGGGTTCTGTGAATGATATAAATGTCGCCTTCTTGTGGCTCATCAAAGGCTGGATTTATTTCTTTATAGCCAATTTTCTTGAGGGTATCGCCCCAATCAGATGCTGCAATCGGATGATTTTCAACATCGGCACCAGCAGACTCAAGCGCAATACGGATGCTACGTGCACAACGCGCTTTACTGCGTCTAGAGGTAATACTTTCTAATTTAGCTACGAATTTTTCTACATCAATGGCTGGAGGAGTGTTGGTTTCAGTGGAGTGATTATTGGGTTTCATGGTGAATGGATAAGGGAGGCTTGGTGTGCTGTGGGATACAACAATGGCTGCCTGATTTGAATCCTGATACATATAGTTATCAGCTACTTGTCCGTCATAAATAATCATCGTGAAATCTCTACCCGTACTACCTATATCCGTATTTAGAAAATCACCACCTACCTGTGGCGTTCAGAGATACTAATGGCCCAAGCTTAAAAGTTTTGTTTATGTTATGTAATAACGTATCTTTTTACCAGTTTTTATTTCTGGCTATGGAAAAAAGAGCTAATTAAAAGAGCTTTTGAAATCATAAAAATTAAGTTTTTGATATTATTGAATATAAATAATTAATCAGAGCTTAATTTTGAATATTTCGAGCCAACATTTGCGAATATACTCAAAATCTAAGTCTCTGATTTAAAATGCCACATTTTCTTACAATTTTAGAAACATGGGCTGGCTTAAAATTGGTGTTCCTTTAAATACTCTTCAGTACGGATAATGGCAGCTTGCATATTATGAATTGCATTCTCGACATCAGTTAAAGTTTTTGCATTTCCACCACTTAGGGCTTGTCGCCATTTGCGAGCGCCCGGTAAATTTTGGAATAAACCTAAAATATGACGCGTAATGATAGAGAGTGGTGCACCTTCAGCTAGACGTTGTTCAATATACGGTAGCATTTGTTCCATAATATCGAAACGATCCGGTGCTTCTAGGTTCCAAAGTTGGCCGAGCTCAGCAAGTAAGTAAGGGTTGTGATAGGCTTCACGGCCAATCATGACGCCGTCAACGTGCTGTAAATGAGCTTGAGTTTCGGCAAAAGTTTTAATACCACCATTAATTTCAATAGTCAGATGCGGGCGTTCTTGCTTTAAACGGTAAACATCTTCATAGCGTAGCGGTGGTACTTCTCGGTTTTCTTTCGGAGACAAACCTTTCAATATCGCAATACGGGCATGTACAACAAAGTGAGTACAACCTGTTGCTGCTACAGTATCTACAAAGTGCAGCATTTCTTCGTAAGACTGCATGTCATCAATACCGATACGGTGCTTAACCGTTACCGGAATATTCACCGCTTTTTGCATGCTGTGAATACATTCAGCGACCAAGTCTGGCTCTGCCATTAAACATGCACCGATTTTATTGTTCTGTACACGGTCACTTGGGCAGCCTACATTCAAGTTGACTTCGTCATAGCCCCAGTCTTCAGCCATTTTTGTGCAAGTGGCAAGTTCTTGTGGGTTTGAGCCGCCAAGCTGCAATACGATTGGGTGTTCTTGAGCGTTATAGTCCAAATGGCGTTTCGCATCGCCAAATAGAATCGCGCCCGTAGTCACCATTTCTGTATAAAGCACAACGTTTGGGTTAAACAACCGTGCAAAGAATCGGTAGTCCTTTGTAGTCCAGTCCATCATTGGGGCTACACTGATTCTTGGAGATTTAATAGTTTCAATGGTTTTGTTAATAGTCATTAAAAATCATACCTTTAATCAGTGTTTTGCAACCTGTTTGAATCTGTGGGAACTCATGTTTAGCTGCGTTAATCGGTTTGCATTTACACCAGAATTTACACCATAATGAAAAAAATGGTTCATGGTGTAAAATTATGGGGTCAATTACTGCCAGAAAAAGTGCAGATGGAAGTGTTAGTTACCGAGCTGCTATCCGGATCAACAAAAAAGGTTATCCTGCTTATTCTGAAAGCAAAACATTTTATTCAAAAAAAGTGGCAGAAAACTGGCTTAAAAAAAGAGAAGTTGAGATTCAAGAAAATCCAGACATTTTACTTGGCAAAGAACAACTGATTGATCTAACTTTGTCAGATGCCATAGATAAATATTTGGATGAAGTTGGGAGCGAGTACGGCAGGACGAAACGCTATTCTCTACTCTTAATTAAGAAGTTGCCAATTGCGCGCAATATTATCACAAAAATACATTCGATACATTTGGCTGAGCATGTGGCTCTAAGACGAAGAGGCGTGCCTAATCTTGGTTTAGAACCTATTGCAACAAGTACACAGCAGCATGAGCTTTTACATATTAGAGGTGTTCTATCTCATGCATCTGTTATGTGGGGTATGGAAGTTGATTTAAGTAACTTCGATAAAGCTACAGCACAGCTTAGAAAAACTCGTCAAATCTCGTCTAGTAAAGTGAGAGATAGGCTTCCTACAAAGGAAGAGTTAATTGCTTTAACAAAACTTTTTGCTGAGCGTTGGAAGTTAAATAAATACGGTACTAAGTATCCAATGCATTTAATTATTTGGTTCGCAATTTTTTCATGTAGACGTGAAGCAGAGTTAACACGCTTATGGCTGCAAGATTATGATTCTTACAACTCTTCATGGAAAGTTCATGATTTGAAAAATCCGAACGGTTCTAAAGGTAATCACAAGTCTTTTGATGTGTTGGAACCTTGTAAAACAATAATTGAACTTTTATTAGATAATGAAGTGCGGAGTCGTATGCTTCGATTAGGATATGATGAACAACTCTTATTACCTTTGAATCCCAAAAGCATAGGAAAAGAGTTTCGCGAAGCATGTAAAATATTGGGAATAGAGGATTTACATTTTCATGATTTGAGACATGAAGGTTGTACGAGACTTGCAGAACAAAGTTTTACTATTCCTGAAATTCAGAAAGTAAGTTTGCATGATTCTTGGGGGAGCTTACAGCGGTATGTTTCTGTGAAGTCAAGGCGAAATGTAATTCAATTGGAAGAGGTGCTACGCCTCATTGATGAAACGTAGCAAAGTCTTTAGCAGCTTCAGAATACTTCTTATCTAAGATATCAGCCAAGTCTTTAACGTGCACCAGAAATGGTGCGCGTTTGCTTGAATCTATTTTAAAGACAGAGAAAGGAAACTCTTGATTATTTGCCTTTCTCAGCGCCTCTGCCTTGCTTAAGTGAGGATAGTAGTCTTGTACTATGCTCATTAATTCGACAGTCATAGAGCGATATTTCATAAATAGGTAATCAGCGGTGTTTAACTGGAATGCACCCATTGTGAAATAGCCTCTTAACTAGTTAGTTTTAAACTTTGAATACAACACATCAAAATTGGACTGTGTATCCCAAATTCGAA
This sequence comes from Serratia sp. LTN-2, assembly GCF_059740205.1. Lineage (NCBI taxonomy): Bacteria > Pseudomonadati > Pseudomonadota > Gammaproteobacteria > Enterobacterales > Yersiniaceae > Serratia > Serratia sp. LTN-2. The sequence continues at coordinate 105,361 of NZ_JCAXDO010000014.1, read as the reverse complement.
GGACTGCATCACTGCCTATCAGGTACGTTTTGAGCAGCTTAATAAGATCTTTGCACCTTGGATCACTTTTAAAAAAATGATTAGTTTGCATAAACCCGTTTAATGGCATAGATACAGGATATGCTTTGCAATTAAATAGGCCTTCCAGATTACCTCGTAAGGCAATGAAAGCATTTTCATCAGAAGAACCAACAGGATCATCTATGAACTGGCGTTCCAGTAAAAACACCAGCCTAAGTGCTAATTGTCCTTGGGGTGTAAGTTCCCATTTCGAAAATACGGCAATAATTTCATTATTTCCACCTTCATTAAGGAAAATGGCGATCATCTCTTTTTTCTGCTGATCTAAATATTGTTGTTTCGAATACATTGGAGTATTCGCTGAAAGCGTAAATAGCATTGGCAAATATAGCTCATGTGTTTCGAAGCCTGCGTAGTCTCTGAATAGAACCTTCATTGTCGAATCAAATAACTCTTCAGCACGACTTTGTTCTGTATTCCAAGCTGTTAAATCCTCACTAAACTGCCTAGTGTTGAGCATATATTGGTAGCCCGTAATTTGATTAGAAAAATACTGATCGTGGCAGTAAATCCCCCCATTAAGCATAGGCCCCATATGTTTAATAAACTGAATAAACAATTCGTTCTCTGGCTTTAGTCGAACAGATAACATCCCATTAGTGACAGGGGAGCCTGTCACTAATGGATATGCTGATCTAATCAACTCAACAGGTTTACTGAGAGATAATGCCTGATTACTATTTTGAGAATTTTGTTTTGCAAACATGCTTGTAGTTTTTGATCTCCCAAGAGCTTTTGCTGACTTCTCAGAACCAATCAGATCGTAAGCCCAAATAGGTTGAATGCTGCATGACGAATGTGTAGCTGCAAGTAAAGCATCTGATGCGTACTTAGTCATGTTACTGTCCTCCTACTTGAGCATCATCTGACTGATCAGAGTCTAGTAGGTTAAGTTGCTCGAACTTGCGTGGACGGCCAAGTTTGGTAGCAGGAACTTTTGGTATTTGGCTTGTTCGGAAGCTCCGAATTTGTTCTCCATTAGTAAAGGCGAAGTACTGATCATTTTTGCATATGTAGTCAAACGTAGCCTTGAGATTCTTAAGCATTTCATGGTCGGTATACTCCAAAATGCCTAAGGCACGATAGCGGTACTCATCTTTCTTCATATTGCAGATAAAAGCAGTCCCAAGATTGTTTGTAGCAACCCTCCATTTCTCAGCAATATATTGCCCCCACGTGATGTCCTCACGATGGTCATTGGCATTGAAGAAGTAATAAAGATGTCCATGGAATCCCTTGGTTGGGGTGTGTTCAATACGCAGGATATACCCGAGCGCTTGCTTAAGCTGATTATGCTTAGATGCATCATAGAACCGAATAAAAGACTCTTGCATAAACTCACTATCATGTTCAGCCTGAGCAAAATCAGTTGAGATAGCAAGCTGTTGAAGCTTAGCTGGATCGCGTATTAATCCTAGGTCTACTCGAACAACAAGGATTCGAGAATGGATCTTGAGTAGAGTCTCTACAAGCTCAACACAACGCTCTTTAGAACGGCGTCGATTACTAGCACGATTCGAAAGTTGTTTACGAATTGAGGCACTGCTCATTCTTATTGCAAACAACTTCTGAAATTTAATTAAAGCTGCAACATAAGCCTGAGCCTGTTCAGATGTGTAACACTGATTGATCAGAGAAAATTCATAAAGGGTATATTGTTCTTCCTTTGAAAGTTCTAAGAATGAATCCTTAAAGGCCTGTAACTCTATGCCCATCTTGTAATTGCCAGAGTGAGCAGACACAAAGATTGTTGTAAGCTGGCACTTAAGCAAAAGTGGAATATCCTTCGCATATTCAACACGTAGTTGCTCTTTGCCCTTAAAACTTTGAACAGATTTAAGAGTAGCGATTGGGCGCTCTTTCTCAAAATACTTGATGAACTCAACACGACTGAGCATTTTTTCAACTTCAGGGTTTATACTCGTTTTGAATATTTTAATCTTACCGTTTTCTGTCATGTACTCATGAGTTGAAAAATCTTCCTTGAGCTGTTCTAGGAATGCATCTCTATCTGCAACTGAGAACTGTGCGATAGGTGGAAGAATTGGTTTAGCTGTGTTGTTCAGAGATTTCATAGTATACCTACATACAAATAATTAATTACGTATCAGGCGTCATGAGGTAAATGCTCTCCCTATGGACATCGTTTAGAAATGTCCATTAGGGTAGGCGTAGAGTGGATATTGGCTAATCTATCTGGAGTGTATTCATCTCAAATGGATACACAATTAAATCAATCTAATCTATAAGCAGTATTTGCTAAGGCACACTGCTTATGACAATAAGTATCTAGTAGATTAATTACATATATCTAATATTACTTATTACAATTGTATTTAAACCGAAAAGCCGATTGCACTTTACTTCGAGAATGCTCTACCAAAAAATGACGGTAATACGAGGACTTTTTAAAAGTTGTGATGTCCTGCGTTATGCAGCATTTAAATGGCTTCGTTGAGCTATTCTTCGGGTGACCCACACCCGTAAATTGCTAAGCTTCCAATTGAATGTACTTATTAATTTGATGTGTTGCTGGCTTAGGTTTGAGTTGGTCATATTGGTTCCTTATGTAGCAAGTTTTGTATGCTTGATTGCATAAGGGAAATTCTAGAAAAAAATTAAGCACCCTCTAAAAATCTGCGAAGAATTTATTTAAGCTACTGATATATATGTATTTAAAATCTTTAAAATATAGAAATTTCATTGTAATTATTACTCTTTTAAAAATTTATTAATTTTTTTTAAGAGCATGTCAGTGTAGAACTAACAGGCTCTAAATAAATTATGTGAGTGATCGGATTTTTATTGGGGTGGGAGGGGAATTCTAAAGTTTTCTACCTTTCTTTTCTATAAAAATGTTCAGCGCATCATATAGGCTTGGCTCGCTTTCCTTTAACCAAGATTTAGCGCTATTCAGTAACTTCATTCTCTGATCGTCGGTTCTAATTTTACTTTTTTGAGTTTCTAAGGCAGAAATCTTTTTCTGATAAAATACTCTTATTTCCTTATAACGTTCGATAGGGCGACCTGCAAAAGAAGTTAGGGGTTGATCACGGTTCTGAGCTTGTATGATTACAGTTTTTTTACCATATTCTTCAATTTCTTTGACTTCAGCTGTAGATAGATCATTTCGAGCTGCAAAAAGAAAATATTCAGCTTCTTCTTTTTTTCGTAAACAATGTTCTATTTCAGCATTGTATTCTTGAGTGAGGTATTCTGGAATTTTTGAGATAGCTTGCTGCTCAATGGCTCCTAGAACCGTATCCATACTTGAGTAAGTTTTTTGATTACTGGTAATAAAACGTTGAACAAGTGAGAGGTAAGTTTTTTTTACCCTCTGGGATTTTTTATGGCTGTTTCGGGCTAATTGAGATTGCCTAATCTGTTTATAGATATCTTCTGGTAGCGTGTAGATATAGAAAGAACAATCATAATGTTTGGAGTAGAGACGAAATGCTTCTTCAAAATGTTTCTCAGCTTGTTGTGCTGTTTTTTTGAATATTCTGGTTTTAGTTGATACCAAGTTTTTGAATTTACGAATTTCAGTCGCGATTTCGCCATAGTGTCGGGCAAGTCGGTCCTCTTCGGGAATGTAGATGTAAATTTCCGATTTACCTCGAAGTAATGGTGGGGGTAATCTCCATGCCTGTTGACGGAGAGCCTTTTGTTCTGGCGATTCTTTTAATAAGCCTTGATCAAGCTGTTCATAAAACCACTTTCGGTCATTATCCGTCATTTCTTCACTGATAGGTTCCATTTGTTCGGGTAAATAAGCTTTGTAGTGTTCGGCATAGGCTGATGGCAAACCATAGGGAAATTTATGTCTTTTAATAATATGTTCTTCAAGTTGGTCAATTAAGCCAATAAGTTTTTTGATGTTACTCGTAGATGTGGTTTCTTGTTTAGCCTTAGCATTTTTTTTAGCTGAAGTTGCCATGTAATCAAGTTCACTTATTCATTTTAAAAGAAGTGCATATATTATAAGTCGTAACTACTTATAATTTAAAAATGATTTAGCTTAACTTGAGAGTGAATTATGAGCATTTGTAGAGGGGTGTTAGGTGTTAAACTGCACTCCATTTATGTACCGACTTATGATGATTCTGTACCGACTTGCGATGTTTTGGGTGAAAAGTAGTCAAAATCAAAATGTAGCTTAGAGTTATAATTGTTGGACTAAACTTGTAGTACTGTGAAGCATTCTACTGGATTATAAATTTATTATGGACTGAATCAAGTGCTAGAAAATCACTCATTATTGGTTAGTTAATAGTATGTCTTTGTATTACTAAAAGGTCTCAATAGCGTTTCATTAATTGCAATGCAAGATTGTAGGCTACGGTTGTAGAAATTGACTCTGCTATAAAGAACTCTTGGGGTGGGGTGAAGTTTAAAGCCTGCTTTCGATAACGCGTCTGCTTTCCTGTCTGTTTGTCTTTAAAAATAAACTCATCCTGAGCATGAGAATATTCTTGTCCATACAGTGGACCACCAAGACACTTTAACCGAAACACTGAATCATCCTTAAATTTACCTAATGGTTAGTTTAAAGAATTAATCTAATGAAAAACAATAACAATCACTTTACGACTTAGTCGATAGATCATTGACACCTTAAATATTGCACATTATCCTTTGCTTGCTGGCCACATTGCCAGTCGGTTTTGACAGACCGTTTTATTGGGTTGCATCAGAGTTATTCCTTCTGAGGAATAATTTTGAGGGTACATCTCGTCTCCTCCCGTTGCGGTAGGACGGGAGAGGGACACTTTCGAGTGTGCTGGTGTCAATCCAATCCGGTCTGTCAACCCTTTCTCGTTCTGCCACCATAATTCTCTAATGCTTTGGCAGAACTCCCAATATAAAGGAGTTGGCTATGCATATTCTTTTTATAACGCCTGATTAGTTTTAATAGGATTTGATGAACTTCTAGTTTCTCAAGCTTTAGATCTTTTCGTCTAAAAATTTACTTAAAAAAATGTCATGTGAGCTACACCATGGCAAGGCTTCGTGTTGCCTAAAAAAGCCTAAGCTCCATGACGACGTCACTGGATAAAATGATGAAAAATAAAATTTTGATGGGTTTGGTAGGTGTCAGTATTTTGTTGGTTACTGGTTGTTCTTCTGATTTCGAAAAGGGTATGAAACAAAGCTGTAGGAATACGGGAGGAAGTCGCAGTTTCTGTTCCTGCTTCTACGACAGGATGGAAGAACATTATGGTGAAGAAAAGCTGGAGGCGATTGGCATGATGCAAGTCAGGATGCCAGAGGATTTCGAAGAGGTGTCTTTTAAGTCTGGTCAGCAATGTGCACATAAACTTTAGAGCTCGTATTCACATTAAATCTTAGTTTGTCTTTTGATCTCACCTGCTGCCATAGAGCAGTGGGTTGGATAGGCTTACCTAAAAAAATGAGGAATTTACAATGAAACATCCATTGATTGGCCTTTATTTCACCATTGTGATTGGTTATTGGCTGTATTTGATTTGGCAGTACCCTATTTATTCTGGTTCATATTCTTTGGGTCGGGCACTTGTTTGGCCTGCTGATTTTCTACGTTGGTTGTTTTAGTCGCTAAATTGGGGAAGTTGCCATGACAATCATATCGAGAGAATCACTCCAGAAAAGCCGTTGGATGTTGATGTTAAGAGCGAGTGACAATATTTATTTTGCACCCGCTATTCCTTATAAAAAATTGCAAGGGGCTATGAGTTATCTCCCTCAAGGAATTCATCCAGATGAAATCCTTATGCTAATTGACGATACGGTATTTGGCAGTGCTAAAGCTGGACTTTGTGTGACGGCGACAGGACTCTTTTATAAAGAAAGCTTTGGAGATGAAGCGGTTTATCTCTTTAAAAGTATTCATCATGTCGAGGCAGATATTGGCGTCATTAATCATGGCATCGTACTGAATCGTATAGAAACCCTGACCTTTACCCAACTGGATAAGGGCACAGTACGAACATTGGCTTCATTTCTAAATGAAGTTTGTCAGGGTGAAACAGAAACCGATCGGGCTCCACCACAGATTGATGCAGAACTGAAGGTAATTATTGATCTGTTTGCTTATTTCATCACATTCAATATGGGTAAGTGGAATCCTGAATCTAGTCATGCAATATCTAAACATTTTGTAAAGCTGAATGATGAAGCATCACAGCACTATATTAAAAGGTTACTGACTGAACATCCCAACTTTGAATATGAAGAATTATTACATCGCTTTGCAGAACTGAAAGATGTGCTGGCTTACAAGCTTCGTACGGAGATGATCGAACAACTGGTTTATGCCATGGCACTGGGTCAGGTTGAGCAGAATCAGGCGGATCTCTTCATGACCCATTTATGTCGTGTATCCAATGTTTCTAAAGCCGTATTTCCTGATCTGGTCAAAATTATCTATCAATGTCTGGCTGATGAAATGAATCAGTCTACTACTTCTACTTTCAACGGTGGACAACTTCAAGCGTGCAAACTTCTTGATATTCAGCCTAATTCACTGACTGAGCAGAACTTACAATCTGCTTACCGAAAAAAGATGGCTGAGTTCCATCCCGATAAATACCAGAACTTACCTGAATCTGTTCGTCAGTTGATTGAAAGTCAGGCACAGCAACTGAATGAAGCAAGAGCTTTATTAAAAAGCTATTTGGACAATAACTGAAAATAAAGAATTTTTACTTACATATTACCCCAGTGAAGGCAGCCCTAAAGCGCCGTATATCCTCTATTTCAAGGTAATGATATGAATATGATAAAGAACAGCACTAACTCAACTAAAAAGATACCACCGTTATATTGGTTGTTAACTGTAGTCATGATGGCGGTGTTAATTGCAGGCGGTATTTTATTTAATCAACATCAAAAACGACAAACTGAACTTCAGTTAGCACAACTCGCTTTAGAACAATCTAAGGTACAAAATCAATCTGCCACAACACAAGCAGCATCGGAACCCGTTGAATCAGGTTTCACTGGAATTGAAAGTATGGTGGAAAACCCGGAATCAGAATCTGCTCATTCACAAGCTGAAGATGAGGTTGTTGCGGGGGCAATAGCCGCGGTTGATCAGGCAAAAGCACAAGATACAAGTCTAGGTAATCTCAGTTCAGAAGTTGATGGTGAGTACCATGAAGGGAAAACCTTAAGTTCCAATGCTTCTCGCTATGGATTAAAGCCAATCAAATCTGCTCCAGCTGATTTAAAGTCAACCATCCCGAATATTGATCAAATGTTAGCGTCACATCTCATGAATGTATGGGGCCGCTCAAGTCCAGATCAGGTGAGTAAACGAGTTGAAGGATGGAGCCAGCAAGGTAATACCATGACCTATCGTACTGCATGGGACTCTGACCGTTACCAATGTACTTGGTATGTGGTGAGTTGGGATAAGAACAGCAATCAAGTCCTTCACGAAGGATACCAGCCATGCTTTGGTCACTAATTAAAGCTGGTCTGTAGCATTCGTTTAATTATTACTTTACTTAATCAGAGAAAATACCATGAACCCAATCAAACTTATCGCATGTGGAATTTTAAGTCTTTCACTCAGTTCTATTGCTTTTGCTAAAACTGAGCAGATTACACTTAAAGCCAATGTCTATTACGGCGAAGAATCGGTGGTTTTTCCAACTACTAAAGGCGAAGTCATTTTAAATAGCTACGCTATACCAGCTAAAGTCGTTCCACAAGTTAAACCTTTTAAGAAGGGGCAATGTTTAGAAATCAAATCAAAACATGGTTTCTTTAAAGACACTGGAGATGGTCAATATATTGAAAGTATCCAACCTTGTAGCAAGAAAGGTTTAGCGACTCCAAAAGTAACTCGTTAATTTGACTTAATCTAAAACGACATAAAGCTCAATCAAACCACAAGCATTTGCTTGTGGTTTTTTTTATGCCTTTTATTGAGAGGAGACGACTATGCATCAATGTCCTTACTGCCATTCGAGACATCTGAAATTACTACGGCAGTCAGAACAAAGCCATCAAGGTGTATTTGCAAAACTTTCATCATTCTCCCCCATGTCTCTGGCAGCAGCCTGTATGCAATTGTCAAAACGTAGTCCTATTCACCCACTAGTCGGTGGCTTTGTTGGTTTAGTTGTAGGGGGCATGTTTCTGCTCTACGTCCAGCATCAAGACAATACAGTGTCCTTGCATTATCAGTGTGAGCAGTGTCTGCAACATTTTGAAATCCAGCAATCAAGCTTTTCTTAACTTCATCCCAAACTCTTAATCAAATTATTTAAATCACTTAATAGGAAAAACATCATGGCACATCAAGTTGAAACAATGGCTTTTGTAGGTCAAACCCCTTGGCATGGTTTGGGCAATCAACTCACTAGAAATCAACCTTTAGAAGTATGGGCACAACAAGCAGGGATGGATTGGCGAATTGAATCATCCAATGTCAGCTATATGACAAAAAATGAACGTGGACAAAACATCATCATGCCGTATGAAGATCAGAGAGTCCTTTATCGTTCAGATACTCATGCGCCGCTATCAGTGGTAAGTCAGCGTTATCAGGAGGTGCAACCGATGGAGATATTAAACTTCTATAAAGACCTGACAGAACAATCAGGCTTTGAACTGGAAACAGCAGGGGTATTGAAAGGTGGTCGTAAGTTCTGGGCACTGGCTACGACTGGACAATCAACAGCACTGAAAGGAAAGGATGTGAGTAATGGTTATATCCTTCTGGCAACAGCATGTGATGGGACATTAGCCACCACGGCGCAATTTACAAGTGTACGTGTGGTGTGTAATAACACCTTAGCGATTGCCTTACGTGGGCAGAATAGTAGTGCAGGTGTGGTGAAAGTTCCACACAGTACCAAGTTTGATGCTGAAAAGATTAAACAGCAATTGGGTATTTCGGTTCATGCATGGGACGAGCACATGTATGAAATGAAGCAGCTCAGCCAGCGTAAAGTCACCCAGCAGGAAGCAGCAGCTTACTTCGATGCAGTGTTCAATAATACAAACCTGAATATTGCTGAACAAGATGAAAGTATCATTCAGTTCTACCGTAATGTAGCTACGCCTAAACAAATCAACTCATCCAAAACCGACAATAAAACTGAGCCAAATGGACGTGCGATGTCTAAGGTCATGACCATGTTTAACGGGCATGGTCGTGGTGCCGAGTTAGCTTCAGCTAAAGATACGGCGTATGGACTGCTTTGTAGTATTACCGAGTTTGTTGATCATGAGCGACGTGCGATCTCAAAAGATCACCGATTAGATTCAGCATGGTTTGGGGTAGGAGCCAACCTTAAACAACGCGGGCTGGAACAGGCACTAAGAATGGTTGTATAAGTTATGATTATTTGTTTAAGTTTATTTATACATGAATTACAGAAAATCATGTAATTAATTTATAAAAACATGGGCAGATTATGGGGTAAGTAATTTTACCCCTATATTTTAAAAGATCTGAGACTCTACAGTCTTACACTACACTCTACTTACAATAGTAAAGCTTATGGAGTTAGAAAAAATATCAAGGATTGAACCAATGATGAAATCAAGCAGAATCAGATAATTTTTTTCATTTTACTTTTTTAAATTACTATATACCTATTTAATCAATTCCCACTACAGTTGTAATATATCCAGTCGTTAAAAGGATCATTAGGCCTAATGACATTTCAAATAAAATGGCATAGCCCAACTGTCTGGCAAATTTCGGGTCTTGTAAGCGAGGGGTAAAATACCATTTGTTGAAAGCAGCTAATAATAAAATGCTTAGAACAAATGCGATCTTAATAATAAAACCATGCCCATAAGGAGTATTTAGTAGAGTATTGAAATCTTTAATGAGTAACAGAGCAATACTAGCACCACAAGCGAGTAGTATTCCCACAACAAATGCTGCGATTCTCCCAAATAAGTGCATGCGATCTTTTAATGGAAGACCAGTAATTTTTTTACTTGTTTTCCATAAAGGAAAAAGTGATCCCATCCATAAGGACATTACAAGGACATGTATTGATAATAAGAATTGAGCGAAAAAGGGCAAGTTTGTGACATGGCCTAATTGTGAAAAACTAAAAACCATGGGGATAAGTAGGATGGTAAAAATTGTTCCTTCTACTTTGGAAACTTGGATAGTCCCTTTACTAAGCTTTACGATCATAAATAACAATAAAAGTGCAAAACTAACTGAGCGGATGATATGGATATGCCCAGTGGGAGTATTTATTAAGATATTAATGTAGTTACTGTCCCACATTCCTGAAAGACCTGTATTGGCAAAACTTCCTATAAGAACAAAGAAGCCTAAAGTGCTTGAAATAAAGCCTAATCCTGCACCAATAGTAATGTACTTTAGAAGAGTTTCCCTGATTTCTACATAACGTCCCAGTAGAAAATAGCTAAAGGCACCACCAACAACAAATGCTATTCCTAAATATAAAACGACTTTAATCAGCCACGTTGCATATATCCAAGTTTCAGGATTCATATTTTTCCTCCCTGCGATAGCAATATGCCAGCAAGCTGCTGGCATATAGACTATTGATGCTCTATAGTTATTTCGCTGATTTAATAGTGAAGCTATATTCGCCATTCATGTTATGGCCATCAGTACCCATTGTGGTCCAAACCACTGTGTATTTACCTTTCTTAAGTTTAGGTACTGCTACTTCAAATGATTTTTTTAAATCATGAGTTATCTGATAAGTTAAAGGGATGTCTTTACGTTGAGCATCAAGTAATTTGACATTCATTAACATGACTTCTTCACCAAAATTTAAAGTTATATTTTTTGGCTGACTTGCTACAGATGCATTAATAGCTGGAGTGGCACTTTCAAGTTTGACATGAGCAAATGCGCTTGAAGCAGCTACAACCATAGTCGCACCTACTAGTACATTACGTAGAGCTGACACTTTATTTTGGAAAATTTTCATTTCATCACCTTTTAAAAATTAGTACGTGCTAAGTAATGACCCAGTGAAATTCCTAAATTGATCGAGTTGGTCATCACTCTTTGTATGCTTATTATTTAAGAAAGAGAGCAACGTCTTGATGACTCCAAAATTACATTTTTGTCATTTTTAGAATTAAAAACTCACAAGTGTTACACTGACTTTATCAAGAATAATGTTCATTAAATACTCAAATAATCAGAAATGTATTTCTGCACGAAGGTAATTAATTTTTTAAAATCAAATATGAAGGAGGTTTCTATATGGACCATCATCATGAAAAGAAAACTATAAATAACGTACTAAAGGATCCTGTCTGCGGCATGGCTGTAACAGAAGAATCTAAATTTCATGAACAAGTTGGCAATAAGACTTTTTACTTTTGTAGTGAAAAATGTCAGATAAAATTTAAGCATGATCCTACTTTTTACATTGCTAAAGAAGATAGATCTGTTTCCGAAAATGTCTCCCTAAATAAGATGGATACACACTCAGATAGTGTAAATACCTCATCAATTTATACTTGCCCAATGCATCCGGAGATCCGACAAAATCATCCTGGTAACTGTCCGATTTGCGGTATGTCACTAGAACCATTACTTCCCAATCTAGATGAAGCCGATGATAATCCTGAACTTAAAGATTTCAAAAGAAGATTTTGGTACACCTTACCGTTAACCCTCATTATCATATTTTTGGCGATGTTTGGTCATCAGTTGAACTGGTTTGAGATGAAGGTACAAAGCTGGATTGAACTTGTTCTTACTTTACCTATCGTCTTTTGGGCAGGTTGGCCATTTTTTGTTAGATGTTGGCATTCAATTTTAAATCGTAGTCCGAATATGTGGACTTTAATTGGAATTGGGACTGGAGCTGCATTTATTTATAGTGTCGTTGGAACCCTAGCCCCACAAGTTTTCCCAGCGTCTTTCATCTCTATGGGGCGTGTTGCTGTATATTTTGAGGCAACAGCCGCAATTATTTCACTGACCTTATTAGGTCAAGTTCTTGAGTTAAAGGCACGTTCGCAAACTTCGTCAGCAATAAAATCTTTACTTGGGTTGGCACCGAAAACCGCAAGAAAAATTAATGAAGATGGCACAGAGGAAGATATCCCACTTTCCCATGTACATGTTGGAGATTTACTGAGAGTACGACCAGGTGAGAAGGTCCCCGTTGATGGAATAATTACAGAAGGTTCAAGTTCTATTGATGAATCAATGTTAACGGGAGAGCCAGTTCCAGTAACAAAACGTATAGGTGACCAAGTAATCGGTGCGACAATGAATATGAACGGTTCATTAGTGATACGTTCGGAAAAGGTCGGTTCTTCAACAGTACTTTCACAGATAGTTCAAATGGTAGCGCAAGCTCAGCGTTCTAAAGCCCCTATGCAAAGAATGGCAGATCAGGTAGCTGGCTGGTTTGTACTGGTGGTGATCGGTATATCTATCCTTACCTTTTTTGGGTGGGGAATATTTGGACCAGAACCGAGTTGGGTATACGGACTAATCAATGCTGTCGCAGTTTTAATTATTGCTTGTCCGTGTGCTTTAGGATTAGCCACACCAATGTCAATCATGGTGGCAACGGGTCGTGGTGCATCCAATGGCGTACTCTTCCGTGATGCTGCAGCAATAGAAAATTTACGTAAGATTGATACATTAATTATTGATAAAACAGGGACCTTAACAGAAGGTCGCCCCTCATTTGATAAGGTCATTGCTTTATCTGGATATGAAGAAAATGAAGTTCTCAGATTAGCTGCCAGCTTGGATCAAGGTAGTGAACATCCATTAGCGGATGCAATTGTACAGGCTGCCCGTGAAAGAAATCTTGTACTAACAACACCAACATCTTTTGAGTCAGGTTCTGGAATTGGTGTTAAGGGTGAGTTAGATGGACAACAATTATCATTAGGCAATACAGCTTTAATGGAACAACTCGGCATATCAGTTGATACATATATCCCTCAAGCTGAGCAATTAAGAGCAGAAGGCGCAAGTGTTATGCATTTGGCTGTTGATGGGACGCTCGTAGGACTATTGGCTGTTTCAGATCCAATCAAAGTCAGTACACCTGAAGCTGTGCATGCTCTGAAGAATTCTGGATTAAGAATTATAATGGCCACAGGAGATGGTTTAACTACTGCAAAATCAGTTGGAGCTAAATTAGGTATTGATGAAGTTTACGGAGAAGTTAAACCAGCAGATAAACTGGAACTGGTTAATAAATTACAAAAAGAAGGAAGAATGGTTGCAATGGCAGGTGACGGTATCAATGATGCCCCAGCTTTAGCTCAAGCGGATATTGGTATTGCAATGGGGACTGGAACAGATGTGGCTATGAATAGTGCTCAAGTCACTTTAGTCAAAGGTGATTTACGAGGTATAGAGATCGCTCGCTCCCTGTCAGAGGCCACTATTAAAAATATGAAGCAAAACCTGATGTTTGCATTCCTTTATAATGCATTAGGCATCCCTTTAGCCGCGGGTATTTTATATCCATTTACTGGTTGGCTACTTTCTCCTATGATCGCAGCTTTAGCAATGAGCCTAAGTTCAGCATCGGTTATTGGTAATGCTTTAAGGCTACGTAGTTAAGAAAGGATCATTTTCTGACTACTCATAATTTTTTAGATACTGGAAATGAGTAGTCAGTTGTCTTTTATTTACAAAAATTAGTTTTTAAAAGTTATTTTAAAAACTATCCGACCGTTGTTATAGTCTGCTTGAATCGTTGCGCCATGTACATCAAGAATTGACTTGGTAATTGCTAGACCTAAACCTGTGCCTTCCTCAACTCTTTGTCTGGATGCATCCGTACGGTAAAAACGGTCAAATAATCGATTCAGCTGTTCAGATGTTATTGGTGAGCTTTCATTTTCGATTGTGAATATAGTGGTATCAATATTTTGTCGGCAATTAATCTTAATTATTGAATCAGGTTTACCATATTTGATCGCATTTGATAGTAAATTACTCAGTGCACGACGTAACATTGAGGGATCGCCTTTTACGTATCCTTGTCCACTTTGTTCTAGGGACATTCCCTTTTCAGCAGCGATAGCATCATAGAAGTCAAATAAAGCAGAAATCTCTTTTACTAGGCTGACCTGTTGTAGGTTTGGTAAGTGTAGGCCATGCTCTGCCTTTGCAAGAAATAACATATCTGAAACCATTCGAGCCAAACGTTCAAACTCTTCCAGATTAGAAAAGAGGACTTCCTGATAAGTATTAATATCCCGACTACGAGATAAACATACTTGAGTTTGAGTCATTAAATTATTAATAGGTGTTCTAATTTCATGGGCCAGATCAGATGAAAAATCTGAGAGTTTTTCTACAGCCGTTTCTAGCCGATCTAACATATCGTTAAAGGCTATGGCTAATGATTTTAGTTCAGTGCGTGTATTATCGACCGCTAATCGTTCAGATAGATGCTGAGCTGAAATGCCTTCTGCAACTTTTGCCATTTTCTGAACTGGACGTAAGCCCCTCCATGCGGCAAACCAACCTAAAAACATTAAACAAATTGTGCCCACAACTCCGATATATAACAATTGTCGTCTAAAGTCGTTTAAAAAATGTTGATGTTCGGAGGTATCGATTCCAACAATAATTTGAGCAGTTGGAACACTCATATTTTTATCAAACGATTTTTTATAAACTAAGCCACGGTATGTTTTATTTTGAATTTCCCACTCTATCCAAGGGATATGTTTAGACTTTACTAATGTTTGAGCCTTTATAACGGCAGGTGCTGAACTAAAAATGATTTGGCCAGTTGGGCGTTCAATCTGGACAATTAGATCATGATGACCAACTAAAGCATCTTTTAAATATATCTTTAGTTCATCGGTGTTTTTCGGATTCTGTTCCAGTAAATTTTCTAAAAGCTGAATTTTCCCTTCTAGCTGAGTGCGGTCCTGAGTTTCAAAATGATGCATAACAAGCTGATGAATGACCAGCCCCATAATCATTAAGATAATAATGGTAGATAATGAAAAAATGATCGCAATACGGAAACTGATCGCATTAAACAGTTTATGAGTCATCTTCTACCTCTAAGACATACCCCATTCCGCGGATGTTTTGGATCAACTTAGGACTGAAATTACTATCTATTTTATTTCTTAGACGTTTAATAGCGACTTCTACAACATTGGTATCACTATCAAAATTCATATCCCATATTTGAGAAGCAATAAGAGCACGAGGTAGAATCTCTCCACGTCTACGCATAAATAATTCCATCAATGCGAACTCTTTAGCTGTAAGGTCAATTCTTTGTCCAGCACGTGTGACGCGACGTTTACGAAGATCAAGTTCAAGATCAGCAATTGTAATAATATTGCTATCTTCCTTTTGTTGACCGCGACGAAGTAAGGTTTTAATTCGGGCAAGAAGTTCTGCAAAAGCAAAAGGCTTAACGAGATAATCATCAGCTCCTAGTTCCAGGCCTTTAACTCTATCTTCAATTTGATCACGAGCTGAGAGAAAAAGGATAGGCATAGTTTTGCCACTTTTGCGAATATCATTAATGATATTCCAGCCATCTAACTTCGGTAACATTACATCTAGTATAATTAGATCGTATTCTTCTGAAAGAGCTTGATGTTTACCTGATAAGCCATCTGTAACCCAGTCTGTAATATATCCTGCTTCAGAAAGACCTTGCTTTAGATAATCACCAGTTTTTTGTTCATCTTCAACTAGTAAGATTCTCATTTATTAAGCCCCGTATCGCATATTAAGACCATAATAACGTTATAAATACAGGATGCGATGTAGATTACAAAAATGTCATTTTCAAGTCACATAGATGTCCGGTTCCAACCTATAAGTTAGTTATATAAAATTTATTTTTGGAGCAATCAATGAAAACTCTATTCCGTCGTGGCTTAACTGCTTTTATGTGTGTTGGGACTTTAATTGCTGGAAGCCAATCTTGGGCTGCTGATGCTCAACAGAAAAATACTTTAAGTACAGAAGTTAAAGTAAATTCAAAAGCGCAAGAGAAATGCAAAAAACCTTGTGATATGAAAGAAGATAAGGAAAATCAACAGAATCATAGTCAGCATGATCACAGCCAAATGTCTGATATGTCCCAAATGGACCATTCTAAGATGATGAATATGGACCATTCTAAGATGATGAATATGGATCATTCTAAAATGGGTGAGATGGACCATTCTCAAATGAATATGCCAAATAAATAATTAATACGCGAAATAAGATATTGAGGGAAAAGTATTTTATCCACCTGCTTAGCCCTCAATTAACTATAGATAGGTGAAAATAAATGTCTAGAAAATTAAGTCATGTCCTTTTAATAGGAGTCGGATTGTTTTCGTCGACTTGGGTTATGGCAGCGGTTAAAGAATATGATTTAACAATTGCTGAACAGACGGTGAATATTACAGGAAAGCCTCTAAAACGAATTACTGTAAATGGTAAGTTTGTTGCGCCTCTTCTTGAGTTTGAGGAAGGCGATGATGCCGTTATTCGTGTACACAACAAGTTGAAAAACCAAGATTCTTCAATTCATTGGCATGGTTTAATTTTACCTGGCATCATGGATGGAGTACCTGGGTTCAACCAGTTTGATGGTATTGCACCAAATAAAACCTATGAATATAAATTCAAGGTTCGTCAGAATGGAACCTATTGGTATCACTCGCATAGTAAAGGTCAAGAGCAAGATGGTCTGTATGGCCCTTTAGTCATTTATCCCAAAAATAAAGTACCTTTAACGGCCGGAGAAAAAGCTGATAGAGATTACGTAGTCTTACTCTCTGATTTTCACAACTCTACTAGTGGTCAGATTATGAGTAATCTCAAGAAAGAAGCTGATTACTACCAGAATCGAAGAGAAACAGTTTTTGATGTTTTTAGGCAGATTAAAAGAGACGGTTTAAAGGCAACATGGAAAGATCGTTCCATGTGGAATCAGATGCGAATGCTTAAGACAGATATGTCTGATGTAACAAACTATACGTTTTTAATGAATGGTAAGACTCCAGAACAAAATTGGACTGGAAATTTTAAAGCTGGAGAAAAAGTACGTCTTCGGTTTATTAATGCCTCGGCAATGTCTTTGTTCGATGTAAGAATTCCTAATCTGAAAATGACAGTAGTCAGCGCAGATGGACAACCAGTAAAACCCGTGCCAGTGGATGAATTCCGGATAGGAACAGCTGAGACTTATGATGTTATTGTAGAACCGAAACAAGCAAATTATCAGATTGAAGCTGAATCTATTGATCGAAGTGGTTTTTCTATTGGTACATTACATGATGAAAATACTTCACTTGTAAAAAGTACTACGATGCCGACACCTCGTCCCCGTGCTTTACTGACGATGGAAGATATGGGAATGGACCATGATATGTCTTCAATGAAAGGTATGGATCATGATATGTCTTCAATGAAAGGAATGGACCATGATATGTCTTCAATGAAAGGAATGGATCATGATATGTCTTCAATGAAAGGTATGGATCATGATATGTCTTCAATGAAAGGTATGGATCATGATATGTCTTCAATGAAAGGTATGGATCATGATATGCCTTCAAAAACAGTAAGCTCTTCTGGATCTGATCAAGTGGTTTACGGATGGGCGAATGCATCAACACCAGCTGGTCTAAAAGCACTTCAATATAGTGATTTACAATCTTTAACCCCCCAAAAAGATACCCGTGCTCCAGAACGTGAAATTGAAATCCGCTTAGGTGGAAATATGGAGCGCTATATTTGGACAATTAATGGTAAGAAGTTTAATGAAACTGAACCATTTAAAGTGAAATATGGTGAGCGTATACGCTTGAAATTTGTTAACGATAGTATGATGGCTCATCCAATGCATTTACATGGCATGTTTATGCAACTGGAAAATGGCCAAGATCCTAGCAATATGCCGAATAAACATACAGTAATTGTTCCACCAGGTAAAACAGTTACAACTTTATTAACGGCTGATGAGTTAGGTGAATGGGCTATCCATTGCCATTTGCTCTATCACATGTCTGCTGGAATGATGAATAAACTTATTGTGGCAAATGTCGATAGTAATAGTACTGATTCGAAAGATGTTGTTGCTCAACCTAATACTAATGATAAGGGGGTAAATCAACATGCGCACCACTAAAAAAATATATTCTAAGACATTTTTATCTATAGCTTTAATTGGATTATCAGGTGTAGCTTTTGCAAATGATACTGCTGTTCAAAGCATGGATAGTAGTACTAAATCCTCTCAGTCCGAGAGTATGAAAATGCTGTTAAAAGAGCCTGGTGGATTAGGTTATGTTGATCGTAATACTTACCAAAATTCAACTTCTGGTAATGATGGAGATAATGGTATAGGCCTGGAAGCCGAAACTTCTAATAACCGAAATCATGATAAACATCTGAAAGAACATGGTGGACAAGTTTTCCAAATGACTAAGTTTGAGAATGAGTGGACTGTGGATGAAGATGGCAAAGGTGCTTTAGGATCGAAAATTGAAACATTGATAGGTACAGATGAAAATCGCCTATTTATTGAAGCAAATTTGGATAAAGCAGAAAGTCATGATCCAAAATATGATGTATCTGCGCTTTATAGCCGTAATGTAGCACCCTTTTGGGATGTACAGGCTGGGGTGAGATACAGTGAAGATAAAAATAACAGCAACAGCGATCGGGTTGATGGTGTTGTTGGCGTGTTGGGATTAGCTCCATATTTCTTTGAAACCCAAGCTTATTTGTACGGTGGTGAGAATAATTTTTGGGGGGCAAGCTTAGAAGTCGAGCGTGATTTCCTGTTAACCCAGAAATTGATCACACAACCTTATCTTGAAGTAGATGCTGTATTTAGCGATGATTCTAACTATGCTGCAAAATCAGGTTTGTCTGAACTAAAAACCGGTATTAAAACCCGATATGAAGTCACTAAAAGAGTCAGACCTTTTGTGGATGTTGCTTACCAATATGAAAAAGGACAAAAAGCAACTAACGTGCAAGAAGCAACTGAGTCCGAAAAAGGATGGAAATATGGTGCAGGCATCGAATTGGTATTTTAAAATACTATAACTTGAAATCATGAATAGTAGTTTCGGCTACTATTCATGAAATTGTTGCTATTACGATTCAATTCTGTAAAACTAAAAAAGCTTAAAATTTGGTCTATGTCTATGCAGTGGTTAAAAACATGCCTATCGCTGTTTTTATCGTTTGCTATCCTGTTAGTAGGATCGGCTGCTGTTGCCTCGTCTGTACATAAACGATGTTTAATGCCATCTGAACAGATGCAATCCATGCAAATGGAAGAGTCGAAAAATCAGAATATGATGCATACTGATTGTATGAAAGGAGAAGCAAAGTCCAAAAAAACTCTGCATGATCCATCCTGTCTGTCTGAACAAGATTGCATTATGTCTTTTACCAAGCTTGTATATGCTAATGACGTTCAGGGTATTTTGCACTCAATGGTTTCCTTTCCTATAGAGCGCTCAGCTTTTTACTCTTTAGATCAAAATCTTCCTTCTCCATACCCTTCGGGTTTATGGAAGCCTCCACGCTCTAACTAATTTGATAGTCCTCTATCATTCATAGAATTTTCTATGAATGTTCTGCGCGTGCGCGTAAACATTTTAGAGCAAAAAATATGAATATTTATAAAGAAAAGCAATCTCATCGTAAGAGATGGCCAATAGCTACTATCTGTTTCTGTCTGGTCTATGGTCAGGCTTATGCTGAGCCATTAACTTTGAATACAGCTATGAAGCTTGCTGAGCAATATGCACCTACCCTAAGAGCAAATAGTGCAAGGATTGAAGGGGCTGAAAATATGGTTTCAGCTTCAGGTATTTTACCCAACCCTAAATTATTTGTAGGTTTAGATAATTACCCTGTATCCGGCGATGCCGCATGGTCAGTCACACGCGAAGGTATGACTATGCAAAAAATTGGCGTGATGCAAGATTTTCCAAATCGTGCCAAAAGACAAGCTGAGGTCGATTTAGCAAAAGCTGAACTAGGTTCGGCCAATGCTCAAACTGAGATTCTGCGTATTGAGGTACGTCAGAAAGTCGCATCTGCTTGGCTTAAGCGCTTTTATCTTGAACGTAAATTAGCACTATATGATGAACTGTTTTCAGAGAATCGATTACTTTCTCAAATTACTCAAACACAGGTCATCTCTGGTCGTACAATCATTGCCGATGCACTTGATCCAAGACAAGAAGCCACGGTATTGCTTGACCAGAAGGATGATTTACTTCGTGATTTAAATAAAGCCAAGTTAGAGTTGCATCGGTTAGTCAGTGCAGAACCTACTGAAAATCTCTCTCAAATTGAAACCTTACCTGACCAAGCACCATCTATCTACCTTGATACATCAAAGCTATATCATCATTTGCATCAACATCCTGAATTAAAAGCATTTCAGGCAGAAAAGCAAACTGCTGAAGCAAAACTGAAGCAAGCTCAGGCTTTACAGAAACCAGATTGGGGTATTGAACTTGCTTATCAGCATCGAGCACCCGAATTTGGCGATATGATCGGGGTGCAACTAACAACAGAGCTTCCTGTCTTTTCAAAAAGACGTAGTAGTCCACTCATTCAGGCAGCTTTAGCCGAACAAAACAGGATTACCGCCGATCAAGAAGTCCAATACCGTGACCATCTCACTATGCTAGATGATGGGTTATCCGATCTTGATGCACTTGATCAGCAAATTAGACGTGCGATGCAAACAAGTATTCCACTCGCTAAACAAAAAGTGGGTTTACAGTTGGCAAGCTATCAAGCAGGTAAAAGTAATTTGTCTAATGTTATTGCTGCTCGACAAGCTCTTTTAGAACAGCGTTTGCGTCTCATTGATCTCCAACAGCAACAGGCTGTGACTAAAGCCCAACTTTATTATGCCTTTGAAGAACCGACCTTAAACCATGTTGAGGGGCAGCCATAATGTTAAGAAATAAATTAGCAGTTACTGTCATGGGCGTTGCGGTAATTAGTCTGGCTGCGGGTGGTGGTGCTGGATACTGGATTGCACATCAGAAATACAATCCTCAATCAGGTCCGCAACAGGCTGCCAAAGTGTTGTATTGGTACGACCCAATGAAGCCTGAACAGCATTTTGATAAACCGGGGAAATCGCCATTTATGGACATGCAACTGGTTCCTAAATATGCAGATGAAAATACTACGATGACTGAAGACAGTTATCCTGCGGTTAAGATTGATCCATCCCTCCAACAAAATTTAGCAATTCGTTATGCTTCAGTCGAACAAGCTGTGATGGGAAATACTTTGTTAACCAATGGTATATTGCAGACCAATGAACGACAGGTAGCTATTTTACAAACAAGAGCAAGTGGTTTCGTCCAACGAGTGTACGGACATGCTGTTGGGGATATGGTGACGCAAGGCAGTCCCATAGCTGATATTTCAATACCTGAATGGACAGGAGAACAAACTGAATTTCTAGCTGTACTCCGAACAAGAGATCGTTCTCTTATTCAGGCAAGCCGACAACGTTTACAGCTTTTAGGAATCCCACAAAATGTGATTAATCAAGTCGAGCGGACACATCGAGTGCAATCCAATATGACTTTAAGTGCACCTGTAAGTGGATTTATTGATTCGTTAGAAGTCCGCAATGGAATGGCTTTAGCTATGGGGCAAACGCTTGTCACCATCAAGGGGATAAGCCCAATCTGGTTAGAAGCATCTGTTCCAGAAGCACAAATTGCCGGGATAAAACGGGGAATGAAAGTTGAAGCTACTTTTGTTGCATATCCTCAAATAGTGTCCGGTAAAGTCATTGATATTTTACCAACTTTGGATAGCACGAGTAGAACCATAAAAGTTCGTATTGAGTTGCCCAATAGAGAGGGATTGCTCAAGCCGGGAATGTTTGCTTCCGTTAAATTCTCCAACAACCCACAAAGCAATTTAGTTATACCAGAGCAAGCTGTTATACGTACAGGTACTCGGAACGTTGTCATTGTGGGACATGAGCAAGGGCGTTTTGAACCTGTTGTAGTACAGTTAGGTCAAAGTGATGGCAATAAAATTGCAATTCTAAAAGGGTTGAAAGCTGGTCAGAAGGTGGTAATTTCAGGGCAATTCCTGATTGATTCTGAAGCAAATTTACAAGGTGTATTGGATAAGCTGAACACTGGACAATCGAAGACTTCATCTCAAGTGGTTAAGACATCAATATATCAAGGCATTGGTAAAGTTGAAAAAGTCACAGCTCAAGACATTACCATTTCACATCAGGCGATTCCTGAGTTGGGTTGGGGGGCTATGACTATGAGCTTTAAACAACCAGTGCAACCATTTACCCAAATTCAGCAAGGCGATCAGGTCCGTTTTAGTTTTACACATGCTAGAGATACTTACGTTATTTCTGACATTTCCAAGATGTCTATGACATCTATGAAGAACTAAACGGGAGGACGATTATGATTGCCCGTATTATTCGTTTTTCAATTGCAAATCGTGTATTTGTCCTGTTGGCCGCTTTAATTCTGGCTGCTTGGGGAACTTGGGCCGTAAAGAATACTCCGGTCGATGCATTACCAGATTTGTCTGATGTACAAGTAATTATTCGAACTAATTTTTCTGGTCAGGCACCACAAATTGTTGAAAATCAGGTGACCTACCCTTTAACAACAACCATGTTATCGGTGCCCGGTGTTAAAACTGTTCGCGGTTATTCTTTTTTTGGTGACTCATTTGTTTATGTCATCTTTGATGAACATACTGACCTTTACTGGGCCCGTTCTCGTGTATTGGAGTATCTAAATCAAATTCAAGGGAAAATGCCTGCAAATGCGAAATCTTCATTGGGACCAGATGCCACTGGCGTTGGTTGGGTTTATGAATATGCATTAGTAGACCCAACAGGACAGCATGATCTTTCGGAGCTGAGAAGCATACAAGACTGGTTTTTAAAGTATGAACTGAAGACATTACCTAACGTGGCTGAAGTTGCCACAATTGGGGGAATGGTTAAGCAATATCAGGTTGTCTTAGACCCAAGCAAGATGGCTACTTTAGGTGTCACACAAAACAATGTCATTGAGGCGATTCAAAAAGCTAATCAGGAAACTGGTGGTTCAGTTCTGGAAATGGCTGAAACGGAATATATGGTGCGGGCTTCTGGTTATTTAAAAACTTTAGATGATTTTCGCCAAATTCCTTTACGAACAAATAGTTTCGGTGTTCCTGTTTCTTTAGGTGATGTTGCAACTATTCAACTTGGTCCAGAAATGCGTCGTGGCATCAGTGAATTGAATGGGCAAGGTGAAACGGTTGGGGGTGTCGTGATTTTACGAGCAGGTAAAAATGCACGTGAAACGATTACTGCTGTGAAAGCGAAGCTAGCTGAATTACAACAAAGTCTACCGAAAGGTGTACAAGTTGTTCCTGTATATGATCGCAGTCAATTGATTGATAGAGCAGTAGAAAATCTCAGCCATAAATTAATTGAAGAGTTTATTGTGGTGGCTTTAGTCTGTGGACTATTCCTCTGGCATTTACGTTCAGCAATGGTGGCTATTGTTTCTTTGCCGCTTGGGATTTTATCTGCTTTCTTGGTGATGCATTATCAAGGGCTAAATGCCAATATCATGTCGTTGGGTGGTATTGCTATCGCGATTGGCGCTATGGTCGATGCCGCAATTGTAATGGTTGAAAATGCACATAAGCATATCGAAACTTGGCAACACGAACATCCTGAGCAAGTCTTGGAAGCACAAGTCCGTTGGAACATCATTACACGTTCTGCCAGTGAGGTCGGGCCAACTTTATTTTTCTGTCTACTCATCATTACCTTATCCTTCATTCCTATTTTTACTTTACAGGCACAAGAAGGTCGCTTGTTCTCACCACTGGCATTTACTAAAACCTATGCAATGGCAGCAGCAGCAGGTTTATCCATTACCTTGATTCCCGTTTTAATGGGTTATTGGATTCGAGGGAAATTACCTTCTGAACAGCGTAATCCACTGAACCGTTTTCTGATCAAAATATACAGCCCTATGTTGGATAAGGTTTTAGCTCATCCAAAGACAATTTTACTTGGTGCATTGCTAATTTTCCTTATTAGTCTTTTCCCTTTAACACGGTTAGGTGGGGAGTTTCTACCCAATATGGATGAAGGTGATTTACTGTATATGCCTTCAGCTTTACCGGGATTGTCCGCAGCAAAAGCTTCTGAGCTACTCCAACAGACTGATCGAATGATTAAAACCGTTCCTGAAGTTGCAACAGTATTCGGTAAAGCTGGTCGCGCAGAGTCAGCCACAGATTCTGCACCATTAGAAATGTTTGAAACCACGATTCAGTTCAAACCACGGTCTGAATGGCGTTCAGGTATGACACCTGACAAATTGATAAAAGAACTAGATAAGGCAGTCCAAGTACCGGGTTTAACAAACATTTGGGTGCCACCTATCCGTAACCGGATTGATATGTTGGCAACTGGGGTGAAAAGTCCAATCGGGATTAAGGTTTCAGCAAATGATCTGCAAGATATTGATCGGGTAGCACAGCAAATTGAACAAGTGGCTAAACAGGTGCCCGGTGTTAGTTCAGCTTTAGCTGAACGGCTCACAGGTGGTCGATATGTTGATGTTGATATTAACCGTATGCAGGCTGCGCGATATGGTCTCAATATTAAAGATGTACAGCAAATCGTCTCATCAGCGATTGGCGGGGAAAATATTGGTGAAACTGTTGAAGGCTTGGCACGGTATCCCATTAATGTACGTTACCCACGAGAGATTCGAGATTCACTGGAAGCCTTAAGAAATTTACCGATTCTAACTGAATCTGGTCAACAAATAGTCTTGAGTAGTGTTGCTAATATTCAAATTACAGATGGGCCGCCAATGCTTAAAAGTGAGAATGCCCGTCCAAGTGGTTGGATCTATGTCGATGTACAAGGACGTGACTTAGCTTCGGTTGTACAAGATTTGAAGCAGGCCATAGACCAAAAAGTAAAACGTTCTTCTGCCATGAGCATTAGCTATTCAGGACAGTTTGAGTTCATGGAGCGTGCGAATGCTCGCTTAAAAGTTGTTATTCCAATTACTTTGATGATCATTTTTCTATTGCTCTATTTGATTTTTAGGCAAGTACAAGATGCTGTTCTGATTATGGCAACACTACCTTTTGCCTTGATTGGTGGTATTTGGGCTATGTACTTGAGTGATTATCACTTTTCGGTTGCGATTGCTGTTGGTTTTATTGCACTTGCTGGTGTTGCCGCAGAGTTTGGTGTAGTCATGTTGTTCTATTTAAAGCAAGCAATTGAGCATGCACAGCAAAGCCTATCTTCTTCAACGGCATCCTTAACAGAGCAACAACTCAATAAGGCAATTCATACAGGAGCCGTGCTACGTGTTCGCCCTAAAGCAATGACAGTCGCTGTCATTTTGGCGGGGTTAATCCCTATTCTGTTGGGGACTGGAACAGGTTCTGAATTAATGAGTCGTATTGCTTTACCTATGGTTGGGGGGATGATTTCAGCCCCTCTCTTATCTATGTTTGTTATCCCTGCGGCATATCAGCTTTTAATCAAAAGAAAACTATCAAAGAATTGATAGTTTTATTATTTCGTCAAAAGAGGTTTTATTATGTTGAAATTTATGAAAATTGTGGCTCTTGTTGCAACTGTTGCTGCGTTAAGTGCATGTAGCAAAAATGAGGCATCAGAGCAAAAGAAAGCGGAAGCACCGATGGAGCAGATGAGTAAAGAGTCATCTACAGTTGCAACAGCTCAAGCTGTTGGTGTGATTACTGCTATTGATACGAAAGAAAATATTCTAACACTCGACCATGAAGCAATTCCTGCAATTAAATGGCCTGCAATGACCATGGGCTTTAAAGTTGCAGATCCAGCATTATTGAATGGTTTAACTGTAGGGGAAAAGGTTGACTTCGAATTAAAAATAGAGGGTGAGAGTCAGATTATTGTTGCTGTGAAAAAAAGCTCATAATCAGTTTGATACTTAAAAGAAAAATGGATGCGAAGGCATCCATTTTTCTTTATGAAATATTCTTATTTTGATTAAAGTCTACTAATAAGCTGATATGTAATGAAGGCAAAGAAATACGCAAGCCCAAATAAGTAAGTCGCCATAATAACAGGCTGTTTCCAGCTACCAGTTTCACGACGAATGGTCGCTAATGTTGCAAGACAATGTGGTGCGAAAATGTACCAAACTAATAATGACATCCCTGTAGCTAGCCCCCAACCATCAGGACCAGAGATTTGACTCAACAATGTTTGAGTTACAGTATCTTCATCTCCAGACATAGCATAAATTACACCTAAAGCAGCAATGACAACTTCCCTTGCAGCCATAGCAGGAATTAATGCGATACAGATTTCCCAAGTAAAGCCAATAGGTGCAAATATAGGCTGAATAATGTGTCCAAGTTGTCCAGCTAAACTATAGTTGATAGCAGGCATCGTGGCATGCTCAGGTGGTTGAGGGAACGTAACCAACACCCAAAGCAATATAGATAATGCTACGATAATACCACCAACTCTTTTTAGAAAGATCGTAGCTCGATCATAAAGTCCTAATGCAACGTTTCGAATATCTGGCAATCGATAAGTAGGCAACTCAAAGATAAAAATACTTTCTGTTTTATCTTTTCTAACTAGTTTCAAAAATAAAGAAACACATAATGCTGAAACAATTCCAGCCATATATAGTCCAAAAAGAACTAAACCTTGTAGGCTCAACCAACCATAAACTAATTTGTTTGGAATGAATGCCGCAATTAGCAAAGCATAAACAGGTAATCTTGCAGAACAAGTCATTAATGGCGCAATCATAATGGTTGCTAGACGATCTCTTTCCGAACTAATGCTTCGTGTTGCCATGACACCAGGAATAGCACAGGCAAAACTAGACAATAGTGGAATAAAGGAACGTCCACTTAAACCAGCTTTGGACATTAATTTATCCAAAAGGAATGCTGCTCGTGGCAAATAACCTGATTCTTCTAAAATTAAAATAAAGAAGAATAAGATAAGGATCTGCGGCATATAAGCCAAAACACTACCCGATCCAGCGATTACCCCATCAACAATAAGACTTCTAAGTAATGGATGAGTAATAAGCGGGCCAATTGTATTACCTAACCAAGCAATTGCATTTTCAATTAATGAGATAAAAGGTTGTGCCCAGATAAAAACGGCTTGGAACATGACAAACATGGTAAGCGTTAGGATGACTAAACCAAGTACAGGATGTAAGAAAATTTTATCCAAGAAAGCTGTTCTTGCATCACCGTTATCATTTTTTAAAATTACCTGTTTAGTAATATTTTTAATCTGATCAAAATGATTCAGATCAGAATGATAAGGAGTGACAAATAGATTTTTTTGATCTAATTGATTTAGTAGTTCTTGCACGCCTTTAGTTTTAACGGCAACAGCCTCAATAACAGGGATACCCAACAATTCTGATAGCTTATTAATATCTATCGAAATACCACGCTTTTTGACCTCATCCATCATATTTAAAACAAGAAGCATTGGTCGATTCAATGCCCTTATTTCAAGCACAAGACTTAAATGTAAATGTAAATTAGTGGCATCAACCACACATACATATATATCAGGTAGAACCTCACCCTCAAGCTCACCTAAGCATACAGCCCTTGTTACCTCTTCATCTAGACTCGTAGGCTTTAAGCTGTATGTGCCGGGCAAATCTAAAACTCGAACTGATTCACCAGAAGGTAGTTTAAAAAAACCTTCTTTCCGCTCAACAGTAACACCAGCATAATTAGCTACTTTTTGACGAGTACCTGTTAAAGTATTAAAGAGAGATGTTTTCCCACAATTTGGGTTACCAATAAGTGCAATATTTTTACTGTTCATTTGAAACAATCTCTACAAAAATTCGTTCAGCTTCATTCTTTCTTAACGCAAATCGAGAAGTTTCAATTTGAACCAATACTGGATCACCACCGAAAAGTCCCTTAGCTAGAACTTGTAAAGTTTCACCAATTCTGAAACCTAACAATTCAAGTCGTTCGAGAACTGGATCATTTTTATCTAAATATTGGTTACCTTTTTTTAGGTCAACAATTTTGACAAATTCGTTTGGTTTAACTTGGAATAAATTCATTTTTAATACTCTTATTTCAATGCCAAAATTTTTCGAGCACCGTTAAGTACGAAAAGTGAAACAATTATTCCTATAACAAGATCTGGATATGCGGAACCTGTCAAAGCAACTAGTATCCCTGCACAAATCACACCAAAATTGACTATGATATCATTGGATAAAAAGACCCAACTAGCCTTCATGTGTGCACCATCATTTTTTTGATGAGACATTAGGTATATACAATAAAAATTGGCAATTAGCGCTAAAGCAGCAATTCCAATCATCAAGAAAGACTCTGGCTCACTACCATAAATGAACCGACGCACAACATCTACAATTACAGAAGTAGCGAGAATTAACTGTAACCAGCCTGAAAGATGCGCTGCTTTTAATTGTTTTTTTACACTTTTACCAACAACAAACAGTGCTATACCAAACACTGTGGCATCAGCAAGCATATCCAATGAGTCAGCAATCAAGCCTGTAGAGGCAGCTACCAAACCACTGATAAACTCTATAAAGAATAATAGGAGATTAATCGCTAAAAGAATTTTTAAAACTTTTGCTTGTTCAGACGTATCTGCTTTTTCAGGCATTTCACCCACAGAGGCAGCGGTACTTTCAAGTTTGGCTCCAAAACCAAGTGCTTCAAGTTTGCTAGTAATTTCATTAAGACCATCATTATGAAAAACTTTTAATTTCCGATTAGGTAAATCAAATATTAGTCCTTTGACCTCACTCACTGGAGACAATGCCATACGAACCATTTGCTCCTCAGCAGAGCAATCCATTTTCGGAATCAGAAACGTACTGATTTCTTTTGCATGCTCTTTATTTACATAGGCTTCAGTTTTATTTAATTTAGCGCCAAACCCAAGAGCTTCAAGTTTTGCAGTGATTTCATTACTTTCACCATTATGCATAACTTTTAGGTTTCGATTCGGCAAATCAAAAACTAGCCTCTTAACATTTACCAAAGAAGATAAAGTCATCCGAACCATTTGTTCCTCTGCGGAACAATCCATTTTAGGGATTTTATAGTCACTGATGAAAGTCGCTACACCCTCATTATCACTGATTATCTCAGGTGAACTTATTGAATCTGGGGTGCAACATGAGTTTGACTGCGTAGAACATGGCTGAGTACTAGCACAAGAATCTTTTTCATCTGGCTTAGATTGTTGTGGTACTTCATTACCACAACAAGAGCTTTTACTTTCTTCAGCAGTTAAATCTTTACTGTTACCAGAATTTGTTTCTGATTCATTTTGATTTTGCTTAGTGTCTTCACAAGAACTTTCTTTATTACAACCGCAACCACTCATTGATGTGCCCATAGTCATATCTTTACTTATTGCATATTAAAATCTCTATAGCTACTATAGAGTCAAGTTGGATTTTGAGTATTTCTAATGTTTATGAAGATAGGAGAGCTCTCTGAGAAAACGTCGTGCTCAGTACTGACAATACGGTTTTATGAAAAAGAAGGTTTAATCCCGCAACCTGATCGAACTCAAGGTAACTATAGACTATATACTGAAGATTACATTGATCGGTTGAAATTCATTGTGAATTGTCGTTCTTTGAATATGAACTTAATTGAAATCAAAAAATTACTAAATTATAAGGATCTGCCTAATCTAAATTGTTCTGATGTGAATGAGCTTATCGATTCACATATTAACGATGTAGAGGAAAATATTCGGAATCAGCAGAAACTCATACAGCAGCTATTAGAAATAAGAAAGACTTGTGATGGGTTATGTACAGTGGACAAATGTGGTGTACTGAAGAAGTTAGCCTGAATAAAAAGTTAGTGATCACATTTGTTTCTCAAACTTACTGATACGTATATTGGCTTATTTAATATTATTGCTAAATTCTTAATCTAAAATGAATTGTTTACAGCAGTTTTTCAAATTTAACTAGCTTATTTAATGGATTGTATTTTGCAGACCATCATATATGAAGTTGCATATATATGCTAATTCATATATAAAGATATTAATATATTAGAGGTCCCAGTTTCATGACAACTTCATTAGATGTAAAGATTTATCACAATCCTGCTTGTGGCACCTCTCGGAATACTTTGGCTTTGATTCGCAATACAGGAATTGAACCAACCGTTATTGAATATCTCATTACACCACCTAGTCATGACGAATTAGTTAAATTGATTCAGGATGCAAACTTAACAGTAAGAGAGGCTATTCGTCAGAATGTAGATCCTTATCGGGATTTACAGCTTGATCGTAGTGATTTGAGTGATGAACAACTACTCAGTTTTATGCTTGAACATCCTATTTTGATTAATCGACCATTTGTTGTTACTGAATTAGGTACTCGCTTAAGTCGTCCTTCAGAAGTTGTCTTGGATATTCTGCCATTACCACAAAAAGGTGCTTTCACTAAAGAAGATGGTGAACAAGTGATCGACGAAAATGGTCAGAGAGTAAATTAAAAAATTTAGTTCTTGTATGTGATTATCTGCATATCCAAATTTATAGGTAGCAAAGATGGATCAAGTTAATTTTTTTAAATGCTTATCAGATGAAACCCGTCTCAATATTGTCACTTTAATTGCTGAGAATAAAGAACTCTGTGTTTGTGATCTGACAGAAAAGCTACAACTGAGTCAACCAAAGATTTCTAGGCATTTAGCTTTATTACGCTCTTCTGGTCTCTTACAAGACAGACGACAAAGCCAATGGGTGTACTACAGCATTAATCAACAACTTCCAGCATGGTGTTTTGAAATTCTAGATACTTTAAAAAAAACATCATCTAGTCAAGTTGTAAGCAATACCAACACGCTTTCTATAAATAGTTATTGTGAGTAATAGATTATGAAATTCCTTTTTTTGTGTACTGGAAATAGTTGTCGTAGCATTTTGTCTGAAGTGCTTTTTAACAGTCGTGCTCCTCATGACTGGAAAGCATACAGTGCAGGTAGTAAGCCATCAGGACAGGTGCATCCATTGACTATTGAAACTTTGGAAAACCTTGGTCTTTCAACAGAAGGTTTATGGAGTAAAACCATTGATGACTGTGAGCAATATAAACCTGATGTAGTGATTACTGTGTGTGATTCAGCAGCTCAAGAAGCTTGTCCTCTTTATTTGGGGGGAGCGATCAAGGCACATTGGGGCTTGGCTGATCCATCACATTTAGACTTGCCTAAAGAGGAAAAATTAAAAGCTTTCCAAGTGACAGTAGACCATATCAACCGTCGTTTAGATGCTTTATTTGCACTTGATACAGCAAATATGTCTCGTCCTGAATTAATTGCTGCAATCAATCACATATCAGATATTGAATGAGAAAATCATGGCTCAACAAAGACTGTCATTTTTAGATCGTAACCTGACGCTATGGATTTTCATTGCGATGGGGTTGGGGATTGCGATAGGTGTCTTCTTACCTCAAGCTTCCGTTACTTTAGACAAAATGAGTGTGGATTCTGTCAATATTCCAATTGCGATTGGTTTGATTCTGATGATGTATCCACCGTTAGCCAAAGTGGACTATGCAGCTCTACCACAAGTATTTAAAGACAAAAGAACATTAACTTTGTCTTTAGTACAGAACTGGATTATTGCTCCTGTATTAATGTTTGCATTAGCAATTATTTTTTTGCATAGCTATCCAGAGTATATGACTGGACTAATCCTGATCGGATTAGCTCGTTGTATTGCAATGGTTTTAGTTTGGAATGGTTTAGCCTGCGGCGATAACCAATATGTAGCAGCATTGGTTGCATTCAATAGTATCTTTCAGATTTTGTTCTTTAGTACTTATGCTTGGTTATTTCTTACCTTCTTACCACCTTATTTTGGTATTGCTGGGCAAGTAATCAATGTGGATTTTTGGACGATTACCCACGCGGTATTAATTTACTTGGGTATTCCTTTTTTTCTTGGTTTCTTGACCCGTTTGATCTTAGTCAACGCCAAAGGCTTAGAGTGGTACCAAAATGTCTTTTTACCGAAGATCAGTCCATTAAGTCTATTGGCATTACTGTTTACTATTGTTGCTATGTTTAGTCTCAAAGGTGGAGATGTAGTGAGTCTGCCTTTGGATGTAATTCGAATTGCGATTCCATTAACAATTTACTTTATCGTAATGTTCTTCATTAGTTTCTTTATGAGTAAGTGGATGGGTAATGACTACCCAAAAACTACAGCAATTTCATTTACTGCTGCGGGTAATAATTTTGAGTTAGCACTGGCTGTAGCCATTGCAACCTTTGGTTTAGCATCGCCTGTGGCATTTACTACAGTCATTGGGCCATTAGTTGAAGTACCAGTTTTGATTGCTTTGGTCAGTGTCTCTTTATGGCTAAGAAAAAAGTATTTTGAATCGGTGTAAATCTATGAATCTCCCAAATGTTGATATGAATCTTCTTGATCGACCTACTTTAGAGAAAGTTCAAGCTAAAGCACTGGATCATGCACCACGCATCTTATTGTTATATGGCTCGAATCGTGAACGTTCTTATAGTCGTTTAGCGGTGATGGAAGCAGGACGAATCTTGGAGGAGTTTGGTGCTGAGGTGAAAATCTTTCATCCGAAAGGATTGCCTTTGCCAGAAGATGCCGATACTGAACATCCAAAAGTAAAAGAATTGCATGAACTTTTGGCTTGGTCAGAGGGTATGGTTTGGTGTTCACCTGAGCGTCATGGTTCTATGAGTTCTATTTTTAAATCCCAAATCGACTGGATTCCTTTGGCTGGTGGTGCAATACGTGCGACGCAAGGTAAAACTTTAGCACTTATGCAAGTTAGTGGTGGTTCACAATCTTTTAATAGCGTTAACCAGATGCGTATTTTGGGGCGCTGGATGCGGATGATTACAATCCCGAATCAATCTTCAATTCCTAAAGCCTTTTTAGAGTTTGAAGAAGATGGACGTATGAAAGCATCTTCTTATTACGATCGTATAGTAGATGTGATGGAAGAACTCTATAAGTTTACATTACTTACGCGTGGACAAAGCCTGTATCTAACTGATCGATATTCTGAGCGTAAAGAATCTGCTGAAGAATTATCTAAACGTGTTAACCAGCGTAGTCTGTAACACATTGGAGAGAACTAAATGCAAAGTAGACATTCACGTCTGATAATTCTCGGTTCTGGCCCTGCGGGCTATAGTGCAGCTGTCTATGCAGCGCGTGCAAACCTTAAACCTACTTTAATTGCGGGTTTACAACTAGGTGGGCAACTTACAACAACAACCGAAGTTGACAACTGGCCGGGCGATCCTGAAGGTTTAACTGGTCCTGCATTAATGGATCGTATGCAAGCACATGCTGAACGCTTTGGTACAGAACTCGTCTATGACCATATTAACGAAGTGGACTTAAACGTACGTCCTTTTGTTCTAAAAGGTGATATGGAAGAGTACACATGTGATGCTTTGATTATTGCAACTGGTGCTACAGCTCAATATCTTGGCCTAGAGTCTGAACAAAACTTTATGGGACAAGGCGTAAGCGCATGTGCAACATGTGATGGTTTCTTCTACAAAAACCAAAAAGTAATGGTTGTAGGTGGTGGTAACACTGCTGTTGAAGAAGCGCTTTATTTATCAAATATTGCTTCACATGTAACGCTAGTACACCGCCGTGATAGCTTACGTTCTGAAAAGATTTTGCAAGATCATTTATTTGCTAAAGAAAAAGAAGGCAAAATCAGCATTATCTGGAATCACGAAGTTGAAGAAGTATTGGGTGACAATACTGGTGTAACAAGTGTTCGCCTTAAATCAACTCAAGATGAGTCTAAGCAAGACGTAGAGGTTCATGGTCTATTCGTTGCAATTGGCCACAAACCAAATACCTCTATGTTTGAAGGTCAGCTAAACTTACGTGATGGCTATATCCAAGTACAAAGCGGTACTTCTGGTAATGCAACAGCAACTTCTGTAGCTGGTGTTTTTGCTGCTGGTGACGTCGCTGACAGCATTTATCGTCAAGCGATTACTTCAGCTGGGTCAGGCTGTATGGCTGCTCTAGATGCTGAAAAATATCTAGATCAATTGAACGATTGAAAAGCTAATTCAATCACTTGAAAGTTTTAAGAAATAAGCCCAGTCTGTTAAACAGGCTGGGCTTTTGATTTTGTTTATGACAATAAAGAAGAGGGAGAGATAATTTGTCTCAATTACAAGCTGAAGTAGATGTAGTCATTATTGGTGGTGGACAAGCAGCTCTTGCTACAGCCTATTTTTTAAAACGTAAGAAAATTCCATTTGTGATTTTAGATGACCAAAATCAGGCAGGTGGTGCATGGTTACATGCTTGGGAGTCTTTACGTCTTTTTTCTCCAAATACTTGGAGTTCGTTGTCGGGCTGGATGATGCCAAAAACTGAACAAACTTATCCAACGCGGAATGAGGTGATTCAATACTTATCTGCATACGAACAACGCTATCAATTTCCTGTCATTCGACCTATACATGTTGATCATATTGAGAAAAAAAATGACTGCTTAGATGTATATGCGGGTGATAAATATTGGCGAGCAAAGGCCGTTGTCAGTGCTACAGGTACATGGAGTCAGCCTTATATTCCACATTACGAAGGATTAGAAAGATTTAAAGGAATACAAACCCATTCAGCACATTATGTTAATCCAGAACCTTTTATTAATAAAAAGGTTCTAGTGATAGGAGGAGGTAACTCTGGTGCTCAAATTCTTGCTGAAGTTTCAGAAGTTGCAGACACTATTTGGATCACAGTAAATCCTCCTCAATTTTTATCGGATGATGTTGATGGGCGTGTTTTATTCCTTCGAGCAACAGAACGTTTGAAGGCACAACAGGAGGGACGAATAGTTGATCAACCCATTGGTGGTCTAGGGGATATTGTCATGATTGATAGTGTCAAAGATGCACGTGAACGTGGGGTATTACATAGCAGAGAACCCTTTAAAGCATTTAAAGAATATTCGGTTGTTTGGGAGGATGGTTCAACACAATTGGTTGATGCTGTGATTTGGTGTACAGGCTTCAAAGCATCCCTAAATCACTTAAGGAGTCTAGGAGTGATAGAACCTAATCAGACTGTTGCTGTCAATGATGGGCGTTCAATAAAAATAAACAACCTTTGGCTAGTTGGTTATGGTGAATGGACAGGCATGGCATCGGCAACATTAATTGGGGTTTCTAGAACAGCCAAAGCAGTAGTCGATGAAATAGCTGTTTACTTAGCTATAGATTAAAAATTCTTAAATAAAGGATGGCTAAAGATATAGAAGGTTTATATATTTTTTATATCAAACACTTATATTTTTTTTTGGTGGTATTGGTTCTAATTTAGTTAGTGATCAATAACTGGAAAATTTTAACTAGACTCTAGTTGCTTAATATAATTCCCAATAAAACTAGTCTACTGTTTATATACTCTTTCATGAGTAAGGAGGTATCTGAGTACTACAAAAGTTGTTATTACTCAGATACCGACAGATTTAATTGAGCTAATTACACTGTAAGCAGAACCAATTACAGAGATGAAATCATGAAGTCTATAGATGAAATAAAAGCTCAAGAGGTATGTGTAGCTATTCTATTAGATAAAAAAGCTACTAATACGCAAGCCAAGATACTTCCTAGTGAAAATATAATCATTGATAGGTTACTTGAGCGTAAAGTTGAGTTACAACATGCTTATAGTGAGTTGTATTCAAAACTAGGGAAATATCATCAAGCCCTCACAAATTTTTTAGATTTGTTAGTAGAAATTACTTCAATGCATAGTCCAGAGGAAGTAATAAAGTCTAGAGCTGCTCAGAAAAAATTGAATGAGATTAATCAGCAAATTTCTATTAAAGCTCATGAATTAGCAGCTCTCCTAGAAACTAGATCCGAGTTAATAAATACTTCTGGCTTTATGACAGATACCCATTATCACATTGGTAATGTAATTCGTGAAGCATCTCAGAATAATCCGTATTTTAGAACATCTTTGCTAGATAAATTAAAGCAACTCCAAGGTCGGTTTGATCTTAAATATTGGCCTCGGTTAGATGATGTAATGAAAGTTATCGCTGAAGATGCAAGAATGGCCGTACCTATTGCTATTGATTCTATTACTGAAGTGGCAACAAGAGGTGAGAGAGCTTCCTTAGTTGATTATTTTAGAGCTTTATTTGAAGCTATTGAATGTAATCGTCAGAAAGAATATGGTTTCTTACCTAATGACTTTAAGTTAACAGATAATACAATTGCTACTTTAGCTAATTGCGCCTTAGCTTTAGAGCCAAAAGAAATGATTGATGGCCTATATGTGAAAAATTTTAGAAGTCGTGAACGCAAACGCATAGGTAGTGACTCCTAATTTTAAATATGTGGACAAGTCTGGATTTGTCCACATACATAAAACAATCTATAGACTACCTATCCCTATAACAGAAAGTATTTTTACTGTTATTTATTATTTAAGATCATTAGAGGTTAGTCAGACTGTAATTCTGTTAGAAAGACCGTGACTAAATTAGGTTTTGAATGAAGGAATTATGGGCAGCTTATGTCAATTCAATATCTAACATATCAAACTTTAAATATTGATTTATTTAATTAAATTTATTCTTTTATTTCAAAAAAATCTAACAAAGACCATATTACTGATAAATATTTAAGCAATTGAAGTAGTTCTCAATAATTAGTTTATGATAATTACCAAAATGGGAATTGAGTTGTATTTTGAAATGGTGTAATTTATTCCCAAATTGGGAATATTTTTAAATGAAGCTTTTAGGTCTTGAAAAAATAACAGTGATTGAGTGTGAGTTTGCTAAAAAATGGCTCATAAGTTGGATCTCTGAAATACGTGATGCTCATTGGCGGGGCGCGGAAGATATTCTGAAACAATTTCCAAAAGTATCTATTTTGGAAAATCAATGTTTCGAATTTTCGATACATAACTCTAAATGGGTTATTTGTCTACAAATCGCGTTTTCTCAAAGAATAGCGATTATTAAAGCTGTAAACATTAAAGGTGCTAACAATGGAATTTAAAGTTATTCGTACAAGAGAGCAGTATCAAGCTTATCTTGACGAAGTGCATTCTTTAATTATGCTAAATCCGGCTATAGGAAGTCCTGAGAGTGATCGGTTGGAATTATTATCGGTTTTAATAGAAGATTATGAAAATAAACAATATCCGATAGAGGCGCCTGATCCTATTGATGCAATTCTATTTAGGATGCATGAGAAAGGGTTAAAACAAGCTGATTTGGCCCCATATTTTGGTACTACTAGTAGAGTTTCTGAAGTTCTTAATCGAAAAAGAGCTTTAACCGTAGATATGATCCGAGCATTATCTGTAGGGTTGGGACTGTCGGTAGAGACATTAATTGGTTTATCAAATTCAAAGAATACATTAGATAAAAATAATATTGATTGGTCTAAATTTCCTGTTAAAGAGATGAAAAATAGGGGGTGGTTAAAAACATTTCTTGCTGATACGGCAGCATCAACTGAGAGTATTATCCAAAAATATATTGCTCAATCAGGGTTACAAATCGGCTCAGCTTCTTTTAAACGAAAGTTGTCTGGTGATGCCCAAACACCTAATACGATGTATGCACTGTATGCGTGGCTAGCTAGAGTCATTCTCCAAGCTAGAGATAAGAAAGATAGTCTAGGAAAATATGACCCTAATTTAATAAATAGTAATTTTTTAAGAGAGTTAGCTCAATTAAGCTGGTTTGAGCATGGGCCAATATTAGCAATTGAATACTTAGAAAAGCATGGAATTGCTGTAGTCATTGAGCCTCATCTTAAGGGTACGCATCTTGATGGAGCGGCATTGAAGGACAGTGACGGCACTCCTATTATTGGGCTAAGTTTACGATATGACCGATTGGATAATTTTTGGTTTACGTTACTACATGAATGCGCACATATTTGGAAGCATGTTGATGAAACAGAAGCATTTCTCGATGATTTAGATTCATCAAGTATGGAGGATCGGAGGGAGGCTGAAGCAAATCGATTGGCAAGAGAGGCATTTATACCAAGAGGAGTTTTGAGACGTACAGAGGCATTTATCTCACCAAGTAAAGAATCTATTGAAAAGTTGGCTAAAGAGTTGAGAGTTCATCCAGCAATCATTGCAGGGCGTATTCGAAAAGAGTTGGGAAATTACACCTTATTTTCAGACTTGGTTGGTCAATATCAGGTCAAGGCATTATTAACCAATTCTCATTTATTAAGTGTTGAGGAGTAGAGATGATGAAAATTCCAGAATATGTCCCAATCATGAAAGCGAAGCAAGGTGAATTTGATGCGATAAAACCTATTAGGTCTGAGCAGTTAGAATATCAAATACAGCCAACTTTCCACCCTTTATTTGAAATGCCTAATATTTATAAAGAAGGGGTTTCAAGACTTGTTGATATTAATAGCCGTTGCGAGAAAATAGGGAAATTATGGAGTGGAAATATTGCTTTAGTGGATGGTTATTTTTGGAAACCATCTGAAGCTTTATTGGAGAATGGTGAGCATTTCCTAACCTATACGTATAACAAATTGTTTGCATTAGGAGTAAAGGTAGTTCCTGTAATTGGTTATGACCGTTGGTTTGATCAAATGAGCAGTCTTTATCATCAAACAATGAAAAATTTAAATTATCCAGAGGCTCCTTATTTTTGTATTAGATTAGATGGTGAGGCAATGTATGATATTGATGAACCTGATTTTTTCAAAGAACAACTAGAATCAATTATTTCTGATTTAAAATTAGCAGAAAATAATTGTTCTATATTATTAGATTTTGGGGATGTAAGTGTCAATCGTATAACAATTGAACAGATGCTAAGCAAGTCTAGAGACTTTTTAGAAGTATTAACTGAATATGATTTTAAATACATTTCTATCAGTGGAGCTTCATATCCTTCAAGCGTTGCAGAAGCCATTGAAGATCATGATACGGATGGTCCAGTACTTCGAAAAGAAATGGTTGTATGGCAGACTTTAAGAAACATGTTCCCTAATGTTAAATTGAAGTTTGCAGATCATGGAGCAAGACATCCAGCTCCAGAAAAGCAGATTATTAATCAACATACGAATGGAAAAATTATCTACACTATAGATAAAAATTACTATGTCGTAAGAGGCCATCCATTTTCTAGAGATGGTGGAAGTCATGGGCATAGAAAGCAGCTAGCAATGAGATTAATTAATTCTATCTATTATGAAGATGTAAGCTTTAGTTGGGGAGACAATAAAATCTTTGAATGTGCGCACGGTATTAATAATTTTATAGGAAATCCTACGCAATGGGTTGCAATTGATACGAGCCACCACATTCGGTATGTCTTAGAGGAAATAGGATCTTTTGAGCTAGCTTATCAAAAATAGATCAAATAAAAATCCAGCCATTCATAAATGGGCTGGATTTTTAAATTATTTTTCAGTAATTAAATTTTTACACTAAATTTACACCATGAATTTTATTTTTGTTTCTAAGTTTTTAATAATAAATGATATTTTATTTTAGTTGATCCTATCCATCATTGGGGCTACTGAAATACGAGGTTGTAACGATTGAAGTGATTGCATAACCGATAGACCCAAAAGTCGCTAAATTAAAGAAAGGGCAGCATTATACGGGGTTTAGTCCTGAATCGACAGTGGCATTTAACTGCGCAATTTATAACCGCCCTTATGTTAAATATAGAAAGATGATTTTTAACAAATTACCTTATAGCTAAGCCATTTGCTTTTTTTGTAAGAAAGCATCAATCATGCTAAATAAAATACAAAATACAACGAGCCCTACACCTGCAAGGCAAGTCATGGTCCATCCACCACGATTCCATGCAAAAATCCCTAATGCCGAGCCAGCTGCACCACCAATAAAATAAGTAGTCATATAAATAGCATTAATACGAGATTTAGCATCGGGACGTAAACGGAAAATAATACTTTGGTTGCTGGTGTGGACAAGGGCAAGTGCCAATTGAATTAAAGCAAAACCAATAACATAAGCTGAAAGTAGAGTTTGTCCGAAATAGAAACAAATCCAGCTTACTAAAAATAGCCCGCAACCCATCCAGGTGAGTAAACGTGTGTAGCCTTGGTCGGCATATTTACCGATATAACGTGTTGATAACGCACCAAAGATACCAACTAAAGGTACCAGCCCAATAAATAGATCGGGTAAATGATGTGCCGAGGTCAGTAGTAACGCGATTGTTGAATACAAAATACTCACTGACGCAAATGCGAATGCACCTGTAAGCGCTCTTAATAAAAGTCGCTTTTCCTGCTTTAAAAGCTGAGCCATGGAAACAAAAATTTGTCCATAGTTCAGTTTCATACGCATGACATAAGGTAGGCGGCTTTTTAAGGTATAGGCCAACAAAAGCATTAATATACCACTTATGGCATAAACGACTTTCCAGTGGAAAAGGTTGGAAAATAAGCCAGCCAGACTGGTAGAGAGTAAAATCCCGACCAATAAGCCACTCATTAAGAAGCCAATAATCTCACCAGTTTTTTCAGGTTTAACCGTCATTGTTGCAAGAGGAATAAGCACTTGAGCTGCAACTGAAAACAAACCCGCTAAAATTGTACCGATCCAGAGCATAGGTAAGTTAACAGCAAAAGCAGAGGTAAATAGGCCAACTGCACAAAGCATCATCAAAAACGGAATGGCTTTGGCTTTATTGACAATATCACCCATCGGAACAATAAAGAGTAAGCCTAAGGCATAAGACACCTGAGCAAATGTTACTGTTAAAGCAGCTTGTGCCTGAGTTACAGCAAAATCTTGCTGAATAGAGTGAATAAGGGGTTGGCAATAGTAATTCACACCTGCACATAGGCCACATGCTGCTGCCATCAACCAAAGTAAAGGTTTATTTTGACTGATATCTTCAGGGGTAGACATGATGTTCTCTCGATTTTATTAAGTGTATGCCGTTGCTTCGACTTCAATGAGCATATGTTCTAGTGCAAGACGCGGCACAGGAATGAGTGTGCAGGCTGGAAAAGGATGATTTTTCCATAAATCCTTCATAATTTTAATCAAAATCTCATGTTTTTCTACCGAATGGTCAACAACTAGAATTCTTAAAACGGCGATATCCGTAAGTTCTGCATTGGCAGCTACTAACGCATATTTAATATTTTCAAATGCTTGTAGGACTTGTTCGCTGAAATGAGAACTTAATTGACCTTGTTTGTCTTCGCCACCTTGACCTGCAATATGAATAATATTGTTAAAATTGCTTACTACAGCGACATGACTATAAGCGTTAGGTGTTGGGTCATATAAAGTAGAAGGATTTATGATTTTAAAAATTTCTTTGTTCATGGAACTCAACCGTTTAATAAAATTTAGATGAGTATCCAACCTCAACTTAAGTTGAGGTCAAGAGCATTTAGTGTTTTAGTCTTTTCTTTCTTAAAGTAATCATCATTACGCCGACTATATTGAGGAAACAACCGAACCATTGCCATATATTTAGGTTTTCATTTAAAAAAGCAACGGCAAGCAAAATCGTTAAAACTGGTCCGATCGAAGCAATCATTGCAGATTGAGATGCTCCGAGTCGCTCAATGCTTTGCATAAGCATAACGGTAGGTAAGACAGTGACTAAAAAACCTAAGCCAATCCCGTACCAAATTACACTAGAGGGGAGTTGTAATAGAAGTTGAATAGGTTGAGGTGTGCTTAATACGTAATGAGTTAATGTGCCGATACAAGCCACAGTTAAGGCTAACCCTGTGAAATTCCAAGAGCCAAATTTTTTAATTAATGGTGGAGTCAGCAGTAAATAACCGGCAAAAGCTACAGCGCTAGCAAATACAAAACTTGTTCCGAGCCAAAAGTTGCCCTGAATTGGTGCATTTTTGTGCTCTTGCAGCATCACTAACACGGTTCCACCATAACTAAGAAAAATGGCGAATAAACTTTTTACATCTAATTTTTGTTTGTAGAGCAGACTTGAAGCGATCACGGTAAGTGTGGGATATAAAAATAGGATGATTCGCTCTAAAGAAGCGCTAATAAACATGAGGCCCATGAAATCG
Organism: Serratia sp. LTN-2; assembly: GCF_059740205.1. Classification (NCBI taxonomy): domain Bacteria; kingdom Pseudomonadati; phylum Pseudomonadota; class Gammaproteobacteria; order Enterobacterales; family Yersiniaceae; genus Serratia; species Serratia sp. LTN-2. Next base: position 63,159 of record NZ_JCAXDO010000014.1, on the reverse strand, counting down.
AGCCAGCTGGCAAAGTAGTAGCCTAATAGACCGGCAAAAATTAAAATTAGCCAATCCTTCTTTTTTATGCCCTGATTATGATGCCTATTGAACCAGCAAATTAATAGAAAAAACGGTAAAGCGCTTAACATCCGTAAAGCCATCAGGACTGTACCGTCTACTAATGGAGAAAGGGCATAAGTTTGTTTAATAAAAATCGCTTTTGTGCTGAATAGAAAAGCAGAGCAAAGCGCAAAAAAAGACCCAATTTGAAACGAAGATAAAGAAATTTTCATATACAGGACTGTATAAGAGAGACTATTGTCTGCAAAAAAAGAAAAATCCTCCTATATTACACCTCATGTCAAATAACGTGAATCATCAGTTCAAAATATGGGTATTTATTAAATAAATAGTGGGTGGTATTTTCAAAAAGTTCAATTAGAATCCAAATTCTGTACAAAGAATACACATGGGGGAAACATTGCGGGTTGCAATGTTTTTGACAATGAGAAATTAGCTTGAGGAACGCTCATGCAGATCGGAATCCCAACCGAAACTGTCGTCGGTGAAAATCGTGTAGCTGCTACGCCAGAGACAGTAAAGAAGTTGATTAGCGCTGGTCATAGCGTTGTGATTGAACGTGGTGCTGGTGTAAAGGCTGCGTACATTGACAGTGCTTATGAACAGGTCGGTGCAACCATTACGGATGATGCCTATACGGGTAGTCAAATTATTTTGAAAGTTCGTGCGCCACAAGGCGGGGAAATTCAAAAACTTGCAGCAAATACAACTGTTGTAGCAATGTTTGATCCTTATCGTAATACCGAGCTAGACCAATTTGCGAATCAGCAAGTGTCTGCTTTTGCTCTGGAATTGCTTCCTCGTACGCTTTCTCGTGCACAAAACATGGATGTGTTGTCTTCTCAAGCAAACTTAGCTGGTTATAAATCAGTTTTGCTTGCAGCTGCTGAATATCAACGCATGTTCCCAATGCTTATGACTGCTGCTGGTACTGTAAAGCCTGCACGTGTTGTGATTATGGGTGTTGGGGTTGCAGGCCTTCAAGCGATTGCTACTGCAAAACGTTTGGGTGCAATTGTTGAAGCAACTGACTTGCGTCCAACGGCAAAAGATCAGGTTGAGTCTTTGGGTGGTAAGTGGTTAGACGTACCAATGTCTGAAGAAGAACAGCAACGTGCAGCAGATGCAGCAAAAAATGGTTATGGCTGGATGCCGGGTGAGCAATACATCAAAGACCAAGCTGCGATTGTAGATAAAGCTGTATCGAATGCCGATATCGTGATTACAACAGCATTGTTGCCAGGTCGTGATGCACCGCGTCTGATCAAAGCTGAAACTGTTGCCAAAATGAAACCAGGCTCTGTCATTTTAGATATGGCAGTTGAAACAGGCGGTAACGTTGAAGGTTCTAAAGTTGGCGAAACTGTTGTCACTGAAAATGGTGTAAAAATTTTGGGTATTCCAAATATTCCAGCCACTGTTGCGACAGAAGCTTCTGCATTATATGCACGTAACGTTTTTAATTTCGTAGAGACTTTATTCGACAAAGAGAAAAACTTTGCGATTAATCAAGAAGACGAAATCCAAAAAGCCCTATTGGTCACTCATGGCGGTCAAGTGCTGCTTAAGCGTGGTTAAGGAGATTTCTCATGGTTGAAACTATTACAATTTTCGTCCTTGCCATCTTCGTAGGTTATTACGTTGTTTGGGGTGTTACACCAGCTTTGCACACGCCACTTATGGCGGTAACCAACGCATTGTCATCGATTATTGTTGTTGGTGCGATGTTACAAACAGTTGGCCTGCCTGTACTTGGTGTAGATGCAAATATTGCATTTCAAAGTGTGAATGTTGTGAGCGTACTTGGTGCGATTGCAGTATTTTTAGCAAGCATTAATATTTTCGGCGGCTTCGCAGTAACTGCACGCATGTTGGAAATGTTCAAGCCTAAGCAAAAGAAATAAGAGGGCTTTGACATGGAATTTATTCAAGCAAATGCAAACTGGTTGTACCTTGTAGGCGCAATTCTCTTTATCTTGACGCTTCGCGGCCTATCTGGTCCTAAAACAGCAATTCAAGGTAACCGTTACGGTATGATCGCAATGGCGATTGCAGTTGTAACAACCTTCTTTGTTGCCAATAACCCAGTTATTTGGATGATTGGTGGTGCAATGGTGCTTGGTGCGATTGTGGGTATTGCACGTGCACGTACTGTACCAATGACTCAAATGCCTGAAACTGTTGCACTTATGCACTCATTGGTGGGGTTGGCTGCGGTTTTGATTGCAGTTGCAGCAATTTTGCATAACAACCAGCTTACAGCATTGTTTGCTCAAAATGAGGCGGCATTAACAGCGGCTGGCGTGCAACATGCACACATGAGCAAGGTTCACCTATTTGAATTGTTTGTTGGTTGTTTCGTTGGTGCGATTACCTTTACAGCATCTGTGTTTGCTTACGGTAAATTGGCTGCGAAAAAATGGGCTAAAACAATCTCTGGTGCATGGGTTAAACCTGTTCAAGCACTTATCTTTGTTGCGATGTTGGCTTGTGGTTTCTACTTCTTCACAACTGGCAACATGACTGCTTTCTGGGCAATGACCGCACTTGCACTTGCATTTGGCTGGGTATGGATTGCACCAGTAGGTGGTGGTGACATGCCTGTAGTGGTATCGCTTCTTAACTCGTTCTCTGGTTGGGCAGCAGCAGGTATTGGTTTTACATTAGAAAACAACATGTTGATCGTTGCGGGTTCACTTGTGGGTTCATCTGGTGCGATTCTGTCATACATCATGTGTAAAGCAATGAACCGTTCAATCATCAACGTATTGTTTGGTGGTGCAATGGGTGGTGCAGCAGTTTCTACAGCTGCTAAAGGTGAACAAGTTCAACGTAACTACCGTTCAGGTTCTGCTGATGACGCTGGCTTCTTAATGTCAAATGCAGACAGCGTTGTGATTGTACCGGGTTATGGTATGGCGCAAGGTCGTGCACAAAATGCTGTAAAAGAGTTATGCGAAATTCTAAAAGAGCAAGGTGTTCGCGTCCGTTTCGCAATTCACCCGGTTGCAGGTCGTATGCCTGGTCACATGAACGTATTGCTTGCTGAAGCAGACGTAGCATATGAAGACATCTTGGAAATGGATGAGATTAACTCAGACTTCCCAGCAACTGACGTAGTACTTGTTATTGGTGCAAACGACGTTGTGAACCCTGCTGCAAAAGATGACCCAGGTTCACCAATTTATGGTATGCCGATTCTTGAAGCACATAAAGCACGTACAATCATGGTGATTAAGCGTTCTATGGCGACAGGTTATGCTGGACTTGATAATGACTTGTTCTATAACGAAAAAACAATGATGATCTTTGGTGATGCTAAGAAAGTTGTTGAAGATATGACGAAAGCAATTAATGGTACAGGCCACTAAGTTGCTTTGATATAAAAAAACCACCTTTGGGTGGTTTTTTATTTTTTGAGGGTTAGAGGAACTTTTCCACTAGATTCATAGATTGCTGATAGAGGTCGCGTGCTAATTGCTGGTTTTTGGCATGAGAGGATTTCCAGTCTGGCATATGCGCACTGACATATTCACCATTGCGGTTTTGCCATGTGTCGCCAGTCGCCATTTCTGTAATGAGCTTTGCAGGAACCGATGTTGGAACTAAACCTACTTTCATGGCTGCATAAACTGGTTTTGGTAAATCGCGATAAATATCGGAAGCAACACCACCGGGGTGTAATGCATTATTGGTAATTGAACTATCTGCTAGTTGTTCAGCTAATGCATTGCTGAACAATAAGTTTGCAAGCTTGGATTGTCCATAATAGAACAGAGGATTGTAAAAACCTTCCGCACGAAATTTATTAGGCTTAATTGAACCAACCCAGTGAGCAATAGACGCTAGATGAATAATACGTGCTTGAGGAGACTGCTTTAAAACGGGGAGTAGTTTTTGAGTTAATAAAAAGTGACCTAAATAGTTAACGCCAAATTGCTGTTCAAACCCATCTACGGTGAGTTGCTTTGTTTTTGAAAATAGACCGGCATTATTAATAAGTACATCAAGGCTGCCATATTTATCTGCAATTTCTTCGGCAGCTTTTTGAGTTAATTCAAGGCTGTTTAAGTCGAGAGAAACGACATCGACTTCTCCTTGGTCGAGTGAGCGTAGTTTGTTTTGTGCCTCTTGTGCTTTTTGAGGATTTCGGCACGCCAAGATCACATGTTGCCCTTGTTTTACAAGTTGTTCTGCTGCGGCAAAACCAATACCTGTGTTGGCGCCTGTAATGAGTATCTTCACTTTTTAGTGCTCCGGTTATGCTATTTATTGATGAGACTATAAGAATTAGTATAGTGCTGGAATTCTGACAATTTGTCATGTCAAATTTAAGTGGGGCTGATGACTTGCTTGTTAGTGTTATTAAAGTTTTGTTGAGTTAACAGCTTTTCATAGGAAGTGAGGGTAAAGGTGGCTGTTTAAATAATAAAAGTTTGATTAAGTATATAAACAAAAAGCGGCTCAAAAGAGCCGCTTTTTTTAAAAGCAAAATTTTATGCGACCGACTCTGGAGCAGTACGCCATAAGCTTTCTAAATCATAGAATTTGCGGGCAGTTGGTAGCATCACATGTACTACAACAAAGCCAAGATCGATTAAGATCCATTCGGCATCTCGTTCGCCTTCAACGCCAATCGGGCGGAAACCAGCTTTTCGAGCTTCTTCTGCAACATTGTCAGCAAGTGCTTTGACGTGACGAGTAGAAGTACCACTCGCGATGACAATAGCATCAGCAACATTGCTAATAGAACTAACATCTAACTGTAGAATATCTTTTGCTTTTACATCAACTAAAGCGTCATGGACGACTTTAAGACAAGCTTGTACGTCTTTATTTGAGGTGTTCATTGCGAAATCGTGAGAATTAGACACGCTGGGCGATGGTTCTAAATTCATATAGGGTATATTTTCCTGACAATTACTCACTATCTAATATAGTGGTTTTCACTCAGAATTTCAAACAAAACTAGTAACAGTTTATATATTTACATCATCGGAAAAATATTTCTTTTTCCATGTAAATGACTGATTTGAGCCATTTTTAGGTTTATATTCTGCCGCAATATAGCCCTCATAAGCACTTTGCTTAATCCATGAAAAAATTTGCTCATACGGTATTTGAGCCGTATCGGGTTCATGACGTCCCGGACAATCTGCAAACTGAATATGGCCAATCTGGTGAATATTTTCTTGTAAACCTTCAAGTACATCTTCACCCATCATTGCCATATGGTAACAGTCATATTGCATTTTTAAGGCAGGGTGATTGACTGCTTCTAGCATTTCTTGGGCTTGCGCAATGTTCTGTACCAAAAAGCGTGGCATATCTGTGCCATTAATCATTTCAAATACAGGTTCAATATCGTGTTCTGTCAGTAAATCACAGGCTAATTTTAAGTTGGTTGCAAGTGTCTTAAGGCAAGGAAGTAAGTCAGAGTCTTGAGGTTGCTTACCTGCCAAAATATTAACACGAGGTACTTTTAATGCTGTGGCATAGCGAATCGCTAACTGTAATGCCTCACGAAATGCAGCCTCTTGACCCGGTATACCTGCTAAGCCATTTCCACCTTGCATAAGGTCACCAGCAGGAACGTTAATTAAACATAAATTTAGGTTGTAACGTTCAAGTTGGTCTTGAATATCAGAAATGGCAAGCTCGTATGGGAATTGAATTTCTACATGTTCAAAGCCCTCTGCATGGGCTAATGCAAAGCGTTCAATTAAAGGAACTTCGGTAAAAATCATGGATAAGTTAACGGCAAGACGACCCATACACAAACTCCGTTTATTATTGCTCTACTACTTGAATCATAGTAGCTAAATCTTTCTCAGCAAAGCCATTTTTTTGGTGAGTTTGTAGCTGTAATAGAGCTTTTTGTGCAACGGGGATGTCTAAATTAACATTGTTAGCCAATGTTACTGCGTTGTTAAGGTCTTTCGATAATGTTTGAACTTTCCACTGAACAGGTTCGAAAGTATGAGTCGCCATACGTGGTGCCAGTATTTGAAAAGGTTTTGAGTCGGCAAATCCGCCAGCTAGGGCAGGAGCGAGTAAAGTGGTATCTACGCCCGCGCGGTCTGCTAGTGCAACTGCTTCGGCAATCAGGGCGCTGTTTGCTGCCACAATGAGTTGATTGCAAATTTTAGTTGCTTGTCCTGTGCCTGTATCTCCCATTCGTGTGACACGTTGGGAAAGAACATTATAAACAGGACTTAAAGCTTCAATAGTTTGAGCATCGCCACCTGCAAAAATGACTAGCGTGCCTTGTTCTGCCCCAGCTGTACCGCCTGAAACAGGGGAGTCAATCCATATCACATCTTGTAAAGCAGCAGCCTGAGCAAGTGCTTTTGTCGCAGCAACAGAGAGACTTGAGAAGTCGACAATGACCTGACCCGCTTTTAAGTTTGTTTGAATTTGATCAAATACTGCTTGCACAGCTTTATCGTCGGCTAGGCAAGTTAAAATGATTGGGTACTGTCCGATGTTGGAAAGATCGAGTGCATGTGCGCCAATATCAATAAGTTCTTCACAAGCAGATGCTGTTCGATTCCATACTGCGACCTGAAAGCCGGCTTGTATAAGACGGCTTGCCATACGGCTTCCCATAAGTCCTATGCCTAAAAAAGCAATAGGAGTATTACGATCAAAATTCATAATAAAGCTCTTATCTATATTGGCGTGGTAAAAATTTAACTTCCGGATGTTTGTCTTTTTTACGAGCAAGTTTGCTATTTTTACCAAGTAATAATTTAAGTTGCCAGATTTTTTCTAAGCGTAATGATTTTTCTGGTTGATGTTCCATTGCATCTAGTACACGTTTTGCAGCAGTCAATGCATCAGGTGAGCGCTGTAACATTTCTGAAGCGATCGCATTTGCTTTTTCTAATGGATTCTCACTTAAGTGAGTCACAAGTCCAATATCTTTTGCATAATTTCCGTCAAAAACACGGGCAGTTAAAGTCAGCTCTTTTGCAAGGTCAACTCCAATCAAGCCTTTGAGCGAACGGGTAAGACCCATATCTGGTACTAAACCCCAACGGCTTTCCATAATCGACATTTTAGTGTCTGGGTGGGCAATGCGGATATCGGCAGCTAGTGCAAGTTGCATACCTGCCCCAAAACAATAACCTTCAAGAGCGGCAATAACAGGGACGGGCAAATTTTGCCAAATAAGAAAAGCTTTTTGGAAAAGGCTTTGTCCTGGTTTAACAAGTTCCCAAATGGCAAATGCAGAGTTCTTAGGATTGTTTAAGTCAGATAAATCAATACCAGCACTAAACACTTGTGCTTCACCTGTCAAAATTACACAGCGGATATCTCGGTCTTTTTGTATAGCTTTAGCCGTTGTTACAAGTTCTTTGAGTAGAGCAAAACTCATAGCGTTACGTTTATCAGGACGGTTTAGATAAACTGTTGCAATGCCATTATTTTTTTCAATACGTAAAAGTGCCATGAAATTCCCGCTTATTTTTTTATCGATAAGCGGAGCATAGCATGGCTGGAAATTGGAAACATGACAGGTCAGTCATGTCTATTTAACAACTATTATTTAATCTGGTATGACTAAAATTTGATGAGCTGCACTCTCAACTTCTTTAATGACGAGACCTAATTCATCGAAACGTCTCATGACTTCTTCAATGAAGCCATCGTCAGCTCTACGGCGTTCTTTGCGTAGCGTAGAAATAAATTGTTCAAAGTCTCCCGTCACTTGTTGAAGTTTTGGTGTGCCTACATAGCGTGTAGCACCATAAAGACGGTGTAGTACATGCTCAAGCTGAGGAAAGTCTTCAAGCTCAATGAGTTGCTGCATTTCTTCTAGCTCGGTTGGGAAGCTATCTACCAAGATTTTGAGAAGATCTTGAGCTAAATCTTCTTTGTTTGCTGCCAGTTGTAAACTTTGCTGCCAATTTAAAATTTCTGGATCTAACGCTTCTGCAACCACATGATGATCTTTAGCTAGATTTTGCGAAGTAAAGTTGTTTTTCGTCCATTGCGTTAAAATTTGAATGATTTGCTCCATTTGAATTGGTTTGGTGACATAGTCATTCATACCAACTTTAAGAAGCTTTTGCTTTTCATCTGCAAGCGCGTGGGCGGTTAGAGCAATAATTGGAAGTTGCATTTCCCCATCTAAAGTGGATTCTAAAGAGCGGATCGCACGTGTGGTATCAATGCCCGACATAACCGGCATTTGAATGTCCATAAATACCAAATCAAATGGTTTAAGTTTCTGATCAATTCTTTCTTGAATAATATTAAGCGCTTCTTGTCCACTTAAGGCCTTAGTAGTTTTGACATTTAACTCACCTAATAATGCTTCTAAAACAATTAAGTTAGGTAAATGGTCATCAACCGCCAAAATATGTAACCCCTGTCCATTAAAGTCTTGTTGTTCCTCTTCAAAGATAGGTTGGTCACTTAATAATTGAATGAGGCCACTACGGCTTAATGGTTGATAAAGTGGGCGAGCGCGATATTCGGTGAGCATGTTTGGCTCAAGAGTCATTTGATAGCCGTAAACTGCTAAGTTACCTTGATAGCGGCTACGGATTTCTTTGAGTAGAGCTTCAGTATCACCACTATGATCAACAATGAGCCATGTATTGTCTTTTTGGTCGAGATGTTTTAAGCGGCTAAACAAGTCCAGAATCGATTGAGTTTCGATATGTGGTACTTGATAATTTTCAAGATAGTAGCGCAAAACACTGGCTGTTGCAGGGTGAGCTAAATAAGACACCACTTGTAAATGTTCGAAGTGAGGATGTTCAATCTCATGTTCTTCATCTACAGCAAACTGTGCAGTAAACCAGAATGTTGAACCTTTTTCTGTTGGAGCACGTTCTTGGTTATCTTCAAAGCCAATTTGGCCATGCATGAGATGAACCAATTGTTTAGAAATTGCCAGACCTAAGCCTGTACCACCAAATTGGCGGGTAACAGATGCATCGCCTTGCGAAAACGACTCAAATAGTTTTTTACGGTCTGTACCGCTTAAACCAATACCACTGTCCTGAACACTAAAATGAAGCAAGCACTGACCGATGTCATCATGTTCCATACGCACACGAACAATAATTTCACCATCTGGCGTGAACTTGATGGCATTGGAAATCAAATTGGTCAAAATTTGCTTAAAGCGTAAAGCATCACCAATCACCTGTTGAGGAATGTTGTCTGCATAATAAAAAGCCATGGCAATATGCTTTTGTGCAGCCAAAGGTGACAACATATCCATGACATCAAATACAGCTTCTTCTAAGTCAAAAGGTGCTGTTTCAAGTTCCAGTTTACCTGCATCAATTTTTGAGAAATCTAATACATCATTAATTAATGCTAATAAATGGGCAGAGGACTTGCGAATAGTTTGTAAATAAAGGTTCTGTTCGTTACTTAAATTTTGTTGGCGAAGTAATAAATGAATAAAGCCATCAATACTATTAAGCGGTGTACGAAGCTCATGACTGATATTGGCCAGGAAAACCGATTTTGCCTGATTAGATGAAATGGCTTGGTCGCGTGCTTGACGGTAAGTAATGTTTTGAACTTCTAAAGTATCTAAAGTTCTGCGTAAGTCTTCTTCTGTTTGCTCGGTATGTTCTTTTAACTCTAAAAAACTAAAGTGTAAGCGTTTCACCACGTTTGCGATATCGCGCTGGAGTAATCTTAACTCACCGGAACTGTTAATCACGATGTGTTGGTCTAAAGTGTCTGCATTGAGACGCTGTAATTGCATACGTATTTCATACATGGGTGCAATCCAGCGGCGAGAATAAAAGTTAAGACAGAGCAAAAGTAATAATAAAGTCATCAGACCGGTAATGACCAAAGCAATCAAAATGCGATAACGCGCTAATTCAAGTGGTTGATTATCCATTTCAATCAAGAGCCAGACAGGAGGCTTTCCTGCGGTATCAATGATACGGACTCCATAAATATTATTATGGTTATAAGAGATCGGACCAAAAAAGTTATTGTTTTGTGTGAAGTTAGGCCAGTAACGATTATCTCGATAACCGATACTTAAATAAGTCTGACCATTACTATCAATTAAAGCAGCACGCTTTAGATTTTTCTCGCTAAACATACTTTGCATAATATGTTGAGCATGATCATATTCGTCTGGTTGTAGTTCTACTAATGTGTAGAGATCTTTAGCAATTTGATTGTAGCGTGCCAAAATCGCTGAGGCATGATGCAATTGTTGTTGCTTTGCAGAACGTGATGTTTCAGTTAAAACCAGAAAAGCCCCAACACACGTTAAAATCATAATGGGCACAAAAATAAGAGCAATTAATTGCCCATATGCATGATTCAGACGTAAGCGTTTCGATAAGGTTTTATTGAAATTAGACATAGCTACATCAGATTGATCTCTCTGTAGGGCATATTATCACGCTTTATTTTAAAACAGACGGCATTTTATAACTGACTGGGCTTTAATCACTTTCATTAAAAAGCATAGTGAAATGGATGCAGTACCGATCATTTTTTCATACAATAGTGCCACCCCGATTTAGGTGTTGATCATGAGTAATACACAACCTGATTTTTTAGCCGACGAATTTTTGTTAGATCACTATGTAGGTAAAACACCTCTGGTCCGTTTGCAGCGCTTGGCTTGTCATACGCAGGCAACGGTTTTAGCAAAATTGGAAGGTAATAATCCAGCAGGTTCTGTAAAAGATCGTCCTGCATATAACATGATTATGCAGGCTGAAAAGCGTGGTCAAATTAAACCAGGTGATACATTGGTTGAAGCTACCAGTGGTAATACCGGTATTGCTTTAGCTATGGTTGCGGCGATGCGCGGCTATAAAATGAAACTTATTATGCCAGGGAATTCAAGTCAGGAGCGTAAGGACGCCATGCGTGCTTATGGCGCAGAATTGATTGAAGCGCCGAATATGGAAGCTGCACGAGATATGGCTTTGCAAATGCAAGCTGAAGGCCTAGGTTTAGTCCTCAATCAGTTTGGTAATCCAGATAATGTGGAAGCTCATTACCTTACGACTGGCCCTGAAATTTGGAAACAAACAGATGGAAAGATTACCCATTTTGTAAGTTCAATGGGTACAACCGGTACCATTATGGGTGTTTCTAAGTATTTAAAAGAACAAAATCCAGATATTCAAATTATTGGTTTACAACCTTCTGAAGGTTCAAATATTGCCGGTATTCGCCGTTGGCCACAAGAATATTTACCTACAATTTTCGAACCAAAGCGTGTTGATCAAATTATGGATATTCCGCAAATTGAAGCGGAAAAAACAGCTCGCCGTTTGGCACGTGAAGAAGGAATTAGTGCAGGTACATCTTCTGGGGGGGCGGTATGGGCTTCAGTAAAAATTGCAGAAGAAAATCCGGATGCTGTGATTGTTTGCATTATCTGTGACCGTGGTGATCGCTACTTGTCTACAGGCCTGTTCTCAGTACAGGACTGATGACTCATAATTGAGAGAAAAAATGCGTTTTCCTACTTTAGTTTTTGATATTGAAACTTTAACTGATTTAAAAGCGGGAGCGCATTTATATCATCTTGATTTGCCAGAGGCAGATGTTGAACAGGCACTCACAAAAATCCGCCGCCAAGAATCCGGCATGGATTTTCAGCGTTTGCCTTTACATGAAATCGTTTGTATTTCTGGTTTGTGGATTGATGAATCAGGTTTCAGATTATTTTCTTTTAGTCGGGAACACTATTCGGAAGCTGAAATTTTACAGAAATTTCTATCCATTTTTGATAAGCGCCATCCAACTTTAGTGAGCTGGAATGGCTCGCAATTTGATTTGCCCGTCATTTTGTTCCGTACCATGTATCATGGTCTTTCGGCACCCGGGTTATTTGATCAAGGCGAGCTTGATAGTCAGAAGCGTTTTAATAATTACCAAAACCGTTATCACCACCGTCATATTGATTTAATGGATGTTATGGCAATGTTTAATGGCCGTAATTTCCAGAAACTCGATGATGTAGCCTGTATTTTAGGTTTACCAGGTAAACGTGGTGAGTCGGGTTATCATGTGCCTGAATATGTACGTACAGAACAATGGTTAAAGTTAACCAGTTATTGTGAAGGTGATGTGCTCAATACATGGTTTATTTATTTGCGTTGGCTATTGCTCAAAGGCCAAATGAATGTAGATGAGCATAACCACTGGATTAGTTCGAGTATTGAGTATTTACAGACTATGCCTCAGCAAGCCGATTTTCTTGAGGTGTGGCAACGTACATCGAAACATACCGAATTTACGTCCCACTATTTTAATCCTTTAAATTTTTAGGTTCATTCTTTGAAACAGCAAGCCAAATCTCGTAAACCTCAACAACCCGAATATATTTTTCAGGTTGAAACTCTTTCTCATGAGGGGCGGGGAATTGCGCATTATGGTTCTCATCCAGACCATCCGGCAGATAAGCATGGTAAAAAAGTGTTTATTCGTTATGCGTTGCCTGGAGAAACAGTAAAAGCCCAAATTACGCATGAGGCTAAGCGGCTTGAAGAAGCTGAAATGGTAGAGCTTTTAGCGGAACCTTCAGCAAATCGTGTAGAGGCAGTTTGTCCTCATTATGGTATTTGCGGGGGGTGTAGCATGCAGCACATCCACCCTGATGAACAGATCCATTTAAAGCAAAATGTCCTTCAGTCACACTTGCAACACTTTGCTGGTATTCAGCCTGAACAATGGTTAGAGCCAATTCGTTCTTTGCAAAGTGATTATCGCCGTCGTGCTCGAATAGGTGTGCGCTATTTGCCAAAACAGGACCGTTTAATTCTAGGTTTTCGTGAGCATCATAGTAATCGTTTAACATCTATCCATACTTGTAGCGTTTTGGATAAAAAGTTATCAGATAGTCTGCCGGAATTGCGTAATTTACTCCAAAGTCTAAAAGGCAAAGCGCATATTGGTCATGTAGAATTAGCAAAAGGTGATCATGAAACATCTTTATTAGTTCGTCATATCGAAAAACTAAACAATGCTGATGTCAACCAATTAAGACAATTTGCGTTACACAAAGGCTGGCAGTTGTATTTGCAACCTAAAGGACCCGAAAGTCTTCATCGTATTGATGAAGAACAAGGAGCTATGCGATTACATTATGCTTTAAATGCATTTGATGTAAATTTTGCTTTTTCGCCATTGGATTTTACGCAGGTCAATGCCACAGTAAATGAACAAATGGTGCAATTGGCATGTGAATTGCTTCAATTGCAACAGGGTGAAAGAGTACTAGATCTGTTTTGTGGGTTAGGTAATTTTTCGCTTCCACTTGCACGATGTGTTGGTGCAAAGGGTCAGGTTGTAGGTGTGGAAGCAAGTGAAGAAATGGTGCAGCGGGCAACAGATAATGCAAAGCGTAATAATCTGGTGCAAGCAAGCTTCTTTTCACAAGATTTAACAAAAGATTTTTCGCATCATTCTTGGGCAAATCAAGGATTTGATGCATTATTGATTGATCCTCCTCGTGCTGGTGCATATGAAATTATGCAGTATGTACCGAACTTTGGAGCAAAAAGAATCGTTTATGTATCATGTAATCCAGCAACATTAGCAAGGGATGCAGGTGTTTTGGTTCAACATGGTTACCAGTTAAAAAAAGCAGCGGTTATGGACATGTTTACGCACACAGAACATGTTGAATCGATTGCTTTATTTGAGAAAATTCAAGAGATAAACGATTAAAAACATGAGTTACATATCCAGGAGAATGGTATGGTCACAGTACGTGAACAGTTACCTGAACAACTAACTGAGTTGTCAGAGGAAACGACTGTAGAGCATGCCGCCGAAACACAAGTCGGTTTAGCCTCATGGTTGGATCGGGTTCGTGAAATATTAGATGGGGCAGAGCTTAAACAACTCGAAGAGGTTGCGCATTTAACCCTACAAAAAGAGTTAGATTCAACGGTTAATCATCGTTCCAATACATTTGCTACTGGTGTTGGAATGGCTGATATTCTGGCGCATTTACATGTAGATGAAGATACTTTATCTGCTGCAATGCTTTATCGTAGTGTTCGTGAGGACATTACTGATATAGAAGAAGTAAAGCGAAAGTTTGGTGAGCAAGTTTATAACCTTGTCAAAGGTACTTTGGCAATGGGTAAGCTTTCAGAGCTTATTGAAAAAAATAAACGACTAGAAGACCATTTTAATAACAACCAACGGGAACATTTAAGCGGCATTTATAAAATGCTGATTTCAGTGACCGAAGATGTTCGTGTCGTTTTAATTAAGTTAGCTGAACGTACTTACTCTTTACGTGAGTTGGCAAACTCATCACGTGAACGTCAAGAGCGTGTGGCGCGTGAAATTTTAACTATTTATTCGCCATTAGCGCATCGCCTTGGTATTGCACAGCTGAAGTGGGAACTCGAAGACTTAGCGTTTCGTTATTTGGCGCCAGACCGTTATAAAGAGATTGCTTCATTACTCAATGAAAAACGTCTTGAGCGTGAACATTATATCCAGTTCGTGATAGACCGTTTAAAAAGTGAATTGGCGGCGCATGGTATTGAAGCTGAAATTACAGGTCGAGCAAAACACATTTATTCGATTTATCGAAAAATGAAAAGCAAAAACCTAAGTTTCGATCAGCTTTATGATATTCGTGCTTTACGTGTATTGGTGAATAGCGTACCTGAGTGTTATCACTCATTAGGTATTGTTCATCAGATTTGGCGTCATATCCCACATCAGTTCGATGACTATATTACTAACCCGAAAGCCAATGGTTATCGCTCATTACATACTGCTGTTATTGCTGAGAATAAATCTTTAGAAGTACAAATTCGTACTCATGAGATGCATGACGAAGCAGAGTTAGGGGTATGTTCGCACTTTAACTATAAAGAAGGTTCAAAGAATACCGACCACTCTTTTAACCATCGTTTGCATTCGCTTCGTGCTGTTTTGGAACATTACCAAGAACGTAATGAAACAACAGTACATCAAAATGAAGATGAGACGGAAGGTTTTGATCAGCTTCAAGACTTTGAAGGTTTTGAAAAGATTTATGTCTTTAGTCGTGATGGTGATATTAAAGAACTACCACGTGGCTCAACAGTTTTAGACTTTGCTTATCATGTGCATACAGAGGTAGGAAACAAGTGTTATGCAGCACGTGTTAACCAGCGCTATGTACCATTAACCTATACGCTAAAAACAGGTGAGCAGGTTGAGATTTTAACCAAGAAGGATCGTGAGCCTAACCGTGACTGGTTAGTGAACTCTTTAGGTTATATCAAGACAGCTCGTGCCCGTGACAAATTACGTCATTGGTTCAGACAGCAAGACCGTAGTAAGAACCTTGAAGTTGGCCGTGAGTTACTAAACAAAGAATTGTCTCGATTGGCGATTCACCCTAAGAGTATCGATCTCAACGATTACTCGTCACATTTTAATGTGAAAACAGGGGATGATATTTTGGTTAGTCTGGTCAGCGGCGATATTAGTTTGCATGCTCTGATTAATCAGATTAATCGTCAAATGCATCTGGATCAGGATGAGCCTGAACTGGTACTTAAACCAACATTAAACCCACGTGCCAGCCATACTCTGTCTGCGCATGGCATCTTAATTGATGGTTTAGACAATGTTGAGCTACATATTGCGCAGTGTTGCCAACCAGTTCATGGTGAATCAATTGCCGGTTATATCACGTTGAACCGTGGGGTAAGTATTCATAAAGTCTTGTGTTCTGATTATCAACGTATGATCAAGCAAGAGCCAGAACGTGCTGTTGAAGCGGATTGGGAGATGCAGCCAACTCGTGGTCAAAGTGTTCAAATTGTAGTTGAGGCTTATGATCGTCGTGGCTTACTCAAAGACTTAACTCAAGTGATTTTCTCTGACCAGATTAATATTCGTCAGGTGAACACAATTTCTGAGGCAGATGGTATTGCTAATATGAAGTTGCTCATTGAGGTGAAAGGCTTGGCTCAGCTTTCACGTTTGTTAGCTCGTTTAGAGCAACAACCTGGAATTATTAGCGCACGACGCATGATTCAAGGTGTTTAACTAAATTGAGAAAAAGGCCGTCAATTGACGGCCTTTTTTATGAGCTACTTTCTCGATAAATAAATATTAGTTAAACGATTTAAAAACTGGGGGCTTATTGTTGAGAGTTGATAAAGCAATTTGGTTTTTATACCAACTGGAGTGTGAGTCGGTGTCCAGAAATGAGCTTTTTTCTCTACAAGTGAAAGCACCTGTTGAGCAATATCATTAGGCGTTAAATCGACTCCCATGTTTTGAATAGAGCCTGCATCCATATTGTTGACCATTGCAGTTTGTACAAATAAAGGCATCACATCTAAAACACGAATACCGTATTTTTTCCATTCCACATCTAAACCTTCGGTAATTCCTCTCACTGCAAATTTACTGGCCGAATAAGAAATGAGGTCAGCTTGCCCGTAAATTGCAGAAGCTGAAGAGAGATTAATGACTCGTGCAAAAGAAGCTTGCTTTAAATAAGAGAGAGCAGCATGGCAACCATTGATTACGCCGTTTACATTAATATTGATTGTTCTTTGGTGTGACTTGATATCGATATTTTCAAAGGCTCCGGAATATAAAATCCCTGCGTTATTTACCAAAATATTAAGCTCACCAGCCCAGTCGGTAAATTCTTTTAATATATGTTGCCACTGGCTGTAGTCACTGACATCTAGATACCCTGCGCATGCATTCGGCCCTAATTCCTGCGCTAAATTTTGAGCACGCGACTCATTAATGTCATAAATGCCGACTTTATAACCCCGCTGATAAAATACCCGTGCAATTTCTGCTCCAATACCTTGAGCTGCGCCACTAATCAGAATGCTATGTTTCATCTTTTTTTCTCTTTATCGTTACAATATGAAGAATGATTTGCCGCTTTAATTTTGATCATAGCAAATTAAGATTTTAAAGTTACTGACCAATTTTTTGAACTTGAGGGTTACATGGATAAATTGCTTAAAATTATGCAAGAGCTACGTGAAAAATGTCCGTGGGACCAAGAGCAAACTCCAATGTCACTGACTAAATATGCGATTGAAGAGGCATATGAAGTCGAGGCTGCAATTCGTCAAGGTGACATTAATGAAATTCGGAATGAATTGGGTGATCTGTTATTACAAGTGGTATTTCAATCGCAAATGTTTAGCGAGCAGGGGGCGTTCAATTTTCAAGATGTGGTTGAGGCAATTAGTGAAAAATTAGTACGACGTCATCCGCACGTTTTTCAAGCAGACCAATTTAACAACTTAACACCAGAACAAGTAAGTGAGTTATGGAAACAAATTAAACAACAAGAAAAGCAAGGCAAACCACAATCAAGATTAGATGAAATTAAACATGGACCAGCACTATCTCAAGCGCAGGAAATTCAAAAAAATGTCGCAAAAGTTGGGTTTGATTTTAAAACGGTAGAAGATGCTTATACAAAATTAGAAGAAGAATTAGATGAGTTTAAACAGGCACTTAAAAATCAAAATAGTAATGAAATTCAAGATGAATTTGGAGACTGCCTGTTTTCATTAGTCAATGTAGGACGTAAACTTGGCATTTCAAGTGAAAGTTCACTTTTATCAACCATACATAAATTTAGAAGTCGTTTTGCTTTTATTGAAGAGCAAGCCATAAAACAGCAAAGAACATTGGAAGACATGACCTTGTCCGAAATGGATGAATTGTGGAATCAGGCAAAACGACAATTAAAATCAGGGGAAAAACCACATGCAATACAGCATGAGATTTTGGAAAAATAAGTATTTTGTTTTAATAATTTTGTGCTTGGGAGTAATTTCACCTTCGGTTTACGCTCAATCTTTTGATCAAAACTTTCAAGAATGGAAGGCTAAACAGCAGATATATGACCAAAAGTTAAACATCACTAAGTCTTCTCATTCTAATGGTTCTAAAATTTCTCAAACTAAAAATTTTAATGACTCTACAGGGCAAATTCATTTGAATCAGGCGAATGTAAATGAGTTTCAGCAATTAAAAGGTATAGGTGAGAAAAAGGCTCAAGCGATTGTAGAATACAGGCAAAAGAACGGTAGCTTTAAAAATATTGACGAAATTAAAAACGTTAAAGGAATTGGACCAGCTATTTTTGAAAAAAATAAATCGCGTTTAGCCTTATAAAAGTTCTATTCGTCAATTATCATTTCCTGCGCAATCTAAGAGAATCAAATTGCCCTTTGTGTGTGTTAGAGCTATGATTAGCGACAACTTGTTATTTACGTCCTGACGTAGGAGACAGCGTCTTTTGCAAACCTTGCGAGCGTCAAAATGTGGTTTGTCCACAGCCCAACTTCCTTCTTCGATTTTAGATGTGATCGATAGTCTGACTAAAGCAGGCTATGAAGCTTATATTGTTGGGGGTGGTGTCCGTGATTTAATGCTAGGACTCAATCCTAAAGATTTCGATGCAGTCACCAATGCAACACCTTCTCAAATTAAAGAAGTTTTTGGTCGTCGATGCCGAATTATTGGCCGTCGATTTGAATTGGCACATGTCTATTCAGGACGTGAGCTAATCGAAGTTGCCACTTTCCGTGCTCCTCCTAAAAAAGCGGTGACCAGTGCTTCGGGCATGATTTTACGTGACAACAACTGGGGAACCATCGAACAGGACTTTGCTCGACGCGATTTTTCTATCAATACTCTGTACTATCAGCCGCGTAAGGGTATTGTGCTCGATTTCTGTAAAGCAATTGATGATGTCAAAAGTAAGACTTTACGTTTATTGGGCGATCCTGTGCAACGTTTTGAAGAAGATCCGGTGCGTATGCTCCGGACATTACGTTTTGCAGCTAAGCTCAACTTTAAAATTGATCCGGCAATTCTCGACATTTTTGATGTTGAGATGACGCAATTACTTCGGGATGTTTCACCACACCGTTTATACGATGAGTCTCAAAAGCTTTTCACAATGGGGCATTTGGCACGCGTGTTACCAATGTTGATTGACTTTGGTGTGTGGAAACAGCTTTTTGCAGATATTCGTCCGGATCTCACTCCATTTATTCAACGTGCAGCAAAAAATACTGATCAACGTATTCAGGTGGGTAAAACGATTAATCCGGCATTTTTCTATGCGGTTTTATTGTGGCAGCCATTTTTAGAGCGTTGTGATTTTTATTTATCAAAAGGCGTTGTTCCGGCCGAAGCACGTGCTCAAGCAGGTTTGGATGTTTTAAAACGTCAAGCAACACGCACAGTTATTCCTCGTTTTGCCGAAACTTTTATTCGTGAAGTTTGGGAAATGCAAACCCGTTTGCTTAATCCAAAACCACAGCAAATTGAAGCATTGGCAAGCCATGCTCGTTTCCGCGCTGGGTTTGACTTCTTATTACTTCGTGAAAAGTCAGGTGATGACACAACACAGGGAATGGGAAGCTGGTGGGAAGCTTACCAAGAAATGTCAAACGACGAAAAAGAAGCTGCGATTAGCCAATATAATCGTCAGAAGGCGAAAAGTCGTCGTAAGGTTGCTGCTGAGCCTGTTGAAAGCAATAAAGTTGATACGGAAATTGAGCCTTTGGTTGATGTTCCAGAGCCTCGAAGCCGTCGTGGTAAAAAAGAGCGTGCACGACAAGAGCAGTCTATTGACCGTTTTATTGAAAAATCTTCCGCAGCACAAACGAATGTGATGAGTGATCATCCAATTTTAAAGCGCAAGCGGGTACAACGTGATTTGAGCCAAGTTATTTTTGGGCCGACACAATGACAGTAACCACATATATTGGCTTAGGAAGTAACCTAGGTGACTCACGCCAGATTCTGTCTGAAGCGATAGCCAAACTTAAATCTCTTGGTGAAGTGAAAGTATCTAAACTTTACCAAAGTCCCCCTATGGGTCCCCAAGATCAGCCGAATTATCTAAACGCAGTCGCTCAGCTAAAAACCGAGTTACTTCCGCTTGACTTACTTGACCAGTTACAGCGTTTTGAGCAGGAAGCTGGGCGGGTGAGACTCCGTCATTGGGGGGAGCGAACTTTAGATCTTGATCTACTGATTTATGGCAATGAAAAAATACAAAATGAGCGCTTAACGGTGCCGCATGTAGGAATATTACAACGAGATTTTGTTGTGATTCCTTTATTAGATTTAGATGCTGATCTACATATTAATGATCAGCCACTTAAAAATTTAGAACTCATACAGCAGCCAACGCTGACTGTACTTGCTGATGAGTCTTGGGCTTAAAGCCGGACTTATTACGTTCTGCAAACTCCTGTAGAGGATACCATCATGATTAGTCTAAGTGACTTAAGAAAATTTAAAGCCGAAGGACGTAAGTTCTCTTGCCTAACTTGTTACGATGCAAGTATGGCAAAAGCAATGGAACTTGCTGAAATTGATACGATCTTAATTGGTGATTCTCTTGGAATGGCAATTCAGGGGCGTGACTCAACTTTACCTGTAACTGTTGAAGACATGGCCTATCATACAGCGGCAGTCCGTCGCGGTAATCAGCATGCTTTAATTATGACTGACTTACCATTTATGAGTTATGCCACTTTAAACGATGCTTTGCAGAATGCGAAAACAGTTATGCAAGCTGGTGCCCAAATGATCAAAATCGAAGGTGGTGCATGGCTAAGTGAAACTGTCCAAGTGTTAACACGTAATGGTGTGCCTGTATGTGTACATTTAGGTTTAACCCCGCAGTCTGTACATGTATTTGGTGGCTACAAGTTACAAGCTAGAACGCGTGAAGCAGCCGATCAGCTTATTGCCGATTGTACAGCGGTGGTTGAAGCGGGTGCGGCAGTTTTATTACTCGAATGCGTTCCGGCACAATTAGGTCAAGAAATTGCAGAATTGTTCCCAAATACTCCTGTGATCGGTATTGGGGCAGGTAATGCGACTGATGGTCAGGTATTGGTTGTACAAGACATGTTAGGTCTAACGTTTGGTCGAGTTGCGCGTTTTGTACGTAACTTTATGAAAGAACAATCTGGTGAAACAGCGATTTTAGATGCTTTTAAAGCTTTTCATGCTGCTGTACAAGATCAGTCGTTCCCAGCTAAAGAACACACTTTCCAAGTTGAGCTGTAATTCATGAAAACAGAAACCACTATACAAGGCTTAGCTGCTTCTTTAAATCCTGCTAGAGCTGCACGTAAAATCATTGGTTTTGTCCCAACGATGGGAAATCTACATGAAGGCCACCTCACTCTTGTTCGTGAAGCGAAAAAGTTATGTGATGTTGTGGTTGTGAGTATCTTCGTGAACCCAACACAGTTTGGTCCGGGTGAAGATTTTGATAATTATCCGCGTACGTTAGAGCAGGATAGTCGTTTGCTTGCAGATGTTGGCTGTGACATTATTTTTGCACCATCAGTTGAGCAAATGTACGGTACACAACCTCGCTTAACTAACATTAGCGTCAGTCAAATTACTGATGATTTATGTGGAAGCTCACGTCCCGGGCACTTCGATGGCGTAGCACTGGTTGTCACCAAACTCTTTAATATTGTGCAACCGAATTATGCTTTCTTTGGTCAAAAAGACTACCAGCAATTAGCAGTGATTCGCCAATTTGTACAGGATTTGAATATTCCGTTAGAAGTTATTGGCGTACCAATTGTTCGTGCAGAAGATGGTTTGGCACTGAGTTCAAGAAATGGTTATTTGACTCCTGAACAGCGTCAGGTTGCACCAGTCATTTATCAAGGTTTAAAACAAGCCGAAGAGCAATTACACCAAGGTAAAGATTTACAACAAGTCTTGGCAGATTTGAAAACACTGTTGACAGACAATGGTTTTGTTGTGGATTATGTGGAGGCTCGCCAACCTAATTTGTTAGCTGCTTCTCAATTTGATCGTGATATTGTGTTGTTTGTCGCGGCGAAATTAGGTGGAACGCGTTTAATTGATAATCTACAAGTTGCCTTTACACCTCAATAATATATAAAAGGACAGCCATGCCATGAAGCGTATACTTATCGTGACAGGACAGTCTGGTTCAGGAAAATCTTCAGCTCTTCAAGTATTAGAAGATTTGGGCTACTACTGTATTGATAATTTACCTTTGGCATTGCTGCCTGAGATCGTGGCAAAGCTAGATCATGAAAATAATCTTGAGCAGCTTGCTTTAGGGGTGGATGTACGAAGTACTCGGGCAGATATGCAAGAGTTCGATCATGTTTTTGAGCAATTACAAAAACATGGTACGGTTGATGTGATTTATCTGACGACACAAGATCAAGATTTGATTGCACGATTTAGTGCTTCACGTCGTCCACATCCGTTAGCAAATCGTTTCAAAAGCCTTTTACAGTGTATTCATGAAGAAAAGCAGTTGCTGATTCCAATTCAGTTTCGTGCCACTGTTCACATTGATACCACAGATAAAAGTGTTCACGATTTAAAACATATCTTGCTATCAAAATTAGGACAATCAGATAATCTGATTGTTATATTGCAGTCATTTGGTTATAAACATGGCATTCCTTTAGATGCCGACTATGTTTTTGACGTACGGCATTTACCAAATCCGCATTGGGATTTAGAATTACGCCGCTTTTCTGGTTTAGACGAGCCAGTTAAACAATTTTTAGAAGCAAGTCCACAAGCAAATGAAATGTTTGAGGACATTCTCCACTTCTTAAAAAAATGGCTGCCGGCATTTGCTGAAGGGCATCGTCACTATATGACGATTTCAATAGGTTGCACAGGCGGCCAGCATCGTTCAGTTTATATGGTAGATAGACTAAAACAAGCACTTGAGGCAGAATGGTCTGTTCAGGTCTTACACAGAGAAATGAAGCACTGGTCATGATAGACACAACTGTTGATGTAATTAATAAACTCGGTTTACATGCACGTGCATCAGGAAAACTGATAGAGGTCACTACAAAGTTTCGTTCGTCAATTCAAATTGGTAAGGGCGATCATTTAGTAGATGCAAAGAATATTATGTCGTTACTGATGTTAGGTGCAGGTAAAGGGACTACTTTACGTTTAGTCATTGATGGCACTGACGAAGAACAGGCATTAAATGAAGTACAGGCGTTATTCGCCGCAAAATTTTATGAGGCAGATTAATCGTGGCACGTCGTCCCAAGCGTTATACTGAAGAAGATTTTGATTCTTTAGAAGGACGTGCAAGTAAAACCGAACAGAAAAAAGCAGTTCAACGTATGGCTGCTTTAGGTGAGCAGTTAGCACAACTTTCTATCAAACAAATTCAAAAACTTCCTGTTGATGAGCGTTTAATTGATGCTCTTTTGGAAGTTCAGAATATTAGTTCATTCGAAGCGCGCCGTCGTCAGTTTCAGCGTGTTGGTAAACTCTTGCGCAATGAAGATGAGACAGTCATTTTATCTTATTTGACCCCTCAGCAAGGCGCGAAGAAACAAGCTCAACTCATGCGTTGGGTGGATCGTATGATCGAGCAGGGTGACCCTGCAATCAATGAATTTAGCAAAATCTATAATGCATCAGAACGACATACTTTACGTCAGCATGTGTTAAGAATTAATCGTGATAAAACCCAGCAAGTTGCAGAAGCAGATCTAGAAGCAACTAAAATGAAATTTATTAACTATGTACAACAGGTTGCTCTATTGTCAGATCAAGGTTAATACAGTTTTAAATAAAAAGCGGCGTTAGAAACGCCGCTTTTTTATTTTATAGGAATCAAATTAAGCGCGTTCTTTTGCCCATTCACGCAAGATGAATTTTTGCAATTTACCTGTTGAGGTTTTTGGAATTTCAGTAATCACCACATCTTTAGGAACTTTAAAGCGCGCAAGTTCTTTTTGACAGTGCTCAATAATTTCTTCAGGCGTGACACTAGCCCCAGTTTTTAATTCAATAAATGCGCATGGTACTTCTTGCCAACGTTCGTCAGGTTTTGCCACAACAGCGGCTGTTAAAACTGCTGGGTGTTTATATAAAACGTCTTCGACTTCTAAAGATGAAATATTTTCTCCACCTGAAATAATAATATCTTTAGAGCGGTCAGTAATTTTTGCATAACCATCTGGGTGGCAAACAGCTAAGTCTCCAGTGTGGAACCAGCCACCTGCAAAGGCTTCTTCCGTTGCCTTTGGATTTTTTAAATATCCTTTCATGACAATATTGCCACGGAACATGATTTCTCCCATGGTTTCACCGTCATTTGGAACTGGCTGCATCGTTTCAGGATCTAACACCCGCATACTATCTTGTAAAGGATAAGGTACACCCTGACGAGAGTGTAGTTGCGCTTGCTCGGTAATGGAGAGGTCGCTCCATCCCGCTTGAGAAGCACAAAGCGCAGATGGTCCATAGGTTTCGGTTAAACCATACACATGGTTGACATTAATCCCAATGTTTCGCATACCTTCAATGACAGCGACAGGTGGAGCAGCACCTGCCACCATAACTTCAACATGATGTTCTATGCTTGGCTGCTTTTCCTTAGGCAGATTAATAATCATAGATAGGACGATTGGAGCGCCACAGAAGTAATCAACTTTATGTTTGGCAATAAGCTGCATCACCAGTTCTGGGTCAACTTTACGTAGGCAAATATTGGTTCCGCCACTGGCTGCAATACTCCATGCAAAGCACCAACCATTACAGTGAAAAAGAGGAAGCGTCCATAAATAAACGGCTCGGGGTTTCATGCCGCAGGCTAAAATATTGCTTGCTGCATTTAAATAAGCACCTCGGTGGTGATAAACCACTCCTTTAGGATTTCCAGTGGTTCCAGAGGTATAATTTAAACTAATTGCATCCCACTCATCTTCAGGTAATTGCCATTCAAAATTGGCATCGCCTTGAGCTAACCATTCCTCATATTCGAAAGAACCAAGGAATTGGTTTTCGCCTTTATACTCTTCATCCGCAACATCAATCACAATAATATGTTGGTTAGGAATAAGTGATAAAGCTTCTCTTGCTAAATTAACAAACTCGGGGTCAACTAAAAGTACTTTAGTTTCAGCATGCTCTAGCATAAAAGCGATGGTTTTAGCGTCTAAACGGGTATTTAGGGTATTAAGAACAGCACCCGCCATTGGTACAGCAAAATGTGCTTCAATCATTGCTGGTACATTTGGCAGTAAAACTGAAACCGTATCATTTTTAACTATGCCTAATTGTTGAAGCTGAGATGCAAATTGACGGCAGCGCTGATAAGTTTGTTTCCATGAAATCTGACGGTTGCCATGAATAATAGAAGCTTGGTCTGGATAGATATAAGCTGCGCGCTCTAAATAGCGCAGAGGGGATAATGCAACAAAGTTTGCGGGTGTACGTGGTAATTCGTTATAGGCACTAACCATGTGAAACAACTCCATGTTCTATTTTTTAATTCATTCTTTGAAAATATGGCTTAATAGTAATCAAAGCATTAATGCTTTAGTCTTAAAGAGAAATACCTCTCAGTCAGAAAATGAGCAGAAATGCTATTTTCAACATCTTAAATCAGTTCTGATGAATAATTATCCTATTTATGTATTTCTGAAAATTTAGCTAGGTCCTTATTAAAGTCATTTATTGCTGTTTACCGTATAAGCAAAATGTATTTATGATTTTATGAGTACAAAGGTTTTCACTTGGCTTGAACAAGTGTAAAATCTTTCAGGTTTTTTAATTTTGATTTACACCGTTTTTATATTTTGAGGCTTGCCTCGATCATAATCTCGCGGTGAAATGCTCCTTCGTATAGGGCATCACTCCTTAAGGATTTTTTTTTATGCCAATTATCACATTGCCAAATGGCGATCAAAAGAGTTTTGATCACCCTGTATCTGTTATGGAAGTCGCTCAAAGTATTGGGCCTGGTTTAGCAAAAAATACCGTTGCTGGACGAGTAAATGATCGCTTAGTTGATGCATGTGACTTAATTACCGAAGACTCGACCTTACAAATTATCACTCCAAAAGATGAAGAAGGTCTTGAGATCATTCGCCACTCTTGTGCACACCTTGTAGGGCACGCAGTAAAACAGCTTTTCCCTGAAGCAAAAATGGTGATTGGTCCGGTCATCGAAGAAGGTTTCTATTACGATATCTGGATGCCACGTCCTTTCACACTAGATGATATGGCAGCGATTGAAGAGCGTATGAAAAAGCTCATCGATCAAGATTATGACGTTATCAAAAAAATGACACCGCGTGATGAAGTCATCAAAGTATTCACTGACCGCGGCGAAGAATATAAATTACGTCTTGTGGAAGACATGCCTGAAGAAAAAGCAATGGGCTTGTACTACCACCAAGAATATGTAGATATGTGCCGTGGTCCGCACGTACCGAACACAAAATTCTTAAAATCATTCAAGCTTACTAAAATCTCTGGTGCTTACTGGCGTGGTGATGCGAAGAATGAACAGCTTCAACGTATCTATGGTACTGCTTGGGCTGATAAAAAACAGTTAGCAGCTTATATCAAGCGTATTGAAGAAGCTGAAAAGCGTGATCACCGTAAAATTGGTAAAGCATTAGACTTGTTCCATATGCAAGAAGAAGCACCGGGTATGGTGTTCTGGCATGCAAATGGCTGGACTATTTATCAAGTACTAGAACAGTACATGCGTAAAGTTCAGCAAGACAATGGTTACCAAGAAATCAAAACTCCGCAAATCGTAGATTTTACGCTTTGGGAAAAATCTGGTCATGCGGCAAACTATGCAGAAAACATGTTTACGACTCATTCTGAAAGTCGTAACTATGCTGTAAAACCAATGAACTGTCCTTGTCACGTTCAAGTGTTTAACCAAGGATTAAAGTCTTACCGTGATTTACCAATTCGTTTAGCTGAGTTTGGTTCTTGTCACCGTAATGAGCCATCTGGTTCTTTACACGGTATTATGCGTGTTCGTGGTTTTACTCAAGATGATGCGCATATCTTCTGTACTAAAGAACAGATCGGTAAAGAAGTTGCAGACTTTATTAAACTCACTTTAGATGTTTATAAAGACTTTGGCTTTGAAGAAGTTCAAATGAAATTATCTACTCGCCCAGAAAAGCGTGTAGGGGATGATGCACTTTGGGATTTAGCTGAAAAATCTTTGGCAGATGCTTTAGATGCAGCTGGTCTTGAATGGGAATTGCAGCCGGGTGAAGGCGCATTCTATGGTCCAAAGATTGAGTTCTCTTTAAAAGACTGTCTTGGTCGTGTATGGCAATGTGGTACCATTCAGTGTGACTTCAACTTGCCAGTTCGTTTAGATGCTTCTTATGTAACTGAAGAAAACGAGCGTGATCAACCTGTCATGTTGCACCGTGCAATTCTTGGTAGTTTTGAGCGTTTTATTGGTATACTAATTGAACACTACGCTGGTTTTATGCCGCCTTGGCTATCACCTGTACAAGCATGTGTCATGAATATCACTGATTCTCAAGCTGAAGCAAGTGAGCAAGTTGTGGCAAAACTCAAGGAAAATGGTCTTCGTGCTATTTCTGACTTGAGAAATGAAAAAATCGGATTTAAGATTCGTGAGCGTACTCTAGAGCGCATTCCTTACCTGTTAGTTCTTGGTGATCGAGAAGTTGAAGAAGGTACAGTGAATGTACGTACTCGCTCAGGAAAAAATTTAGGTACTATGTCAGTGGATGCTTTCATTGACTTAGTGAAATCTGCCGTCGCCGAACGTGGCCGGTATATTGTGGAGTAAGAAAGATTAAACAGCCTGACCGTAACCAACAACAAGGTGCAAAGAGTAACCGTCCAGCAATTAACGATGAGATCCGTGCAAAAGAAGTACGCCTTGTCGGTGCTGATGGTGAGCAAAAAGGAATTGTTTCATTAAATGAAGCACTGCGTGCTGCTGAGGATGCAGATCTTGACCTTGTTGAGATTGTCGCAAACGCTGAGCCGCCTGTTTGTAAAATCATGGATTACAACAAGCACTTGTTTGACCTGAAACAGAAGCAAAAAGATGCCAAGAAAAAACAGCATCAAGTGCAAGTGAAGGAAATCAAGCTACGCCCAGCAACTGATGTAGGTGATTATCAAGTTAAGCTTCGTGCTATTCTGAAGTTCCTTGAAGAAGGCAACAAAGTTAAGATCACCTTACGTTTCCGTGGTCGTGAAATGGCTCACCAACAACTTGGTTTAGCTCAATTGCAAAAAATTGAAGCAGACGTAGCTGAGTTAGGGGTTGTAGAGCAAGCACCGAAAATGGAAGGTCGACAAATGGGTATGTTACTTGGACCGAAAAAGAAAAAGTAACACTCAAAAAAAGCACTGCAAAAGCAGTGCTTTTTTATACCTCTCATCTTTTAGCTCTATTTTCTTAAACTGACGTTTAATATCGTTTTAATCCAAAGTTATTCTCAAATTTTATGTGTTTTTTGGTGTTGGAAATATCATTGTATTACCCAAAACATGATATAACGCAAGACGCAGTCATGATAACGATGAATAGGAAAATAGAATGATTGATCTATATTATTGGGGCACACCCAATGGACATAAAATCACAATTGCCTTAGAAGAAATGGGACTGGATTACACCCTTTACCCAATTAATATTTTAGAAAATGATCAATTTCAACCAGACTTTCTGAAAATTTCTCCGAATAATAAAATTCCTGCCATTGTTGACCAAGATGGTCCACGTGGTGAGCCAATTTCAGTATTTGAATCAGGCGCGATCTTACAGTATTTAGGGCGAAAAACTGGATTGTTCTACCCGACAGACGAGCAAGAGCGAGTTGAAGTGGAACAATGGCTTATGTGGCAAATGGGTGGCTTAGGTCCTATGTTGGGACAAAATCATCATTTTAATCGCTTTGCACCAGAGAAAATTCCCTATGCTATAGACCGCTATGAAAATGAGACTAAGCGTTTATATGGTGTGTTGAATAAACAGCTCATTGGTCAGAAGTTTGTTGCAGGGGAATACTCAATTGCTGATATGGCAATTCTACCTTGGATTTTGCGTTATGAATGGCAGGGGATCCAATTAGAGGATTATCCGTATGTACAAGAATACATTGTTCGCTTAACAGCACGCCCTGCAGTACAAAAAGCATTATCAATTAAAGTCATCTAAGTTTATTGGTAGGGTAATGAATAAGGTGAAAGGTGATTTGGTCTAATTTAACATGCTAAGTTACTTTTTACTTTTTCTGAGTGCATTTGGGGCGGCTACCTTATTACCGCTACAATCAGAAGCTGTACTCGCTACTTTACTATTAAAAGGTGAGCATTCAGCTTTTCTTCTCATTTTGATTGCTACTTTCGGAAATGTATTGGGCTCATGTATAAACTGGTGGTTAGGTTTAAAAATAGAAGAGTTTAAACATAAAAAATGGTTTCCGGTTTCTGAAAAACGTTTAGAACAAGCCCAACGCTTTTATCATAAATATGGCTTTTATTCGCTGCTTTTAAGTTGGACACCTGTGATTGGTGACCCTATTACTTTGGTTGCTGGCTTATTCAAAGAAAATTTTTGGCGTTTTTTATTTATGGCCCTTATTGCTAAAGCTGGGCGTTATATTTTCATTTATTGGGTAATTACAGGTTTTATTTAAAATAAAAGCATCCGAAGATGCTTTTATTAAAATGATTTAACTAATCTTCTGAGCTTTTAGTAATATCGACTTTAAAAAGATCATTGGTTTTTAGCCAACAGAATGTCACCACTGCAAGAGTCATACAACCACCAAAAATAGTCGCTGCAATAGTTCCCAAATATTTGGCAGCCAAGCCTGATTCAAATGCACCCAGCTCATTACTTGATGAGACAAACATTCCATTTACAGCCGCTACGCGACCACGCATATTTTCTGGTGGGAATATTTGCAAAATGGTTTGTCTAACTACCACCGAAATACTGTCGCAAGCGCCCGTCATCGCCAGAGCAAATAGGGATAACCACATATTTTTTGAGAAAGCGAAAAGGATTGTAAATACACCAAACCCTGCAACTGCAAGTAGCATATTACGCCATGCATGCTGAGTTGGCGGAAAACGGGTCAAAGCAATCATGGTAATGAGTGCGCCAATAGACGGCGCTGCACGCAAATAACCTAAGCCTTCTGGCCCTACTTTTAAAATATCTTCAGCAAAGATCGGCAGTAAGGCAATCACACCTCCAAATAAAACGGAGGCTAAGTCTAAAGAAATAGCCCAGAGAACGATTTTGGTTTTCCAAATAAAGCGGAAACCATCACCTAAACTTTCTAATACATTGGTAGTTTCAATTTTAGGAAAGCTTCGTTTTTGTAATAAATTAATCAGAATAAAACAGATGCTGAGTAGGGCTGCAACACTAAAAAGACTGGTTTCTTTGCCTAAATAAGCAAGCATAAACCCACCGAGCATAGGCCCAATAATCACGCCACTTTGCCAACCAATAGTTGTCCATGTTGCGCCATTGGCATAAAGCTCACGTGGAATTAAGAATGGTTTCAATGATGTAGCAGAGGGATTATAAAACCCGCGTATGGTACCTAAGCCAAAAATGACTGCATAAATACCCCAAGAAAGGAAATTTACGCTGATATGACCTAAACCATGCAGATGGAACAGTAACCATAAAACTAAAGGAAGAGGTACTGAGAAAAATAAACAGATTTTCATGATGATCTGTTTATTAAATTTATCAGCAAAATAACCACCCCAAAGCGATAGGGCAATAAATGGAATGGCTTCTGCTAGTCCAATTAAACCTAAAGTTAGAGGGTCTTTGGTAATTTGATAAAGTGAATAGGCAACAATAATTTCTTGAATCAAAATTGCTAATGTTAAGCAAAATTGATTAATGGTGACAATTGAGAAATCTCTATAGCGCAGGGCAGCGAATGCATCATGTTTCTGCATTTGAAATATCGTATGTTGATAATTTGCCCATATTATAGGGGTAAATAAGCAGCGATGCTGAAATTATTGCCGATTATATTCATCTAAAAAAGAGATAGGTTTTTCTCATTTCTAAAGAGGTTAATTTAAAAAAATTCTAGGAATAGTTTTAATTTTAGTCAGCATACTATAAAATACGCGCTTCCTTACCTGCAGGTCGATTTTGCAATGGTGCAATCGTGCCGAACAGGTGCCCAAAAGAGGTTACTATGGCTAAGTTAAAAACTCGCCGTGGTGCAGCTAAACGCTTCAAAGCGACTGCAAACGGTTTTAAGCGCAAACAAGCATTCAAGCGCCACATTTTGACCAAAAAATCTGCTAAGCGTATCCGTCAATTGCGCGGCTGTGTAATGGTTCACGTAAGTGACGTTGCTTCAGTTCGTCGTATGTGCCCATACATCTAAGGAGATTATAAATGGCTCGTGTAAAACGTGGTGTAGTGGCTCATCGCCGTCACAAAAAAATTCTTGCTCGCGCTAAAGGTTACTACGGTGCTCGTTCACGCGTTTACCGCGTAGCGTTCCAAGCGGTAATCAAAGCTGGTCAATACGCTTACCGTGACCGTCGTCAGAAGAAACGTCAATTCCGTGCTCTATGGATTGCGCGTATCAACGCTGGTGCTCGTCAAAACGGTTTGTCTTACAGCCGTATGATCGATGGCTTGAAAAAAGCTCAAGTGATCATCGACCGTCGCGTATTAGCTGACATCGCTATGCATGATGCAGTAGCATTTGCTGCTTTAGCTGAAAAAGCTAAAGGCGCATTA
The DNA here is from genome assembly GCF_059740205.1 of Serratia sp. LTN-2. Lineage (NCBI taxonomy): Bacteria > Pseudomonadati > Pseudomonadota > Gammaproteobacteria > Enterobacterales > Yersiniaceae > Serratia > Serratia sp. LTN-2. Next base: position 31,517 of record NZ_JCAXDO010000014.1, on the reverse strand, counting down.
GCTGCATAAGCTTAGAGATTCAAAAAAAGACCGCTTTTTAGCGGTCTTTTTTATTTTTAGTGGTTCTATTTTAAAAAAGAAAATAATCAGAGATAAATGATGATAGACGAAAAATTTCTAAATGACTTAATTCAAAAAATACAGCAAGGTCACCAGTTCAAATATTTATATTTCTGGGGACATATTCCTAAGAGAGCTAATCTTATTGATAAAAGCTGTTTTAGTCAGTGGTTTCCTGCGCAATTTAATGTAGAAGGTATTGAATACTTTACTGCTGAGCACTATATGATGGCGCAAAAAGCAAAATTATTTAATGATAAAGAAATTTTTGCACAGATTTTGCAGGTTAAACATCCGAATGAAGCGAAGCAATTAGGCCGTAAAGTACGTAATTATGATGAACAGATATGGCGAGAAAAACGTTTTGACATAGTGGTGCAGGCGAATTTTGCTAAATTCTCGCAGCATCCTGAGTTAAAAAAATTCTTATTAGCAACGAAAGACCGTATTTTGGTTGAAGCATCTCCAGTCGATAAAATTTGGGGTGTTGGTATGGCGCAAGACCATCCACACATTCAAGATCCATCTCTATGGCAAGGACTAAATTTGTTGGGTTTTGCTTTAATACATGTTCGAGAGTTACTTTTAACTGAGTAGGTTAGTACGAGACGAATTAATGCTTCACTCTAAAAAGTAGTGACATGAGGGAAGTGAATTGAAACCATTAAATGACACAGATATTCGTATAGCATCATTTAAGGATGCATTGTCTATTGCAGAAGTACATGTACAGAGTTGGAAAGAAACCTATACAGGTATGATTAAGCAAGAAATATTGAATAAGCTTAACGTACTAGATAAACAACAGTTATGGAAAGAGATAAGTAGAAGTCCTGATCATAAGTTATTTATCTATACTGAAAATGGAGTAGTGAAAGGCTTTCTCGATGGTTATTTAAATCCGGAAAATAATATTGCTGAAATTCGTGCTTTTTATTTATTAGGAGAAATTCAAAGAAAAGGAGTAGGGCGTGCGTTATTCCAAAAGTTCTATCAATGCGCTTTAAATCAAGGTTATGCTTTTATTCGTTTAGAGGTTTTTAATAAAAATCCAAGTCGCTTCTTCTATGAAAAAATGGGAGCCAAATTAACTGGTGAAGCCGAACTACCAGAGTTCGGCCTTGGAATAATAGAACTATTTTATGAATGGCAACTTTAATCTTGATTAAAGACCAAAATAATAGGCTAAAGCACAAATAATTATTGTCAGAACAATAAGCTTGATTACCCCTGTTCCTCCAGCTTTGTGATGAGGTACTTTTAAATGAGCTGCGGACTCATTCGTTGCATCAAAAGGAGAAGGTTTTTCAACAGGTTTTAATTGAGCTGTTTGATAATGATTTGCTGCTTTCACAATAAGTTTTGCAAATAGGTCGTCAGTTTTGTGGGTAAAGTTTCTTAAGTTAATAATTTGTTCTTGGTCTAAGTCTTCCCCTAAAGGATCATTTGCGGTGCGTTTTTTCTGCTCTAAATAATCTGATAAAGCCTGAGTGCGGTAGAGGAGTTGATGTGCACAATCTGCTGGGTAGCTTTCAGGAATAAGAGCAAGAGTTGGTTGATGCTCTACCGAAATTTGATGTGTTGACCCATCAAAATATTTTTTCTGAAATTCTGGTTCTTCAAAACCTGCTGCATACTTACTTCGAAATAACTCAGTTTCCATAAAGTCTGAAATTTCGTCCCATTGAGGTGCTTTTAAGTCAACTTCAACTTTCTTAGATAATTTTTCATTCAATTCAAAACGCCAGAAAGTCTCTAAGCGTAAATCGCTGTGTTGAGTCAGAGGCGGCTCAAACTCGTTATCGCTGCTGTACCATTCGGCAAGCTCATGTCCAAAAATCCATGCGATTTTCTTATTGTTTTGATGACTTACAATAAAATGAGCATAAGGTAAAAGTTCGACATTACTATTCGGGTTTTGCTCTTCATTTAAAATAGTGGATAGGTGAAGAGAGATTTGAGTCGTCCCTTGTTTTTTGAGTGCTTCTAACCAAACTTGGAAATGTTGAGCAAGTAAATGTTGTGAAATTAAGTCACGAAATTGAAAACTATGCTGGTCAAAAATATGATGTTGTCGCCATTGGCTAAAACTTAAATTCTGACGTAGGTATTCGTTACCATAGGTCACAAGTGTAAGTTGTTGTTTCCAAATCTGATTAAGCGCCATAATAATTGATCTCATTGACGATGCTATTATTTTATACGTTTTATCTTTTTGTTGCCTAATACATTTTTCATGATGGATAAACTTCATCAATACGGTGAAAAACTGTTAGAATGCAGTGTTTTATTATATTTTTAAATTTGTTGCTTTGAGAGTTACTATGTCACTGGAAGCCCTGACCACAGAAGCGCTTGCTGCCATTGCAGCAGCTCAAGACCTTGTTGCACTTGATCAGGTGCGTGTGCAATTTACAGGGAAAAAAAGCCAGCTTGCAGAACAATCGAAAGCATTAGGGAAAATGGACCCTGAAGAACGTAAAGTACAAGGTGCTGCGATTCATGCTGTTCGAGAAACAATTAATAACGCTTTAACTGAACGTCAAACAGCATTACAACAAGCTGCACTGGCGCAAAAATTAGCAAGTGAAACCATTGATATTACTTTGCCAGGCCGTGGACAGCGCATTGGTACAGTTCATCCTGTTACTCAAGTGCAAGAACGTATTTGCCAGTTCTTTACTAAAGC
>NZ_JCAXDO010000014.1:0-28690 GCF_059740205.1 Serratia sp. LTN-2 | reverse complement strand
TCCTGCACGTGCTATGCATGATACTTTTTATTTCGATGCAAACCATTTGTTGCGTACGCATACTTCTGGTGTGCAAATTCGTACCATGGAAACAAGCCAGCCGCCAATTCGTATTGTATGTCCGGGCCGTGTATACCGCTGCGACTCAGACCAAACGCATTCGCCAATGTTCCATCAAATTGAAGGTTTGTACGTTGCTGAGAACACCAGCTTTGCTGAATTAAAAGGTTTATTGATTAACCTACTGAATGAATTTTTTGAGAAAGATTTAAAAGTACGTTTCCGTCCATCATATTTCCCATTCACAGAGCCTAGTGCGGAAGTGGATATCATGGATGAGCGTGGACGTTGGTTAGAAGTATTAGGCTGTGGCATGGTACATCCAAATGTATTGCGTGCTGCGGGGATTGATCCTGATAAATACAAAGGCTTCGCTTTTGGTTTAGGGGTAGAACGTTTTGCAATGTTGCGTTATGGCATTAATGACTTGCGTATGTTCTATCAAAATGATGTGCGTTTCTTACGCCAATTTGCCTAACATTTTTTCAGGATTAAATAAGGTTTTATAAAGATGAAGATTAGCGAAAATTGGTTACGCACATGGGTTAATCCAGCAATTGATAGTGATACATTATCTGATCAGTTGACTATGCTTGGTCTTGAAGTAGATGAGCTGGCACCTGTTGCTAAGCCATTTACTGGCGTTGTAGTTGGTGAAGTTCTAACAGTTGAACAGCACCCTGATGCAGACCGTCTGCGTGTAACAACAGTGAATATTGGTTCAGGTGAGCCTTTACAAATTGTATGTGGTGCTCCTAACGTTCGTGCTGGAATGAAAGCACCTGTGGCAACTATTGGTGCAATATTACCGGGTGATTTTAAAATCAAAAAAGGTAAGCTTCGTGGTGTTGAGTCACAAGGTATGCTGTGCGGTGCCTCTGAAATTGACCTTGAAGATAAAATCGATGGTTTACTTGAGTTACCTGATGATGCTCCAGTAGGGGTAAACATTCGTGAATACTTAAAACTTGATGATAATGTTATCGATATTAGTATTACACCAAACCGTGGTGACTGCTTTAGTATTCGTGGTATCGCACGTGAAGTTGCAGTGATTAACCAACTGCAAATGAATGAGCCTGAAATTAAATCGGTTGATGCGACAATCACTGATGAGAAAAAAGTAGTCATCAGCACTGATGGTGCTCCACGCTACTTAGGACGTGTCATTAAAAATGTAAATGTTAAAGCTGCGACCCCTGAATGGATGGAACAGGCTTTAGCACGTTCAGGAATTCGTACTCATAGTATTTTAGTTGATGTAACGAATTACGTCCTCATGGAATTGGGTCAGCCAATGCATGCTTTCGATTTAGCTAAAATCGAAGGGACTGTACATGTTCGCCAAGCTAAGCCGAAAGAAAAGTTACAGCTTTTGAATGATCAAGAAGTTGAGTTGCAAGAAGATGTGATGGTTATTGCTGATGACCAGAAAGCACTAGCAATCGCTGGTATCATGGGGGGGCTAGCATCAAGCGTAACTGATGATACGACTGATATCTTCTTGGAAAGCGCATTTTTTGCTCCGCTTGCGATTGCTGGACGTGCTCGTCGCTTTGGTTTACATACAGATTCTTCACAACGTTATGAACGCGGTGTAGATTTTGAATTGCCGTTAATTGCGATGAACCGTGCTTCTCAGCTTATTCAAGAGTTGGCGGGTGGTGAGTTCGGTCCAATTACTGTAGCTGAAAAAGCTGATTTACTTCCGAAACGTGAAGCGATTGAACTTAAGCAAGTTCAAGTAGACCAGTTGTTGGGTTACAAAGTAGCGGCAGAGTTCATTACAGATGCATTAACTCGATTAGGTTGTGAAGTCACTGTTCAAGCGAATGGTGAATGGAGCGTAGCTCCACCATCACATCGCTACGATATGGCAATTTATCAAGATTTGATTGAAGAAGTTGCACGTATTGATGGTTATGACAATATTCAGATCAGCTTACCAAGTATGGATGTTCAACTTGCTAAGTACCAAGATCGTTTTGAAATCGCGCAGTTACGTCAAACGGTAGTCACTTTAGGGTATCAAGAAGCGATTAGCTTTAGCTTTGCTGATGCAAAACTTGAAAAGCAATTGAACCCGCAAGTAAGTCCGTTAATGTTGGCAAATCCAATCTCTAGTGATTTGGCTGCAATGCGCAGCACATTGCTTTCGAGTTTAATCCCTTGTGTACAATATAATTTAAACCGTCAGCAAAGCCGTGTACGTTTCTTTGAACTAGGTTTGCGTTTTGATTATCAAAATGCTAATTCTATTCAGGATCTGAAGCAAATTCCTACATTGGCTTTAGTTGCCGTAGGTTCTCGTGAACCTGAATCATGGCATGCTAAGCCACAGCCAATGGATTTCTTCGATTTTAAAGGTGAAGTAGAAGAGATTTTAGCTGCTGGACGTGTCAAAGTTGAGTATGTACGTTCAGAGCGTCCATGGTTGCATCCAGGGCAATCTGCTGAAATCTTAGTTGATGGCCAATCAATTGGTTACCTAGGCCGCTTGCATCCATCTTTAGAAAACGAACTAGATTTGAGCACAACTTGGGTTGCCGAGCTTGATCAGGCTGCCGTTTTGCAATCTTATGTATCTAATTTTACAGAATTATCACGTTTTCCTTCGGTTAGACGTGATATTGCGCTTTTAATCTCTGATAATATAAATGTTAGAGATATTCAGCAGTTAATCGAAAAAACTGGTGGAGAGCTTTTAGACTCTACTTGGTTATTCGATGTGTATACGGGGCAGGGTGTCGAAGAAGGTAAACGCTCATTAGCGTTTGCGTTATTATGGCAACATCCTTCACGTACGCTTGAAGATGCTGAAATTAAATCTGGTATGGACAATATAATCCAAGTGTTGGAAAACACTTATCAAGCGACATTGAGGGCCTCATGACAGCATTAACTAAAGCAGACATGGCTGATCATTTAAGTGAGTTAACCAGCTTAAATCGCCGTGAAGCAAAACAAATGGTCGAGTTGTTCTTTGACGAAATTAGCCAAGCGCTTATTGCGGGTGAGCAGGTTAAGCTTTCTGGTTTCGGTAATTTCGAGCTTAGAGATAAACGCGAGCGTCCAGGACGTAATCCGAAAACTGGCGAAGAAATTCCGATTTCTGCACGCCGTGTAGTTACCTTCAGAGCGGGTCAGAAATTTAGACAACGCGTTGGAAATGAGCAGATCGATTGATCTGCTTTTTTATTTATGACTTTAAATAAATCTAGAATAAATTTTTCTTAATATTAGAAAAGTATACTTAGCCATTGCTACATCTAATCTATTTTGATGCGTAAATATAAAATTTAGGCATAAAAAAAGAGGACAAAATGTCCTCTTTTTTCGCTAATCTAGAGTATAGATTAGTGTGCAGCAGAAGCAGCAACGTCAGAAGCAGCAGCAGCAACGTCAGAAGCAGCAGCAGCAGTTTCAGAAGCAGCAGCGTCAACAGCTACAGCAGCTTCAGAAGCAGCAGCAGTAGCTTCAGAAGCAGCAGTTACAGCTTCAGATGCAGCAGCAGCAGCAGGTGCTTCTTCTTTCTTAGAACAACCAACGAAAGCTAAAGTAGCAGCAACAGCAGCAGCAACAGCGAATTTTTTGAATAACATGGCATCACTCTCACAAAAAAGATTTGAGATTAAAAAAACCTAAGTTGGACTGTTTTGCTTTTATTATTCCTAAAACGTAGCTAGGTAACAACGCATGGAGCAGTCTAACTGGTCTGCCGCTATGCTATCACTGCAAATGTTGAAATACTACTGTTGGCTGTCAAAAAAGATCGGGAAAAGAGTGAAAAAAGCCTGTTTTTTAACAGAAAAAAACAATTAATCAGCTGAGATATATTGGAAAAGGTATAAGTAAGCTACTAAAAAACATGGTTTTTTTATATTAAAAATATTTGTTTTCAAAAACTTATAAATAATTTTACATAAAAATCAGCAAAATGTATTTTTGTGTAAAGCTTGTCAACCAAATAAAAAAAGGCCACTCAATAGAGCGGCCTTTCTAGAATAAATAATATGATTATGTTGAAGCTTTACGTTTCATCTGATCAAAGAAATCATCATTTGTTTTGGTTTCTTTCATACGATCAAGTAAGAACTCCATAGCTGCCAACTCATCCATAGGGTGAAGAAGTTTGCGGAGAATCCAAACTTTACGTAATTTATCTTCATCCATTAAACGTTCTTCACGACGTGTGCCAGATTTCTTAATATTCATGGCAGGGAAGACGCGTTTTTCAGCTATACGGCGATCAAGTGTAATTTCTTGGTTACCTGTACCTTTAAACTCTTCGTAAATTACATCATCCATTTTACTGCCAGTCTCGATAAGAGCAGTAGAGATGATTGTTAAAGAACCGCCCTCTTCGATATTACGAGCAGCACCGAAGAAACGTTTTGGACGTTCTAAAGCATGTGCATCCACACCACCAGTTAATACTTTACCTGATGAAGGAATTACGGTGTTGTATGCACGGGCTAAACGTGTAATGGAGTCAAGTAAAATCACAACGTCTTTTTTGTGCTCAACAAGACGTTTTGCTTTTTCAATGACCATTTCTGCAACTTGTACGTGACGTGCTGGTGCTTCATCAAATGTTGAAGCAACGACTTCACCGCGTACGGTACGCTCCATCTCAGTTACTTCTTCTGGGCGCTCATCAATTAATAAAACAATAAGGAAAACTTCCGGATTGTTTCTCACAATAGATTGAGCAATGTTTTGAAGTAACATTGTTTTACCCGCTTTTGGCGGAGCGACAATAATAGAACGTTGACCTTTACCGATTGGTGCAACTAAATCGACTACACGCGCGGTCAAGTCTTCTGTTGTACCATTACCAAGTTCCATAACCAGTTGTTCGGTCGGGAAAAGTGGAGTTAAGTTTTCAAATAAGATTTTATTACGTGAATTTTCTGGTGTGTCATAGTTAATTTGATTAACTTTGAGCAAAGCAAAATAACGCTCACCTTCTTTTGGTGGACGAATGGTACCTGTGATGGTGTCACCTGTACGCAAGTTAAAGCGTCGGATTTGTGAAGGACTCACATAAATATCATCCGGACCAGCTAAATACGAACCTGCGGCAGAGCGCAAAAAACCAAAACCATCAGAGAGAATTTCAAGAACGCCGTCACCAAAAATTTCTTCGCCATTCATCGCATGGCGTTTCAAGATGGCAAAGATAATATCTTGCTTTCGGTTACGAGCCATACCTTCAAGGCCCATAAATTCAGCAATTTTAATTAGTTCGCCGATTGGTTTTTTCTTGAGTTCAGTTAAGTTCATAAGGGTCAGAATTAGGAAAGAGTAGAGTGTGGTTTAAAAAGAAGAAAAATCGCTCGCATACAAAAAAGAGTATCGCAATTGTATTTACACAATAACAATTCAGAAGTCTGATTAACTGTTTCGAAGAGAAATGTGAAAAAACAATTTCTGTTGCCGAGTGGCGATCTTTATGTTTGTGTCTTGTAAGAAGCCGGACAGAAGACGATTCCCTTCAGTGCCTCTTGAGCATGCAATATAAGTGAGATCAGCTAATTTGTCAATTTATAGCCGAAAAAAATACGCTATAAAGGTATAGCGTATTTTCATCTGTAACGTTACGTCTTAAACGTTTTCGTCAATGAAGCTAACGAGTTTAGAACGAGGCACAGCGCCGATTTGCTGAGCTACTACTTCACCATTTTTGAAAAGTAATAGAGCAGGAATATTACGGATATTGTATTTCACTGCCGTCTCTTCACAAGAAGTCACGTCAACTTTAACGATTTTTACTTTACCCGCATATTCACTTGATAAATCTTCAAGAACAGGTGCAATTGCTTTACAAGGTGCACACCAACCTGCCCAAAAGTCAACAAGTACAGGTGTTTCAGCATCTAGAACATCTGCTTGGAAGTTATCATCAGTTGTATTTACAATAGTCGCAGACATGGTACGGCTCCAATTTTTAGAAAAAAGTGCTATCACTATAGGAGGAGATAATCTCTATCAGTATTACATAGCTACTTAGTTCAATGTAAGGGTTTGATGCTATTATTCAAGGCTTAAGTAAATTTGTCTAATGGATGCTCACGATATTCATCATCGGCTTGTACAATCGTTTAACAAATAGAAAAATATCAAAGGCTATTAATTGTTGATGAAAATGCCTTTTCAATTGCATTCTTGTGAATTACTCTAGGCGTGAATTGTTATGGGTTTAGTTCAATAATGTCTGACTTTCTGATTGATGAAGAATTACTTGCTGCCATAGATATGGGGTCGAACAGTTTTCACCTTGCAATTGCACGGGTAGATCACGGTGAAGTTAAAAAAGTGGCTTCAATGTCAGAAAAAGTACAGCTTGCAGCTGGTCTTGATGAAAATAAAAACTTAACAGAAGCAGCACAGCAACGTGGTTTAGCCTGTTTGGCTCGTTTCGTTGGGCGTTTAGGCTCAGTTCAACCTAACCGTTTAAGAATTGTGGCAACGAACGCTTTGCGTCAGGCTAAGAATGGCCATGAGTTTATTCAAAAAGCCGCTGAAATTTTGCCCAAACCTATTGAGATTATTGCAGGCCGTGAAGAAGCACGCCTGATTTATCTTGGTGTATCACATACGATGGCCAATGGTGGACGCCGCTTAGTGGTTGACATTGGTGGTGGATCTACCGAGTTTATTATTGGCGAAGAATTTGAGCCAATTTATACTGAATCATTACAAATGGGTTGTGTAGCCTATACAAAAGCCTATTTTGCCGATGGTGAAATCACACAAAAAGCATTTGATAAAGCAGTTGTTGCTGCGCGTAAAGAGCTTTCAGCAATCGCCACCACTTATAAGATGGAAGGGTGGGATACTGTTGTAGGTTCAAGTGGGACCATTAAAGCTTGCCGTCAGATTATGGTGAATATGGGGCTAAGTGACGAGCAAGAAAATGTCACACGTGAAGGTCTGCATAAACTTAAAGATAAGTTACTTAAGTTCAAAAATATTTCTGAAATTGATTTTGAAGGACTTCGAGAAGACCGACGAGCAGTTTTGCCAGCCGGATTGGCAATTTTGTACGCTGTTTTTGAAGTTTTAGAAATTGAACGTTTGGCATATTCTGATGGTGCATTACGTGAAGGAGTCATGTATGACCTGTTAGGCCGTTTTAAGCATGAGGATATCCGCGACCGTAGTGTACAAGCATTAATGGGACGTTATAACGCCGATCCGAAACAGGCAGAACGAGTTGTAAATACGGCTCAATACTTATTTGATAGTGTTGCTAAACCACTTAATTTAACGAGTGAAGACAGTGACTTACTGCGCCGTGCAGCATATTTGCATGAAATTGGTTTAGCGATTAGTCATGGTGGCTATCATCGTCATGGTGCTTATTTATTGCAACATTCCGATATTCCTGGTTTCTCACAAATTGACCAAAATCATCTTTCACATTTGGTTGCTCATCACCGCCGTAAATTGCGAAATGATGTAAAAAATGAAGTTTTAAAGGCTGGCGGTCATAAATTAGTTTATTTAAGTTTGTTACTTCGCCTAGCAGTTTTACTCAACCATAGCCGCAGTGATCAGATGCTTCCTGCCATTGAATTGACCATCATAAATGATCAACAATGGCAACTTAGTGTTTCTGGTGATGCCAAACAATGGCCATTGTTAGTTGCCGACTTGCATGATGAGCAAGAGCAGTTTAAGCATTGGGACATTGAATTGAATATTCAGTCGGAAAAATTTATCGATTAAAGGGATAATATTCGACCTATGAAAAAAGCTACTCAGTCCAAAGCGTGGACAACGGTTCAAATTGCACGTCATCCTGAACGTCCGCAGTTTCTAGATTATGTCGGTGAAATCTTTACAGAGTTTGATGCATTGCATGGTGATCGTTTGTTTGGTGACGATGGTGCGATGGTAGGTGGTCTTGCTCGTTTTGACGGTCAACCTGTGATGGTCATTGGACAACACCGTGGTCGTAGTACCCGTGAAAAATTAAAGCACAACTTTGGTATGTGTAACCCAGAAGGTTACCGTAAATCTCAGCGTCTTTTAGATATGGCTGAGCGTTTCAATCTCCCAGTTTTCACCTTTATTGATACTATGGGCGCATATCCGGGTGTTGGGGCTGAAGAACGTGGTCAGGCAGAAGCAATTGCGACTAGCCTTGCTCAACTTTCAAGCCTGAAAGTGCCTGTAATCGCAACAGTACTTGGTGAAGGCGGTTCTGGTGGTGCTTTAGGTATTGGTGTTGCTGACAGAGTGATTATGTTGTCACATAGTATTTATTCTGTGATTTCGCCTGAAGGCTGTGCATCTATTTTGTGGAAAACTGCTGAGAAAGCAGCTCAAGCGAGTGAAGCTTTAGGTTTAACAGCAGATAAACTACAATCACTAGGTATTGTTGAATATGTAGTAGATGAAGGTGAAGGTGCGCATTTAGATCCTGAGCGTGTGATGCAAAACTTAAAAGTAGTTTTAAAGCAGGCTTTGGATGAATTGCTACCAATGGATGCAAATGAACGATGCGAAGCACGTTATCAACGTTTAATGAAGTTTGGCAGCGAAAATTTAGGCGTGGCGTCTTAAAGCAAGCTCAAGAGTTCTCTGAAAAAAGTTCTTTTCTTATTGGATGTAGTGGTGGCATGGATTCAATGCTACTGCTACATTTAATGGCTCAAATTTTCCCTCAAAAGATCCGAGCAATTTATATTGATCATCAACTGCAAGATCAAAGTGCAGAGTGGGCGGAAGTGGTTGCCACACAGGCAGCAATATTAAATATTCCTTATATTATTCAAAAAGTTCAGATTGCAAATGGTAATCTGGAAGCTCAAGCACGTCAAGCGCGTTATCAAGCATATCAGCAACATTTACAAGAAAATGAAATTCTGTTGCTTGCTCATCATCAACAAGATCAGGCAGAAACAGTTATTTTGCGATTATTGTCAGGTGCGGGAGTAGATGGGCTTGCTGCGATGCAGGCTATTGATTACCGTAAAGATATGACAATTTGGCGCCCCTTTTTGGATTTAACACGTGAGCAAATCGCTTTATGGACCGCTCAGCTTGAAGTTAAATATATTGATGATCCAATGAACTATGACACCCATTACGATAGGGTGTGGTGTCGTGAAGCACTGTGGCCATTTTTAACAAGCCGTTTTCCAAAAATGCAGCAAGCTTTGAGCCGAACCAGTTATCTGATGCAAGATGCTTCTGAAATTTTAGAAGAAGTTCTCAAAGATGATTGGCAATATTCTGGTTCAGCTGACTATTTAAATTTAACGAAATTATATGAGTTATCTTTTGCGCGGCAGCGCCAGTTACTTTCTGCGTGGATGAAAGGCCAAGGGCAATATCGACCTGCATTTGAAATGGTCGAACGTCTAAGAGCAGAGGTTATTGAGTCTAAGTCAGATGCTCAAGCCGCTTTACATTGGAACCAGTTTTACTATGTCCGTTATCAAAATATACTCTATAGGCTGAGTAAACAGGTTTATCTCGCTGAAACTTTAAATCCGGTTGATGCTGAACTAGAGCATTCATTTAAATTAGAAGAAAAATGGCAGGGCGCAGCTGGACTATTCCATGTTGAGTGTAAAAGAATTGGTTTAAGTCATTCTTTATTGAATAAAAAATTAAAAATCATTCGACGTCAAGGTGGGGAAAAGATTCACCTATATGGTCGTGTTGGGCAATGGCCTTTAAAAAAAGCAATTCAAGAAGCACATATTTTGCCTTGGCTTCGTCATACAATTCAAATATTAGTCTTAGATAATGTTATGCTTGGGGTTTTTACACCGAAAGGATTTTGGTTGGCTCAGTCTCCATATTGTGAGGAAGGAGGGTGGCAACCAGATTTAATTTCTCATTCTTGTAATCTGGTAAATGGCGAATATAGTTATGGCAACAGCAGTGAATTGTAATATCTGTTTTATTGGTGGTGGTAATATGGCCCAAGCATTAATTGGCGGGCTCATTTCAAGAGGATTACCACCAACACGTATTACCGTTTCAGATCCTGTCGAACAAATTCGTCAACTATTGCAAGAAAAAGAAGTTCATGTAACTCAAGATAATACGGCTGCTATCCAGAATGCCGATGTAGTTGTTCTTGCTGTAAAACCACAAGTTCTGGCAAATGTTCTACGTCCGTTAAAAGGTTTATTATCGGATAAATTGGTTATTTCGATTATTGCCGGTGCGGAAATTAAGACAATATCAAATTTGATTGATAGTGAACGTATTGTGCGAGTTATGCCAAATACACCTGCATTAGTTCAAACTGGTGCTCATGGTATTTACGCGACTGATGTGGTTGGTGCCTCGGACCGTGAATTAACGAGTCAGATTTTAGCAGCAACTGGTTTAACAATTTGGGTAAACTCCGAAGCTCAAATTGATGCGGTAACGGCAGTTTCAGGTTCAGGCCCAGCTTATTTCTTCTACCTCATGGAAAGTATGATTCGTGCAGGTAAAAATTTAGGTTTGGATGAAAAAGTTGCAACTGCTTTAACTCTTCAAACAGCATTAGGTGCAGCTCAAATGGCAATTACGAGTTCAAATACTCCGTCTGAGCTGCGTAAAAATGTGACGTCACCGAATGGTACAACCCAAGCTGCACTTGAAGTTTTTGATCGTGCACAAATCTCTCAAAATATTCAATCTGCATTAGCTGCTGCACAGAAACGTAGCCAAGAATTGGCTCAAGAACTGAGTGACAGTGCAAAATAGCTTTAATAGGATAAGACAACTATGGGTGCAAATTCTGCGCTAATTTTTGGAATTTTAATTAACGTCGCGATTTTATTGGTCTTTTTCCGTTTTTTAATGCAATTGGCGGCAGTAAGTCCTTATAATCCTGTGGTTTTATCGACAGTAAAGGCGACTAAGATTGTTGATATTTTTGGCCGAATTTTTCCAACGGTCGCAAAAGGCCGATTCAATCTGGCAGCGTTGGTTCTTTTAATTATTTTATATTTACTGAAAATTTTCGGTGTAATGTATCTTTCGGGTTCCATGCCAAATAGTCCAGTTCATTTAGTGATTCTGACTTTTGTGACCATGATTCAGGATTTGATTCGCTTCTGCCGTTACTTAATTTTTGCAACAATCATTTTGAGTTGGGTCGTTATGTTTACTCAATCTCGTTCACCTTATATTGAGGTGATTCAAGATTTAGCTGAACCGTTACTCGCCCCATTCCGTCGTTTGTTGCCTAATATGGGGATGATTGACTTATCTCCAATTTTGGCATTTTTGGCACTCTATATTGCCGAGATATTAATGAATGAAGTCGCTAAAGTTTTATTAACTGGGCTTTAATTTTGTAAGATTAAAAAAGGGCTGTATTACAGCCCTTTTTTTATTGGTTTATCGATAAATTAATGGGCATCATCCCAGTTTTTACCTTGGCCTACTTCTACGACTAACGGTACAGAAATTTCCAGAACAGACTGCATGACATCCGCAATTTGTTTTGAAAGTTCATCTGCAATGTTTGAATCAACTTCAAACACCAATTCATCGTGAACTTGAAGTAATAGTTTTGCTTGATCTTTTGGCAGGATTTTATCTACTTCAATCATTGCTAACTTAATAATATCAGCAGCACTACCTTGTAAAGGTGCATTAATTGCAGCACGTTCAGCAGCTTTACGTACCATCACATTTCGAGCGTCAATATCCGGTGTATAAAGACGGCGCCCTAAGATAGTTTCAACAAACCCTTGTTCCGATGCTACTTGGCGAGTACGTTGCATGTATTCGTAAATGCCAGGATAGCGTTGGAAGTATTGTTTGATATAGTTTTGCGATTCTTCACGAGTAAAGCCAAGTTGACGAATTAAACCAAACTCGGACATGCCGTAAAGTAGACCGAAATTCACAGCTTTAGCCTGACGGCGCTGATCATTGGTCACATCTTCAATTGCAATACCTAACACTTCTGCCGCTGTTCTACGGTGTACATCTTGACCATGTTGGAATGCATGAACTAAGGCATCATCTTGAGAAAAATGAGCCATTAAACGAAGTTCAATTTGCGAGTAATCGGCTGCTAACAAAACTCGTCCTTCCGGTGCAATAAATGCTTTACGGATTTGACGGCCAATCTGTCTACGAATTGGAATGTTTTGTAAGTTAGGGTCAGAAGAGGATAGGCGACCTGTTGCCGTTAGTGCTTGATGATAGCTGGTATGTACACGATGGGTGTCATTATGCGACTGCTCAATTAAACGGTCAGTATAGGTGCTCTTTAATTTTGCTAATCCACGGTGTTCTAAAATAATTTCTGTTAGGGGATGCTCAATTTTTTCAAGAACACTTTCACTGGTGCTGTATTGTCCAGTTGCAGTTTTTTTACCACCTTTAATGCCTAACTTATCAAATAGAATTTCACCTACTTGTTTAGGCGAAGCAATATTAAAAGTTTCACCTGCAATTTCCATGGCCTGATTTTCAAGGTCTTCCATAGTTTTCGCAAATTCAACACTTAATTTATCTAAGAAAGCATGATCTAAACGGATTCCATCTTCTTCCATACCCGATAAGATTCGAGCAACTGGCATCTCAATGTTATATAAAATATTTTCCAATTCAGGATGTGCTTTAAGTTTATTTGAAAGTACTTCATATAAACGATAAGTCACATGTGCATCTTCTGCTGCATAATGTGCTGCAACTTCAATCTCAATTTGATTAAAAGTCTTCTGTTTTGCACCTTTGCCAGCAATTTGCTCAAAAGTAGTGGTCAAATGGCTTAGGTAAACACGAGCAACATCATCCATGCCATGACGAGTAGCTGCTGCATTCAGTACATAAGATGCCAGCATGCTATCGAAATACCAACCTTTAAGTTCAATACCGTGATTAGCAAAAATGTGCGCATCATATTTAAGATGATGACCGATTTTTTTAACTGCTTCATTTTCAAGTACAGGTTTGATTTGCGCTAAAACTTGTTCACGGTTCAGTTGTTGTGGCGCATTTTCGTAATTATGTGCTAAAGGAACATAGTAGGCATCTTTCGCATCAAATGCGATTGAAAAACCAACCATCTCGGCAATACGGTAATCAAGACTTGTGGTTTCTGTATCAATAGCAAAATGATCGGCATTCTGCATGCGTTGCCAGAGCTGATCCCATGCTTCTTGTGTTAAAACAGTGTGATAGTTTGCAGTTCCAAGCTGGTCATCTTGACTAGTCAAGCTTGCTTGATCTTCTGTTTCAATCGTTTGAGCAGGTTTAACTTCATTTTGGACAATAGTTTGTGAAGCTTGCTGCTTATAGCTTGAGCTATTTGGATTGTTTGGATGATCGAGAGACTGTAACTGGTTTCTAAACTCAAGCTCCGTATAGAGATTGCGTAAGGCATCTACATTTGGATCAGTAAGTTTTAATTCATGCCAGTCGAGTTCTAAAGGAAGATCACAGACAATGCTTGCCAACTGGTGATCAAGCTTAATATTGTCTAAATTATCTTTAATATTTTGGCTCAGTTTGCCTTTAAGTTGGTCTACATTGGCAATGATATTATCCAATGTCCCATATTCGGTCAGTAATTTGGCAGCCGTCTTTGCGCCTACGCCAGGTACACCCATAATGCCGTCAGATGCATCACCCATAAGGGTTAAGTAATCGATAATCTGATTTGGCCAAACACCAAATTTTTCAAATACGCCGTCGGTGTCTAGTACTCGATCTTTAAAGCTATCTTCAAGTTTTACATAGTCATTAACCAGCTGGGCCATGTCTTTATCTCCGGTTGAGATAAGCACATGATGACCTTCTTTTACGGCGCGTTTAGCGAGAGTCCCGATAATGTCATCGGCTTCTGCACCCGGAAGACTATATAAAGGAATCCCTTGAGCCTTAATCAATGCATGTAAATATGGAATCTGTTGAGACAATTCTTCCGGCATAGTCGGGCGGTCACCTTTATAAATAGGTGAAAGCTTATGACGGAAAGTTGGCTCAGGCGTATCAAAAATGACAGCCATATGTGTCGGTTGCATACGACGCATCAATTTTTGAATGGCAGAAATTGCTCCACGTATTGCATTGGTATGTAACCCTGTAGAGGTCGTCAATGGTGGTAATGCATGATATGCACGAAATAAAAAATAGGACCCATCAACCAAGACAAATGGTGGCATTGAACAATTCCTTAAACTGAATTATGGGTATTTTACGTGAAAACGGCTATGAATGCAGGTTTATGATTTTTGCAGTATTTTGTATGTATAAATATACGCATGTATTGGCTTGAAGTAAGATGGCCTGTAATGAAGGTGTCATATTGCTAAGCCCATGTATAAAAAAGACAAACAGGGAATGATCATTGTTTTGATCGCTTTGACTTTGTTTTTAGCCATTTCAATTGGTTTTAAATTTCAGAGTGCCGTTGTCGCTTTATCTATTGCGCTCACTGTCATACTGGTTCAGTCATTATCAAGTCTGCATCAACGTTTAACTCATTTAGAACAACAGTTTTCTCACAAGACAACGCCACTTTATTCTATTCATATGCAAAGAACGGTAATTTATACCGCCGCTTTGGTTGCATTAATTGCTTATATCAATCATTGGATGTGGATTGCTGGTGGGGCATTATTGGTTTTACTGTTATGTTTGATTCAAACCATCAGTGCATTTCATACTCGTTTATTGTTTCTCGAGACAGCCAAGCAAACAGTAAATGTAAATGAATCTATACATACAGAAGTGATAACGCCTGTATTAGAGCAAGTTGATCCAAACAATATTACCGAGCCAGCTTTACCTGAAACAATAGCATTAAATCAAGAAGAACAAACAGTTCGTACACAGACTACCGCATGGTGGCAACCAGCAGTCGATTGGATGATTCATGGTAATCCAATTTTAAGGGTTGCTGTTGCTGTGCTTATGGTTGGGGTAGTGCTCTTACTGCGTTTTGCAAGTGAGCACTGGCAGTTGAGCTTAGGTGTGAAACTTGGTTTTATTGCGATTGCAGGTTGTGTATTAACAGCATTTGGATATACCTTGCAAAAGAAAAACCAGCTATTTGCTGTGGCATTGCAAGGTGTAGGGTTAGCTGTTGTCTTTCTAACGCTTGTGTTCTCACATCATTTTGGTGTAATCACCAGCCTAACTACAGCCAGTATTCTATTTACGATTTTATTAGCAATTACAGTATTCCTGAGTTTAAAACAACAAGCTATTTATTTGACAATACTCGCACTGGGTATGGCTTATGCGGCTCCTTTAGTTATTCCGCAATATCGTCCTGATGTGGTTTTTTTATTTAGTTACTATCTTGTTATTAATCTTGCAGTCGCTGCGGTTAATTTTATTCAGCCTTGGAAAATCCTAAATCAGATCGCTTTCTTTGCCACAATGTTTATTGGCGGTAGTGCAATCGCATTTTATGCAGAGCCAGCAAAATTTGACATATTAGACTGGATTTTATGGCTCCATATAGCGCTATTTATTTGGTTAAGTGTTCGTTATAGCCAAAATATCTCTCGGGTTTCAGAACATGAAAAACAAGAGGGGATCCGTTTACCTCCGCTCTTAGATGTTGGTCTTATTTTTAGTGTACCTGTACTAGGCTTTACGCTTCATGCCTATTTAGTTCATGAGTCGACCCAAGCTTTAACAATTGGTGCTGTTGTTTTAGCAGGCACTTATGCGGTGTTAACGTTCTGGATTAAAAAAACTCATCCTCAGCTTTCAGTCCTTGCAAAAAGTTTTTTCATTCTCGCGGTTGCTTTTTTTGCCTTAATTTTCCCACTTGCAAAAGGAGCACATTGGACAGCGATTGGTTGGGTAGCTCAAGGTAAGGCCCTCATTGTATGGGGAGTAACTGAACGCTACCGTTTAAGCCGATATATTGGTGTGATTTTAGTTTTACTCAGCTCACTTGCACTGTTTTATCAGGTTTGGGCAAATGAAGAGTTTCCAACGCTAAGCACTAGCATTTATGCAATTGCCCAATTCATTTCAGCCTTTTATTTATTGCAATACAACAGCAAAGAACAACGCTATTTTAGCGCAAGCATGTTTAGCGGTATTTTCTTATGTTTAGGCATGTATGCGGGCGCCGTAGCAGGTGTAGAAATAATGGCATGGCATCATCATGCTTTAAGTCCATATTTGATGTTTGCTATCGCTCTAATAGCAATATTTAGTGCGATTGTTCACTATAAACTTCGTGTGCAATGGCAAAGTTTGCAGTTAATTTTAATTAGCCTGTTACTGTTATTAGTTTTGGGTGAGGCCTTTGCGAGTCAAGTATTTACTTTGTTTAAATGGGTAGACTCATTACAACAAACTACTTTCCTAGTCTCTACCATTATTCTTAGTGGCTTATTTATTATGGCTCAACCGCAGTCAAGTCATTTGGGTCACATCAAGGTATGGGCTGGTTTAAGCTGGTTAGCGTTAGCGATAGTTGGCGTGACTATTTTCCCAAAAATGCCAATAGTCGCTTTGGCTTTTGTTCCTGTAGTTTATTCGCTTTGGGCTTATAAAACTCATAAAACGACACTATTGCATCAAATTCCGGTGTGGTGTTTAAGTTTAATATGGTTGTTAGTTGTGAGCATTGATCGCCACTCCGCTGAGTACCTTTATTTTGTTCCTTTATTTAACTTAACTGATTTTCTTTCTATTGTAGTATTTGCAGGTCTGCTCTTTATTATTTATCAGCATGCTTTTGATCAAGATAAATCGCTGGAATGGACTTTTAAAATTACAACAATTTTAGTGGGCTTACTGGTATTTAGTAGTGTAGTCGTCAGAGGCTTGCACCATTACTGGGCAACTCCGCTATGGAGTGCTTCAATTTGGACAAATGGTGTAGTACAGCTAAGTTTGACGTTACTTTGGGTTATATTGGCATTTGTTTTGACTACATACTCTAGTCGAAAAATGATTCGTCAACTCTGGTTTGTAGGCGCTGCACTTTTAGGGATTGTTGTATTAAAACTAATTTTGCTTGATCTATCACAAAGTGCGACATTAACTCGGGTCATTTCGTTTATTGGAGCAGGTGGGGTAATGTTGATTATTGCTTATCTTGCGCCATTACCACCGTCATCCTCTGTACAGAAGAATCAAGAGCCTAAGCTTTAGGCTCTCGTTTTAGCTCTTTTTGATTGCTGTATTGATCGATATCATCTTCAGCAAAAGCAGTAGATGGTCGATCAATTAAGCCCATTTTCGGAACAGGAATCTCAATTTGGTTATCTAAAAAACCATTTCGGATACGTTCTTGCATTTCATCTCGAACTTTTAAAGAGTTTTCTTGACGACACCACATTGCAAATAAAAGCTCAATTGACGACTCCCTAAAAGCAGTGACTGTAACAGCAGGTTTTGGATCATCTAATACGAGTGGATAATTCGCTGCGACGTTAAGTAGAACCTCACGGACTTTAATAATGTCTTCATGAAAGTTAATTGCCAAAGTAATTGGAATACGCCGTATTGGATATTTTGATAAGTTGTGTACAGGAGCACGAATGAGTTGTTCGTTTGGTAAACGAATATAGACGTTGTCGAGTGTAAGTAACTTTACCGAAAGCAAATCAATTGAGATAACTTCGCCTTCGATTGTATTCCCGCGAATAAGTGTAATTTGAATCGTATCACCGACCTCAAATGAACCTTCACCAATCAAAAATAAACCACTAATCAAGTTACTGGCAGATGTTTGTGATGCGAAACCGAGTGCTACTGTTAAGATCCCCGCTGCCCCCAGAAATACACTAAGTTTGAACCCGGCTTCTTTTAAACTCGTCATAATGAAGAGTAAGAAAATAAAATAGAAAATACCGCGGCGCCATACCAGACGCTGGTGAGCATTAAAACGTGAGCCAACGGTTCTAATAAATGTATTTGAAATAATACGGGCAAGAACAAAACCAATAAAACAAAGCACTACACCGACTAAAATTTCACTAATTCGTTCGGTATTGATATTGGTAAATATGCTTTTGAGGCTATCAGCGATATCTTTTGGAATACTTGAATCGGCCATAAAACCCCCTTAAAAGAATGAATCAAACATATTAAATAGCGCACCACCCGGTGAACGTGGTGGGTGAACATAAGTCACTTCACCTGCCAGAGGGGGAGTACGGTTTTCAATACGAATACGGGCTGGGCGGTCAGAGCCTTCATAGTAGACTTTGATTTGTGATGTCCATAAGCGTCCCGTACTTTCACTATAAAATAGCGGTAGGGCGGTAACCGGTACATTCATACGGTCAAAGCGTAATTGATGATTACTGGTATTATGAAAATCGATCGGCGTAACTGCACGAAAAGCACGTGGGGTTAATAGATTTAAATCGGTACGACCATCAACAGAGGTTGCATAACAAATTTCACCTTGCTGGGCATTAGGACCAAACCATGTATCTTTGGGTTGAATTACAGGAATCTCAAATAAAGGTTCATGCTGACTTTCAACTAAACCGGCAATCCATAGGGGGGTACTAATATAAAGTGTCCCACGTTGACCTGCTGGAATGTAGATTGGATCAACCGGTTTAATTACCACTGATCGGTCCGCCAAACGTGGCATGAGTAGAAACTTCGGATTAGTTTTCCGAAACATATAACGTTCGACTTGCACAGAATGTGGAAAACCAAAATTTGCATCCGTTATGATGTGCCAATCTTGCTCATTATCATCTTGGAGAGTCGGGCGATAATATTCGATACGCCATTCTTTTATGCCACGTGTTAAACGAAAGAGCATTGAACCGAATTGCCATGCTTTGGACTGGTTAATTTCAAAGTGCTGTTCACCCCACCATTTTAAAGAATTCTGGGGGTGAGGCTGATATTCATTATTTTCAAACAAGACGTAAAATTCCTCTACCGAGTTGTTAAACAGACTTCACGCTGTAATCTGCTTAGAGTACACTCAAAATCATCTTACTCATCATTATAAATTGTGATGCAAATATTGAAACAAATACAAGTTCCATATAGTTTTGCCAAGCGTCATGGTGTTTTATTTCGTTATGACGGTGATCAAGTTTTTATTGTTAGACGTCAAAATACAGAAAAAATTGCATTGCAGGAAGCAAGACGAATTTTGGGGAAACCTGCACACTATCAATTATGCACTGAACAAGAATTCAATAGCCTATTAAGTACTAGTTATGCAGGTGATACAGGTGAATCTCAACAAGTAGCTGCGGGCTTAGAAGACCATCCTGATTTATTAAGCCTTGCAGATCAGGTGCCTGAAACAGAAGACTTAATGGATCAAGAGGATGACGCGCCTATTGTTCGTCTAATCAATGCTCTTCTCTCTGAGGCAATTCGAGTAGGGGCTTCAGATATCCATATTGAAGCTTTTGAAAAAAAGCTATCGGTTCGTTTACGGGTAGATGGACAATTGCGTGAGATTGTACAACCGCGCCGTGAACTAGCCCCGTTACTTGTTTCGCGTATTAAAGTTATGGCGAAACTCGATATTGCCGAAAAGCGTGTACCGCAAGATGGGCGTATTTCTTTACGTCTTGCTGGTCGTGAAGTCGATGTCCGTGTTTCAACTTTGCCTTCTTCTCATGGTGAAAGGGTGGTCATGCGTTTACTCGATAAACAAGCGGGTCGCCTTAATATGACTCACCTAGGTTTAATGGCAAATGACTATGAACGTTTAACTCAGTTAGTACATCGTCCGCACGGTATTATTTTGGTCACAGGGCCTACTGGTTCGGGGAAAACGACGACTTTATATGCTGCCTTATCTGATCTAAATGACAATACCCGTAACATCTTAACTGCCGAAGATCCAATTGAATATCAGCTTGAAGGTATTGGCCAAACTCAAGTGAATACCAAAGTGGATATGACTTTTGCTCGTGCTTTAAAGGCAATGTTACGTCAAGATCCAGATGTGGTGATGGTGGGGGAGATTCGTGATCTGGAAACTGCTGAAATTGCAGTTCAAGCATCTTTAACAGGTCATTTGGTTTTATCGACGCTACATACCAACACCGCTATTGGTGCAGTGACTCGACTTAAAGATATGGGGATTGAACCTTTCCTGCTTTCAAGCTCTTTAATTGGGGTGGTTGCGCAGCGTTTGGTTCGTACTTTATGTCCACATTGTATGACATGGCGTGAAGCCGATACTTTTGAGAAGCAAGTTTTTCAGCATATTTCCCATGAACCAAGTTTAAAGTTACCAGAGGCTCAAGGGTGTGATCAGTGTTCTCATTTAGGGTTTAATGGCCGTACAGCGATTTATGAAATTGTACCTATTGATGAACCTATGCGCCGTCTCATTCATGGTAATGCAGCTGAATTTGAATTAGAAAATCATGCTCGTCAGTATTCTGGTTCTATTCGCGATGATGGTTTACGTAAGGTGCTCTCAGGTAAAACTACACTTGAAGAAGTGCTTCGTGTAACCAATGAAGCAAGTGAAGCATAATTTGTAAGATATAAAAAATGCCCGATATGATTCGGGCATTTTTTATATTAAAACTTATTCAGTCACAATATTAAACGTCACATCAATATTGTTACGAGTTGCATTTGAATATGGACAAACGATATGAGCTGCTGCAACTAACTTTTCAGCTTCTTCACGGTCCATACCGATTAAATAAACATTTAAAGTAACTTCAATACTAAAACCTGTTGGAATTGGACCAATACCGACTTCACCTTCAACATACGCATCTTTGCTAATATTGAATTTATCGCGATTGGCAACAAATTTTAAAGCACCTAAAAAGCATGCTGAATAACCAGCTGCAAATAATTGTTCTGGGTTAGTTACAGCACCACCAGCGCCGCCCATTTCTTTAGGTACACCAAGTTGTACGTCTAATACACCGTCTGATGAAGTTGCACGACCATCACGGCCACCTGTTGCTTTGGCTTTTGCACGATACACAACTTTTTCTAATGACATCTTTTTATTCCTAAATTAAATTGAATGCAAATATATCGTACACGACTTAATTATTTTAACAAGTCAATTTTGTAAAAAAATTGGTGATTATTTAGCTATATTTGTACGGAGTTGTGTTAATTGATCTTTGAGACCGAGAAGGGTAGCCGTATCACAAGAACTGGCCTCTAAGATATGCGTTGGAATATTTACGGCCTGTTCTTTAAGTTTTTTCCCCTTTTCGCTAAGCGTGATAATGACTTGTCTTTCATCTTCTTTTGAACGAGTACGATTAAGAAGCTGCAATGCTTCTAACTTTTTTAAAATTGGAGTTAAAGTTGAAGATTCTAAAAATAACTTACTGCCAATTTCTGAAACAGTAATCTCATCTTTTTCCCACAACACCAACATCACCAAATATTGAGGATAAGTAATCCCTAATGGAGTTAAAAGTTTGCGATAAAGTTGATTAAGGGCTAAATTTGTTGAATAAATGAGGAAACATAATTGATTCTCAAGCTTTAGATTTTGACAGTCTTGGTCCATATATTCCTCAGAAAACTAATGGGTGCTTTTCTAGTATATCGCTTTATGTTTAATTTCTTAAATGCTCATAATTTAGAGCTATTGATAAAAATAAGATAACGTAAAAAATGGAGTAATCTAAACATTACTCCATCACTTAAAAATACTAATTTAAAATGGTTACCAAAGGTCGGCAATTTTTTTCATTAAACGAGCACGATATTTTGCAGTTGGGTTATTTTCATTACGTTGTTGCTCTTGTTCATAAAAATCTTGCCAGGCCGTGATCATTTCTAAAGTTGTTCCTTGTTTTTTAATCATAGAAACATCGGCAGGCTGAATATTCTCTAAACGCTGTCTGGCACCTTCTGCACCTGTCCCCCAACCAATAATCCGCTGGCCAAAAGCAGGCAGAGGAATATTTTTTGGAGTAGGAGGTAGTACATTTTGTTTAAGCTGCAAATTTGGAGAGACAAAATTATTCGTTGTCCCGAAATCAGTCGCATAACAGTGAATATTTGCCCCTAAGCAAAAAATGCTAAATAAGTATTTCCACATGAATAATTAAGCTTTTAATAGTGAATTAATTTACGATGCATCATTAAAGGCATTGATGTACGCACAAGTTCTTGAGCAGCTAAATCAAAAGGTACCGTAATTAAACCGTTCCCTTCATAATCAATCATACTTAAAACTTGACCACGACTATCAGTTGCTCCTGCATGCCCCCAAGTTTGGCGTTTTTCCCCATGCCAACCTTGTTGCGCAGCCCCTAAAACATAGCATTGGCTATCCATTGCACGTGCTTGCAGCAAAAGCTGCCAATGCATCTGACCTGTTGTATAGGTAAATGCAGCAGGAGCAGTTAATAGATGAGCACCTTGCTGTCTAAGGGTTAAAGCTAACTCAGGAAAACGCAAGTCATAACATACCATTAGGCCAATATTGCCAAAAGGGGTAGATGTGACTACAACGTCTGTTCCTGGTTCAAAGAAACGAGATTCCTGATATCCACCCACAGCATCGCCAACTTGTACATCAAATAAATGTATTTTGTCATAACGTGCTTCGGTACGTTCAGGACTGATGCATAAACTCACTGTGCGCACTCGACCATCTTGTATGATGGAACCATCCGGACGAAATGGGCACGGTAGAGTGCCTGCAACAATCCAGATTTGATACTGATGCGCAAGTTTCTCAAGTCTTTGTTGAATCGACTCAAATTGCTCTGCTGTTTCACGCTGTTTGCCAGCTGCAAAACAAACAAAGTTTTCGGGAAAAACAATTAAGCTGGCATTTTGAGCCTTGCTTTGCTGAATCAATGACTCAATCACTTGAAAGTTGCTTTCAATGTCATCTTGAGAATTCATTTGAACAACTGAAACAAGAGTCATATACACATCCAGATTAGCAATAAATTTTAGGCATTTTGCTTATCAGATACTTGTTCAAGCGTGTCTTGTTCTTTTTGCAATTGCTTAACAAGCGGCTCAAACATGTTCTGATTATTTGCATTGAGTTTCATCAATGTCTTGTGTGCGTCCAGAACGGTTCTTAGCATCGCATTATGAGTAATGTGCTCGTCAGTTAACGTTAAAGTACAAACGTTAGGATCGCCACAATAATTCAGGATGACAAAAACCTGCCCTAGCCCCATGCTGTTGGCTAAGGTTGTGATATCTGGATTGGTAGATAGCATCACAGCTTGAATATGATGAGTCTGTTTCAGTTTTAAACCTAGCTTAGCTAGGATACCTAATACAGTACTATCAATAAATGTTGTTTGGGTTAAATCAACGATTGCACCAACAACATTTTCTTGCTGTTCAATTCTGTTTAAAAGTTTGTCTAGACTTATACAAGAATGGGCTCGCACTTCACCAATAAGCTTGAAAATATGCGTTCCATTTAAACTTGCATATTCAACATGACCTGTTGACATATAAATGCCATTTTCAGAGAAGGATAGAAAAATTATCACATAGTGCCATCTCAGACTCAAGAGTCCTTAAGTCGTATATTATGTAATTAATTGATTCTTAAATTAATTCATTCGACAAAGACTAAAGATGGCAATGTCATCAGCAACGTGATCAGGGGCTTGGAATGATTGATTTTGCAAATGTTGGACTAATTGTTGAAACTGATCATTCAAGCCGCCATCAAATGGTTCTAGTGCTCCATCTGAGCAAATAATGAAACGTGCATGACGATTTAATGTACATACATGTTCTTCAACTTCTAACTCATCAGTTAATCCTAATGGGAAGCTACTGGTGGTTAAAATTTTTGGGGATTGATTAGGTTCAAAAATAATTGGAGGAGGGTAATGACCTGCACTAGACCAGCGAAGACTATGAGTTTCAAGATTTAGAATACCGACCACAATTGTAATATGTTTTTCAATATTCTCTTGAACCAGCATCCCATTTAACTTTTTGATTAACTGTCGTGGTGTTTTGGAGCGACCATGAAAGGCTGCCATCCAAGAAGTTAATAAGCTACTTGTTACACCATGCCCCGATACATCGGCGAGATAAAATAAAACCTCTTTATCATTGAGCTTCCAGTAGTCGTACCAGTCGCCTGATAAATAGGCAGAAGGTTGGAAAAAAGTTTCAACCTCATAATTTAATAAATCAATAGGATTTGGCAATAAACGTTTTTGTAATTCTGCTGCCGAAGGTAAATCACGGCTATCCTGATTACGTTTATATTGTGCATCAATTCTTGTTAAAGCTTTATTTAGATCTTTAGGTAACTGGTTCCATACCCATCCTGCAAGAGCACCAGCTTCCCATGCTTGAGCTAAAGCACTACCTTCATGCTCAAAAGCAATCACGATTGTAGGTAAACGCCATTTATAAGTTAGGAAATCTTGTACATCAGCAATTGCGATAATTGTTGGGTCGTATAAATCGAGATCATCTATGTGAATGACTTGTAAGTCTGGTAATGCTTCCAGAGCTTGCTCTACGAAAGGGATAGAGCGTGTCGGTTTAATAAAATACATAGAAGATATGGTAGTCCTTTTTCAAGATCACTTTATCCATCATAGAGGATGTATGACCAAAATCAAGGTATTGCCTTATTATAAGAAAAATGCAATACCTTGATTTGTCCTTTAATTATTTTTCGGTTTTATCAGTGTTATCTTCTGGTACATCTTCGGATTCGTCATCATCAATAAAAGACACATCTGCCGAATCACCTTTTTTCTCGGCAATCTGGAACGCTTTACGTTGGAGATATAAATCACGAATCATTGCATATTGATCGCCTTGTATAGTTTGGTCTAAATCTAGATATTGAGCGCGTGTATCAACGGCTTGTAATAGATTAGTCGACCAATACAGGCCATCTTGATCATCCATAATGTATTTTTGTGGACGGGCCTGAGCATCTACAGCCAAGCCAACGCCATCACGTAAAGTGCTTGGCCCAAAGAAAGGCAGCATAAGAAATGGTCCAGAAGGAACACCATAGTAACCGAGAGTTACACCAAAACTTTCTTCTTCAGGAGGTAAGCCTAAGCGGCTCGCTGGATCGGCTAAACCTAAAGTTGTTAACGTATTAATAGTAAAACGACCTAAAGTTTTTGCGGCGCGGCCAGGACGTCCTTGAATTAGCTGGTTAACAGCATTCCATGGTTCGCCAAGGTTTTTACGAAATTGTCGGTAAGAACCACGTACATCTTCTGGCGTCTTTTCTCTATATTCAACAGCAACGGGACGCAAAACATGGCGGTCTAACATATCGTTAAAAGAATAAATTGGACGGTTCAGTGACTGTAATGGATCTTTTACTGTATCCGGTTGAGCAGCATTTGCGTTGATCTTTAAATCTTTAACTTTTATGCCTTTCAAATCTTTAATAATTTGTAAGTGAGGTCGGCTATGCTGAGTTTGGGTTGAAGTAACATCTTCCGAACTAGCGGCAGATTCTTCAGTAAGATTTTCTTGAGCATGGGCTGAGGTGTAAAGACCTACAGTTAATAAGCTCGACAAAAGTAAATTAGAATAATTCATATAATTCCTTAACCGCTAGCCAGGCTATATTCAATATGCAGTTGGGTAGAGATATATTTTAATACAGAAGCGATAAGCTATTATCAATGTAAAATTGATCAAATTATATAGAAATATAGCCAAAAAGCCTAAAAAATGTACGCTTGATATGAAATGCTATAAAAAGGGGTTGCAAAGGGAGAGAGATGGTCTATAATGCACATCCATCGGCGGTGATGCAGATAGAAACTTGTTGAAAAACAGTTACTTGTGATTAGATTGGTTGCTTTAAGTGATGAATTTGATGGGAAGTTGGTTTAGAGAATAAGTTTTAAAAATATCGAAATTACCTGTTGACTTTTAAGAGATTAAGAGTAATATAGCCGACCTAGCTTGCTGGTGACGAACCAGTAAGAAGATCATTAAGAGAATTGAAGAACAACTTGTGTGGATTTTTACTGATTGATTAATCGAAATAATTTTCATTGATTGATTGGTTTAAATTACTCGAAGTTTATTTGAGCGAAATTTAAGTCAGTAATTGATGAGCCAGAATTGGCACCTTGTCTATAAATAAGGTGCAAAATGATTTTAACTGAAGAGTTTGATCATGGCTCAGATTGAACGCTGGCGGCAGGCTTAACACATGCAAGTCGAGCGGGGGAAGGTAGCTTGCTACTGGACCTAGCGGCGGACGGGTGAGTAATGCTTAGGAATCTGCCTATTAGTGGGGGACAACATCTCGAAAGGGATGCTAATACCGCATACGTCCTACGGGAGAAAGCAGGGGATCTTCGGACCTTGCGCTAATAGATGAGCCTAAGTCGGATTAGCTAGTTGGTGGGGTAAAGGCCTACCAAGGCGACGATCTGTAGCGGGTCTGAGAGGATGATCCGCCACACTGGGACTGAGACACGGCCCAGACTCCTACGGGAGGCAGCAGTGGGGAATATTGGACAATGGGGGGAACCCTGATCCAGCCATGCCGCGTGTGTGAAGAAGGCCTTATGGTTGTAAAGCACTTTAAGCGAGGAGGAGGCTACTCTAGTTAATACCTAGGGATAGTGGACGTTACTCGCAGAATAAGCACCGGCTAACTCTGTGCCAGCAGCCGCGGTAATACAGAGGGTGCGAGCGTTAATCGGATTTACTGGGCGTAAAGCGTGCGTAGGCGGCTTATTAAGTCGGATG
This sequence comes from Serratia sp. LTN-2, assembly GCF_059740205.1. Lineage (NCBI taxonomy): Bacteria > Pseudomonadati > Pseudomonadota > Gammaproteobacteria > Enterobacterales > Yersiniaceae > Serratia > Serratia sp. LTN-2. The sequence goes on along the minus strand of NZ_JCAXDO010000014.1, from coordinate 2,008 downwards.
TGAAATCCCCGAGCTTAACTTGGGAATTGCATTCGATACTGGTGAGCTAGAGTATGGGAGAGGATGGTAGAATTCCAGGTGTAGCGGTGAAATGCGTAGAGATCTGGAGGAATACCGATGGCGAAGGCAGCCATCTGGCCTAATACTGACGCTGAGGTACGAAAGCATGGGGAGCAAACAGGATTAGATACCCTGGTAGTCCATGCCGTAAACGATGTCTACTAGCCGTTGGGGCCTTTGAGGCTTTAGTGGCGCAGCTAACGCGATAAGTAGACCGCCTGGGGAGTACGGTCGCAAGACTAAAACTCAAATGAATTGACGGGGGCCCGCACAAGCGGTGGAGCATGTGGTTTAATTCGATGCAACGCGAAGAACCTTACCTGGCCTTGACATACTAGAAACTTTCCAGAGATGGATTGGTGCCTTCGGGAATCTAGATACAGGTGCTGCATGGCTGTCGTCAGCTCGTGTCGTGAGATGTTGGGTTAAGTCCCGCAACGAGCGCAACCCTTTTCCTTACTTGCCAGCATTTCGGATGGGAACTTTAAGGATACTGCCAGTGACAAACTGGAGGAAGGCGGGGACGACGTCAAGTCATCATGGCCCTTACGGCCAGGGCTACACACGTGCTACAATGGTCGGTACAAAGGGTTGCTACACAGCGATGTGATGCTAATCTCAAAAAGCCGATCGTAGTCCGGATTGGAGTCTGCAACTCGACTCCATGAAGTCGGAATCGCTAGTAATCGCGGATCAGAATGCCGCGGTGAATACGTTCCCGGGCCTTGTACACACCGCCCGTCACACCATGGGAGTTTGTTGCACCAGAAGTAGCTAGCCTAACTGCAAAGAGGGCGGTTACCACGGTGTGGCCGATGACTGGGGTGAAGTCGTAACAAGGTAGCCGTAGGGGAACCTGCGGCTGGATCACCTCCTTAACGAAAGATTGACGATTGGTAAGAATCCACAACAAGTTGTTCTTCATAGATGTATCTGAGGGTCTGTAGCTCAGTTGGTTAGAGCACACGCTTGATAAGCGTGGGGTCACAAGTTCAAGTCTTGTCAGACCCACCATGACTTTGACTGGTTGAAGTTATAGATAAAAGATACATGATTGATGATGTAAGCTGGGGACTTAGCTTAGTTGGTAGAGCGCCTGCTTTGCACGCAGGAGGTCAGGAGTTCGACTCTCCTAGTCTCCACCAGAACTTAAGATAAGTTCGGATTACAGAAATTAGTAAATAAAGATTGAGATCTTGGTTTATTAACTTCTGTGATTTCATTATCACGGTAATTAGTGTGATCTGACGAAGACACATTAACTCATTAACAGATTGGCAAAATTGAGTCTGAAATAAATTGTTCACTCAAGAGTTTAGGTTAAGCAATTAATCTAGATGAATTGAGAACTAGCAAATTAACTGAATCAAGCGTTTTGGTATATGAATTTAGATTGAAGCTGTACGGTGCTTAAGTGCACAGTGCTCTAAACTGAAATGTTGAAGTTGCTAACTTGTAGGTAACATCGACTGTTTGGGGTTGTATAGTCAAGTAATTAAGTGCATGTGGTGGATGCCTTGGCAGTCAGAGGCGATGAAAGACGTGATAGCCTGCGAAAAGCTCCGGGGAGGCGGCAAATATCCTTTGATCCGGAGATGTCTGAATGGGGGAACCCACCTACTTTAAGGTAGGTATTGCAACATGAATACATAGTGTTGCAAGGCGAACGAGGGGAAGTGAAACATCTCAGTACCCTTAGGAAAAGAAATCAATTGAGATTCCCTCAGTAGCGGCGAGCGAACGGGGATCAGCCCATTAAGTTATGTGTGTTTTAGTGGAACGCTCTGGGAAGTGCGAACGTAGAGGGTGATATTCCCGTACACGAAAGGGCACACATAATGATGACGAGTAGGGCGAGGCACGTGAAACCTTGTCTGAATATGGGGGGACCATCCTCCAAGGCTAAATACTCCTGACTGACCGATAGTGAACCAGTACCGTGAGGGAA
>NZ_JCAXDO010000013.1:0-148651 GCF_059740205.1 Serratia sp. LTN-2 | reverse complement strand
GCGGGGTGGAGCAGCCTGGTAGCTCGTCGGGCTCATAACCCGAAGGTCGTCGGTTCAAATCCGGCCCCCGCAACCAACTCTTGATGACAACAGATAAGCACCCTGACGGGTGTTTTTTTGTATCTGCAATCCGCGAAAATAGCCGGACTCGCGCCCGGCCCTGCCGTTATCGGCTCGCCAGCGCGCCGCCGTTGGCGAAATAAGCCTTGATGCCTGCCAGAATCGACTCCGCCACCTGCTGTTGGAAATGGCTGGTGCGCAGCTTGCGCTCTTCTTCGATGTTGCTGATAAACGCCGTCTCCACCAGGATCGACGGGATATCCGGCGCCTTTAACACCGCAAAACCGGCCTGATCGACGCGATTCTTGTGCAACCGGTTGATTTTGCCCATCCGATTCAACACTTCCTTGCCGAACTTCAGGCTGTCGTTGATGGTCGCGGTCTGGATCAGATCGAACATGGTGTGGTCGAGATAGCGGTCGCCGCTCTTGCTGACGCCGCCGATTTGGTCCGACGCGTTCTGTGTCTGCGCCAGGAACTTGGCCGCCGAACTGGTGGCGCCCTTGGTGGACAACGCGAACACCGATGAACCGCGCGCCGCGCGGCTGGTAAAGGCATCGGCGTGAATCGAAACGAACAGGTCCGCACGCTGCTTGCGCGCCTTGGCGACGCGCACCTTAAGCGGGATAAACACGTCTTCGTTGCGCGTCATGAACACCTTCATGTTCGGCTCGCGCTTGATCATGGCGCTCAGCTTGCGGGCAATCTGCAGCACGATGTCTTTCTCGCGCGTCTTGTACTTGCCGATCGCACCGGGATCTTCGCCGCCGTGGCCAGGATCCAGCATGATGACGATCGGCCGATCGCGCCCCGCCTTGCCGGCCTGCGGCGCTTCCGGCGGCAGCGTGCGCTCCAGATCGCCCTTGTTGTAATCTTCCAGTAACGCCAGTAGCGGATCATACTCCTCACCGCCGCTGCCGACCTTGGTCGGATAGAGATCCATCACCAGACGGTTGCGATACTCCGGCACCGGCGCCAGCGTGAAAATATGCGGGCTGACGCTTTGTTTGAGCTCCAGCACCAGCCGCACGGTATTCTGATCAAACTGGCCGACGCGCGCCTGCTTGAGATAAGGATCGTCGGCGCGCACCTGCCCGGCGATGCCTTTCAGCACGCTGTTGAGGTGAACGCCTTCGATATCCACCACCACGCGATCGGGATTGGTCAGGGCGAACTGCTTGTATTTGAGTTCGACGTTGGATTCCAACGTGACGCGGGTATAGGTGGAGGATGGCCAGACGCGCACGGCGATCACGTGCGATGATGCGGCGAAGCCCGTACGACTCACACTCAGCAACCAGCTGGCGGCAACGCCCTGTAATAAACGACGGCGGCCCAGATTGTGATTAGAGTTTGGCATGCGGCTCCGGCAGTAATAGCTGTTTACAACAGATGAAAAAAACACCAATGAAATGGGGATGCCGAAAACTTTAACCAATCATTCCAGCCCTGTCATCAGAAAATCTTTTTATGGTTTTTCAATTTATTAACGATTTAGCGCCCTTAGCACACTCTTCATGACGATTTCCCACTTGCCATCGGCACAATAAAAGAATAAAAATACAAAAATACCGTATAAATATGCAAAGAGGTTTGGCCGTGAAGGAACGTAGTACAGAGCTGGTGCAAGGATTCCGTCACTCAGTCCCCTATATCAACGCCCACCGCGGCAAGACGTTTGTCATCATGCTCGGCGGGGAAGCCATCGAACACGAGAATTTCTCCAACATCGTCAACGATATCGGGTTGCTGCATAGCCTGGGCATTCGCCTGGTGGTGGTTTACGGCGCGCGGCCGCAAATCGACGCCAATCTGGCTCAGCATAACTATGAGCCGATCTACCACAAACACACCCGCGTGACCGACGCCCATACGCTCGAACTGGTCAAGCAGGCTGCCGGCCTGCTGCAGCTCGACATCACCGCCCGGCTGTCGATGAGCCTCAACAACACGCCGCTGCAGGGCGCGCATATCAACGTGGTCAGCGGCAACTTCATCATCGCGCAGCCGCTGGGCGTCGATGACGGCATCGACTACTGCCACAGCGGCCGCATTCGCCGCATCGATGAAGACGCAATCCACCGTCAGCTCGACAGCAACGCCATCGTGCTGATCGGCCCGGTCGCGGTTTCGGTCACCGGCGAGAGCTTCAATCTGACGTCAGAAGAAGTGGCTACCCAGTTGGCGATCAAGCTGAAAGCGGAAAAAATGATCGGTTTCTGCTCCTCGCAGGGCGTAACCGATGCCGAAGGCAATATCCTTTCCGAGCTGTTCCCCAACGATGCGCAAAAGCGCCTTGAAGAGCTGGAGGAAGGCGGCGATTACCATTCCGGCACCGTGCGTTTCCTGCGCGGCGCGGTGAAAGGCTGCCGCAGCGGCGTGCGCCGCAGCCACCTGATCAGCTATCAGGAAGACGGTGCGCTGGTGCAGGAACTGTTCTCGCGCGACGGCATCGGCACCCAAATCGTGATGGAGAGTGCCGAACAGGTGCGCCGGGCGACGATCAACGACATCGGCGGCATCCTGGAGCTGATCCGGCCGCTCGAGCAGCAGGGCATCCTGGTGCGCCGTTCGCGTGAACAGCTGGAGATGGAGATCGACAAATTCACCATTATCGAACGCGATAACCTGACTATCGCCTGCGCGGCGCTGTACCCGTTCCTGGAGGAAAAAATCGGTGAAATGGCCTGCGTGGCGGTGCATCCCGATTACCGCAGCTCCTCGCGCGGCGAAATGCTGCTGCAGCGGGTAGAAAACCAGGCGCGGCAGATGGGGTTGAAGAAGCTGTTCGTACTGACCACCCGCAGCATCCACTGGTTCCAGGAGCGCGGATTCACTCCGGCGGAGGTCGACGTGCTGCCGATGCAAAAACAGGCGCTGTACAACTACCAGCGCCGTTCCAAAATCCTGCTGGCCGATCTGTAATCCCTGCGGGCGCGGCCATTCATTGCCGCGCCCTCTTGCCGCTTATTCCGCTGTCTGCAGCCGTTCAGCCAGCCCGCTGCGACGCTGGGTCGGCGTGCGAATGGCCCGCAACAGCACCGCCTCCGTAGCGTACAGCGAGAGCTGCTTGCGCGCACGGGTGATCGCGGTATAAACCAGCTCGCGCGTCAGCACCGGCAAGAAGTGATTCGGCAATACCAGGACCGTATGGTCAAACTCCGATCCCTGGGACTTGTGCACCGTCATGGCATAGGCGGTTTCATGCGCCGGTAAACGGCTCGGCTGCACCGATTTGATGCTGCCGTCCGGCAGTTGGAAATGCACGCGCAGTTCCCCCTGCTCATCCGGCAGCGTAATGCCGATATCCCCATTGAACAGCCCCAGCGCGCTGTCGTTGCGGCCGATCATCACCGGCCGCCCTCGGTACCAGCGGCCGAGCACGCCCGGCTTGCGGTCGATCAGACCGGCGCGCTGCAACCCGAGCTCAATGCGCTCGTTCAGGCCGGCGACGCCGAACGGCCCTTCACGCAACGCGCACAGCACCTGGAAACGGCCAAAGGCCGCCAGCACCGTCGCCGCGTCCGCGCCTTCGGCGGTCAGCCGCAGAGAATCGCGATAGCCCGCTACGCAGGCATCCAACAGCGCCTGATACTCTTCACTCGTCGCCAGCGCATAGCCCGCGACATCGCCGAAACTGCCGTTTAGTGCCGCCAGCGCGCGATCCCCGGCACCGGCGTTAACCGCCAACGCCAGTTGGCCGATGCCGGAGCGGGCATCGAAGCGATAGCTCTTGCGCAGCAGGCATAGGCTGTCACGCACCGCCGCTTCCGCGTCAGCCTGCTGCCCTTCGATCGCACAACCGGTCAGGCGGCTCAGCTCCGCCGCGCGCGCATCGCTGTATCCCTGCTCGGCAAAACGGCAAATATCCCCCAACACCGCACCGGCCTCCACCGAGGCCAGCTGGTCACGGTCGCCAAGGAAAATCACCCGTGCCTGGTCGGGCAGCGCGGCAATCAGGCGCGCCATCATCGGCAGATCGACCATCGAGGCCTCATCCACCACCAACACATCCAAATGCAGCCGGTTGCCGCGGTGATAGCGCATGCGCTGGCTGTTCGGCTGCGCCCCCAACAAACGGTGCAGCGTCGCCGCCTCGGTCGGGAACAGCGCCTGCTGCGCCGGGGCCAGCGCCAGCTGACGGCTGGCGCTGCCGAGCGACTCCGTCAGGCGCGCCGCCGCTTTGCCGGTCGGCGCCGCCAGCTGAATGCGCAAGCGGGCGCTTTCATCGAGCTGCACCAGCGCCGCCAACAGTTTGGCGACGGTGGTGGTTTTACCGGTGCCCGGCCCGCCGGAAATGACCGCAATGCGCCGCGTTGCAGCCACCGCGGCGGCGATTTTCTGCCAGTCGGGCTCGTCGCTCGCCGCGCCGAACAAGCGATCGAGAATGGCACGCAGCTCCGCCTCCGGCACCGCCAGCGATTCGCCTTCACCGCCGATAAACGCCGCCACTTCGCCTTCGTTTTGCCACATGCGCTGCAGATATAAACGCGGCCCGCGCAGCACCAACGGCGTAGCGCCGCTGCCGTCTCCGACCGCCGCACTGGCCGCCAAACGCTGTTGCCAACGCGCGCTATCCGGTCGCCCGGCGGTTTCCCACATCGCCAGCGCCAGCGCCGGCTGGCGCCCTTCAAACAGGGTGTCCGCCTGCAGTTGATCCAGCATCAGGCAGACGTGACCGGCCCCTGCCTCTGCGCTCAGGCAGGCAGCGGCCAGCAAAATATCGGGTTCGTCTTCGCTCGCCACCACGCGGGCAAACTGCACGTCCAGCGGCCGCAGCGCGCCAAGCGCCACCGCCTGCTCCAGCAGTGCGATCATGATTCTTCCTCCGCCGCCGCAGCTTCGCCGCTGAACAAGCGATCCATTCCCGCCACCAGCTCAAATTCGGGGAGACAGGTGAAAATGCCGTTGCCCGGGTGCGCCGCATCCACGCCGCGCAGGAACAGATAAATCACCCCGCCGAAGTGGCGCCGGTAATCATAATCCGGCAGCCGATGACGCAGATAGCGATGCAACGCCAGCGTGTAGAGCTGGTATTGCAGATCGTAACGATGCTCCGCCATCGCCTGCTCCATCGCCGGCCGGGTATAAGCGCTGCTGTCTTCCCCCAGCCAGTTGGACTTGTAGTCCAGCAGGTAGTATTTGCCCTGCCAACAGAACACCAGGTCGATAAAGCCTTTCAGCATGCCCTGCACCTGATGGAAATCCAGCGCCGGGCAGCGAGCGGAAAGCGGATCGTAACGCTTCACCAGAGCATCGAGCTCCTGCGCCTGCAACAGCCGGTTAATCGGCAAATAGAACTGCAACTCCGCCTGCTTGTGCTGCGGCGTTAGCGCCGCCAGCGTCACGCCGCTGCCATCGAGCGGCGTGTTGAGCAACACCTGCATCCACGTCAGCAAAATCGGCTGCCAGTGTTCAGCGAACCCTTGCTGTTGCAGCTGTTCCAGCAGCCACTGTTCGTCGAGCGGCTGGGTGAAGTCCAGCGTTTCAAACAGGCTGTGCAGGAAGGTGCCGGGCGTCGCGCCGCGCGGGAAAGTATGCGGTGTAAGCGCTGGCTCACTTTCTTCCCCCCGCTCGCCGGCGGCGTCGATATCCAGACGCGGCAGCAGATCCTGCATCAGGCTCGCGCCGTGCTGCTGCAAACCGGTATAGCTGGTCACCCGCCAAAAATCCTGGATCCGCCGGGTAAAGCTTTTCGCCGCCAGCGCTTCGGCCAACGCCGTCTGGGGCTGCCAGGGCGCTTCGTCCGGCGATTCAACCAGCGACAGCGCAATGCCGCCACCCGCCAATTGCTGCAGGCGCTCCTGCAGATACACGGCGTCGCCGGGCTGCCCGCCCTGCACCAGATAACCCAATGCGCTGCGGTGCAGATCGGTATCGCCCTGCTTCTTGCGCGTGCCCTGGAACAACGGCGCGATGCCGATGCTGCAGTGGTACACCGAGCGGGTCAGCGCCACGTACAGCAGACGCAGGTCTTCCGCCAAGCGCTCCTCCTCCGCCCAGGCCTGGCTCTCTTCATTGGCATCGAGATCCAGCAACGCCTGGAAACTGTGGCGATCGTGATACAGCGCCTGCTGCTGCTGGCGGAAATTGCCGACGAACGGCAACCACACCAGATCGAACTCTAGCCCCTTGGACTTGTGAATAGTGATCACCTGCACCAGATGCCGGTCGCTCTCCAGCCGCAGCTGCTGATTGTCGGACTGGCGATTGGGCTGGGCGATCTGCTGCGCCAGCCAGCGCACCAGCGCATGCTCGCTGTCGAGCTGCGCCGCCGCTTCCTGCAACAGCTCTCCCAGATGCAGCACATCGGTCAAACGCCGCTCGCCGCCGGGGCTGGCCAACAGGTTCTCCGCCAGCTGGCGCGCTTTCATCACCTCGCTCAGCATCGGCAATACGCCGCGACGCAGCCAAAGCGTGCGGTAATTATCGAATTCGTTAACCAGCGCGTCCCAGGCGCGCTCATCGCGGCTCAGGCCGTCCAGCGTCGGCGCATCCAGCCCCATCAGCCCGGTGGCCATAGCGCTGCGCAGCGTGCGTTCCTGCTCCGGTGCCAACACCGCCTGCAGCAACCACAGCAGGTCTTTGGCTTCCGGGGTGTCGAACACGCTGTCGCGGTTGGACAGGTAGACCGACGGAATGGACAATGCGCTTAGCGCATCACGCACCAACGCCGCTTCATTCCGGCTGCGCACCAGCACCGTAATATCGGAGGCTTGTACTGACCGAGATTCCTTGCCGCCATGCAGCCGCGCCAGCCCCTGCTGCCCGGCGCTAAGCCAGTCGCGAATTTGCGTGGCGCACAGGCGCGCCATCAGCTGTTGGTAATCGCTTACACCCGTGCCTTCTCCCTGCTGCAGCCAGAACTGCATCGCCGGTTGCGGCTTGCCGTGCAGCTCAAACGCCAGCCCTTGGTTCTTTTCCGCCGCGTTGACCTCGATAAAGGGGATTTGGCCGAACAGGAAAGGTTTTTCTACCTGAGAAAACAGGTGATTGACGCTGGCGACCATCGACGGCGACGAGCGCCAGTTGGTCTCCAGCGTATAGTGGGCGCTCACCTCTGAACGCGCACGCATGTAGGTGAAGATGTCGGCGCCGCGAAAGGCGTAAATAGCCTGCTTGGGATCGCCGATCAACAGCAGGCCGCAATCGGGCCGGCCGACGTAAAGCTTTTGGAAAATACGGTATTGCTGCGGATCGGTATCCTGGAATTCATCGATCATCGCCACCGGGTAACGCTGGCGGATCGCCTGCGCCAGCTGTTCGCCACCGCCGCTTTGCAGGGCGCCGTCCAACCGGCTGAGCAGGTCGTCAAAACCCAACTCGGCGCGCTGGCGCTTTTCCTGCTGAATGGAGGTGCGGATTTCGCTGAGGGCACGCGCCATGATTAAATCACGCAACGTCAACGGCTCATCGAACAGCTCGTCGATCGCTGTAAACAGCGCATGGCGCGGCGGTTCGCCTTTCTTGGTCTTCTCCAACAGCACCGACTGGCGAAACTTGTCTAACTCCTTCGGCAACTGGTAATCCTGGGTTTCCTGCCCGCTCCATTCGCCGACCTTGTTCAGCCAGTTCGGCAGGTGCTTGCTGCTGTAGCTGCGCTTATCGACGCCGGACTGGGCGATCAATGCCTCCAGATCGCCCGCCGCCGCCCGCCATTGCGCCTTGATGGCGTCGATGCGCGCAACGATCTGCTCATGGCGCATCAATACGGTTTCTTCGTCTTTCGGCGGCCGACGCAGCGCCGGCGCTTCGCCGTGCAGATAACCGGCAAGATCTGCCAGCAACGCTTCCGGGCCGCTCCACTCCTGGCTGATCGCACGCGCCACGCCCAGCGGCAACGGATAGCAATGACGGCGCCAGAAATCTGCACAGGCCTGCCGCCGCAACGGCAATTCGTCTTGCACCAGCGTTTGTTCAAACAGCATGCCGGACTCGAAAGCGTTGTGGGTCAACATCCGTTGGCAAAAACCGTGGATGGTGTAGATCGCCGCTTCGTCCATTTGCCGCTCCGCCGCCAGCAACTGTGAGGCGGCGTCGCTCAAATCGTCGATTTCTTCCATCAATTCGATAAATAGCAGATTTTTGCATTCTGCGTCTTTACCCCGCACGCAGGCGATGCGCAGCCCGTGAATATTGTCGCGGATGCGCCCGCGCAGCTCCTCGGTGGCGGCCTCGGTAAAGGTCACCACCAGGATTTCTTCGACCGTCAGCGGACGGGGAAACGCCGCTTCACCGCCCAACCCCAGCAGCAAACGCAGATACAGCGCGCCGATGGTGAAGGTTTTGCCGGTGCCCGCCGACGCCTCGATCAGGCGTTCGCCGAACAGCGGTAACGTCAGCGGCTCCAGCCTTTGCGGGGCGATTTCCGTCATGGCGTCGCCACTTTGCGCGGCAGGATCTGCTGCAATGCAGAGGCGTTCGGATAGGTGACCCAATCCTTAGGCGCCGCATAGTCCGCTTTGTCTTGCCCGCTGCCACTGACCTGCGACAGCACCGCCAGCCCTTGCGGCTGGATCACCGCCTGATGGAAATAATCCGCCAGTTTGGCCGGCGTCAGCTGTTGCACCTGCGCGATCAGCTTCTGCCGGGTATCGAAAGCGAAATTGCCGCGATCGAAATCGTTGGCGAACCGGCTGGCTTCCTCACTCAACGTTTGCGGCCGCTGCTTCAGTTCATTGATCAGCGCCTGTTTGTATTGTTCAAAATCGGCCTCGCTCATTTCACGCAGACGCTTCTCGGTTTTCGGGTAGAAATCCTGATAGCGCTGGTACAGGTAGGCCGGCTGTTTGCTGTTGCTCTGCAGCAGGAAGCCGACGCCCCACTGGCGCCCCACCGACATCGGGAAGGCGAAGACCGCATACCCCAATTGCTCCTGAGTACGCAGCTGGCTGTAGAACCACGGCTGAATGATCTGCCCCAGCAGCGAGCTGTAGGCCATGCCGGTCACTTCGTCGTAGCCGGTCGGCACGTAGACCGCCGCCAGCGCCGAATCGGTGCTGCTGCCCACCTGTTGCAGGTTGGCCAGCTGATCCTTGTCCACCACCACGTCTTCGCCGTGCCACCATTCGATGCCGGTACAGCCCAGACGATGTTTCAGCGTCGACGCCAGCGTATCGACCTGTTGCTTGCTCATGTTGCCCACCACCAGCAGCTCCGGCGTGGCCTCGGCCAGCAGGCTGTCGCGATAGGCCAGCACGTCTTTCAGCGTCAGCGTCTTCAGCACTTCGCGGCGCTCGCTGCGCTCGGAGTACGGCACGCGTGAAACCATTTGCACCGGCTGAATCGCCAGCTCGAACGCCTTGCCCTTCTCGGCGGCGTCCAACTGCTCCAGATACCAGGACTTGGCCTGCGCCAGCTGATCTTCCGTCGGCGTGAAGCTGGAATAGCCCTCGATCAGCGCCGTCAGCAACTGCGGCAGACGCTGGGTAAAGCCGTTGGCGTTAAACATCAGGCCGTTATTCGGTGAGGTCGAGAAGCTCAACCCGCCGACCGACGCCTGATAACTCAGTTGATCCAGCGCGAGACCGGCCAGATAATCCGTCAGCGAGAACAATACCTGGTTGCGCGCGGAATCCATGGTTTTGGCGTTGCGGAAAGCGACGGTGACGTCGGCCTTCGGCTCGTCGGCAAAGTAGCGGCTCGGCATGTACAGCACGCGCAGACCGGGTTTATCCACCACCATTTCCGGCTTTTTGAACTCGTGCGACGGCTTGGTCAGGGTAAAGTCATCCGGAATGTACGGGTTGAGCGCCGGTAATGACAGGGAAATGCCGCTGCCCAGTTGCTGCCACTGCGTGAAACGCTGCGGCGTGATTTTGTCGACCTGGTAAGGCGCATTGACGAAATAGGCCGTCTTGTTGTGCGGTTCATCCGGGCTGACGAACCAGATGCGCGCATTTTGCGGCGTCATGGCGTCCAGGCGTTCGGCGATCGCCTTAGGATCATAGCGATCGGCCAGGTAAGGCGCGTCCAGCGCATGCTCAACCGGCACGCGCAGCATGGTGTCCACCAGCCATTCGATATAGTCCATGTCGCGCGTGATCGAGGGATAACGGAAGTCCAGGTTCAGAACATGCGAGATTTCATCGAAGTAGCTCTGCTTGATGCCTTCGCTGCGCAGCATTTTCAGGTAATTGAAGATGGCGGCGACGACCTCGTCGCGCTTGGCCAGGCCTTTGTCGGTCAGGGAAACGCTGATGGCGAAGACGCCGCCGTTGCGATCCACCATCGGATCGGCGCCGGCATTGATGGCGTCCGCCAACCCCTGTTTCTGCAGCCAGTCGGACAGCGTGTTCTTGCTGCGGTTGCCGATCAGGTAGCTGATGTAGGTATCGGTTTTGCTGCGAAACGCGGCGCTGTTGTTATCGATGCGAAACTCGATCTTCAGCTGCTTGCGCGGTTGCGCCGGGACATAGTGAATGATGATACCTTGCTGTTCCGGCGTGACGGCCGGCACGGTGATCGGCGGCACGCTGGCGTCGTGATTCGGCACGCGGCCAAAGGTTTTCGCCGCAATGTCAGCCAGCTGCGACAGCGGCTGATTGCCGTACAAAACGCCCATCATCAGGTTGGCGGAATAGTAGCGCTTATAGAAGCCGGTCAGTTCATCATGCAGCTTGCTGTCCGGCTTGTCTTTCAGCGTGTCGAGATTGCCGCCGGAGAAGCGCGCGCTTGGGTGCGCCGGGTTAAGAGTTTCCGCGCCGACCTGCGCCATACGCATGCCGTCGCGCGAACGCGCCATCGTCAATTCGGCATTCACCGCGTTGCGCTCGCGATCGGCGTTGCCCGGATCGAGCAGCGGCTCGGCAATGGCGTCGGCCATGCGATCGACCGCCGGCTCCAACGCGTCATTTTCCACTTCCAGATAGAAGGCGGTGCGATAAGAGGCCGTACTGGCGTTGTGGCTGCCGCCGTGCTTTTTCAGGAATTCGGACAGGTTTTCCGGCTCTGGATAGCGTTTGGAGCCCATCAGCACCATATGCTCCAGATAGTGCGCCAACCCCAGTTGGCTGTTCGGATCTTCGAGAGAACCGACCGGCAACGCCAGCGCCGCCAGCGACTTCGGCGCCTGGGCGTCTGACACCAGCAGCACCGTCATACCGTTAGCCAGCTTGATCGCCTCGTACTGGCGCGGATCGTGCTCGCTCTTGTTGATCTTCTCCGCCAGCGGTTGCCATCCTTGCGCGGCCCAACTCAACGGTGCCCAACACATAGCCAATAATACCAGCCCGGCGATACGGGCCAACTGTCTGCGCATATCCAAAATAAACCCCTATTCCGACGTCGCTACGCCCACTCCCTGACGTTGGCGACGTGCATCAAAATCACATAACCAAATCTGTACTCGCCGAGTTCTCCGCCAGTATGTCGGCCTGAGAAACGGCGGGTATATGCCTGTACGTTATGTAAGACCGGGAATCACCCCAATGGTTGAATATAACCTTCGTTATTTTTACCACCTCGCGCCGCACAGCACCACCGGGGGATTGTTACCCCAGGTTATGTCGCGCCACCGGCAGCAGATAACGCTCTGTTTCGGCCAGTATTTGCGCTAAGTAGTCATTGTCTAACTGTCGGAACACTCGCTGCACGTAGGGATCTTCCCCTTCGCCGGGAATGCGCTGATCGCCCTGCCAGGCCTGCAGCAATTTGGCGCGGGCCTTAATTTGCGCTTCTTCCTCCCAGTCGATTTGCTGTGTTTCCGGCTGATAGCACTGACTCAGCCATGCCCAGCCGCTCTTGTTCAGCAGCAACAGCGGCTGACACAAACCGCGCTGATAGCCCGCCAGCAGTTCCGCCAGCTGCGCTTGCGCATCTTCAGGCGCCAGCGCGGCAAAGCGCCAGGCGGAGTTCTTGCGGCCGTAAATGCGGCTCTCGCCGGTGCCGCCGGCGCAGCAGTACACCAGATGCTCCAACCACAGCAATATGCCGTCCACCGCCGATAGCGTGGCGGGCCGCCAGCGCAGCAGGCCGTCATCCTGCACCTGATGCAACCAGCCGCTGAGGCGCACGCCGGCTATCTCGATATCTAGCTCCAGGCTATGGCTCGGTGTGCGCTCCGCACGCACCTGCTCGGCCAGTTCGCTCATTTCTTCCTGCTGCTTTTGCCAATAGATTTCGCCGAAAGCGCCATAAGGCAAGCCGCCGGCGGCGCGCACCCGCTGGAATAGCCGCTCGGGATCGTCGCCGTCGATCAGGGTATTCAGCAGTTGGCTGTTGAATTGGTAGCGGCTGAGATTATCCAGCGTGAAGGGCTCTTCGTCCGGCAGTTCGGTCTCTTCCAGGATGAAACTGACGCCCAACCGCAGCTGGAAGAAGGCGCGAATCGGATGACGGTAAAACCGCAGCAGCTCATCCAACGAGACCTGCTGCAACGCCTCGGCGGGCAGCGGTTGGTTAAAGGCCGGATGCGCCGCGCCACGCCCGTCGGCGGCGGGCAACCACTCGGCGGCATAGCTTTGCTCCTCCGAGCCCGGCAAGAAATTCTCGGCGGCGAACGGCATGCGCGCGTGCCACGTCAACAAGTGCTCGCCAACCCGTTGGGCGCTGTCGTCCGCGCTGAGCTCTTCATCTCCCGGCAGACAATAGCTTTGTTCGAGGTACTCCAGCAGCTCGGTCACCAATACTGAAGGATAGCGCGGGCTGTTGTCTTGGATGGAACGGCCGATGAAGCTGATATACAGCCGCTGTTGCGCGGACAGAATCGCCTCCAGGAACAGATAGCGGTCGTCATCGCGGCGGCTGCGGTCACCGCGTTTGATCTGTTGCGCCATCAGATCGAAGCCCAGCGGCGGCAGCGTGCGCGGATACACGCCGTCGTTCATACCCAGCAGGCACACCACCTTGAACGGAATGGAGCGCATAGGCATCAGCGTGCAGAAGTTGATTTGCCCGGCGAGGAAGCGCTGGCTGATGCGCTCCTGATCGAGCCGCGCCGCCAGATCGTCGCGCAGAATGGTCAACGGCACCTCATCGGGATAGCGGGCCGCCAGGCCAAAATTGATGGCCTGCTGCCATTGCTGCTCGATCAATGCCAGCACCACTTCGGTGTCGCTGTCCGCAACGAAGAAAGCATCCAGCAGTTGCCGGCACAGCGGCAGCCACGCGTCGAGCGAGCGCGCCTCGCTCAAGATTTGCCGCCAATGGCTGAGCTGCGCCAGCAGATCCGCCAGTTGTCCCGCCAGTTCGGCGACCAATCCGCTCGACTCGTCGTAAGGCAAAATGCCCTGCCAATCGCCGGCATTGCTGTCCATCGCATAGCCGAGCAGCATGCGCGTAATGCCGAAGCGCCAGGTATGCTGGCCAGTGGCGGGCAGATCCAGTTCGCGCACGTTATCGTCGTCCAGGCCCCAGCGTACGCCGGATTCACCCACCCAATGGCGCAGTAGGCGTAACCCCTCTTCGCCAATGGCGAAACGGGCGGCCAGGGCCGGCACCTCCAGCAGCGCCAGCACCTGCTCCGAAGTAAAGCGGCTTTGCGGCAGATCGAGCAGAGAAATGAACGCCTGCAGCGCCGGATGCGCCTGGCGTGCCTTACGGTCGGAAATGGCGAACGGCAGGTAGCGCTCGGCGGGGGCATTGCCGAACACTGCCTGAATGTAAGGCGTGTAGCTGTCGATATCCGCCACCATCACGATGATATCCCGTGGCGTCAACGAGGGATCCTCCGCCAGCATGGTCAGCAGCCGATCGTGCAATACCTCCACTTCCCGCTGCGGGCTGTGACAGGCGTGCAGGCTGAGGGAACGGTCTTGCGGATCGAGCGGGCGCTTGCTGAAGCTGCTTTCCAGCGTATCCGCCGTAATGCCGATTACCGCATGGTCTTCCAGCTCCAGCATATCGCGCTGAACGGCGTGCAGCATGGTATCGGCCGGGATATCGACAAAGGCGTCGACCTCTTGCGCCCCCTCCATCTGCGACAGCAAATAGAGGTGATCGCGCCCCAGCTTGCCCCAGGAGGCCAGCAGCGGGTTGCTGAGCTGCTGCTGCCCTTCGGCGTCAAACAGATGCGCCGCGTCGCCAGGCTCGCGAAACAACCCCTGTTCGCGCGCCTGATGGTAGTGACGACGCTTGCGGCTCTGCAAGCGGGCCAGGAAAGCGTAATCCTGAATGTCGCCCCAATAGTAGCGGCAGGGGTTGGTGAACATCAGGTGGATATCGATATGCCGCCCCAGCGCCTGCAGCGCCTCCAGATAAACCGGCGGCAGCGCTGAAATACCGCAGATAAACACCCGCGGCGGCAAACCGGCCGGGCACGTTGTCGCCTGCTCCAGCGCGTGGATAAAGCGACTGTACAAATTGGCGCGATGCCATTCAGGTTGCCCCAGCTCGCGCGTGTATTCCACCAGGCGCACCCAGAGCGGCGCCTGCCATTGCTGCGCCTCCGCCAGACCGTCGATGCGCTCGCCGCGCTGCCAGCTCTCCAGCCACTGCGGGCGGTAAACCAAGTATTGGTCGAACAGGTCAGCTACCCGGCCGGCCAACTGGTGGATTTTACGCTTGTCGCCGTCATCGGTCAGATAGTGCTGCAGCGGCGCGAACGCCGGCTGGGTCAGCATATCCGGCAGCAGCCACATCAACTTCCAGGTCATGGCGTCCTTGCTGAAGGCGCTCTCTTTCGGGATATCCGGCAATACCTGGGTGAACATGTCCCAAATGAAGGTCGCCGGCAGCGGAAACGCGACATTGGCGGCGATGCCGAACTGTTCCGCCAGCTGCATTTGCAGCCATTGCGCCATGCCGGGGCTCTGCACCAGTACCACTTCCTGTTGAAAAGGATCGGCCAACGGATCTCTGGCTATCAGCGCGCTGGTCAGCGTTTTCAATAAATCCAGCTGATTGGAATGATAAACCGTGAACATGAAGGCTCCTTTAAAACAAGATACGTACCGGCTCAAAAACGGGTGCAATACCAGCGACTCAGCGTCGCCCACTGCCGCTGCGGCGTTTGTATTCTGACCGTCAATCGGCGGCACCCCACATCAGCACCCTCGAGCGCCGTCTCGCGTCGCCAGCCTTCCGGCGACGGTTCAGCATCGAGCCGCCCGGTGACGGCAAACGCTTCAAGCTGCTGGTGCGCCAATATCCAGGCTTGCCGGTAGTGCCACTGGCGCTGGAACGACTGCAACAGCACCTGATGATACTGTAACAAGCCAAGCAGCGACACCGAGAACAGCAAAGCCGCCACCAGCACCTCCGGCAAACTGAAGCCGTTGCGGGATATCCGCCGTACGCGAGCATTAGCCGTCACAGTCGGCCAGCCTTTTCTCGGGGCAAAAATCCAGCCGGCCACCGGGCTGCGCCAAGATCCTGCTGGCAACCTCCGCCCCCTCAAACGCACCCAACTGATAAAGCCATAACGGCTCACCGCCGCGCATCTCGCCCCGGCCGCGCACCATCACTACGCCCGCTCTGGCAGATAACCGGGCGCAGGCCGTCAGTTCCGCGCGTTGTCGGCATGACCAGGCCCCTGTAGCCAAATCGGCGCGTGGCCAGCGCTGGATCATGCTCCAACTCAGCGCCGAAGCGGCCTGATTGTAAGCCTGGAGGTAACGTTGCTGATCGGCCGCCAGCAACAGAGCGTTGTCCAATTGCCGATGCTGAGCATTGAGCAACATCAGCCCCAACGCCAGCAGCAACATCACCGCCGCCAGGGTGCTGCCGCCTTGCTGAGTACGCCGGTTCATGGCAACGCCGCCATCTCAACGCTCCCGTTCAGGCTGCGCCCGATACGCGCATCGCCGACAGAGCGCCCCGCCAGGCTCAAACGGGCCAACACGGCCCCGTGCTCCCCCCGTCCGATCGCCACATGAAACCGCTCAATGCGCACTTCGTCACGATCGAGCAACCGCTCCCAGCCGCCGCCATCGCATTGGTTTACGCCGCGCTGCCCTTCCAAGCCGCCATTACGTAGCCGATAACCGAAGTAGCCCGCATCTTCACCCGACGTGAGCCATTGCCCGCTGCGCGTGATGTCGTAGGCGACGATGACGCAGCTCCCCGCCGCCTCTCCCGCTGCCTGACCGATCAACAGCGGACGCCCGGCGCACTGTCCGGCGCAAAAACCGGCGCGGCGCAGGTCTTTCTCGATGTTGAACGTCAGCTGCCGCAGCGTTGACTCCAGCCGGAAATGCTGGCCGACGGCCACGTTTTGCTGGCGCAGCAGCGGGTAGGTTTTCGCCGCGCCGAGCGCGATCACGCTACCGAACACCAGTGCCAGCATCACCTCCGGCAAAGTAAAACCGCGTTCTAAGGTCAACATAGCCCGATGCCCCTTATCCGATGCCCTTCGCTGCACAAACGCAGCCTTCCCCGCGCGGACAGCACCAGCCGCAGGCCGCCAGCATCGTTACTGAGAAGAATGTGCCCCGCCTGGGCGGTATTGCGCAAACCGTAAAACCCGATCTCTTTGCCGGTGTAGCCCCTCAAAACGACGTCGGGATAAGGCGATGAAAAGACCGGCCCCTCGGCGGAAGCGCAATCCGGCGGCGGCGCACCACCGCCCAGGCACCAGGGGGCGCCGTGCTTGAACCACAGCAGCGTCGTGCGGTTGCGCCCGTTAGCCTCCGCCTGCAATCGCAGTAAAAACGCCAGCAGCTGCTGGCCGGTGTGCTCCAGCCGCAGCGCTTGCTGATGGTGGCGCCATTGGCCGACGCCCCAACCGGTGAGCATGCCGGCGATCAGGAGCGCCGCCAGCAGCTCAATCAGCGTCATGCCGCGCTGGCGATCGTCGATGTTCGATAGCGTATTTTCGTTCATGCGGCCAGTGTACGGAGGGCCACAAGGCGGTAAAGCCGTATGCGCAAGCCTTGCGGCAAGCTGCGCAAGGTTTTTTCTGTAGCGACAAGTGGCGACAATAAAATGCGGCGCGGCGCGCAATGCGGATAAAAAAAGGGGGCGCAATCGTGCGCCCCCTGGTGTGATGCGGTTAAGGTCAGATCGCGACCGGCGCCTTGATGGCCGGATGCGGATCGTAACCTTCGATCTCGAAGTCTTCGAAGCGGTAATCGAACAGCGAAGCCGGCTTGCGTTTGATCACCAGCTTCGGCAACGGGCGCGGTTCACGCGTCAGCTGCAGCTGAGTCTGCTCCATGTGATTGCTGTACAGGTGAGTATCGCCACCGGTCCAGACGAAGTCGCCCACTTCCAGATCGCACTGCTGCGCCATCATGTGCACCAACAGCGCATAGCTGGCGATGTTGAACGGCAGGCCAAGGAACACATCGCAGGAACGCTGGTACAGCTGGCAAGAGAGCTTGCCGTCCGCCACGTAGAACTGGAAGAACGCGTGGCACGGCGCCAGCGCCATCTGGTCC
Source organism: Serratia sp. LTN-2 (assembly GCF_059740205.1). Lineage (NCBI taxonomy): Bacteria > Pseudomonadati > Pseudomonadota > Gammaproteobacteria > Enterobacterales > Yersiniaceae > Serratia > Serratia sp. LTN-2. The sequence goes on along the minus strand of NZ_JCAXDO010000013.1, from coordinate 131,273 downwards.
AGCTCGCCGACGTTCCAGGCGGAAACGATGATGCGGCGCGAGTCCGGATCTTGCTTCAGCTGTTGGAGCACGTTGCTCAGTTGATCGATCTGACGGCCGTCCGCCGCGCCCCAGGCGCGCCACTGTTTGCCGTAAACCGGGCCGAGATCGCCGTTTTCATCGGCCCACTCGTCCCAGATGGTGACCTTGTTGTCACGCAGGTAGGCGATGTTAGTATCGCCGTTCAGGAACCATAACAGCTCATGAATGATCGAACGCAGGTGACATTTCTTGGTGGTCACCAACGGGAAACCTTCCTGCAAATTGAAACGCATCTGGTGGCCGAAAATCGACAACGTGCCAGTGCCGGTACGGTCGGCTTTAGGGGTGCCCTCGGCGAGCACCTTGTTCATCAAATCCAGATACTGTTTCATTTGTCCCTCACGACACTTGTTGCTGCGGGCGACGACGGTACGCCCAAATCATCATAATAACACCGGCCACCACCATTGGGATGGACAGGATCTGCCCCATGCTGATCACGCCGTCAAACAGGCCGAGCTGAGCATCCGGCTGGCGGAACGCTTCGACGATGATGCGGAATGCGCCATAACCGATCAGGAACAGGCCCGATACGGCGCCCATCGGCCGCGGCTTGCGAATGAACAGGTTCAGAATGATAAACAGCACCACGCCTTCCAGCAGCAGCTCATACAGCTGCGACGGATGGCGCGGCAGCACGCCGTACTGATTCAGCAGCGGCAGCAGGGAAGGATCGGCGGCGGCGAGAGCCACGTCTTCGCTGCGCGAGCTTGGGAACAGCATCGCCCAAGGGGTGTCGGTGGTCACGCGGCCCCATAGCTCGCCGTTGATAAAGTTGCCGAGGCGGCCGGCGCCCAAACCGAACGGAATCAAAGGCGCGATAAAATCGGAAACCTGGAAGAAGGTGCGCTTGGTGCGGCGAGCGAACCAGAACATCACCAGAATCACCCCCATCAAACCGCCGTGGAACGACATGCCGCCATCCCAGACCTTGAACAGATAGAGCGGGTTATCCAGGAACAGCGGCAGGTTGTAGAACAGCACATAGCCTACGCGGCCGCCGACGAATACGCCCAGGAAACCGGCGTAGAGCAGGTTTTCCACTTCATCTTTGGTCCAGCCGCTACCCGGCTTGTTGGCGCGGCGCACCGCCAGCCACATGGCAAAAACGAAGCCGACCAGGTACATCAGGCCGTACCAATGCAGAGAAACCGGGCCAATGGAGAAAATGACCGGATCAAATTTAGGAAACGCCAGATAGCTATTGCTCATCTATCACCACAACATGTCTGTTATTTTTCCCCATGCGGGGGCGGCAGGTGCCAAACGGCGACGCAGGTTATCCCACGCCCTTCAAGCGGCAGCGTTGACCGCTGCGGTTTGCAGGGCGACGAGCATGCGCCGCGCTGAGGTTGCGCATCATAACATAGGCTTAACGCGGTCCGGTCCGGCTGAGCGGGAAAAGTTCTGTAAAAAAATTACCGCCTGCGGCGGTTATCTGCCGCCGCGAATCAACCCGCCCATGCCGCGTCGTTCCATAAAAGCCGCCACCAAATGGCGCACTTCGGTGGTCATTTGGGTGTTCAACACCCGGTGCGCCAGCACTTCGGCGTCGGACAGCTCGATATGCCGCAGCAGGTATTTGATGCGCGCCACGCTGCGGCCGTTCATGCTCAGATTGCGGTAGCCCATGCCCACCAGCAACAGCGCGCCCATGGGATCACCGGCCAGTTCGCCACACAGGCTAAGCTGCAACCCCGCCGCCTTCCCCTGTTCGGCGATCAGCTTAAGCACCTGCAGCATCGCGGGATGCAGGCTGTCATACAGCGAAGCCACCCGGGTGTTGTTGCGATCCACCGCCAACAGATACTGGGTTAAATCGTTGGTGCCAACCGAGATGAAGTCAACGCGCCCGGCCAAATGTGGGATCAGGAAAATCATCGACGGCACTTCCAGCATCACGCCGATTTTCGGTTTCGGTATCCCGTAGCCGAGCACCTCTTCCACCTCGCGCCCGGCGCGGTCAATCAGGCGTTTGGCCTCGTCGACCTCTTCCAGGCTGGTGACCATCGGCAGCAGAATGCCCAGATTGCCGGTGCCGGCATTGGCGCGCAGCATGGCGCGAACCTGAATCAAAAAAATCTCCGGCTGATCCAGGGTGATACGGATACCGCGCCAGCCCAGACAAGGGTTCTCCTCACTGATCGGCATATAGGGCAGTTGCTTGTCGGCGCCGATGTCTAAGGTGCGCAGCGTGACCGGTTTGCTCGGGTAAAGCTGCAGCATGCCCTGGTACTGCGCGACCTGCTCCTCTTCGGAAGGGAAGCCGCTTTGCAACATGAACGGGATTTCAGTGCGGTATAGCCCCACGCCATCCACTCGGCCGCCTAACAGCTGCTCATGTTCCGGGCTGAGACCGGCGTTCAGCATCACCTGAATGCGTTCCCCGCTTTTCAGCTGCGCCGGTTGCTCGACGTCATCTTCCGCCAGTTTGCTCAGCTCCAGCTCTTCGCTGATCAGCCGCTGATATTCCTGCACCAACACCGGCTCAGGATCGACCAGCAGTTCGCCGCGATAACCGTCGACGATCAGCAGCCGTTGGCTGAGCAGAGAAGGTTGGATGTCGGCGCCCATCACCGTCGGCACCCCCATCGCCCGCACCAAAATCGCCGCATGCGAGTTGGCGGCGCCGTCGCGCACCACCACGCCTACCAGGCGATCCTGCGGCACTTCGGCCAGCAATGTCGCGGTCAGTTCATCCGCCACCAGCACGAAACGCGCTGGCCACTGGGTGGCGCCCTGAGTGGTGTCGTCGAGATGGAACAGCAGGCGCTGGCCGAGCGCGCGCAGGTCGCTGCCGCGCTCGCGCATGTAGGTGTCCTGCAATTTGGCGAACTGCTCGGCAAAGGCTTCTATCACCTGTTTCACCGCCCACTCCGCCACTGAACCGTTGTCGATTTCGGCGAACAGTTCGCGCTTGAGGCGGGCGTCGTTTAACAGGTGAGAATAAAGATCGAAGATCGCCGCGCTCTCTTTTTGCGAGCTGGCGGCAAAACGCTTGCTGAAACGGCGAAATTCCGCGCCGGCCTCTTCCAGCGCCAGCGTCAAGCGTTCGCGTTCGCTGGCGGTGTCCAGCGTCGACGCGCGGTAAACCTGATCGAGCGACGGTTGGCTGCTGTCCTGCCACCCTTCCGCTACGGCTACGCCTGGCGAGGCCGCCAGCGCGCGCACGCGCGTTTGGCGATACTGGCCGAAAATAGCATTCAACTGCGATTGTGAAAGGATCCCGGCCATCTGCGTGGCCAGAGTCACCATGAATGACTCTTCGCTTTCGTCGAACTGGCGCAGCTCACGCTGCTGCACCACCAACACCCCCAACAGCTGGCGCCGATGAATGATCGGCACCCCAAGGAAGGATCGGAAGCGATCCTCTTTCACCTGCGGAACGTATTTGAAGCTGGGGTGGCTTTGGGCATCGGCCAGGTTGATGGGCTCGGCCCGGCGGCCGACCAACCCGACGACGCCCTCGTCAAACGCCAATGCGATAGTGCGCCCGCGCGGCTTTTTCAGCCCGCGCGTGGCCATCAGGTAATAACAGCGACGGTCATTATCCGCCAGGTAGATGGAACAGACTTCAGTGTCCATCGCCAGACAGGTTTCATTGACCAGCAGATCCAGCGCATCCGTCAGACTGGCCGCCGCGGCCACCTTCTCTACAATTTCTCGCAAGCGCGTGAGCATAGTCTGCTTAACTTAACCTCTCTTTCGGCGATAAGCGGGAGCCTGCCGCGGCGCCGCTTGCTCTTGCATCGGCATCACGGTCACGGCGAATTCTTTCATCACCCGGCGGTAGACGTCGCGTTTAAACGACACCACCTGGCGCACCGGATACCAGAAGCTCACCCAGCGCCAACCGTCGAACTCCGGCGTGCTGCTGCGCTGCATGTTGATATCAGCGTCATTGCACAGTAGCTGCAACAAAAACCATTTTTGCTTTTGGCCGATACAAACCGGCTTTGTGTCCCAACGCACCAAACGTTTCGGCAATTTATAGCGCAACCAGTTGCGGGTCGAAGCCAGGATGCGCACATCCTTTTTATTCAGCCCCACTTCTTCGAACAGCTCACGGTACATCGCCTGCTCCGCAGTTTCACCAGGGTTAATCCCACCTTGGGGAAACTGCCAGGAGTGCTGACCGTAACGGCGGGCCCATAAGACCTGCCCCTGACGATTACAGATTACGATACCAACATTCGGGCGGTAGCCATCATCATCGATCACCGGACTACCTCGATAAGCTTAAATTCGCATAGATATCCTGATTGTTTCACACAAGCTACAGGCGGTAAACCACTGCTTTACGGTGCTGCAGGCCGGATAACATTGGGATAACTCACAGATATGGGCAAAGTTATAAACATACCCCAGCATTTCAGAGCGGTTTTATTCACTTTTTCTGTGGATAGGTGTGTGCAGAACTCGAGGGATAAGCCGGTAAAACTCTCAAACCCTAAAATCGACCTTTATCGCCAAAAACAGACATTAAGTTTAAAAACAAAAAGTTAACCAATGAATCGCAGTTATGTACAGGGCAAAAATGTGATCTATGCACGGTAAGGATCTTACCCTGGCGAAAGATCCACCAACGCCGTTTTTATCCACAGATTATCCGGGCAAGTTACGCACAAAACGGACAAATTCGTAAAAACCCGCCCGAGTCAAGGCTGTAAATTGAACCAGTGATCGGTAAAAATTTGGGTTATCCCATAAATCTGTGGATAAATAGGTGTAAGATCCTGTTTATTGTCGGTGGCTTCAGGTGAACAAGCCCCGCACGCGCATTGCCGCTCACATCGGGAAAGAAAAAAAGTCATGTAAAATCATGCTACTATTATTCTTTTCCCCAGGCGATAGCGGCCATCGTCCGCCGTGTATAATCGCAGTACATTTTTCAACCAAATTCGACAGGCTTGATTTATGGCGTTTTTATCCCCTTTGCCGCCCCCGCCGGAAAATGAACGGCAGCTGTTCGAGCGCGCTCAGGCGCTGGCCGGCTTCAGCTTCGGTGAACTGGCCGCCCGCGCACAGTTACCGATCCCCAAGGATCTGAAACGCGATAAGGGCTGGGTGGGCATGCTGCTGGAGTTGTACCTCGGCGCCATGGCCGGCAGCAAGCCGGAGCAGGATTTTCCCGAACTGGGCATCGAGCTGAAAACCATCCCTGTCGACGCCGCAGGCAAACCGCTGGAGACCACTTTCGTCTGCGTGGCCCCGCTCACCGGCAACAGCGGCGTTACCTGGGCCAGCAGCCACGTTCGCCACAAACTGGCGCGCGTCCTGTGGATCCCGGTTGAAGGCGAGCGCCAAATCCCGCTGGCCGAACGCCGCGTCGGTTCGCCGCTGCTGTGGAGCCCGAGCGCCGCAGAAGAAGAGAGGCTGCGCCGCGATTGGGAAGAGTTGATGGATCTGATCGTACTCGGCCACGTAGAGCACATCACCGCACGCCACGGCGAGGTGCTGCAACTGCGACCCAAAGCGGCCAACAGCAAGGCGCTCACCGAAGCCATCGGCGAGCAGGGGCAACCCATCATGACGCTGCCGCGCGGTTTCTATCTGAAAAAGGGTTTTACCGGCGCATTGCTGGCAAGACATTTCTCGATCTAAGCGATTTCGTTTAACTCTGGTTTAGCTAACCCTGTCAGCGCCACGATAAACGCGTATAATTCACGCTTTGCATTTATTAAGTATTAAGGTGTGCCGGGCAATGTTCGAATGGATTATGGATCCCAATGCCTGGTTAGCGTTAGGCACGCTAACCATTCTTGAGATCGTACTGGGTATTGATAACATCATTTTTCTGTCGCTGGTGGTGGCCAAGCTGCCTAAAGCGCAACAGAACAAAGCTCGCCGACTAGGTCTGGCCGCCGCCATGCTGATGCGTCTGGCGTTGTTGGCCTCTATCGCCTGGGTGATCCGCTTGACGCACCCGCTGTTCACCGTACTGGATCACGCCGTTTCCGCCCGCGATCTCATTCTGCTGCTGGGGGGATTGTTCCTGATCTGGAAAGCCAGCAAAGAGATCCACGAAACTATCGAAGGTTCGGAGGAAGAACACCACACCAAGGTGCACAGCTTCTTCGGCGCTATCGTGCAGATCATGCTGCTCGATATTATCTTCAGCCTGGATTCGGTGATTACCGCCGTGGGCCTTTCCGACCACCTGTTCATCATGATGGCGGCGGTGGTGATCGCCGTCGGCGTGATGATGTTCGCCGCCCGGCCGATCGGTGAATTCGTCAATCGCCATCCGTCGGTAAAAATGCTGGCGCTGGCGTTCCTGATCCTGGTGGGCTTCACGCTGATGCTGGAAAGTTTCCAGGTGCACGTGCCGAAAGGCTACATCTACTTCGCCATGTTCTTCTCCATGTCGGTAGAAGCGCTCAATCTGATGCGCAGCAAGAAAAACCGCTCGCCGGAATAAACCCTATACGAAAGCCGCCCCCGGCGGCTTTCGTCCCTTCGTTGACCTCTCATTTCACTTTTTCTTATCAGATAAAGACTTATCTGAGACGCCCTTCGCCGAGAGTTTGCTAATCTTGAAATAACAATGTTTTCTGCACAATCGAGGATCCGCAGGATGAAAAAGTGGGTAATGGCAGTGTCTGCGCTGGTCATGGCCGCCGGTTTGGCGGGATGTTCCAGCGACTACGTAATGGCGACCAAGGATGGCAACATGATCCTGACGCAGGGCAAACCGGAGATCGACAAAGACACCGGCCTCATCAGCTATAAAGATGAAAAAGGCAATCACCGCCAGATCAACGGCGATCAGGTTTCTCAAGTTATCGAACGCTAATTACCGCTCGCCGGCTATCGCCCATTCAAGCGCGGTAGCCCTCATTCGTGTCCGCACGGAATCCGCTTCCCCCATCTTCACCGCTTGGTTATAGTCAGGAAAGGCGACATCGCCGCCCGACGGACTTCGCGCCGTCTTCTGACATTGGGCTCCTGTTTTACCGGGCCGCGCGGCCCGTCAGCGCTAACAAGAAAGGAAGGCCGTTAATGCAATACCACCGTATTCCCCACAGTTCTTTAGAAGTGAGCGTGCTGGGACTGGGCACCATGACCTTTGGCGAACAGAACAGCGAAGCCGACGCCCATGCGCAACTGGACTATGCATTGGCCGCAGGCGTGAACCTGATAGACACCGCCGAACTGTACCCGGTGCCGCCCCGCCCGGAAACCCAGGGCCTGACCGAGAGCTATATCGGCAGCTGGATCAAGGCGCGCGGCAACCGCGAAAAAATCGTCCTGGCCAGCAAAGTCTCGGGCCCGGTGCGCGGCACCGACAGCAACATCCGTCCGCAGCAGGCGCTGGATCGCAAAAACATCCGCGCCGCGCTCGACGCCAGCCTCAAGCGGCTGAATACCGACTATCTCGATCTCTACCAATTGCACTGGCCGCAGCGCGCCACCAACTGCTTTGGCAAACTCAATTATCAATACACCGATGACAAAGCCACGGTCACGCTGCTGGAAACGCTGGAAGCGCTGACCGAACAGGTGCGCGCCGGCAAAATTCGCTATATCGGTGTTTCCAACGAAACGCCCTGGGGCGTGATGCGCTACCTGCAGCTGGCGGAGAAGCACGAGCTGCCGCGCATCGTGTCGATTCAAAACCCGTACAGCCTGCTGAACCGCAGCTTTGAGATTGGCCTGGCCGAGATCAGCCAGCACGAAGGGGTGGAGCTGCTGGCCTATTCCAGCCTGGCGTTCGGCACCCTGAGCGGTAAATACCTCAACGGTGCAAAACCGGCCGGTGCGCGCAATACGCTGTTCACCCGCTTCAACCGTTATTCAGGGCAGCAAACCCAGCTGGCGATCGCCGAATACGTGGCGCTGGCCAAAAAACACGGGTTGGATCCTTCGCAGATGGCCTTAGCCTTCGTGCGCCAACAGCCGTTCGTCGCCAGCACCCTGCTGGGCGCCACCTCGGTGGAGCAGTTGAAAATCAACCTCGGCAGCCTCGATGTGGTATTGGATGAGGACGTGCTGCAGGCGCTTGAAGAGATCCATACCCGGTTTACCATTCCGGCGCCTTAATACAGCGAGGGCGCAGCCTGCGCTGCGCCCCGTTTCACCGCCGCTGCGACCACCACAGTGCGCTAATCGCCAGCGCAAACACCACGCCAAATCCGACGCCGACGCCCACTACCGGCACGCCCAGCTTCACCACCAGCGAATACAGCGCCAGCATCAGCAACATGGCGGCGTTTTCACCCAGATTTTGCACCGCGATCGCATTGCCGGCGCCGACCGAATGCTTGCCCCGCTCCTGCAGCAGCGCATTGAGCGGCACCACGAAGAAGCCCCCCAGCATGCCGATGATCGCCAACAAGACATAGGCATTGAGCATGGTGGTTTGCAGCGCGAATACCGCGACCGCGACGCCGATCAGGATCCCAGCCGGCATACAGCGCTTCACCGTCTTCAGCGTAATGAAACGCGCGGCACCGCCAGCGCCCACCACGATGCCGACGGCCACCATGGCGTTCAGCAGCGTCGGCGTGGCGTTATCGGCGATGCCGAGCGCCACCGGCACCCACAGCACCAGCAGAAAACGCAGCGTCACGCCGGCACCCCAAAACAGGCTGGTGCCGATCAGGGAGAAACGCGTCTGCCCATCGCGCCATAGCGTAACGCAGGCGGTAAAGAAGCTGTTCGTCATGGCCCGCGGGCGCCAGGAGGCCCCCGGGCGCGCCGCCGCCAGACGCGGAATATACAGGTTGGCAACCACCGCCCCCGCGTAAACCAAGGCGCAGGCCGCCAGCGCCGCCACCACATGCCAATCCGCCAGCATGCCGCCGGCCACCGAGCCGGTCAGAATGGCGGCAATGGTCGAGGCTTCCATCAGGCCGTTAGCCTTGACCAGCTTCTCGCCGCTGGTGATCTCGCCCAGAATGCCGTATTTGGCCGGTGAATATGCGGCAGCGCCTACCCCGACCAGGCTGTAGCCGAGGAACGGGTTGAACCCAAAGCAGATCACCAACGCCCCCGCCAGTTTCAGGGCGTTGGCGAACATCATCACCCGCCCTTTGGCGAAGCTGTCGGCGACCTGGCCGACAAACGGCGCAAGAATGATGTAGGTGGCAACAAAGGCCATCTGCAGGATCGGCTGGCTCCAGTCCGGATAAAGCTGCTGTTTGATCAACGCCAGCGTGGCGAACAGCAACGCATTGTCGCCGAACGCCGAGAGGAACTGCGCGCTGATCACCGCGATCATGCCGCGTGACAACAAAGGGGACTCGGTCGAAGGATTCATCAGGCACTCTCCGGCTGTTCGGCCATGTGACGCAGGGTGACGAAATCGGGTTTGCCGCTGCCCAGCACCGGCAACGTTTTCAGCAGGCGGATATCGCGTGGCACCGCCAGCTCCGGGCTGCCCAGTTCACGCGCCACCCGCAGCAACGCCTCGCGGGTGATGGCGGGATCGGTGGTGAACAGCACCAAGGCCTCGCCTTTGCTGCTGTCGCTTTTGACCGTGGCGGCATGCAATTTTTCCGGCGACAGCCGCTGCGCCAGCAGTTCGACGCTCTCCAGCGACACCATCTCGCCCGCCAGCTTGGCGAAGCGCTTCACGCGCCCGCGAATGGTGCAGTAGCCCTGCTCATCCAGGCTGACGATATCGCCGGTGTCGTACCAGCCCGGCTGCAGCACGCCGTTGGCATCTTCCGCCGCCGGCGGTTCCAGTTCGCCGGGACGCTCAACCCGCAGATAGCCTTTCATGATATTCGGCCCCTTCAGCTGCAGGCGGCCGCCGTTGTCGATCCCCGGCACCGCGATCAGACGTGCCTCCATCTGCGGCATGATGCGGCCGACGGTGCCTACCTTGGTCGCCAGCGGCACGTTGATCGACACCACCGGCGCGCACTCGGTCACGCCATAGCCTTCCAGGATGCGAATGCCGTATTTATCCTGATAGATCTGTTTGGTGCTGTCCGCCAGTTTCTCTGCACCGGCCACCACGTAGCGCAGGCGGGCAAAATCATACGGATGGGCGAAGCGCGCATAGTTGTTGAGGAAGGTCGCCGTGCCGAACAACACCGTGCAGTTGCGGTCATATACCAACTCCGGCACCACGCGGTAATGCAGCGGGCTGGGGTAGAGAAAAATGCGGCTGCCTGTGAGAAGCGGCGTCAGCAGCCCCACCGTCAGGCCAAACGAATGGAATAACGGCAGCGAGGACATGAAGCGGTCGCGCGGCGTGAAATCGGCAATGGAGCGGATTTGTTCTACGTTGGCCAGCAGGCTGGCATGCGAATGCACCACGCCCTTGGGGTGGCCTTCAGAACCTGAAGTGAACAGGATCAGCGCCGCATCCTCCGGGCGTTGCGGCAACACCGCGCGCTGCGGCTGCAGCAAGTGCCGCAGGATCCACAGCTTGTCCGCCAGCGTAACTGTGTCTTTCAGATCCTCCAGATACACCCAGTTGGCCTGCGTCACCTGCTCCGGCAGGTGGGTCAGCTTGCCCTTTTCCAGAAACTGACGCGAGGTGACGATGGTCTTGATGCCGGCGGCGAGCATCGCGCTGTTCAGGCCGTTGGCGCCGGCGGTGTAGTTGAGCATCGCCGGAATACGGTTGCGCAGCGAAGCGCCGAAGATCGCCGCCGCGGTGATGGTGGCATTCGGCAACAGCAGCCCGACGTGCTCCCCTTCGGCGGTAAAGCGCTGCAGAATGCGGCTGACGCCCAGCGATTTCTTGATCAGCGTCTGGTAACTGTCTTCTTTGAAAGCGATGTCTTCGATGCAGGGCTTGCGGCGCCCGTAGCGGTGCTGCGCCGCCAGCAAGGCATGGAACAGAGTTTGCGGTTCACGCGTATCCATCCGCGCCCGCATCATGATCTGCATCAGCCGATCGCCCGCCAGCGCACGGCGTTCGCGCGCACGCGGCGCCTCCGGCATCGGCAGCGTGGTCGGCGGCAAGATGCGGATGCTGATTCGCGGGAACCAGCGGATCTTGAACACCCCGGCCATGCGGCCGAACGGGCTGAATTCGGGGCCGTCGATCCGCACGGGTACCACAGTGGCACCCGATTTGGCGGCGATAAACGCCGCCCCATCGTAGATTTTCATCAGTGCACCGGTCACGGTGATGCGCCCTTCAGGGAACACCACGATCGGCCGCCCCTGCTCGACCATGCGCACCAGCTGCTTGATGGCCATCGGCTTGGTGGGGTCGAGCGAGACAAAATCGATGTAAGGCCGCAGCCAGCGCATAAACCAGCTCTCGCCGATGCTGGCGTAAACCGCAAACACCGGTTTAATCGGCAGGAACAGCGCCAACAGCACGCCGTCAAGAAAAGAGACGTGGTTCGGCGTAATCAGCAGTTTTTGCCGTTCGAAGTGCTGGACGTCCCCTTCGACCCGTACCCGAAACAACAGGCGAAACAGCGCGCGCAGCAGTGAAAATATCATGCCCTTCTCCCTTGGCCATGGAGGCGTAAATCGTTGTAGGGAAAAGAATACTATATGGCGGGCAAAAAAAAACCTACGCATCCGCGTAGGTTGGTGCAATTGAAAATGGCTTCAGCATGCAAGGCACGCTGATTTCTCACCAATCAATACCTCTGGGATCACCTACTCTAGAGAGATGCCGTGCAGGAAACTACCGCCGAATCGCAAGAGTTCTGCTCCAAATGCAACCAGCTGTAAATTTCCCGCGACCGGCTGTAATAACTCAATGAAACTTAAACCTTCACGGCGACCAAAAGATAAATAATCGCCGCAGAGCCCCCTCTACAGGTACGCGATCGGGTACGCCTCGCTCAGCGAGCGCTAACCTCCACCAGACAGCTCATGGCATTCGGCCCCTGCGTCAGCGGCGAGGTGCCGATATCCAGCGTCAGCACGTTCGGGTTGCCCGCCTGTTCAATCGGTTGACGCTGCGCGCCAACGCCCGGATCGAACCAGGCGCCGGTCGCCATCAGCACCACCCCGCGCGTTACGCCGTCGGTCAGCGATACCCCCGCCAGGCAACCGCCGCGCGCGTTGCTGACCAGCACTTCGGCGCCGTCCAGCACACCGCGCGGCGCGGCGTCGTCCGGATGCATATACAGGGTTTCGCGTCCGGCGGTTTTGTTCCCCTGCGCCAGCGGCGCCGGATCCATCTGGCTGTGCAAACGATCGCTCGGTTGGATGGAGATCAGATGCAGCGGCCAGTTTTTGGCCTGCGGTGCCCCCAACCACTCCACCGGCGGTTGCCACTGCGGATGCGGGGCGAAATCCTGATAGCGATAACCGGCGATCCGCTCGCTGAACAGTTCAATCTTGCCGCTGGGCGTTTGCAACGGATTGGCCTGCGGATCGGCGCGGAACGCGTCGAAAAACACAAACTCTTTGGCGGGCGCGGGCAGTTCGACATAGCCCTGCCGCCAAAACGCCTCAAACTCCGGCCAGGCGACGCCGGCGCGCTGCTGCGCTACGCCGCATTGCCGGTAGATCTCTTCGATCCAGGCCCGTTCGTCGCGGTTCTCGGTGAAGCGTTCGCGATAGCCGAGACGCTCCGCCAGATCGGCGAAGATATCGAAATCGTTGCGCGCCTGGTGCTGCGGCGCAATGGCCTGATGCATCGCCAGCACGTAGCGATCGCGCGACGAGCCGCCGATATCGTTACGCTCCAGCGAACTGGTGACCGGCAGAACGATGTCCGCCATCTTGGCCGCCGCCGTCCACCAGATATCCTGGACGATCACCGTGTCCGGCTTCTGCCAGCCCTCCACCAGCCGATTCAACTGCTGATGATGATGGAATGGGTTGCCGCCGGCCCAGTGCACCAAATGAATATCCGGGTAGTGCCGCGTCTCGCCGCAAAATTGATAGGCTTCGCCGGGGTGCAGCAGCATATCGCAGATGCGCGCCACCGGGATCGCCAGCCCGGCCGGGTTGTCCCCGACCGGCATGGTCGGCGCGGGCGTGTCCACGCGCGGGTTGCCGACGCCGTTCATCGAACCGTGGCCGAACGAGAAACCGCCGCCCGGCAACCCCACCTGCCCCAGCATCGCCGACAGTGCGATCATCATCCAATAGGGTTGCTCGCCGCGGTGCGCGCGCTGCACCGAGTAAGAACAAGTGATGAAACTGCGCACGCCGATCAGCTGCCGCGCCAACAGCGCGATGCGGGCTGCCGGAATGCCGGTGATGGCGCTGGCCCAGACGGGGGTTTTCGCCACGCCGTCGCCGGCGCCGTTCAGGTAATCCGCCAGCTGCTGATAACCCACGCAGTGGCTATGCAGGAAGGCTTCGTCCTGAGCGCCCAGCCGTTGAATTTCGTAAGCCAGCGCCAACATCAGCGCCACGTCGGTATTCGGCCGGATCGGGATCCATTCCGCATTGACGAACTCGGGGCAATCGTCGCGCATCGGGCTGATGTTGATCACCGGCGTGCCCTTGCGCGCCAGCTTTTGCAGCCAGGGCTTGAGCGCATGCTCCGCCGCGCCGCCGGAAGAGACCTGGGCGTTTTTCAGCGCCAGCCCGCCGAACGCCACAAACAGTTCGCAGTGTTCCACCACGCTCGGCCAGCTGGTGACCCGGCCGGTGAGCGGCGAGAAAGTGCCGATCACATACGGCAGGAAGAACTGCGCCGCGCCCCAGCTGTAGTTGCCCTGCTGATCGACGCCGCCGCCGCCGCTGAAGTAGAACCGCCGCACCAGCGAACGCGCATGGTGCAGTCGCCCGGCCGATGACCAACCGTATGAGCCGGTAAACAGCCCGGAAGCGCCGTAACGGTCGCGCACCCGACGGTTTTCCTCCGCCACCAGATCGAGCGCCAAATCCCAGTCCACCTCGATGAAATCTTCTCTGCCGCGCAGCGTGCGATCGCTGCCTTCGCGCTTTTGCAGCCACGAACGGCGCACCGCCGGCTTGCGGATGCGCTTGTCGGAATAAACCATCGGCGCGATGGAATCGAGCAGCGGCGAAGGGTCAGGATCGTCGACGAAGGGTTCACAACGGATAAGCCGGCCGTCTTCAACCACGGCGGTATAGGCGCCCCAATGGGCGAGCTGCGAATAGCGTTTAATGGACATGGCGTTCTCGGCGCAAATCGGAATCCACAGACGTTACCTCAGCCTGTCGCCAGCGCCAACGTACAAATTGCGCTATCGTTCGGCCGGTGGTGGTTATGCGCGCAGCCACGAAGAGATTCTGCAACGGCCGCCACAAGTTGCGCACGACACCGCTTGCAGCCTCGGTTTTTTTCCGCAAGACTGGGGGATGTAAGCGATTACCCAGGATGTGTTGACTGATATGGCTACGATAAAGGATGTTGCCAGGCTGGCGGGTGTTTCCGTGGCCACGGTATCCCGCGTGATAAACCATTCCCCCAAGGCCAGCGAAGGATCGCGCACCGCGGTGCTGGCCGCCATGGAACAGCTGCAGTATCACCCCAACGCCAACGCGCGGGCGCTGGCGCAGCAATCCACCGAGACGCTGGGCCTGATCGTCTCCGACGTTTCCGATCCCTTTTTCGGCGCGATGGTCAAAGCGGTCGAACAGGTGGCCTACGCCACCCGCAATTTTCTGCTGATTGGCAACGGTTACCACGACGCCGAAAAAGAGCGCCAGGCGATAGAACAGCTGGTGCGGCACCGCTGCGAAGCCCTGGTGGTGCACGCCAAAAGGCTGAGCGATCGGGAGCTTTGCGACTGGATGCAACAAATCCCCGGCATGGTGCTGATCAACCGCACGCTGCCGGGTTTTGAAGCGCGCTGCGTGGCGCTCGACGATCGCTACGGCGCCTGGTTGGCGAGCCGCCATCTGATCCAGCAAGGGCATCAGCGCATTGCCATCATCTGCTCCACCCACCAGATTTCCGACGCCACCGATCGCCTGCAAGGCTATCTCGACGCGCTGCAAGAGCATGGCATTGCGGTGGATGAAAAGCTGATCGCCTACGGCGAGCCGGACGAGATCGGCGGCGAACAGGCGATGACCGAGCTGCTCGGCCGCGGCCGCTCGTTCTCCGCCATCACCTGCTACAACGATCCGATGGCCGCCGGCGCGCTGTCAGTACTGAGCGATAACAGCGTCGACGTGCCGGGGCAAATTTCGCTGATCGGTTTCGATGACGTGCTGATTTCGCGCTATCTGCGGCCCCGCCTGACCACCATTCGCTACCCGATCGTGGCGATGGCCACCCAGGCGGCTGAGCTGGCGCTGGCGCTGGCCAATCGGCAGCCGCTGCCGGAAGTCACCAACATGTTCAGCCCGACGCTGGTGCGCCGCCACTCGGTCGCCACCCTCAACAACGCGCACGAACAGCCGTAATGACATCGCTGCATGGGTGAGCCGTCACCCATGCGTTCATATTGCGCAGCCCTCCGCATTTCCCGACTGTTGATTTTTTCCGCTCCCTGCGTTCGTGCATATTGTTCGAATAATAACCTTTACACTATATAGCATAAACGCTATATTCGGAGCGAATCATGTGGCAAGTGGTGACCGTCGAACGGTTCGACGACTGGTTTTTAGCGCTGAACAACGCCCAGCAAACCAGCATCCTGGCGGCAATCTTCAAATTACAGACGTTCGGCCCGCAGTTGGCGCGGCCGCACGCCGATACGCTGCATTTTTCCGACGCGGCCCGGCAGTTGAAGGAGCTGCGCGTTCAACATCGCGGGCGCCCTTTCAGAGTGTTTTTCGCTTTTGACCCACAGCGGCAAGCGGTGCTGTTGTGCGGTGGCGATAAAACCGGCGACAAGCGCTTTTACCAGCGCATGTTGCCCATCGCCGCCATGGAGTTTTCACATTATCTGGCCACCCGGAGGTAGTGCAGATGGCTAAACCTTTATCCCAATTGATCGACAAGCTCGATCCCGCCGTCGTTAGCGCAGCCAGGCAAAAAGCGGACAAGGAAATTTTCGAGCTGCGGCTGGCGATGCTGCGGGAAGAGCTGGCGGTCTCTCAGGTTGAATTGGCGAAGCGGCTCGGCATCAGCCAACCCTCCGTCGCCAATTTGGAAAAGCGCGGCAGCGAAATAAAACTGTCGTCACTCAAACGCTATATCGAGGCGATGGGCGGCACGCTGTCGCTGGACGTGCAATTGCCCAATGGCCAGCACCGCCGCATGACGCTGTGAAGCGGGCGCCAGGCGCCCGCCCGCTTATCAGATAAGCTCCAGCGCGATCAGCTCTTCGATGGTTTGGCGGCGACGGATCAAACGCGGTTCGCCGTTTTCGAACAGCACTTCAGGCAACAGCGGACGGCTGTTGTAGTTGGAAGACATCGACGCGCCGTATGCGCCGGTATCGTGGAACACCAGATAATCGCCGATCTGCACCGGCGGCAGCTCGCGGGTTTCCACGCCGCCGCCCGCCTGCTGGGTGAACACGTCGCCGGATTCGCACAGCGGCCCGGCGATCACCGTTTCGCGCAGCGGCTGCCCCGACGTGTCGCTGCCATCGGCCGGCAACAGCGAAATATGGTGGTAGCTGCCGTACATCGCCGGCCGCATCAGATCGTTAAAGCCGGCGTCCACCAGCACGAAGTGGCGGCTGCCCATGTCTTTCACCGCCCGCACTTCGGCCACCAGCACGCCTGCCTCCGCCATCAGGAAACGCCCGGGTTCAATCTCCAACTGTACCGGGTGCCCCAAATGCGCGGCGATGCGCTCACGCGCCCGGTTCCACAAACCGAAATAGTGCTCGGTATCGATCGCTTCTTCGCCGTACTGATAGGGGATAGACAGGCCGCCACCGGCAGAAATGGCGCTGATGTCATGGCCGAGATCGATCACCTGCTGCACCATCGCGTCGCAAACTCGCTCCAGATGCTGGTAATCGACGCCGGAACCGATATGCATATGCACGCCGACAAGCTTCAGGCCATAGCGGCGGATCTTCTCCACCGCCTGCGGCAGATCGGCATACCAGATGCCGTGCTTGCTGTTCTCGCCGCCGGTGTTGGTTTTCTGGCTGTGGCCGTGGCCAAATCCCGGATTAATGCGCAGCCACACCGGGTGCCCCGCAGAAGCCTGACCGAGTTGATCCAGCATGTCGATGGAACCGGCGTTGACCGGGATCTTCAATTCGCTGACGCGCGCCAGCGTGGCGTGATCCAGCACGTCTGCGGTAAAGACGATCTCGCTCGGTTCGCCGCCCGGCTGAAAACCGGCCTGCAGCGCCCGCTCGATTTCACCCAGCGATACCGAATCCACCTTCACGCCCTGCTCGCGCATCAAGCGCAAAATATGAATGTTCGAACAGGCCTTCTGCGCGAAGCGGATGGTGTCGAAGTGGCGCAGCTGAGCGATGCGCTGGCTGATGATGTCGGCATCATAGGCCCAGACCGGGCAACCGAAACGCTGCGGCAAGGCCAGCAGGTTAGCGGCGTTCAACGCGGTGGAGGTGTCGTGCAACGGGCGTGGCATGGCGATATTCCCAATTCGAAAGTAACGGCGGATAAAGCCATAGTGCCGCACGCTGAATCGACTGGAAAATATCTATTTAGCCGTAGTCTATTCATTTATGATATGGCTTTCTTCCCCAGCCGAGCAGCCTCGCCATGCACAACATCTCTTTGCGACAGATCGAAATCTTTCGGGCGGTGATGACCACCGGCAACCTGACCGAAGCGGCGGCCCTGCTGCAAACCTCGCAGCCGACCGTCAGCCGCGAGCTGGCGCGCTTTGAGAAACTGATCCGGCTGCAGCTGTTCGACCGGGTGCGGGGGCGTTTGTCCCCTACCGTGCAGGGGCTGCGGCTGTTCGAAGAAGTGCAACGCTCCTATTACGGCCTCGATCGCATCGTCAACGCCGCCGCCGGCATTCGCCAGTTTCAGCAGGCGCAGCTGTCGATCCTGTGCCTGCCGGTATTTTCTCAATCGCTGCTGCCGGCGGTGTGTCGGCCCTTTATCGAACGTTATCCGGAAGTCAGCTTCAGCGTGATCCCGCAGGAGTCACCGCTGTTGGAGGAGTGGCTGTCGGCCCAGCGCCACGACCTTGGGCTGACGGAAACCGCCCTGACGCCGGCGGGTACCGAGCGAATGACGCTGATGACGTTGAACGAAGTCTGCGTGCTGCCGGCGGGTCACCCTTTATCGGCGAAAGACCAGCTGACGCCGCAGGATTTCGCCGGGCAAAACTTTATCAGCCTGTCGAGCACCGACAGCTATCGTCACTTGCTGGATGCGCTGTTCGCCGAACAGGGCGTCGAACGGCGCATGGTGATGGAGACCCACAGCGCAGCATCGGTGTGCGCCATGGTGAGGGCCGGCGTGGGCGTATCGATCGTCAACCCGTTGACGGCGCTCGACTATGCCGGCAGCGGGGTGCACGTGCGGCCGTTCAGCATCGAGGTACCGTTCACCGTCAGCCTGATCCGGCCGCTGCATCGCCCTTCTTCTGCGCTGGTCACGGCCTTTATCGACCATCTGCATCAGCAGGCGGCCGGTTTCCCCGCTCGGCTCGACGCGGCGATCAGGCGCTAGCCGGGCGCTTGGCGCGTTTAAAGGTCACCAGGCACAGCAGAAGCCCCAGCAGCGCTATCGCCGCCGCCGCCAGAGGAACGCGGGTCAACCCCAGCCCCTGCGCAATCACCGCTCCGCCTACCCAGGCGCCGAGTGCATTGCCGACGTTAAACGCCGCAATATTCAGTGTGGAAACCAGATTCGGCGCTTTCTTGCCGTAAGTCACCACGTTGATCTGCAGCGCCGGCACCGCGGCGAAAGCGGCGGCGGCCCACAGGAACAGAGTCATTTCCGCCGGCACCAGCGCATGGCTGGTCCAGTGGAACAAGGCGGCGAACAGCGCAATAGCCAGGAAAGTGCAGCTGAGCGTCAGCGCCAACCGCCAGTCAGCCAAGCGACCGCCAACGATATTGCCCACCGTCAGGCCTACGCCCATCAGCAGCAGCGTCCAGCTTACGCCGCTCGCCGAGACACCGGTCACTTCGGTCAGCAACGGCGCGATATAGGTGAACAGCGCAAACATTGAGGCGGCGAACGCCACCGTCATCAACAGCGACAGCCAAATGCCGCCGCCGCGCAACGCCGCCAGCTCTTTTTTCAGATCGGTCGGCGCCTCATCTTTTAACGCAGGCAGCTTGGCATACAGCGCCAACAACGACAGCACGCCGATCAGCGCCACCGCCCAGAAGGTGGAACGCCAGCCCAACGCCTGCCCCAAGGCGGTGCCGAGCGGCACGCCCAGCACGTTGGCCAGCGTCAGGCCGGTGAACATCAAGGCCACCGCCGAAGCCCGTCGGTTGGGCGCCACCAGATTGGCGGCCACCACGGCGCCGATGCCGAAAAACGCGCCGTGACACAGTGCGGTGATGATGCGCGCCAGCATCAAGAAGTTATAGCTGTATCCCAACGCGCACATCACATTGCCGATGATGAAGATCACCATCAGCAGCAGCAGCGTATTCTTGCGCGGCAGTTTGGCGGTCAACAGCGCCATGATCGGCGCGCCAATCGCCACGCCCAACGCATAGCCGCTGATCAGCCAGCCGGCCGACGGGATCGACACCTGCAGATCCCCCGCCACGTCAGGCAGCAGCCCCATAATGACGAATTCGGTGGTGCCGATGGCAAATGCACTTAATGCCAGTGCGAGCAAAGAAACAGGCATGGGTAACGCTCCCGGTCAACACAGCCCGGCGTCAGACGCTCAGGGCTATTCAATAAACAAGCATAATCCCGGGCCACCCGCAGGGCGGCCCGAACAAGCGGGGTCAGATGAGATGTTCCAAGCGGAGGGATAATACTTAACCCTATAATTAATAAGTTTTATTCTCGCTTTTCGCCCCACAGAAATAGCACGCGGCGCAGAGCGAAGACCAGCAGAGACAGGCGGACAGCGCACAAATCATTCAGCGCTGGGCGCTAAGCGCTTGAATGCGCTGACGATGAAAAATGTGTGCAAATGTTACCGCATTGTTAATTTCATCAGCGAAGCGTCGCCTGCCACTGCGGATCGCTGGCGAACCACTCCACCAGAAAGTCCAGCATGGTGCGCAGGGTAGCGGGCATTTGTCGACGTGAAGTGTAGATGCCGTAGATGCCCATCGACTGCGGCCGATAGCCCGGCAACAGTTCCACCAGCTCGCCGCTGGCCAGCAGCGGCGCCGCCGAATAATAGGGCTGCATGGAAATGCCTGCGCCCTGCACCGTGCCGGCCATCAACACCACCGACTCATTGGCGCTCAGGTTACCGCTGACCGCCACCGCCGATTTCACCCCCTGCGCGTCGAAATGCCACAGGCTTTTGCCGAAATAGGAGTAGGTCAGACAGTTGTGCAACGCCAGATCCTGCGGCTGACGCGGCGTGCCGTGCGCCGCCAGATAAGCCGGCGCGGCGCACACCACCGACGCGCAGCTGGACAGCGGCCGGGCGATCAGATTGGGATCCAGCTCATTGGTGATGCGCAGCGCCAGATCGATGCGTTCCTCCACCAGATTCACCGCCCGGTTGTTCATCTGCAGATCGACCGCCACCTGCGGGTGACGCTTCAGATATTGAGCGACGGCCCCCACCAGCGCCGTTTGCCCCAGCGACTGCGAACAGGTGATGCGCAGCAGGCCACGCAGCTCATCGCTCTGCCCTTCCTCCACCAGATCGATCTCCCCCGCCAACGCCAACATTTGCCGACATCGCTCAAGAGTGCGCTCACCGGCGTCGGTCAGACTAAGCTTACGGGTAGTGCGATGCAGTAAACGCGCTCCGGCCCATTGCTCCATTTGCGCCAGATAGCGCGTCACCATCGCACGTGACATCTCCAGCGTTTCCGCGGCGGCGATCATGCTGCCGCGATCGACGATGGTGACAAAAACCTCAGCGGCGGTAATGCGATCCATGATTAGTCCGATTTATGCAACGAATAATTGCTTATTATCCGGTTTTTCTATCGCTTTATGCAACCTAACATCATTACAACATTAACCGATACCTAAGGACCTCTGCCCATGTTTAAGAAATCACTGTTAACTCTGGCCTTCACCGGCGTCGCCACCCTGAGCGCTTACGCCACCGCTGCCGACACCCTGACCATGGAAGTGTATAACCCGGGCGAGAAAAGCGTGTTCCCGGTGTCTTCCGAGATCGTCAGCGGCAAACACGAAGTGGCGCTGATCGACGCTCAGTTCCAGCGCAACGATGCCGAAGAGCTGGTGAAAAAGATCAAGGCGACCGGCAAAAAACTGACCACCGTCTACATCAGCCATTCGGATCCGGATTTCTACTTCGGTCTGGACGTGATTAAGGCCGCCTTCCCGGAGGCGAAAATCATCGCTTCGCCGGGCACCATCAAGGACATCAACGCCACCAAAGACGGTAAAGTCGCCTACTGGGGCCCAATCCTGAAAGACAACGCGCCTAAAACCGTGATCGTGCCGCAGCCGCTGCAGGGCGACAGCTTCACCATCGACGGCCAAAAAGTGGAAGTGAAAGGTCTGAACGGCCCGACTCCCGATCGCACCTTCGTCTGGATCCCGGCGCTGAAAGCGGTAGTGGGCGGTGTCGCGGTCGCCGGGGACAATATCCATCCGTGGATCGCCGACAACCAGAGCGTGGAATCGCGCCAGCACTGGCAGCAGACGCTGAAAAACATCGAAGCGCTGAAGCCGCAGGTCGTCGTGCCGGGCCACTTCCTGCCGGGTGCAGCGCAGACGCTGGCATCGGTGCATTTCACTCAGAAATACCTGACCACGCTGGAAGCCGAGCTACCTAAGGCCAAGGATTCCGCCGCGCTGATTGAAGCGATGAAAAAGCACTACCCGACGCTGAAAGACGAATCGAGTCTGGAACTGAGCGCGAAAGTGCTGAAAGGCGAGATGAAGTGGCCGCAATAAGCGCCCGAGCGTGATTGAACCAGTCCTGGCGCGGCGGCGAACCGCCGCGCCAGGCGAGGAGCTAAGATGACCGAAACCACTTTGCATTACATTTTCGATCCGCTGTGCGGTTGGTGCTACGGCGCCGCGCCGCTGGTGAAAGCGGCTCAGAGCCTCCCAGGGCTCAAGGTCGTGCCGCACGCCGGCGGCATGATGACCGGCAACAACCGCCGTCAGATTACCGACGAATGGCGCAACTACGTCATTCCGCACGACAAACGCATCGCCGAAATGACGGGCCAGCCGTTCGGTGAAGCCTATTTCAACGGTCTGCTGCGCGACACCACGGCGGTAATGGATTCCGAGCCGCCGATCACCGCTATCCTGGCGGCGGAAAAGCTGGCGGGGCGCGGGTTGGACATGTTGCACCGCATTCAGCAGGCGCACTATCAGGAAGGCCGTCGCATCGCCGACACGCCGGTGCTGGAAGCGTTGGCGAAAGAGCTGGGATTGCCTTCGGCGGCGTTTATCGCCGAAATGCGCTTCAACAGCGGCGCGCCGACCGCGCAACATATCGCGGAAAGCCGGGCGCTGCTGGCCAAAGTGCAAGGCCAGGGCTTCCCGACCTTTGCACTGCAGGATAGTGATGGCCGCCTGCATCTGCTGCCGGCCGGCAATTATCTGGGCAATGTGGAAGCCTGGAAGAATCTGCTGGGCGCCGCCGCACTGGCGTAACCCTGCTCGCCCCGGTCGTCGGGGCGGGTCATTCTACCCGCACGAACCGCCCTTCCGCCCGCACGTTGTGACCGAACCCGCAATCGCCCCGCGTGTGCATTTCCAACGCTTGCTCGCCGAACTCCATCGTCACGTCGCAGACCTGCGCGCTGTCCGACTCGTGCTGGTGGTAGACGGCCTTGCCGTGTGCGATCGGCAGCTCCGCGGAAAAGTCCCCCATGTTCGGCCCGTAATACAGCCCCATCTGCGGCATCGCGTAGCCGGAAAAATCGATCAGCCAGCGCTCGCCCTGCGGCTTAACCACCACTTCACTCCACACGCCGCGCCCGGCGTATTGCCAATACACGCCGCCCGGCCCCTGCGGCTGCGGCCGCTGCGCCAGACGTTGACGCAACAGGCTCAGGTTGTGCTGCGATTTATCGTCGTGCGGTGCCAGCGCCAGATAGGCCTGCGCCTTGAGCAATTCGCCGGCGTGCATCAGCGACAGCGCCACGTTGTTGTAAGCCGTGGCAACCGCCTGCTCGCTCAGGCCGCAAAATTCGCTCCAGGCCGCCTGATCGCGAAAGATGTCGGCGGCTTTGGCGTAATCCTGCCGCTGATAGGCCTTTTTTCCCAGTTCGGCGTAGCTCGCCACCTTTTGGCAGTCGGCAGCAATGTCCGGCTCGTCAATGTGCGCCCAGGCTCGGACGCTGGCGAAGACGCCGCAGGTCAGCAACAGGGGAAACCAAGCCTTCATCGTTTATCCTTTCTGCAAAAATTCGGCGCCAGTATAACCGCCCGGCGCCGGAGTGTATGCCGCAATTGCGATCGCCTGCATGGCCGCCGGCGATTCAACCGTATTATTTCAAACGGTTAGCGGAGTCAAAACTGCTTACAGTCACGGTTTGTTTGTTACCGGCCCGCGGCCCATGCTGAACAAAATGCCGCAATTAATGAGCCGCTATGAACGCAACCCCCTTGCAGAAACACGCCGTTTGGCAGCTGATCAAACCCTTTTGGGTGTCAGAGGAGCGATGGCGCGCCTGGATGATGCTGATCGCCATCGTCGTCCTGTCGCTTGGCCTGGTCTATATCAGCGTGCAGATCAACCAGTGGAACCAGGTGTTCTACGATGCGCTGCAGAACAAGAACTACCCAGTGTTCAAGGCACAGCTGTGGCGCTTTACCTATCTGGCGCTGATCTTCATCGTGCTGGCGGTCTATAAAATCTACCTGACCCAGGGGCTGCAGATGCGTTGGCGGCGCTGGATGACGGAAAAGTTCATGGATAAATGGCTGGCGCATCAGGCGTATTACCACACCGAGCAGCAGCAGATCGTCGATAACCCCGATCAGCGTATCGCCGAAGATCTCAACGTGTTGACCCAATATACCCTGTCGCTGTCGCTCGGGCTGCTCTCCAGCCTGGTGACGCTGTTTTCCTTTATCGACATTTTATGGCACGTCAGCGGGCCGATGACCTTCGCACTCGGCCAGCACGCCATCACCTTGCCCGGTTATATGGTGTGGTTCGCGCTGCTGTATGCGGTGTTGGGATCGCTGTTGATCTGGTGGGTCGGTAAACCGCTGGTCATGCTGGGCTTCAACCAGGAACGGTACGAGGCGAACTTCCGTTTCGGCCTGATCCGCATCCGTGAAAACAATGACGCCATCGCGCTGTACCACGGCGAACCGCGCGAGGCACAGCAGTTGGGCGACCGTTTCGATACCATTCGCAGCAACTGGTGGGCGATCATGCGCATCACCCGGCGGCTGAACATCGCCACCAACTTCTACGGCCAGTTCGCCATCGTGTTTCCGCTGCTGGTGGCGGCGCCACGCTACTTCTCCGGCGCCATCCAGATGGGCGGCCTGATGCAGATCGCCTCGGCCTTCGGCCAGGTGCAGGGGGCGCTGTCGTGGTTTATCGACGCTTTCAACGATTTGGCGACCTGGAAAGCCTGCGTCAACCGTCTGGCGGGCTTCAATGCCGCCGTCGATCAGGTGCATCATCAGCCGCGCGGCATTCAGCTGCGGGAAGAGGTCGTCCATCCGTTAACGCTGGACAATCTCAGCCTGAACTTGCCCGACGGCCAGCCGCTGCTGACCGGCGCCGAGATGACGCTGCAACGCGGCGATCGCCTGCTGATCGTCGGCCCTTCCGGCTGCGGCAAGTCGACGCTGCTGCGAGCCATCGCCGGCATCTGGCCTTACGGCGCGGGTGCCATCGGGCTGGCGGCCAACGCCAACACGCTGTTCCTGCCACAGCGCAGCTACATTCCGATCGGCACGCTGCGCGAAGCGTTGAGCTATCCGAGCCTGGCGACAGAATACAGCGACGCGCAGCTGATGCGGGTGCTGGAAAACTGCCGCCTGAAACACCTGCAGCGCTGGCTGGACACCTCCGCCAACTGGAGCCATCGCCTGTCGCCGGGCGAGCAACAGCGGCTGGCCTTCGCCCGCGCCCTGCTGATACGCCCGAGCCTCCTGTTCCTTGACGAAGCCACCAGCGCGCTGGACGATGAAACCGAGCAATTGATGTACTGCCTGCTGGTGGATGAACTGCCGGACGTGACGCTGATCAGCGTGGCGCACCGCAACAGCGTGGCGAAATATCACCAGACCTGCTGGCGCTTCAGCCGCGGCGAAGACCAACCGGCGCGCCTGGCGCAGAGCCCGTTGCCGGCATAACTCACGAAGCCGGGCGCGAGCGCGCCCGGTTTTCGTTCAGATGCCGTCGGCCTGTACGTTTTCGCATTTCACCCGGCGGCGCTCATGCCACAGGCTGGTCAGGCCGCGTTTACCGCACGCCAGCGCCACCTCGCGAAACTCATCCAGGCTCAACCCGTCGCGCTCCAGCATCATTTCCGCCGCCAGCTGCATATTCACGCCGGTCAGCACTTCACAATCCCCCTGCGCATCCGCCAGCTCGCAGGCGCTGCGAAACGGCGAGCCGCCGAGCATGTCGGTGAGAAACACCACGCCGTCCGGCTGCGCCACTGCGACCAGCGCCGAACGCAAAGCCTCCCTGAGCTGCGCGGTGCTCATCTGTTCGGGGAAATCGACCGCCGCGCAGTGCGGCTGTGGCCCCACCACCTGTTCCACCGCCTGCAACAGCCCGCTGGCGAAGCCGCCGTGGCCGGTAATCACAATGCCTGGCATATTCCGCTCCTCACAAAATGCCGATAAATTTGCCCGCTACGCCGATGACTACGGTGACGCCAATCAGCTTCACCGGCGAGAATCCGCGCTTCATCAGGAAGAAAATGAGCAGCGTGAAACACAGCGGCAGTAAGTTGGGCATCAGCTTGTCCAGCACGTCGGTCTGCAGCGCCACGCTGGCCTTGCCGGCATGCATCACCAGCGGCGTGGACAGATGCACATACGAGGCCACCAGCGCGCCGATCACCGTCATGCCGACAATGGAGGCGGCGTGCGAAATACGCCGGGTGTGGGTCTTCAGCAGCGCCAGCGCGCTGGTGCCGGCCTGGTAGCCGTAGTGCGCCAGCCCGAAACGCAGGCCGAAGTGGAACAGGTTGAACAGCAGCAGGAAGACGATCGGCCCGAACAGGCTGCCCTCCAGCGCCAACGAAGCGCCTATCCCGGCGCAGATCGGCAGCAGCGTCAACCAAAACAGCGCGTCGCCGATGCCGCCAAGCGGCCCCATCAGCGCCACTTTCACCGCGCGGATGGTGGAGATCTTCTCCTTGTTCTGCTCCATTGCCAGCACCAGGCCGGACAGGAAGGTGACGTCGAACGGGTGCACATTGATAAACTCCATGTGCATCTTCATCGAATTGGCCAAATCCTGCGGGTTGCGGTGGATCTTGCGCAGCCCGGGGATCAGCTGATACAGCCAGCCGCCGGCCTGCATGCGCTCGTAGTTGAACGATGCCTGCAGCAGCAGCGAACGCCAGGCCATGCGGTTGATGTCGCCGCGCGTCAGCGCTTCGGCGGGCTGGCTGTCCAGGTAATCGTCCTGCTCCACCTGGCTGGTGGCCAGCGCCTGCGCCATGCGCTGCTCGGCCTTTTGCGCCAGCAGATCGTCGGAATCGTTAAATGCCATCTTCGGCGTCCTCCTGCGGAGCGGGCCGAGCCGTCGCCTCTGCCGCGCCGCGTTGCGTGTTGAAGAAGTCGATCAGAGCGATCGCCAGGGCACCCAGCGCCACCGCCAGAATCGGCAGTTTGAGAAACGTGACCGAGATGAAACCGAGAATGAAATAGGCCACGTAGGTTTTTTTCATCATCACCTTCATCAGCAGCGAGAAACCGATTGCCGGCATCATGCCGCCCGCCACCGCCAGTCCGTCCAGCAGCCAGCCCGGCGCCTTCTGCACCATGGCGCTGGCCGCATCGGCGCCGAAGTAAATCGGCAGGAACGCCACCACGAAATAGAAGATGAACAGAATGCTGATACCGAGGTAGTTCACCCGTTCGATGCCGCGCCAGTTCAGCTCTTTCACCATACGATCGCAGCGGTGCATCATCGGTGAGAACAGCGTAAACAGCAGCGTGATGCAGCCCTGCACCGCTATCGAGAACGGCACCGCCACGCCGATCGCCACTTTAGGATCGGCCTTGGTCAGAATGGCGAACGCGGTGCCGATCACCCCGCCGATCACCACGTTCGGCGGTTGGGCGCCCGCCAGCGGCACCATCCCCATCCACACCAGCTCCAGCGTGCCGCCCACCAGCAAGCCGGTGTAGACGTCGCCCAAAATCAGCCCCACCAGCGGCCCCATCACCACCGGCCGGTGGAAGTGGGTCAGGCCGTCGAACAGGTCAACCCCCGCCAACCCGGCCAACAGCGCAATCAATAACGCATCCGTCAACATGCTTCCCCCCAGGCTCAAAAGAGCAGTTTGCCGATCGCCTCGCCCGCCTCATCCGGCACCCGGCGCACTTCGCACTCCACGCCCAGCGCCGCCAGCGCGCGGAACGCGGCCACGTCGCCGTCGTCCAGCGACACCGTTTTGTGCACCTGCCGCTTCCCCTCGGCGAAATGCATATTGCCGACGTTGACGAAACGGATCGGCACCCCGCCGCGCACCAGCGTCAACACGTCCTGCGGCGTTTTGCATACCAGAAAGATCTTCTGTCGATCCGCCGCCTTGTGGATCACGTCGATGGTTTTCTGCAGCGTGAAATAACGGGTCTGCACCCCTTCCGCCACCACCATGTCCATCAGGTTCTGCTGCACCGGATCGGCGGCGGCCTCGTCGTTGGCCACCACCACCAGGTTGGCGCCGAGAGTGTTGGTCCAGGTCACGCCCACCTGGCCGTGCACCAGGCGATTGTCGATGCGGGTCATTAAAATGTTCGGCATGTCAGCGGCCCTCCGGATAGCAGGCGGCGTGGTAATCGTCGAGCACCTGCGTCACTTTATGCAGCACCCACTCCTGCGGATCGGCGCTCAATTCGCCGGCGTTCAGCGCCCGCGCCTGATCCGGCAGATACTGGCTGAGCAGCGCCAGCGGCGCCGGGCTGCGGCGCAGGTTGTCCAGCAAGCCGTCGACCGCCTGCTGCACCTGCGGCTGCGGCCAGTAGTAACGCACCCGATCGCTCAGGCTGTAGTGGCGATCGAGGTACTGCTGGTGCGGCGTACCGTGGTAATAGCGGCTCCACTGTTGCGGCTGCTCGCGCATCACCTGTTCCAGCGTGGCGCACAGCTGCGCCGACTGGCGTTCCCCCAGCCATTCGCGTTCGATGCGATCGAGGGCGAACAGCGCTTCGCGCAGCGCAAAGGTCAGCGCCGGCCCCACCTTCAGGATGGCGAAATGATCGCGCACCAGCTGGCGATAGGCCTGCGGCGGTTGGTAGTCCGTGGAGTGCGCTTCATAGATCATGCCCGGCTGCCGTTCGATGAAATGGCTCAGTGCATCGGCGCGTTGCGGCTGGTAACGTTCGACGCTGTGGTGATCGAACTCGACGCCCGGCTGCACCACCAGCGCGATGGTTCGCTGCCAGGCATCGTTCAGCTCGGCCTTTTGCCAGGCGATACGGTGTGTTTCCAGGGTTTGCGCCACCGCCTGCGGCGTGGTGACCTGCAGGCCCGCCAGCGCTTCCTGCGCGCCGCCCGGCACCGGCACTTCGGTGCCTATCACATAGACCGGCGCTTCGCCGCCGCTCTGCGCCCAGGCGCGTTCCGCCACCGCGCACAAACGCGCGGCCCGCTCGGCGACAGCGGCATCCCCCAGAGGCGAGGGATCATCGGCGCACGACATGGAACAATCGAGATGAATTTTGCGAAATCCCGCGCGGACGTAATCGTCGATCAACGTTTCCGCCAGCGTCATCGCTTCCTGAGCCGGGCGATCTTGCCAGGCGTTGGGCCCCAGATGGTCGCCGCCCAGCCACACGCGCTCGCGCGCCAGACCAACCTCATCCGCCAGCCGCCACAGCGCATCGCGAAACTGGGTCGCCGTTTGGCCGGTATAGCCGCCGAACTGATTGACCTGGTTGGACGTCGCTTCCACCAACACCGGCGTGCCACGGGCTTTGGCCTGCCGCAACGCGGCCTTCAGAACCCAGGGATGGGCGGAACAGACGGAAAAGATCCCGACCGGCATACCGGCCTTGTGCTGCTCGACAAGCTGTAACAACTGCTGCATGAAGCCCCCATGCAGGCGCCCTGCTACCGATCGGCGATGATGACCTCCACGCCCAGCTCGGTTAACGCCCGCTCGTAATCGTCCGGAAGACGGCTGTCGGTGATCAGCCGATGGATTTGTCCGGCTTCGCGAATCATGCAAAAGCTCTTGCGACCAAATTTGCTGGCATCCGCCACCGCGATAATCTCGCGTGCCACCTCGCACATTACGCGATTGAGGTGCGCCTCACCGGGGTGAGGCGTGGTGATGCCGGCGCTCAGATCGAACCCGTCGACGCCCAAAAACAGCTTGTCGAATCGGTACTGACGCAATTGCTGCTCGGCAGCCGGACCGTAGAGCGAGTAAGAGTTGCGGCGCACGCTGCCCCCCAGCACCATGACCTCCACCCCGTCGTTTCCCGAAAGCTCGTAGGCAATGTTCAGCGCATTGGTCATCACCACCAGATCGCGCCGCCCCTTCAGGAACGGCACGATCTGCGCGGTGGTGGAACCGGAATCGAGGATCAGCGCATCGCCGTCGCGCACATAGCCGGCCGCCGCGTTGGCGATCAGCGTTTTGACGTCGCGATTCAACCGCCCTTTGTCCCGCAACGGCCGATCGAAAGCGAATTGCTGATTGAGCATCGCGCCGCCGTAAGCGCGCAGCGCACACCCTTTTCGTTCCAGAAAGCGCAGATCGTTGCGGATCGTCACCGTGGATACCGCAAACTGTTTGCTGAGCTGCTCCACGCGCACGCTGCCGTGCTCGCATAACAGATCGATGATGTGTTCACGTCGCTTTGCGGTATTCACTGGCATGAGCTGCGGTCCTCAGGTTTCCGGCATCGCCGGGGAGAAGATGGCTTTCGCTCTACTGCGCTGGCATTACAGCAAAGCGAAAGCAATGAAATTGTGATCGGGCTTACAGCCCCGTTTTAGCAAAAAAATCGCCAAAAAACCTTTCGAATCGAAACAGATCGAAAAGTCAGGAAGCGGAATGGAGGCAAAGTGAAATGCCATGACAAGCGCGCACGCCGGAGAGCAGCCGCATGAGGGGAGAGAGAAGTGAAAGCGGCGCATGGCCCGCCCCGCGCCAGGACTTTTAGTTCACTCAGTGACCAGGATCACATAATGGCAATTATCCTGTCACCGACGGGGATTAACCGCCCCTATCGCGCCGGCCCCTCCCCTTGTCAGCGTGAAGCATCTTCCCTACACTTGCGATCGGATACCGCCAATTTGGCGGTACGTAAGCGTTAACGTCAATCAACGCATCACGCCATGCAGCGCTGATTGACTGCATGCCCTGGTGCGAGGAACCCATGCCGCAACCCGCTTCATCCCCATCATCCAGCTTAACCCCGCGCCGCCGTTTACATCGCCCGGTACTGCTGATCGTCGGCATCATGCTGATCGCGGCCAACCTGCGCGCCGCCCTGACCAGCGTGGGCCCGCTGCTGGAGCAGATCCAGCAACAGCTGGCGTTATCCGCCACCGCCGCCGGCCTGATCAACTCGCTGCCGCTAATCCTGTTCGCCGTTCTTTCGCCGCTGACCCCGGCGCTGGCGAAACGCATCGGCATCGAGCGCACCCTGGGCCTCGCCCTCGCGCTGCTGGTTTGCGGCATTGCGCTGCGTTCCCTGCCGCAAGACGCCATGCTGTGGCTGGGCAGCATCCTGATCGGCGCCGCCATCGCCCTCGCCAACGTAGTGCTGCCGACGCTGGTGAAAAGAGATTTCCCACATCGCGCCGCCGCCATGATCGCCGCCTATGCGGCGGTGATGTCGCTGGTCGCCGCCATCGCCTCCGGCCTGGCGGTGCCGCTGGCTTCGCTGGGCGATCTCGGCTGGCGGTTCTCTTTGCTGTGCTGGGGGTTGCCCGCGCTGCTGGCGCTGCTGGTGTGGCTGCCACAGCTGCGACGCCCCGCCACGCCCGCAGTCAAAGAGCCGCTGTCGACGGAGCCGCAACGCTATCGTTCTCCCTGGGGCAGTGCGCTGGGATGGCAGGTGGCGATGTTCATGGGGCTGCAATCTATTGCTTTTTACACCATTATCGGCTGGTTCAGCGCCTTTGCCGCCAGCCACGGCACCTCGGCTCAGCAGGCGGGCTTCGAGCTGTTCGTGTATCAGGTGGTGGCGATCGTCGCCAACTTTGTGATGGTGGTGATTTTGCCGCGGGCGCGCGATCAGCGAGCGATCGCGCTGGGCAGTTCTCTGCTGATCTTTATCGGCGTCGGGGGATTATTGGTGCAACCCGCCAGCTCGCTGGTGTGGTTGACGTTCGCGGGGTTGGGCGCGGGGAGTTCGCTGGTGCTGGCGCTGTCGTTCTTCGGATTGCGCAGTCAGCATCATCACCAGGCGACGCTGTTATCGGGTATGGCGCAATCCGTCGGTTATCTGCTGGCGGCCTTGGGCCCCACCCTGTTCGGCCTGCTGCATGACCTGACGGAAGGCTGGCGTTTGCCGCTGATCGTGTTGCTCTGTCTGACTCTCCTGCAAATGCTGTTCGGCGCATTGGCCGGCCGTAGCCGCCTGATCGGTTAGCGCCGCTGGGCGATAGGTCGCTCCGCCTCAGGGGCGTTATCCTGCCACAAATCTTCAATGAAGGCGCGCTGCTCATCGCTCAGCACCCATGAAGGCGGAATTTTGGACTGCGCGCGACGCCGAGCGCCCTCACGATTTTTAGCCTGCTTTTTGTTCACCAATCGTCTTCCTGCTCAGCTTACTTAATCAGTAGCCAGTAAATCACGGCAGCGGTTAGCAGCCAGAACAGCCCACAACCGATAAACACGCATAGCCATGCCTTACGTTTGATATTTGATCCATCCTTGCTCACCACAGCGCCCCTAACCAATAGATTAAACCATTCAAACGATGATTATTGATCTGTTTTAACGATCGATAAAGTAGTTTGTTCCTATGGATATTTAAAAAATCACTGCTACCCAAATACCTGCATTGCAGTATCAATGAGCACGGCACCGTGGATACCACTGTTATCGGCAGCCGATAACGCGTATTGATAGGCGAACGAACATACAGTGTGTCACACCTTTAATGGCTAAAATTAAACCACTGGTAAATAATTAGTCACTAAATCATTTGACTGGTCATAAGCCAAATCGGCAACAGGCGACGCTGAAGAAGAGGATGAAAATGAAGCGACGTACTGAATCGCATGAGGAGAAGCGCCGGCCCGTTTGGGTTTCGCCCGGGCCGGCGAGGATTAGCCAATTCGACTGACGGAGTCTCGGCTGGCGTGTTCACGCTCGCAGCCGGTCAGTTCGCGCAGCTGGCCGGAGCGCATCTCAAGCAACCGATCGGCGTGTTCGAAATAGTGGTCGTCATGGCTGATGGCGAATACCGTTTTGCCTAACGCGCGCAACTCTGGCAACAGCTCGCGATAAAAAATACGCCGGAACTGCGGATCCTGATCCGCGGCCCATTCATCCAACAGCAGGATATCGCGCTGTTCCGCCACCGCCAGCAGCAGGGCCAGACGTTTGCGCTGCCCTTGCGACAGCTGCGGGTTGGTCACCCTGTCGCCGTCGAACTGCAGTTTGCTTTTCATATTCAAGCGCTCGAGCCAGACGGCGACCAACTCCGCATCGGGTTCGCCACCTTCCGGCCCTTGCAAGCGATCGAACTGATGAAAATCGGTGAAAATCGCCGAAAACAGCCGACGATAATCCGGCATATCCGCTGCGGTCTGGGCGATGCCATCCACAACGATGTGCCCGCTCACCGGCCGGTACAACCCGGTCAGCAGCATCGCCAGCGTTGACTTGCCGCTGCCGTTGCCACCGATCAAAAAGACCAGCTCGCCACGCCGCAGCGTCAGATTGAGCGGCCCGACGGCAAAACCGGGCTGCTGTTCCGTATCCGCATAGTGAAAAACCACGTCGCGCAGTTCCAGCGTCTGCCAGGCACGGCCGGTGGCGGCAGGGAACGCCGGTTGGTACTCGGCCAGGCGCAGCGTCTTCAGCTTGTTGAAGGCGACTTCGGCGCTGACCAGCGTCGGAAACGCTCCGACCGCCTGCAGTAATGGCGTGCGCAAGAACAGCAACGTCAGGGAATACGTGGCGGCTACCGTCGAGTTCGCCCATCCCAGGCTGTTGGCCATAAAGAACACCAGCCCGATCGCCCCCAACATCATGATATTTGACCAGTTGAGCGCACTCAGATGGAAGGTATCAGCGCGAATGATATGGTAGCGGTAAGCTTGCGCATCAGGCTGATAGGCCTGTTCGTACAGCGCCTGCGCTCGCTTGCGGTTCAACGTCAGTTCCTTACGACCGTCAATCACCGATTCATAATGATGATAGAGACGCTCTTCTGACTCGCGCAAACTGGCCATATGGCGATAAACCCGCGAGACCAGACAACCGCTGCCCACCACGGTGATGGCGACCCAAACCGCCGTCACCGCCAGCATTTTCGGTGACAGCCATCCCAGATAGGCCGCCGATCCCAGGGTTAAAATCACCCCTTGCACCAGTTCGGGCAAGCGCACGAAGGCGACGGTGATATTGCGCACATCGCTGGACAGGCTGGCCAATAATGAAGCGCTGCCTAGCTGTTCGAGACGTTCAATATCGGTATCCAGGATGCGCTTCACTAACTGCCCGCGCAGGCGGTAGACGAAGTAATGGCCCAAGGTCGTCAGCGCCAATTGCGAGCCCAGCGTGACCGCCATCAGCAATGCCAGCAGGGCAAGAAACATCGGCAGCACGGCCAATGCATCGCCGCCGGCGTCCATCAGGTATTGATTGATAAATGCAATGATACCGATGCCTAAGCCAGCGCTGGTCATGGTCAATGCCATCACCGCCAGAAAGGGCCAACGATACTGGTGATAAACCACCCGTAGCAGTTCCATGAAAAAACCTCTGAAGTCGCGATCTGGCAGGCATTGTAAGCGGCGCGAGAATGAGATCAAGACGAATTCTCATTGTTCGCGCAGCCTCTGATTTCGGCGTCGGGGGCATTTTGATGATTGCTTATTGAAACGAGAGACTTACACTGGCGCCACTTGCCGCTGAAGGGAACAGCCGATTATGCTCGCCACTCACGAATACGCCAACGACCTGATTCTGTTTGCCCTGATTGTCGACTGCGGGTCGTTCAGCAAGGCCGCGGAGAGCGCCGGCATCACCAGCTCGGTGGTCAGTAAACGCATCGGGCGGCTGGAAAAATCGCTGGGTGCCCGCCTGCTGTACCGCACCACCCGCAGCCTGACGCTGACCGAAAGCGGCCAGGCGCTCTACCAGCAGGCCAAAGAGATCGGCGCCAAAGTGCAGGAGGCGCTGTACGCCGTCAGCGAAAAGAGCGAAGAGTTGACCGGCACCATCCGCATGTCGGTGCCAACCATTTCGGGCGAGCTGCTGCTGAGCGAAAGCGTGGCGGAATTTTGCGCCCAGCATCCCAGCCTAAAGGTCGAAATGCGGCTGGAAAACCGCTTCGTCGATCTGGTGGAAGAAGGCATCGATCTGGCGATCCGGACCGGCACCATGCCGGACTCCAGCCTGATTGCCCGGCCGATCTTCGATTCCCGCTGGGTGATCGTCTGCTCGCCGGGCTACCTGGAAAGCCACCCGGAACCGCGCAGCGCCGACGATCTGCTTAGCCACAACTGCCTGACCTACACCTACCAGGAGAGCGGCACCGCCAACTGGCTGATGAAGCGGCCAGGGCGCAACGACATCTACGAGCTGCAGGTTAACGGCAACCTGTCGGCCAACAATGCGCGAGCGATCCGCAAAGCGGTAATCGGCGGTCACGGCATCGCCATGGTGCCGCGCTGCATGGTGTACGAAGACTTGCAGGACGGAAAACTGACGGAGATTTTGGCCGGCCACTGCGGCAAGGTGCTGGGCATTTACGCCGTCTATCCTTACACCCGCAATCTGCCGTTAAAAACTCGCCTGCTGATCGAACATATCATCGGTTCCTACCAAAATATCAGCCATTACTTTTGAGTTTTCTGCTCTGATTATTTCTCCATGGCCGGAAAATGCCATGGGGATTACGGCGTTTTTGGACATAATCTATTGAACATTACCGCTTAATTAATGTGAACTCGCGCATTCATCACACAAAAACCACTTCTATTAGTCTGATTTTAAACACATTAATTTAACCCCTCACACCGACGTTTTCCCCGCCGGCGGCGCCGTTCGCTGATGTTAAAAAATTACCGCATGGCATCGTCGCCAACGTTGTGATTAGAATAAAAATGTTGCGGTAATTAACCTTTCAGCTACATCTCTCTGCCCATAAAAATAATAACCCTGAGGATCTTATGCCCCTGCTTTTCAGTATTGCGCCCATCATCCTGCTGATCTGGATGATGACCAAAAGGAATGGCGTGCCCTCTTACCTCGCCCTGCCGCTGACGGCCGCCGTGGTGTACGCCGTACAGCTCTTGTGGTTCGATGCCTCGCTGCGGCTGCTGCATGCCCATATCATCACCGCGCTGGTGTCGACGCTGACGCCGATCACCATCATCGCCGGCGCCATCCTGCTCAACAAACTGATGCAGGTAAGCGGCGCGGAAAACGTGGTGCGCCGCTGGCTGGAAACCATCAGCCCCAATCCCGTGGCCCAGCTGATGATTATCGGCTGGGCGTTCGCCTTTATGATTGAGGGCGCCAGCGGCTTCGGCACCCCGGCCGCCATCGCCGCGCCGATTCTGGTCGGGCTGGGCTTCAACCCGCTGCGCGTCGCTCTGTTGACGCTGGTGATGAACTCGGTGCCGGTCTCCTTCGGCGCCGTGGGCACCCCCACCTGGTTCGGCTTCGCCAATCTCGGCCTGTCGGACGCCAGCCTGCTGGAGATCGGCCGACAAACCGCGCTGATCCACTTTGTCGCCGGTTTCGTCATTCCTTTGCTGGCGCTGCGCTTTATCGTTTCCTGGCGGGATATCCGCCGCAATCTGCCGTTTATCCTGCTCAGCGTACTGAGCTGCACCGTGCCCTATCTGCTGTTGGCCCAGGTGAACTATGAGTTCCCGGCGCTGGTCGGCGGCGCGATCGGCCTGGCGCTGTCGGTGCTGCTGGCGCGCGGCGGCATCGGCCTCGCCAGCAGCGACAAACCGCAGAGCACCGAGCAAGCGGTGCCGTTCTTGCAGGTGGTCAAGGCCATGACCCCGACCCTGCTGCTGATTGCTATTCTGATAGTGACACGCGTTCACCAACTGGGCCTCAAGGCGCTGCTCAACAACACCGCGCTGCTGTGGCAGGAAAATCTCGGCTGGCTCGGGGAGCTGCGCGTCAGCCGGGCGCTGATCGTCGAACTGCAACAGGTGCTGGGCACCTCCGCCGCCGCCGGCTACAAAACGCTGTATGTCCCGGCGCTGATCCCGTTCCTGCTGGTGGTGCTGCTGTGCATTCCGCTGTTCCGGCTGAATGGCGGCCAGGTGCGGCAGATGTTCAGTGAAACCGGCGGGCGCATCGCACGGCCCTTTATCGCCCTGTTCGGCGCGCTGGTGATGGTCAACCTGATGATGCAGGGCGGCGACAACGCGCCGGTGATCCTGATCGGCAAAGCGCTGGCGGCGCTGACCGGCGACAGCTGGCTGCTGTTCTCGTCATTCCTCGGCGCGCTGGGATCGTTCTTCTCAGGTTCCAATACCGTCTCGAACCTGACGTTCGGCGGCATTCAGCAGTCGATCGCCCAGAGCAGCGGCCTCGACGTCAATCTGACACTGGCCTTGCAGTCCGTCGGCGGCGCCATGGGCAACATGGTGTGCCTGAACAATATTATCGCGGTCTGCTCGATTCTCGGGATCGGCAACGCCGAAGGAAAAATCATCAGAAAGACCGTGCTGCCGATGCTGGCGTACGGCGGGATTGCGGCCGGTATGGCGGCGATCCTCACGCTCTGACCGACAACTCGTTATCGCAAGCAAGACAAGAAGGTAAACACTATGATCATCTCCGCGTCAACCGACTACCGGGCTGCCGCCCAGGCCAAACTGCCGCCGTTTCTGTTTCACTATATCGACGGCGGGGCCTACGCGGAGCATACGCTGAAGCGCAATACCGCAGACCTGGCCGATATCGCCTTGCGCCAGCGCGTACTGCGCAATATGTCCGAACTTAGCCTGGAAACCACGCTGTTCGGCGAGCAGCTGGCGATGCCGGTGGCGTTGGGGCCGGTGGGGCTGACCGGCATGTACGCCCGCCGCGGTGAAGTGCAGGCCGCGCGCGCCGCTGCCCAAAAAGGCATTCCGTTCACCCTGTCCACCGTGTCGGTCTGCCCGATCGAAGAGGTGGCGCCGGCGATCGATCGGCCGATGTGGTTCCAGCTCTACGTGCTCAAAGATCGCGGTTTTATGCGCAACGCGCTGGAGCGCGCCAAGGCCGCCGGCGTGAAAACGTTGGTGTTCACCGTCGACATGCCGGTGCCGGGCGCCCGTTATCGCGACGCCCATTCGGGGATGAGCGGCCCTCACGCCGCCCTGCGCCGCGTGCTGCAGGCGTTTACCCATCCGCAGTGGGCCTGGGACGTCGGCCTGCTCGGCAAGCCGCACGATCTGGGCAACGTTTCAGCCTACCGCGGCAAACCGACCAGCCTGGAAGACTACATCGGCTGGCTGGGCGCCAACTTCGATCCGTCGATTTCCTGGAAAGATCTGGAGTGGATCCGCGAATTCTGGGACGGCCCGATGATCATCAAAGGCATTCTGGATCCGGAGGACGCCAAAGACGCCGTGCGCTTCGGCGCCGACGGCATCATCGTTTCCAACCACGGCGGCCGCCAGCTGGACGGCGTGCTGTCGACCGCGCGCGCCATGCCGGCGATCGCCGACGCGGTGAAAGGCGACATTACCCTGTTGGCCGACTCCGGCATCCGCAGCGGCCTGGACGTGGTACGCATGATCGCACTGGGCGCCGACAGCGTGCTGCTGGGGCGCGCCTTCGTCTATGCGCTGGCGGCGGCCGGCGAAGCCGGCGTCGCTAACTTGCTGGATCTGATCGACAAGGAAATGCGCGTGGCCATGACGCTCACCGGCGCGAAATCCATCGCGGAGATCAACGCCGGATCGCTGGTCAGAAACGCCTGACTCACAGCGGCTGCACGCCCTCCGGGTAGGCGTTGTAGCTCATCTTGCTGATGAATGCCCCGGCCGGGGACACCAACACCCGGCCGGCGGCGTCCAGCCCGAGGAAGGTGCCGGTGCAGCGCCCGGAGATAAAATCGAAGAAGAATACCGAGCACACCGGGATAATCTTTTCCCGGAAGGTGAACAGGAACATCTCGTCCTCAAACTTGTAGTAGGTGGCATAGTCCATGTCGCCGTGACCGAACTGTTCGCCACGCAGGTTTTGCCAGGCATAGCGCTCGGTGTTGACGTAGAAGTGTTCGTAGTAATGGTTGGGGCTGTAGACGTTCAGCGTACGATAGCCGATCAGCTCGCGGGTCAGATGCGGCGCAACGCCGCCCGGTGCGATGCCGGCAATCCGGCCGACGTGGAAGCTTTGCTTGAGGCGCGAGCCCTTTTCCACCGTCAGTTCCGGCAACAGCGTGCTGCGCACCAGCAGCGCCCGGCCGCTGTCACGATTGAGTACCAGCGTCAGGCACTCGTTGCCCGGCGACTGCAGCGGAATATTGAAGAAATAGCGTGCGGCGGAGGTTTGCACCTCTTCATAAGCGTCCTCGCCGCTCTCCCCGCCCCAGGCCCAAAGCACCCGCTGCCGATCGGCGCTGAAGCGCAGCGTGATTTCCCCGCGGTCTTCAAAGGCGATCTGCAACGTTTTGCCGCGCCAGTCCTGAGTGCCCGGCAGCCGGTTGGTGTCGATGCCGCGCGCGAAATCGTCGTAATTCTTCCAGTCCGGTTCGGCATTTTGATTCAGTACGGATGGTTCTGCTGACATCTTCGCTCTCCTTGATTAATGGGATGAAAGCCGCTTTAAACGTCGACGACGCCCGCCGGTTTCACCGCTCTGCGGTTCACCACGGCAGGAGCCGTTTCATCGAGAAAACAACTCAGTACGCCGGCGCAGACGGCGCCGGCAGCCGCCAGCCACATCACGCTGACCAACCCGTAGCGATCGGCGATCAGCCCGGCGATGAACGGCGCCAGACAGCCGCCAATCACCTCGCCGATCCCCATCACCAGCCCCAACGCGGTGGCGATACGGGCCGGCGACACCGTTTCAGAGGGGATGGTGGCCATAAACAGCGTGAAGCACCCAAGGCCGGTATAAGACAGGAACACCAGTACGCCCAGCAGCCACGGGTTGTCGACGTAGCTCAGGAATAGCGGGCAGCACACCGCCAACAGCGAAAAGAAGATCAGCGTCGGTTTGCGGCCGAGGCGATCGGAGATCGCCGGTACCGCCACGCCCCAGAAGACCCAGGCGGCGCCGATGGCGCTCATGATGCCGCCCATCGTGCCTTCGCCGAAGCCGCGGTCGGTCACCAAAAAGTTAGGGGTGAAGGTAATGATGATCATGAACCAGGTGACGAACACACAGGAGATCAGAATGCACAGCGCCACGTTCTTGATTTTGAACAGCTCGCCGTAAGCGGCTTTGTCCGCCGCCTTGCCGGCCGCCGGCGCGGCGATAAAGGCGGGATCCTTTTTACCGTTCACATAGCGATAGATCAGCCACGCCAGAATGATGCCCGGCACGGCGGTCAGATGAAACGCCATGCTCCAGCCCCACTTCTGCGCCAGATAGATGATCAGCGGCGGCGCGATAATGCCGCCCAGCAGCCCCGGCGCCGCGCCCTGGATCAAACCCATGTTGAAACCGCGGCGCTGCGGCTGCGATTTTTCCACCATCAGCGACTGGGCGATCGGCAACACCGGCCCTTCGGCGATCCCCATCAGCGCTCGGAAGATCAATAACATGGCAAAGCCGCTGACCAGCCCCGACAGCGCGGAGAACAGCGAAAACACCAGGATCGACAGGATCAGCATCGGTTTGCGGATATTAAAGCGATCGGCGATAGCCCCCAATCCCGCGCCGGACAGCGCCCAGGTTAACGCCAACACCGCCGACAGCGTGCCGAGATGCACGTTGCTCAGCTTAAGGTCGGCGGCAATCATCGGAAACAGAAACGAGATGGTGAGGCGATCGACGAACACGCAGCCGAAGACAAAAAATAAAATAATCAGCAACCGGTTCTCTTCACTTAATGTTCCGCGTGGCCCTGGCGATGTATTCATAGCGTCATTGGTCCATAAGTTAACTTATGAATGGCGACCCGCCATGGCATAAGTGCGTTAAGCGTTCGGCCAAGGGAGAATTTGGCCATCCGTCACAACAACAACTCATTAACATGTTAATGACATAAAATTATCGCAAGCTGCGGACATGTCAAACGGCCGTTGAAAACGGCGCCGGGAGAACGAACCAGGCATTTTTCACCGCGCGTGAACGACATGAAAATAAATCAACTTTTTGTTTTTAATAAATAAACCAAATTTATTCGGCACTTTTTCTTTTTATAAAAGAAACCAAAGCCACGTGATTTATAAATACGTTAATAAACAAAACTTAATCCTTTCTTATAAATAGTCGGTATCTTCCCTTTCATCGGCCTTACAATCCCATCCTCTTTATTATTTGAATCTGTTTGCTTTATAGCGACCATGATGCGAACGATTAACTCCATTGTGTTAATCAATAATCACGCGATGACATTATCAATGTTGAATAATAATAAAAGCGCAGGCCGTGACAAGAATCACAAACAGAGCTCCCTCTTTCATGCCCAGTGAACAGGTTATTACCGGCGCGGCTAGCTTATGCCAACTCGATCCAAACTCGGATGGAAAATGGCGGCATGATAAGCGGCAGACACCCCGCAAGGAGATGAACATGACGGCAAAACTGACCGAAGCCGGTTTCTGGCGCAAAACCGCCGACTCTTCATCGCGGCGCGAGCCGCGCGTGCTGATTCGGGTCTACGTCGACGAAGGCGAGATTGACCGTGCCATCGCGTTCTACGAGCAGCTGCACGGCGTGGAAGCGGATATGCGCTTCGACTTTCCCGAGCATCGGCTGGTGCTGGCGGCGGTGGGGCCGTTTCTGATTCTGGAAGGGTCGGAAGAGCAGCTGCGCCCTTTCCGCAGCACCGTCGGCACGCTGCTGGTCGATGACATTTATCCTTACCACCGGCGGCTGCTGGCCGCCGGGGCCGAGATCTTCTTCGGCCCGGTGGAGGTGCCCACCGGCGCCTGTTTCAATGCGCGCCTGCCGGACGGCACGATTGTCGAGTACGTGCATCACCGGCCGCGCGCGGACGAATAATCCGCCTCAGGGGAGCGCCGGCTTCATGGCGTAACCGCACAGGTCCTTGCGCAGGCTAAGCATATACAGCACGATCACCGCCGAGAACGGCAGGCCGCACAGCACCACTGCGGTCTGCATCGCGCTGAAGCTGCCGGCGTATAACAGCCCGGCGCACACCAGCGTGGTGACCGCCGCCCAGAACACCCGCAGCCAGGCCGGCGCGTCATCGTGGGCGGAACCGCCCTGGCAGGAGAGGTTGGCTATCATCAGCGTGCCGGAATCGACCGGCGTCAGAAACAGCACGAAGCTTATCACCACCACGAAACCGGCGGTCAGCTGGGTATAAGGCAGGTATTCGAACAGCTTGAACACCGCCATCGGCGGATCGCTTTGCGCCACCTGCCCCAGGATCGCCTGCCCGCCCTCCAGTACCAGGCTGATGGCGGTATTGCCGAAGATCGACAGCCACGCCAGCGTGAATCCCAGCGGGATCAACAATACGCCGAAGATCAGTTCGCGGATGGTGCGCCC
Source organism: Serratia sp. LTN-2 (assembly GCF_059740205.1). Lineage (NCBI taxonomy): Bacteria > Pseudomonadati > Pseudomonadota > Gammaproteobacteria > Enterobacterales > Yersiniaceae > Serratia > Serratia sp. LTN-2. The sequence goes on along the minus strand of NZ_JCAXDO010000013.1, from coordinate 89,346 downwards.
TTTGGAAATGCGCGCGATAAACAGCCCGACGAACGGCGCCCACGCCACCCACCAGGCCCAATAGAACAGCGTCCAGGCGCCCTGCCATTGGCGCGCCTTGCCGTACAGGTACATATCGAAGCTGCGGCTGACCAGCGAAGTCAGATAATCCCCGACGTTCTGCAACATGCCGTTGAGCAGGTTCAGCGTCGGGCCGGCCAGAAACACGAACAGCAGCAGCAGGCACAGGAAGCCGACGTTGATGTTCGACAGCATGGCAATGCCCTTCTCGACGCCGGTGATCGCCGCCAACGTGGCCACCACCATCATCACCACGATCAGTGCCAACAGCACGCCGGTGCTTTGCGGGATATCGAACAGGTAAAACAGCCCCGAGTTCACCAGCAGCGCGCCGATCCCCAGGTTGGTTACCATCGAGATGACCGTCACCAGAATGCCGAAACTGTCCACCAGATGGCCGACGCCGCCGTGGATGCGCTCGCCGAAGATCGGATACAGTGCGGAACGCAGCGCCAGCGGCAAACCGCGGCAATAGGCGAAATAGGCCAGCGCAGTGGCGATCAGCGCATACAGCGCCCAACCGTGCAGCCCCCAGTGCAGGAAGGTGAGCGCCATCGCCTGTCGCGCCGCCTGCACGCTGCCGCCGCTGCCTTCCGGTGGCGACAGGAAGTGATCCAGCGGCTCATAGGCGCCGTAATACACCAGCGCAATGCCGATGCCCGACGAAAACAGCATCGCCACCCAGGAGGGGTAGCTGAACTGCGGTGGCTCGTCATCCTGGCTGAGGCGAATGTGGCCAAAGCGCGACAGCGCCAGCCAGAACACGAACGCCATGCAGGCGACCATCAACAACATGTAATACCAGCCGAACACGTCGGCCACCCAGTTCTGCGCAACATTCAGCCACTGTTTGCTGGCGGCGGGAAACAGCACAATCAACGCCCCCAGCAGCAATATCACCGCTGCAGAGCCGAAAAATACCGGGGCGTTCAATCTGACAGGTTCTTCGTCAAGCGATGGAGGAGTTTTTATTGTCATTGGCAGGCTTCCATGAGGCGAAAGACTGACGATTTAAATGCAACTTTTATTTAGCATTTAATCGTCATTTATTTGACATTTTTGCAGCATATAGAGTATTGATTGACCGTTCAATCAATCAAATCCAAAGTGTGATTGGCCTATCAGTTGAGGAAAATATGTACCGCAGAGACATTCCTGAGCAGCGCAAGGAACAGCTGATTAACGCCGCCTTCGAGGCTATCAGCGTGGTGGGACTGGCCGGCGTCACCCTGTCGCAGGTGGCGAAAGAAGCCGGACTGTCGACCGGCATCGTCAGCCACTATTTTGGCGATAAGGAGGGATTGCTGAGCGCCACCATGCGCAAGATCCTGCGCGATTTGCGCGACGCGGTGGCCGAGTGCCGCGCTCAGGCGGCGAGCGACAGCCAGTCGCAGCTGTGCGCCATCATTCAGGGCAACTTCCACCCCAGCCAAACCAACGCCATTTCCATGCGCGCCTGGCTCGATTTCTGGGCCGCCAGCATGCATCAGCCGGTGCTGCGCCGCCTGCAGCGCGCCAACGATCGGCGGCTCTATTCCAATATTTGCAGCCAGTTCCGCCGCGAGCTGCCGCTGCAGCAGGCGCGCGACGCAGCGCGCGGGCTGGCGGCGATGATCGATGGCCTCTGGCTGCGCGGCAGCCTGGCCGGGGATGAAACCGATCTGCAGCAGGATTACCGCATCGCCTGCGACTACGTGATACAACGGCTGCAGGCCGCTCCGTCGGCGGAGTAAACGGCGGCGTCAGCTCAGTTCGGGATCTTCGCTGTACTGGGTTTGCCACATCGCAGCATAGCGGCCGTTTGCCGCCAGCAGCGCCTCATGCCCCCCGCGCTCGACGATTTCTCCCGCCTCCAGCACGATGATCTCATCGGCGTCCACCACGGTGGAGAGCCGATGGGCGATCACCAGCGTAGTGTGGTTGCGGCTCACCTCGCGCAGATGGCCCTGGATTTCACGCTCGGTTTGGGTATCGAGTGCGCTGGTCGCCTCGTCGAACACCAGAATGGCCGGATTTTTCAGGATGGTGCGCGCGATCGCCACCCGCTGCTTTTCACCGCCCGACAGCTTCAGCCCACGCTCGCCCACCCGGGTATCGTAACCGTCAGGCAGACCGACAATAAAATCATGGATATGCGCCAGCCGCGCCGCCCGCTCTATTTCTTCATCGCTGGAGCCGGTTTTGCCATAGCCGATGTTGTAGCGCAGCGTATCGTTGAACAGCACCGTATCCTGCGGCACGATGCCGATCGCCTGCCGCAGGCTGGCCTGGGTCAGCTGGCGAATGTCCTGGCCGTCGAGGGTAATGGCGCCGCCCTGCACGTCGTAAAAGCGAAACAGCAGGCGCGACAACGTGGACTTGCCCGCGCCGGAGGCGCCGACCACCGCCACCGTGTGGCCCGCCGGTATGGCAAAACTCACCTGTTTGAGGATCGGCCGACGCACGTCGTAGCCGAAGCTGACCGCATCGAACCGCACTTCGCCGCGATCGAGCCGCAGCGGCTGCGCATCCGGACTGTCGACGATTTCGCGCTTCTCCTGCAGCAGATCGAACATGTTCTCCATGTCGATCAGCGCCTGACGCACCTCCGAGTAGATGAAACCAAAGAAGTTCAGTGGCTGATACAGCTGCAACAGGTAAGCGTTAACCAGCACGAAGTCGCCGACCGTCATCGTCCCCCGCGTAATCCCCTGCGCCGCCATCGTCATCATCACGATCAGCCCGATCGAGATAATGGCGGTTTGCCCCAGGTTAATCGCGGTAAAACTGAATTGGTTCTTGATGGCGGCGTATTCATACAGCCTGCGCGACAGATCGAAACGCTCGGCCTCGAACTCTTCATTGCCGAAGTACTTCACGGTCTCATAGTTCAGCAGGCTGTCGATGGATTTGCTGTTGGCGTCGGCATTGGCCTTGTTGAGCTCGCGGCGAAAGCGGGTGCGCCAGCTCACCGCCAGCACGGTGAACAGGATGTAGCAGCCGACCGTCGTCAGGATCGCCAACGCGAACCAGCCGTTCAACATGTGCCACATAATCGCCGTGACCAACGTCAGTTCGAACAGGATCGGCACGATAGAAAACAGCAGCCGCGACAGCACGGTGGACACCGCCTGGGTGCCGCGCTCAATGGACAGCGACAGCCCGCCGGTCTGGCGTTCCAGATGGAAGCGCAGGCTCAGCGCGTGCAGCTGACGAAACACCCGCACGCCCAACAGGCGCGTGGCGTTCTGGCTGACGTGGATAAACATCACGTTGCGCAGCTCTTCAAACAGCGCGCCGCCCACTCGCGCTACGCCGTAGGCGACGATCAGCCCCAGCGGCACCGCCAGCATTTTCGCCGTCTCGCCACTCAGCGCATCGACCATCGCTTTGTAGGCCAGCGGCACCAGCGTGGTGCTGACCTTGGCCGCCACCATGAACACGAAGGCCACCACCAGATACCAACGCAGCCGCGGGTTGTCTTTCGGCCACAGATAGGGCAGCAGGAATTTCAGCAAACGGGAACGATCCATCATGTAATATTCATCTTCTCGGTCGGGCTCGCGGCGCACGGCCGCGCGGGGTTATGATTTTGGCCTGGCCGGCAGCGAACGCCGCGGCCATCCCGTTTTCCTGCAATGGCAACTCAGCATCATCCGTCAGGAGACGCGGCGGCGGTTCGGGCAAAGTTCAGGCATGGAGGAGACAATCACATGACCCACTCGTATGCAAAACGCTTTGCGCAGGTCTTTGACTATATCGACCGCCACCTGGACGAGGCGCTCACCGTCGAAAAACTGAGCGAAGTGGCCCATTTTTCGCGCTTTCATTTTCAACGCCAGTTTAGCGCGTATTGTGGCATCTCGGTGTGGCGTTATATCCAGTGGATGAGGCTTAAACGCGCCTCGTACCGCCTGGCGTATAACCCGCTGGAGCCGGTGATTGACATCGCGCTGGACGCCGGTTTTCAGAACCCGGAGTCCTTCAGCCGCGCCTTCAAACAGGCGTTCAGCCAAACGCCGAGCCAGTTTCGCAAACAGCCGGCCTGGATCGATTGGCAACAGCGCTTTCCCGAACCGAAACACAAAAGGAAACAACCCATGAAGGTAGATATTGTCGATTTTCCGGCCACGCCGGTGGCGATGATCGAACATAGCGGCCCACCCGCGCTGGTCAACGAAACCGCCGCACGCTTTATCGAGTGGCGCAAAACCAGCGGCCTGTCGCCGGTCAGAAGCAGCCGCACTTACGGCATCGCGCCGCACGATCCGGCCATCACCGAAGCGCAGGACTTCCACTTCTTCATTTGCGGCGAAGTCACTACGCCGATCCCGGAGGACAACGCCTTCGGCGTGGTGAACGGCACGCTGCCGGCCGGGCGCTGCGCGGTGCTGCGCCATCACGGCTCGCTGGATGGGCTCTCGGAAAGTGCCCACTATCTGTACCGCGAGTGGTTGCCGGCCAGCGGCGAGGAACTGCGCGATTTCCCGCTCTATTTCCACTACCACAACTTCGTGCACGAGGTGGCGGAATATGAACTGGTGACCGATCTTTATCTGCCGCTGAAATAACTCATCTCAGGCTCCGCAAGGAGCCTGAAATTAATGGCAAATCTGATGCCGTTGCCGGGCTTACAGAAGACAACCTATAAAAAATAAGGAAAATCAATGTATTGATTTTCGGCTGATCACCACCAGGGAGGAAAAACCACGCTTTTTCCTCCCTGGTCAACAGGCTAGGGCTCCGCAAGGAGCCTGATTGGCGTTAACAGGATGGCGACGAACCCTGCGGCGGCAGATAACGCTGCGGATCGAGCGCGGTGGCGCGGTAGCGAATCTGGAAATGCAGGAACACCGAATCGGTGCCGGTGCTGCCCATGGTGCCGATCTTCTGCCCCGCTTTCACATCCTGGCCGTTGCGCACCAGCGTAGTGTCGTTGTGCGCATAGGCGGTGATAAAGTCTTCACCGTGCTTAATCATGATCAGGTTGCCATAGCCGCGCAGCTGGTTGCCGACGTACACCACTTTGCCTTTGGCGGAAGCGTAGATCGGCTGGCCGCGTTTGCCGGCAATGTCGATGCCCTTGTTGCCGCCATCTGAATTGGAGTATGCCTGCACGATTCGGCCGCTGGTCGGCCAGCGCCAGCAGCGAGCGGCGCCCGGCGGCGGCGTCTGCTTGGCAATCGCGGCAGAAGAAGAAGAGGTTTTACGGCGCGTGGCGGCGGTTTTGGTCGGCGCGCCGCCGCTCAGCCGCAGTTTCTGCCCCACTTCCAGATTATAGGGCGCGCGTATCTTGTTGATTCTGGCCAGATCGCTGACTTCGCTGTCGGTGATCCAGGCGATGTAATACAGCGTATCGCCCCGTTTGACGGTGTAGGACTTGCCGGTGTAGCTGCCCTTCGGCAGTTTGTCGTAGTCGCGGTTGTAGGTGTTTTTACCCGAACACCCGGCCAACAGCAGCCCCAATGTCAGACACACCGCGATGCGGCGCCACCCTGCCAGTTTGCTTCCTGTGCTCAAATCCTGTCCTCGGTCGTCGTTTCGGTTCTGATGCGCGTCAGCCGCACAGTGTAACATTTGCGCCGGGTCAGTCAAAAACCCCCAGACGGTCTATGCTAAACAGGTAAGGATGACTGATTTATTACCCAACGACGAAATGGAGTACTGTCATGTTGAACCTCGACCGCAATAATCTGCCTCTCCTGAGCGAAGATCTGCTCAAAAAGCAACGCACCACCCTGCTGATCATCGCCTTCCTGCTGCTGGCCGGCGGCATACTGTGTCTGGTTAATCCTTTCGCCTCCGGCGCGGCGTTGAGCATCGTGGTGGGCGTCCTGCTGCTGTTGAGCGGCGCCGGGCTGATTATCGCCATGATCGCCAATCGGGCGCAGAATACCTGGCCGATGATCGGCGGCATTTTACTGGGCGTGGCCTACCTGATTATCGGCTATGTGTTCATCACCAGCCCGCTGGCGGGTATTTTGGCGCTGGCGGTGTACCTTGCCGTGCTGTTCGCGCTCGGCGGCATCGCGCGTCTGGTGGCCGGCTATATGCGCCGCGGATTGCCGGGCAACTGGTTGCAGTACGTCATTGGCGTACTCGATTTGATCATCGCCTGGATGCTGATCGGCTCAGGCCCGGCGGCATCGGTCACGCTGGTGACGGCGATCGTCGGCATCGAGATGCTGGTCAGCTCCTTTGCGCTGTTCCAGGCGGCGAACCTGTTCAAACGCGCCTGACCCTACCGGCCCGCCGCCGGCGGGCCGTCACTTCGCCTCCTCTTCTCCGCCGTTTCCAGGCAAAACAACGCGATACCCCCGCAGCTTGTCCGTGGTTATCTTCATCGGTAAGTGCCAATATAGGTGAAGACAAGGGAGCTGAAGCCGATGACTACCCATTCCAACCCGCTGAACTCACGTGAAGTTTGCCTGCAATTGCGCCACTTCAATCAGGTAATCGGGCAGCAATGCCGCAATATGGCGCGTCAACAAACCGTCTGCCCATGCTGCCTGGCGGACATCGCCACCGGTTGCGACGCCGGTATCAAATTGTGCGGACAACAGTTAGCCAAGCCGAGCCCGCAAACCCCACTGTTTCAGCAGATTCGTAATCTGCTGCTCGATCTGCGCGCCGAAGCGAAAGGGGTTCACAGAATCGATACCCTGAACCGCACCAATAATGAAATTTCCTGGCTGTTGCGCGAGCTCTATTTCGAAACCTTCTGACCGTTTCGACCATGCAGTCACCCCGTGCCAGCTGCTGCGCGGGGAATAGGCCGCGCCGTGTCGCCCCCTCCTGGTACGCCCCTTCCGCTCTTCGCGTTCATCCAGCTTTACGACCGCCATCACACCTCGCCAACCTCAAATTGCGTTGGTTATAGAGTCGTCTACAATTCAATCGAATTACCCCCTACAACATCAGAAATTATTATTATTAGAGGTGATTATGTTACAGAAACACGAAAACGTAATAAGTATGACTGTACTAAGCCCACAAGCCACCCAACAACTGATGCCTTCGTTTTCCTTCTTGCCCCACACGCAACACGCCGATGGCAAATATCGCCTGCGCCGTTATTCGGTCGTCAAATATCTCAACCCCAACGTCGCTGAAGTGGGGCCGCGCACCTTCATGCAGTCCGATCAGATCAACCACTTCCAGGGCAACGTGGTGCGCCGCTTCGAACCTATCGACAGCGCAGTGCTGCAGAGCGCCGGCATGGCGGAGATGTGCAACCTGTTCGCCGAAAATAACGAGCTGCCGGAAGGCACCGAGATAGAGATCCACCAAATGCGCGTGGTCGCCATCCAGAAAGATACGCTGGTGGCGCCGGAAGGCATCCACCAGGACGGTTTCGACCATATCGCCATGATCGCCATTCACCGGCACAACATCGTCGGCGGCGAAATCATGCTGTACGACGACAGCCATCACGATCCCTTCTTTAAAAAAGCGCTGGCGGACGGCGAGGCCGTGCTGCTGGCGGACAGCAAACTGTGGCATAACGCCACGCCGATCAACGCCGTGAGCCCGCAAGAAGAAGGCTACCTGGATCTCTTCGTCCTCACCGCCCGGGGAGAGAAAGCATGATCTTTACGCCCGAGCTCGCCCGAAGCCAGTTCAGCGCCCTGTCTCAGCAGATCGACGGCAAGCCGGTGATTTTTTTCGACGGCCCCGGCGGTGCGCAGGTTTCACGGGGCGTGCTGGAAAAAATGACGGACTACCTGGGGAAATACAACGCCAACCTGGGCGGCCACTACTTCTCCAGCCGCGTCACCGGCGAGGTGATGGACCAGGCGCGGGAATCGGTGCGCGCCTTGTTAAATGCGCCGTCACCCGACAACATCGTCTTCGGCATGAACATGACCACGCTGACTTTTCACCTCAGCCGCACTATCAGCCGTGACTGGCAGGCCGGCGATGAGGTCATCGTCACCGCGCTGGATCACTACGCCAATGTCTCCAGCTGGCGGCAAGCCGCCGCCGATAAAGGCGCTGTGGTGCATCAGATAGCCTTGGAGCACGCCGACTGTTCCCTCGACGCCGCGAAAGTGTGTGAACGCATCAACGCCAACACCCGCCTGGTGGCGGTCAGCTACGCCTCCAACGTCACCGGCAGCATCGTCGATATCAAAACCATCGTCGAAGCCGCACATCGGGTAGGCGCGCAGGTGTATGTCGACGCCGTACACTATGCGCCGCACAACCTGATCGACGTACAGGCGTTGGGTTGTGATTTCCTGGTCTGTTCCGCCTACAAGTTCTTCGGCCCGCACGTCGGCATGGCCTATATCGCGCCGCAGTGGCTGCAGCGTCTGCAGCCGTACAAAGTCGAACCGGCCACCGACGTCGGCCCCGGCCGTTTCGAGACCGGCACGCAGAGCTTCGAGGCGCTGGCAGGCGTCACGGCGGCGATCGATTATCTGGCGCAATGGGGCACGCCCGGCGCGCCGTTAAGACAGCGTCTACAGGAGAGCTTCGCCGCTTACCACCGGCACGAAGAGGCGCTGTGCCGCCACTTTTTGCAACGGCTGGAGACGCTCGACGGCATCCGGCTCTACGGTAATCCGCAGGCGGACAGCACACGTCGCACGCCGACCTTCGCCCTGACCTTCGATGGCCATACGCCTGACGCGATCGCCCGCCGCCTGGGACAGCACAATATCTGCGCCGGCAGCGGGCATTTCTATGCGCTGGGCCTGGTTCAGCAGTTGGGGCTGCAAGAGGGCGGCGTGCTGCGCATCGGCATGATGCACTACAACACCCAGGGCGAGATCGACACGCTGTTCGAGACGATCGCCGAAGATATCCTCAGTTAACCGCAGCATCGGCTCGCTCACCCCATTGGGCGGGCCGCAAAGGGGTAAATGGCCTTTTCCTCCCTTGATATCAAACCGTCATGATCTGCGAGGAAAAGAGCCTATTAATGCCGGTATGGCATGGAAAAGATAGCGAGAACGGCGCATCTTGCGGTAGCCGCCCGACGCCCGGAGACAGCACATTGCACTCATTCTCTTTTGACTCGGCAGTCGGCATAATGACAAACACGGTCTGGGTCAGATGAGAATCAATGGTGAAGTCGCAGCGAATTACGTTAAATGACATAGCTGTACTGGCGGGTGTCACCAAAATGACGGTCAGTCGCTATCTGCGCACGCCGGAGAGGGTGAAACCAGAAACGGCGGCGCGCATTGCCAGCGTGATCGAGGACGTCGGCTATCAGGCCGATCCTGACAACCCGACCCTCTCTGCCAACAGCCCTCCCCTGATCGGCGTTCTGGTCCCTTCCTTTAACAATCTGATCTTTGCTGACGTGCTTGCGGGCATTGAATCCGTGTCGTCTGTGCAGGGCTATCAGACGCTGGTGGTCAATTATGACTACAACAGCAAACGTGAAGAGGAGCAAATTGCCGCCATTCTGGCTTTTAAGATCAAAGGGCTGCTGCTGACCGAGTCGGTCCATAGCCTGCGGGCGGAAAAATTCCTGCGGGCGGCGAAGATACCCGTTGCCGAAATTATGGGGCTATCGGGCAACGCAGATCGAATTAACGTGGGTTTTGACAATGTCAAAGCCGGCTATGACATGACCACCATGCTGCTGGCTAGCGGTAAAAAGCGCATTATCTATTTTGGTTCAATGTCTGATATCCGCGATGAACAGCGCTATGCGGGATACTGCCAGGCGATGGCGAATCAGGATTTGCCTACCGGGCGCATTTCCCCCAATAAGGTCTCTTCCATTTCGATCGGGACAGGCATGATGACGCTCGCGAGCCAAATGTACCCGGATATGGACGGTATTCTCTGCACCAATGACGATCTGGCCGTGGGGGTGCTGCAGGAGTGCCTGGCAAACGGCATCCGCGTCCCCGCGCAAATCGCCATTGCCGGATTTCACGGTCTTGAGATCGGGCAGGTCATTACTCCCAAACTGGCCAGCGTACTGACGCCACGGTATGAAATGGGGAAAGTGGCGACAGAGATCATCATAAAGAAAATCAAAGGGCTGCCGACCATTGAGCACGTCGATCTCCACTATCGCCTGTCGATGGGGGAGACGATATAACTTGCCCTGCCGGTTTCGTCTGCGGAAAAGCCCGCCTTGCGCCGTTCAACTTCAGCCAGGCGGCGTCGCCCACCTGGCCGTTCCCTCCCCTTAACGCGCCTTACGGCGACGGAGCCAAAATAGTATCAGCAGGATGACGACTATAGCGCCGCCGGCCATACCCGGCAAAATCATCGGCTGCGCGCGTGCCAACAGCGGTTTCGGCCCCCCGGCGCGCACTTCACCCACGTCGGCCTCGGTCACGCTCAGCCTACTGTTGCCGTATTTCTGCAGCACGAAGTTCGCAATATCGGCAACCTGCTTATCCGTCAGCTCGCCGATGTAAGAACCGGCCCCAAAGCTCGGCATCAACACATACTTACCGTCAACCCGGCGATCGACCCCCTGCAGAATAACGGCTATCAAATTTGACGGGTTGCTCGCTGCCGTGGTGGAGTTATTGAACAGCGATGGGTAGGCCTGGTTAAGGCTGCCGCTGCCGTCCGGCTGATGGCAACTGGCGCAGTAACCGCTGTAAAGCGCCTCGCCGCTATTGAGCGTGTGGTTGGCGTTGGGCGAGTTCACGCCGCGCAGGTTGCGCTCGACGTTGTAGTGCGCCAGGCTAAGACTGGCGCTCTGACGATCGTCGCCCTGCGCAGGCACGCTCTTCAGGTAAATCGCTATCGCCCGCAGCTGCCGGTCGGTAAGGTATTGGAAGCTGTGCTCAACGGCCTCGGCCATCGGCCCCGCCGCTTGCGCGCGCCCTTCCACCCGGCCGGTTTTCAGATAGTCCATCAACTCCTGCTCGCTCCAGCTGCCGATGCCCTCCTGACGATCGGCGGTGATATTTGGCGCGTACCAGGCGCCCAGCGAAGCCCCCATCAGGAAACGCGAGTTGTCTTCCGCCATCAGCACATTACGCGGCGTATGGCAGGTTCCGCAGTGAGCCGGGCCCTGCACCAGCGCGGCCCCTTCGTTCCATGCGTCATCCTTTGTCGGATCCGCGACGTAGCGCCGATTGTCCAAATAGAGCATATTCCACACCGCCATGGAGAGACGGATATTGAACGGGAACGGCAGATCGGTGTAGTGCTCGGCCGGTTCATCAACCGGGGCGACGCCATGCATAAAGTAGGTATACAGCGCATGGATCTCGTCATCACTCAGACGGGTGTAGGCGGTGTAAGGCATTGCCGGGTAGAGATGCGAGCCATCTTTGCGGATCCCGGATCGCAGCACGTCGGCAAACTCAGCTTCGGAATAGCCACCGATGCCGTATTTCACCGATGGGGTAATATTGGTGGCGTAGATGGTGCCCATCGGGGAAGCGATGCCATATCCCCCGGCAAAAGGTTTGCCCTGCTGCTGCGCATTCGTATGACAGGCCATGCAGTCCGAGGCGATAGCCAGCGCCTGCCCTTTAGCGATCAGATCGCCGTCCCGAGCGTGCGCCGCGAGGCCGCATCCCAGCAGCAGCGCCGCCGCCAACGAGTGGGTTACTTTATTCATTTGCTCTCCAGGGCGCGCAGTACGTCATTGGCCGCCTTAAGCCCAAGCGCCGCCATCGTCAACGTGGTGTTGACGACGCTGGCCGAAACCATCGCGCCTCCGCCCGGGATCCAAAGATTGTCATGATCGTGAGCACGGCAGTTACCGTCCACCACCGAGTTGCTGGGATCGCTGCCCATGATCGTGCCGCCCATAATGTGGTTGTTGGCATTCAGCTTGTCGTTAATCACAAACTCTTGCGCATCAAACAAGTCGCCGATCTGGCGCAGCTGAGTTTTGACCACTTCCAGCCCTTTGCGCACGTAGTCGCCGACGTCGTAGTGGATGTCCGGGCAAGCCAGGCCATGTTTGTCTTTGCGGGTTGGGCTCAGCGTTAGGCGGTTATTCGGATCCGGCAGCGGTTCCAGGCTGATGGAGAGATCCACCGAGCGGCTGGCGCGGTCGCGCACTTCCTCCTGCAGCGCCTTGCCGACCTTGCCCGTTTTCAGCACCTCCAGGGCGGATGGGATCACCCGATTGATGTTATTGATGATGATCTTGTTGGCGGAATGGTCGCTGCGGAAGGCGCCGTCGCGATACCCCACCATGCAGCTGCTCTGCGCCGGACCGCGGCCAACCCACAGAGGCTCACGCGCCAGGAAGGAACAGTGCAGGCCGGAGTGGTCCATCATGTTGCGCCCCACCTGATCCGAACTGTTCGCGATGCCGTTCGGGTTCTTTTCGTTGGCCGCCAGCAGCAGCAGGCGCGGGTTTTCAATCCCATTGCAGGCCAGAACGAACGCTTTGCCGATCGCCCGATGAGAGCTGTGTGTGGTGTCGTACCAATGGACGGCAGTGACGCGGTTATTGTCGTCGGTGTCGATTTTGTACACCACCGCTTCGGGGATCACCTTCGCCCCTTTGTGTTCGGCCCGTTCAACGTGGTGAATGCCGTTGTACATCGCTCCGATCGGACAGATCGGTTGGCAGTTGTTGTTACCGCAGCAGGTGGGCCGCCCATTCCAGGGCCGAGTGCTGCGACCTTGCGGAATGGGCACCGATTTGAAACCGTGAGGATTTACAATCTCCGCGATACGCCGGTCGCCGTAGGCCCAGGGCACCATGTCCATCGGGTAAGGCCCACTGCGTTCCGCAGGGGACTGCCACTCCGGGTTGTTCGGGCCGGCAACGCCGATCTCCTCTTCGGCTTTGGCGTACCACGGTTCGATTTCCTGGTAGGAAATCGGCCAGTCTCGCCCTACGCCGTAGAGGGATTTCATGCGAAAGTCATTGGGGTGATTGCGCCAGCAGGAGGCGGCCCAATGCCAGGTGGTTCCCCCCACCACGCGCAAGTAGCCCTGCTTAAAACCAGATCCATTGGGGCCGGTCAGCTTGATATAGTCGTTTTCCGGGAAATAGAGCGGTGCGGTGGCGTACTCCGATTGAGGGTAAAGTCCCTGGAAGTCCGACCCCGCACGGTTGTGCAGCGGCATATTGCGCCAGTTTTCCACCGCCTGAGCACGCTCAATGCGCGGGCCGGCTTCAAGCACCAGCACCGAATATCCCTGGCTCACCAAAGTATCCGCCATCAGGCCGCCCACGATGCCGGAACCGACGATGACGACATCGGCTTCAGCATCGCCGGCAGCATTTATGATTGGGCTTTTCACGCGGGCTCCTTATCTTTTTCGGCAAATAAGGCAGGCAAATCTGTTGCGGGAATGGCGGGCTGGCGGGTCACGCCCGGCGGCAGGCCGGTCCACCACAGGGGGCCAAAATTACACCAGGTCGGCACAATCAAAGCATCCTGCACCGTGCGGTACATCAGCGCCTCTTTATAGGCGATCAGCTGGCCATGTTCGGCGTTTGAAGGATCTACGGTTCCGGTATACCACGCGGTCACAATTGCCTGGATCAGCTCACTCTGCCCCTGCTCGATCGCCTTTCGGTTAAAGGCTTCCGCATCTGTGGTTTGTTGGCTCAGGATGAACAGGGCGTTGAGCTGTGGGTTCAGCTGCGGAAAATGCTCGCGCAGTGCAGAAAAATAGCGGGCGGAGAGCGTGACGTCCAGATCGTCGAACGCCGTAATCTTCCTCGAAATTTGCAAGAATTGCGCGTATTCAATGGGCGAAGCGGCAATCTGAGCCCGTTCCGCATAGGTGATATTTGAATAAGGTAACAGGCTGGCGGTGACGATTACGCCCACCATTTTTGCCAGCGCCTCCCTGCGGGTAAGCACGGTTTGCAACGACATAGTTAGCTCCAAAATAATTATGTTTCTGTATAGTTTTTTTTAATATGTATCAGAATGCATGCAAACCAAAATGAAAAATGGCATCTAAATGAGGAATAGCATTAAAAGATCAAGGTGTTATGGCGTTGCCGTTTTTTGCACCGACGATAAACTCACGGTGCATTAATGACATAATAAAAACGCGCGACGAATTACCCGGAAAATAACTCGGCGTAATTTATGTCGTAAATGGATTCGACCCGACGCAATATTTAAACGCCAAACGTTAGCCGTATTTACGAGAGGGGCGAGCCCTTGTGCAACATCTGAAATAGCACTCGTGCACCATTATTCAGGTGGTAGATGAGGGAGGTTTTCCGCCGGCAGTCTGAGCCGTTGCGGGATCGTCTTTGACATGACGGAATAAGCGCCGGCCTATCTCACGGCTTTTAGCTGCTTAAAAACATGACAAAAATCACTTAATGGCATGTTACGAAACGACGTTACCTATCCTGTGATCCACAGCAGATAATCGCTGGATATTCACCGATTCCAACAGGGTTGATAGGTTTCACTGACCCGGCCACCGGCATAATGTGCTTATTTCCCCTGATAATAACTGACAGAAATAATGAAATTGCACACCAGATCACGCCAGCAGTAACACGGTTTTTTAACACTCTTTGGCGTGATGCAGATCGCAAAAACAAGCGGTAAAAAAACGTCTGATACAGGATATCCCATTTTGTTTTCAGACAGGATCGCAACCATGCATACTGACACTCAACCTACCGTTTTACTTATCGCGCCGGTCATGGACGCTTTACAGATCGCGTTGGACGCCAGTTACCGGGTATTCCGTCTCTATGAACAATCTGACATTCCGGCCTTTTTGGCTCGCCATGGCGCAGAGGTTCGGGCGGTGGTCACCCGTGGCGATGTGGGGGTCACCCGAGAGACGCTGGAACAGCTGCCGCAGGCCGGCATGATTGCCGTCTTTGGGGTGGGCACAGACGCTATCGATCTCAACTACACCCGGGAGCGTGATATCCGCGTCGGGATCACCGCCGGCGTGCTGACCGATGATGTGGCCGATCTTGCGATGGGGCTGCTGCTGTCCGCCAGCCGCCGCCTGTGCCAAGGGGACCGCTTTGTGCGTGAAGGCCGCTGGGAAACGACGCAGCCGCCGCTGGCGACCAAAGTGAGCGGCAAACGCATCGGCATTTTTGGCATGGGGAACATCGGCCAAGCCATCGCCCGACGAGCCAAAGGCTTTGATATGACCGTCCTGTATACCGATCGCCAGCGCAAAGGCGGCCTGGACTATCAGTGGTGCGCCGATCTGCACGCACTCGCAGCACAGAGTGATTTTCTGGTGATCGCGGCGTCTGGCAGTGCGGAGAACCGCGGGATTATTGATGCTAGCGTATTTGCCGCCATGCCCGATCGCGCCTGGCTTATCAATATCGCCCGCGGCAGCCTGGTCGATGAACCGGCGCTGATAACGGCGTTACAAAATCATGTTATCGCCGGGGCCGCTCTGGACGTATTTGAAAACGAACCCCATGTACCGGCGGCGCTCTTGGCTCTCGAGAATGTTCTGCTGCAGCCCCACGTGGCCAGCGCTACCGTAGAAACCCGCCAGGGAATGAGCCAATCCGTTTTGGATAATCTGGCTGGTTATTTTTCCCATCAGGATATTCCTGGCTTAATTCAATAAAAATGATCGCCTGAATGGCGAACCATCATTTTTATTCAGCCTAACAAAATATCCGCTTATCGTGGCGGATATCATCGAGGCGTTACTATGACCGATAAAATACCAGGAACTCGCTGGCTGCGGGTTATCGCGCCGATCCTTATCACCTGCATTATTTCATTTATGGATCGCGTTAATATCAGCTTTGCTCTGCCGGGCGGCATGGAACAGGATTTAGGCATTACCAGCCAGATGGCTGGCGTGGCCAGCGGTATCTTTTTTATTGGTTATTTATTTCTGCAGATTCCCGGCGGACGGCTGGCGGTTTACGGTAGCGGCAAACGTTTTATTGCCTGGTCGCTCGTGGCCTGGGCGATTGTCTCTATCGCTACCGGGTTTGTCACCCATGAATATCAGTTGCTCGCGCTGCGTTTTATTCTCGGGGTCTCCGAAGGTGGGATGTTGCCGGTGGTGCTGACCATGGTAAGCAATTGGTTCCCGGAAAAAGAACTGGGCCGGGCCAATGCCTTTGTCATGATGTTTGCGCCATTGGGAGGGATGCTGACCGCCCCGGTTTCCGGCGCGATTATTGCCGCCCTCGACTGGCGCTGGCTGTTCATTATCGAAGGCTTATTGTCGATCGTGGTGTTGACTATTTGGTGGCTGGTGATCAGTGACCGCCCGGAAGAAGCGCGTTGGCTACCGGCCAAGGAACGCGAATACCTATTGACCGAGCTGGCCCGGGAGCGCAAAGCGCGAGAAGGGATGGCGCCGGCGGCCAAAGCGCCGCTCAAAGCCGTGTTCCGTAACAAAGGATTGATGCGCCTGGTCGTGCTGAATTTCTTCTACCAAACCGGTGACTATGGTTATACGTTGTGGCTGCCCACCATCTTGAAGAACCTGACCGGCGGCAGCATGGCTAATGTTGGCGTGCTGGCGATCCTGCCGTTTATTGCCACTCTGGCGGGGATTTATGTGATTTCGCTGTTCAGCGATCGCAGCGGTAAACGCCGTTTATGGGTGAGGATCTCCCTGTACTGTTTTGCGGCGGCGCTGGTGGCCTCGGTAATTCTGCATGAGCATGTGGTGGCCGCTTATATCGCGCTGGTGGTATGCGGCTTCTTCCTTAAAGCGGCAACCAGTCCATTCTGGTCCATTCCCGGGCGTATTGCGTCGGCAGAAGTCGCCGGCAGCGCACGCGGGGTGATCAACGGGCTGGGCAATCTCGGTGGGTTCTGCGGCCCCTATCTGGTGGGCGTCATGATTTATCTGTATGGGCAGAATGTCGCGGTTTGCGCGCTGGCCGTATCGCTGCTGCTGGCAGGCACCATCACCTTCCTGCTGCCGAAAGAGTGCGATCGCGCCGGCGGAGAAACCGACGACCGCCTGCCATCAGGGGCTAAACAGAAGTGGAGTTAAGCGGCAATAGCGCTCTGTGGGCAGCGACGGCGGCTCACACCCGCGTCAGGCTTGGGTGGCGCATTGTTTATCGCGCCAAAACGCAGGACCAGGGGGTGAGATGATCACAAGCCAACTCGACACCCAAACGGTAATGCGGTTCGGTGAGAAATCGTCTTTTCTGAAAGTGGTTATAACTTAATGAAATGATACATAAGGAGATTTTGGAGCGGGTGAAGGGAATCGAACCCTCGTATGCAGCTTGGGAAGCTGCCGTTCTACCATTGAACTACACCCGCATCGGTGTGCGACAGGCATTATAACCGGTTATCGGCGGCGGGCAAGCGGAGATGGCGCGTAACTGTCGATGTTTTAAGCGGTTAAGTCCCGTGGGCGAAAAAAAACCGGCGCAGCTGCCTGCACCGGTTGTTGCACGCTAAACGCGATTACTTCTGCGGGCGCATCGCCGGGAACAGAATCACGTCGCGGATGGTGTGGCTGTTGGTGAACAGCATCACCATGCGGTCGATACCGATGCCCAGGCCGGCAGTCGGCGGCAGGCCGTGCTCCAGCGCCGTGACGTAGTCTTCGTCGTAGAACATCGCTTCGTCGTCGCCGGCGTCTTTGGCGTTCACCTGATCGGCGAAACGCTGCGCCTGGTCTTCGGCGTCGTTCAGCTCGGAGAAGCCGTTGCCGATTTCACGGCCGCCGATGAAGAACTCGAAGCGGTCGGTGATTTCCGGGTTAACGTCGTTGCGGCGCGCCAGCGGCGACACTTCAGCCGGGTACTCGGTGATGAAGGTCGGCTGAATCAGATGGCTTTCCGCCACTTCTTCGAAGATCTCGGTCACGACGCGGCCCAGACCCCAGCTCTTCTCAACCTTGATGCCGATGGATTCGGCGATGGCCACCGCTTTGCCCATGTCGGCCAGATCAGCCAGATCGGTTTCCGGACGGTATTTCTTGATCGCCTCGGTCATGGTCAACTTCTCGAACGGCTTGCCGAAATCGAACACTTCGTCGCCGTACTGCACCTGAGAGGTGCCCAGCACTTTCTCGGTCAGGGTGCGGAACAGGCTCTCGGTCAGTTCGATCAGGTCTTTGTAATCCGCGTAAGCCATGTAGAGTTCCATCATGGTGAACTCTGGGTTATGACGCGGAGAAACGCCTTCGTTGCGGAAGTTGCGGTTGATTTCGAACACGCGCTCAAAGCCGCCGACCACCAGACGCTTCAGATACAGTTCCGGCGCGATGCGCAGGTACATGTCGATATCCAGCGCATTGTGGTGCGTGATGAATGGACGCGCGGACGCGCCGCCCGGGATCACCTGCATCATCGGGGTTTCGACTTCCATGAAGCCGCGTTCCACCATGAAGTTACGGATAGCGGACATCACCTGCGAACGCACTTTGAAAGTGTTGCGCGATTCTTCGTTGGCGATCAGATCCAGATAACGTTGACGGTAACGGGTTTCCTGATCCGCCAGGCCGTGGAATTTGTCCGGCAGCGGGCGCAGCGCTTTGGTCAGCAGACGCAGTTCGGTGCAGTGGATCGACAGTTCGCCGGTCTTGGTTTTGAACAGCTTGCCGCGCGCGCCGAGGATATCGCCCAGGTCCCATTTTTTGAACTGGTCGTTGTACACGCCTTCAGCCAGGTCGTCGCGCGCGACGTACAGCTGAATGCGGCCGCCCACGTCCTGCAGCGTAACGAAGGACGCCTTGCCCATAATGCGGCGAGTCATCATGCGGCCGGCAACGGTCACTTCTACGCCCAGCGCTTCCAGCTCTTCGTTGTCTTTATCGCCGTACGCGGCGTGCAGTTTGTCGGAGGTGGAATCGCGACGGAAGTCGTTCGGGAACGCAATGCCGTTCTCGCGCAGGCCGGCCAGTTTCTCGCGGCGGGACTGCAGTTCGTTATTGAGATCCAGCGCCTGATCGGCGCCCTGTACTTGTTGTTCAGACATTTCTATTCCTCATAACCCGGCTTTCAAACTTGCCTCAATGAATTTATCCAGGTCGCCATCCAGTACGGCCTGCGTGTTACGCGTTTCGACGTTGGTGCGCAAATCCTTGATGCGGGAGTCATCCAGCACGTAAGAACGGATTTGGCTGCCCCAGCCGATGTCGGACTTGTTGTCTTCCATCGCCTGTTTATCAGCATTTTTCTTTTGCATCTCAAACTCGTACAGCTTGGCTCGCAGCTGTTTAAACGCTTGATCCTTGTTCTTATGCTGAGAACGATCGTTCTGGCACTGCACCACGATGTTGGTTGGCAGGTGAGTAATACGTACGGCGGATTCGGTTTTGTTGACGTGCTGACCGCCCGCACCGGAGGCACGGTACACGTCGATGCGCAGATCCGCCGGGTTGATATCGATATCGATATCGTCGTCCACTTCCGGGTAGATGAACACCGAACTGAACGAGGTGTGGCGACGGCCGCCGGAGTCGAACGGGCTCTTGCGCACCAGGCGGTGCACGCCGGTTTCAGTGCGCAACCAGCCGAACGCGTAGTCGCCGATGATCTTGATGGTGGCCGATTTCAGGCCCGCGACGTCGCCGTCGGACTCTTCGATCACTTCGGTTTTGAAGCCTTTGGCTTCGGCCCAGCGCAGGTACATGCGCAGCAGCATACTGGCCCAGTCTTGCGCCTCGGTGCCGCCGGAGCCGGCCTGGATGTCCAGGTAGCAGTCGGCGCTGTCGTATTCGCCGGAGAACATGCGGCGGAATTCCAGCAGCTCAAGCTTGGCGATCAGTTGATCCAGCTCGGCGACCGCTTCGTTGAAGGTCTCTTCATCGTCGGCTTCCACCGCCAGTTCCAGCAGCCCGCTGACGTCTTCGCCGCCCTGCTGCAGTTGATCGATGGTTTCAACGATGGCTTCCAGCGCGGCGCGCTCTTTGCCGAGCGCCTGTGCGCGCTCAGGCTCGTTCCAAACGTCCGGCTGCTCCAGCTCGGCGTTGACTTCTTCTAGGCGTTCCTTCTTGGCATCATAGTCAAAGATACCCCCTAAGAACCGCAGTCCGCTCGGACAGGTCCTGAATTCGGTTTTTTACCGGATTAATTTCAAACATGGTTTCGTTCTTTTACGTTGATGTCGTCGATGGCGGAATGCCATTGGAACCGCTAATTCTAACGGATCCGGGCGGCAGTTTATAGCGAGTTGGTCAGTTTTTGTGGCGATCGGGTAGCAAAGCGGGTGGCAGGATGAGCTGGAATTTCGTCAGCGTTTTATTACTTATGCCCACTACGCCGCTAAGCTGTTCAAGTATTGAGCAAGGTAGCCATTAAGACTATAGTCACCACGATGACTCTCAGGGACTTTCTCGCCATGCCGCCGGAAATTATCAAACGAGCCATCGATAGCGGTTACCTGCGAGAGGTGAAATGCGATGACTGAAAATCGCCTGCTCAGGCTGCAAAAAATGGCGCAACGTTTCCATGAGGTAGGCGCCGTGTCAGACGATACGATGCGCAACATCGATGCGCGCGTACAGGCGCAAGAGCAAAATACCCAGCGTGAACAGCGTGAGCAAATGGACGGTGCACGCATCAAAATGCTGCGCAAGCGGCTTGGCCTAAGCCAGGCCGATCTGGCGGCCGTGGTCAACATGTCGACCACCAGCGTACAAAAATGGGAACGCAACGCGGTAAAACCTCAGGGTTCCGCGCTAAGAATGCTGGAAATTATAGAGCAGAAAGGGGTCGCCAGCCTGATCATCTCGCCACGAAACTGATGGTGCGTTCATGCACCGGCCACTTGCCGGCGCATGAACGCAATTTCACTTCAGCGCGGCCAAAGATGCTGGATCAACAGCTGCACGTTGCGGTTGCCGCGAAACTCATTGACGTCGAGCTTGTAGGCCAATTCCACTTCGCGCACGCTGCTGTCCGGCCACAGCGTGGTGTCCACGTTGAAAGCGATGCCGTCGAGCAGCGGGCCGCCGCCGAGCGGCTCCACCATCAGCTTCAGGTGTTTCTCGCCCACCAACCGCTGCTGCAGAATGCGGAACTTGCCGTCGAAGGTCGGTTCCGGGAACGCCTGGCCCCACGGGCCGCCCTCGCGCAGCAGCTCCGCCG
The DNA here is from genome assembly GCF_059740205.1 of Serratia sp. LTN-2. Lineage (NCBI taxonomy): Bacteria > Pseudomonadati > Pseudomonadota > Gammaproteobacteria > Enterobacterales > Yersiniaceae > Serratia > Serratia sp. LTN-2. The sequence goes on along the minus strand of NZ_JCAXDO010000013.1, from coordinate 68,366 downwards.
TCGTCAGCGACAGCTCCTGCATCGCCAGTTCGCCGTCAGACCAGATAACCCCTTCCAGCATCGCCGGATCGAGCCACTCCCCCACCAGCTCGCCGAAACGCTGGCGGAACTCGTCGAATTTGGCTTCTTCCAGCGACAGCCCGGCCGCCATCGCGTGGCCGCCGAACTTCATCATCAGCCCAGGGTTCAGCATATCCAGCCGCTCCAGCGCGTCGCGCATGTGCAGGCCGGGCACCGAACGGCCTGAGCCTTTCAGGATGCCGTCGCCCGCCGGCGCGAACGCGATCACCGGACGGTGGAAACGCTCTTTGATACGCGAAGCGAGGATGCCCACCACGCCCTGATGCCATTCCGGGTGATACATCGCCAACCCGTAAGGCAGCTCGGTGCTGGTGCGCTCCAGCTGATCGCACAGCTGCAAGGCCTCCACCTGCATGCCCTGCTCGATTTCGCGGCGCGTCTGATTCAACGCATCGAGATCGTTGGCCAGTATGCGCGCCTGAGCAATGTCGTCGCTCAGCAACAGCGCCACGCCGATCGACATGTCGTCCAGCCTGCCGGCGGCGTTGAGCCGTGGGCCGAGGGCGAAACCGAGATCGTTGGCTGCCAGTTGGCGGGCGTCGCGGTTGGCCACTTCAAGCAGCGCGCGGATGCCTGGGCGGCATTTGCCGGCGCGGATGCGGTTTAACCCCTGGTACACCAGAATGCGGTTGTTGGCGTCCAGCGGCACCACGTCGGCCACGGTGCCCAGCGCCACCAGATCCAGCAGTTCCGCCAGATTGGGCATCGCCAGGACGCGCTGCTCGAACCAGCCGCTCTCCCGCAGGCGGGCGCGCAGCGCCAGCATCAGATAGAACGCGACGCCCACCCCGGCCAACGACTTGGACGGGAAGGCGCAGCCGCGCAGGTTGGGATTGACGATCGCTTCGGCCGCCGGCAGGGTCTCGCCCGGCAGGTGGTGATCGGTCACCAGCACTTGCATGCCCTTGGCGTGCGCCACGTCGACGCCGGCGTGGGAAGAGATGCCGTTATCGACGGTGACGATCAGCTCCGCGCCGCGCGCCGCCGCCTGTTCCACCACTTCGGGGCTCAGGCCGTAACCGTCTTCGAAGCGGTTCGGCACCAGATAGTCGACGGCAGCGCCGCCCATGCTGCGCAGCGCCAACACCGTCAGCGCAGTGCTGGTGGCGCCGTCGGCGTCGAAATCGCCCACCACCATGATGCGGCGGCCGTCAGCCAGCGCCTGTTGCAGCAGGCTGACCGCGGCGTCGATGCCGTCCAGCTGTTGCCAGGGCAGCATGCCCTTGACGCCGCGCTCCAGCTCTTGCTCAGCCTGCACGCCGCGCAGGGCGTAAAGCCGCCGCAGCAACGGCGGCAAACTGGCGGGCAGATGCGTGTCGTCCGCCGCCGGGCGGCGGCGTAGTTGCGTTTTGATACTCACCGGCGATTAACCACCGGCTTTGGTAGCGGCCTGGTGCGCGTCCAGCATGGCGGCCATCTCTTTCGGCCCCTGATAGCCTGGAATCATCATGCCGTTTTCCAGGATGATCGCCGGCGTGCCCTGAATGCCGAACTGCACGCCCAGCTCGTAATGCTTGCTGATGTCGGTTTTGCAGGTCGCCGGGGAGATGGCGTCGCCCTTCATGGCGGCGTCAAACGCCTTGGCCTTGTCGGCGGTGCACCAGATTGACTTCATGTCTTTTTCAGCCTGGGAGGCCAGCCCCTGGCGCGGGAACGCCAGGTAGCGCACGGTGATGCCCAGATCGTTGTACTCTTTCATCTGCTGGTGCAGCTTGTGGCAGTACCCGCAGGTGATGTCGGTGAACACGGTGATCACGTGTTTTTCTTTCGGCGCCTTGTAAACGATCATCTGATCTTTCAGCGCGTCCAGCTTGGTGCTCAGCAGCTGATTGGTCACGTTGACCGGCTCTTTGCCGCTGACGTCGAACAGCGGGCCTTGCAGAATGTGCTTGCCGTCTTCGGAAGCGTACAGCACGCCGCTGTCGGTCAGCACCGTTTTCAGGCCGGCGACCGGCGAAGGCTGCACGTCCGCCTGCTGGATGCCCAGACCGGCGAGCGCTTTTTTGATCGCTGCATCATCGGCATGGGCGGCGCCGGCCACCGAAGCCACCAGCAGAGAAAGCAGCATTAAACCTTTTTTCATTGTTCCAATCCTTTCGAACCCGCCGCTCAGGCGCGCGGGTGATGCTGTTGATGTAGCTGTTTCAGTCGTTCGGTCGCTACATGAGTATAAATTTGCGTGGTCGAGAGATCGCTGTGCCCTAACAACATCTGTACGACACGGAGATCGGCCCCATGGTTCAGCAAATGGGTGGCGAACGCGTGCCGCAGCACGTGCGGCGACAGACGCTCGCTGTCGATGCCTGCAAGGATCGCATAGTGTTTGATGCGATGCCAGAACGTCTGTCGGGTCATTTGCTGGCAGCGGGTGCTGGGGAACAGCACATCCAGCGTCTGGCCGTTGACCAGCCAAGGGCGGCCATGCTCCAGATAATTTTCGATCCAGTAAACCGCCTCTTCGCCCAGCGGCACCAGCCGCTCCTTGTTGCCCTTGCCGATCACCCGCACCACGCCCTGGCGCAGGCTGACGTCGCTGATGCTCAGCCCCACCAGTTCGGAAACTCGCAGCCCGGTGGCGTACAGCACTTCGAGCATCGCCTTGTCGCGCAGCTCCAGCGGCTGATCGACGCAGGGCGCCTGCAGCAGCGCATCGACCTGCGCCTCGCTCAGATCCTTCGGCAAACGCTGCGGCAGCTTGGGGGAAGCCAGCTGCGCAGTGGGATCGTCGGCACGCAGTTTTTCGCGGTACAGATACTGAAACAGGCGACGCATGGCGCTCAGCAAGCGCGCGGAACTGGTGGCCTTGTAGCCGCCGTCCACCCGCTCGGCGAGAAACGCCTGCAGATCCAACGCCTGCGCCTGCAGCAAGGTGGTGTTTTGCTGGCCAAGCCAGGCGCCCAGGGCCTGTAAATCCAGCCGGTAAGAGGCCAGCGTATTTTCCGCCAGATTGCGCTCAAGCCACAGCGCATCCAGGAATTGTTCAATCAGCGCATTGTCTTGCTGTTGCACGCGGTCCTCTCTTTGTTGCATTTCCACCCGCGCCATTATGCCTTAAGCCGGCGCAAATCAGGTATACTCGCTGCAATTCTCTAAACAGCAACGTAACGGTTTACACATGAAGATTGGTCTGTTTTACGGCTCCAGCACCTGCTACACCGAGATGGCGGCGGAAAAAATCCGTGAGATTCTGGGTGAGGACCTGGTCGACCTGCACAACCTGAAAGACGTCTCGCCCAAGCTGATGGAGGAGTATTCCATTCTGATCCTCGGCATCCCAACCTGGGATTTCGGCGAGTTGCAGGAAGATTGGGAAGCGATCTGGCCGCAGCTGCCGGCGCTGGATCTGAAAGGCAAGATCGTCGCCATGTACGGCATGGGCGATCAGCTCGGTTACGGTGAATGGTTCCTCGACGCGCTGGGCATGCTGCACGATCACATCGCGCCGCTGGGCGTACAGTTCATCGGCTTCTGGCCGACTGAGGGCTTCGAGTTCACCAGCCCCAAACCGCTGAGCGCCGACGGCAAACACTTCGTCGGCCTGGCGCTCGATGAGGTCAACCAATACGATCTGAGCGAAGAGCGCCTGCAGCAATGGTGCGAACAGATCCTGTTGGAAATGGAGCCGCTGCTGTAACCGCTATCGGGCGCTCAACGCGCCCGATTTCCCCGCTTATTTCCACAGCCGGAAACGTGGTTCTTCTTCGCTGGCAGGCATTTCCTTTGTCAGACGCGCCGGATCGGCCACCTGATACCAGTCCAACTTGCGCGTCAACAGCATGATGCCCGCCAGAATGGCGAACAGCAGCCCTGCCCCCAGCACCAACGCATTGTCCTCCGACTGCAATAGCAAATAGAGCACGCCGTACAACAACAATAAGCTCGCGGCGAACAGCGCACCGCGCAACTTGCCGCGCAGTACTGCGCTCAGATAGAAGGCGATCAGCCCGCTGCAGGCGATGCTGGCCGCCAGGTAAGCGAGAGCGAACCCCAGGTGTTCGGAAAAGGCCAGCAGAATCAGGTAGAACAGCACCAGCGCCGCACCGACCAACAGATATTGAATCGGGTGCACTCGCAGCCCGGTCAGGGTTTCGAACAGGAAGAACGCCATAAACGTCAGCCCGATAAACAGCAGCGCGTATTTGACTGCGCGCTCGGTCAGCTGATAGTGATCGACCGGTTCGACCAGGCTGGCGCTGAAGGCCGGCAGCTTATCCTCGTCGATAATGCCATCATCGTAATAGAACGCACTGTTGATGTTGTTGGCAAACCAGGTGCTGCGCCAGCGAGCGCTAAACCCCTGCTCCGTCACCTTGCGTTCGTCCGGCAGGAAGTTGCCGAGGAAATTCGGATGCGGCCAGTTGCTTTGCAACTGCAGTTCGCTGCTGCGCCCCAGCGGCACCAGCGACAGGCTGCTGGTGCCCGCCAGCGTCAGGGTGAAATCGGCGTTCAGTCCCTCTTTTTGTTGCAGCGCCGCCAGCGTCAGCGGTGCGTGGATCCCCTGGCGCAACGATCCCACACCGGTGCCCGGCTCAAAGGCCACCGGCTGCGGTGTTGCCAGCGGGGAAATGCTCTTGATGCCGCGAGAGTCGCTCAGCGCTACCAGTAAGAACGGCTGGCCGACGGTCACGTTGGCGCGTTGCAAATCCGTCAGCTCAGGCTGACCGAAACGCACCTTGAAGTTCAGCGGCCCTTGGTAAACCTGCGTCTGATAAATACCCAGCTTGCGCACCTCCACATTCGGCGCCCCCTGCACCTGAAGCGACTCCGGCAACAAATAGCGGTAATGCTGCACCCGCTGCACCACCGTTTGCCCTTTCTCGTCTTTCTTCTCTTCTCGTTCGACATAAGGAATGACAATCAACGGGCCGAGCACGCGCTGTGCCCCGCTGGTGCTGTCGCTCACCTGCCCGACCACGCTTTGCCGATAGCCGCTGCGTTCGTCGATCACGCTCATCAGCTGGGCGATGGGAATCAACATCACCAACATCAATCCCAGCAACGTGGTTATTTTCCAGAAAAGTACCGATTTCATCATGCTCACTCCTTGTAGGTAATGAGGTCACGATAAAACCCGCAGGTGAAATCAGAATGTGGTTATGTGAAGGGAAGGTGAAGTCACAGCGATAACATGAACGTCGCTTCCAGCCCGTGCGGCCGGCGGTTGCGCAGGTGAATGCCGCCATGATGCAGACGGGCGACTTCCTGCACGAAGTTCAGGCCCAGCCCGCTGCTTTTCGGGCGTTCGGCGCGCGGCAGCGAATAAAAACGCTCGAACACCTTATCGAGCGCATAGTCAGGAATGCCGCTGCCGTCGTCGCAGACGCTAATGCAGTAATGCTGTTCCCGCCGTTCGCCTCGCACGCTGACGCAACCGCCCGGCGGGGTAAAGTCGATCGCGTTGTCCAGCAGGTTGGTCAGCGCCTGGCTGATCAGCAACGCATCGCCGTTCAGCGTCACCTCCGCCAACGTCTCCAGTTGCAACCTGACGCCGCGCTGCGTCGCCTGCGCCTCTTTGCCCGCCACCGCCTGGTCGATCAACGCCGCGATAGCGATGGGCGCCGTCTCCATTTCAGGCCGGCTCTCCAGCCGCGCCTGCACCAGCAGTTTATCCACCAGCTGCTGGATACGCGCGCTTTGCTGCTCGATGTTGGTGAGAAAACGCCGGGCGGTTTCCGGCGGCGGCAGTTCCTGCAACAGCTCCGCCGCGCCCCTGATCGCCGCCAACGGGCTTTTCAACTCATGCGTCAGGGTATGCGCATACTGTTCGATATAAGCTTTGCCTTCCAGCTTAAGGCGCATGCTCTCCAACGCCTGCGCCAGTTGCGTCAGCTCCTTGCCGCCCACTTTGGGCAGCGGCGCGTTTTCCCCCTGCGCCACTCCGTCTGCATAGCGCACCAGCCGGCCTATCGAACGGTTGATCCACCACACAAATACCGCCCCGATCAGCAACGCGATCCCCAGCAGCAATGCACCGGCCCACAGAATGCGCCGTTCGCTGCGTTTGATCACCGGCGCCATGGTGCTGTTGGGTTTGCCCACGGTGAGCACACCGATAATGCGCCCTTGTTCTATCACCGGCGCGGCCACATACATCACCGAACTGTTTTCATCCTGCGGATCGCTGCGGGTGCTGCGGGCGCCGTACTGGCCGCGCAGCGTTCGATAAACGTCATTCCAGCGCGAATAATCCTGCCCCAGCGCGCGACCGGCGGAATCGAAGATGACCCTGCCCCGCGCATCGGTAAGATAGACGTGGTATTCACTGCGATCCTTGCGGATGCCGGAAATGTTGGCGCCGATCGGCCGCTGATTCAGCTGCATAAACGCCTGCGCCAGTTGGCCATGCGCCGCATCGCCGCGCTGCATGTCCTGACGGGCGATCTGCGCCAGCAGGTTGGCGGTGTCCACCAGCGTGCCTTCGGTAGCGCGCCGCACGCCGGGCTTAACTTCCTGGACGAAAATGCTCAGCACGAAATACCCGGCCACCGCCACGATCAGAAAATATCCCAGCAGCAGACGCAGGCCAATTTTCATGGCTGGCGGCTCACGCTGTAGCCCAATCCCCGGTGGGTGTGGATCGGCGGTTCACCCGGCTCAACCGCACGCAGCTTGGCACGCAGCGTTTTGATGTGGGTATCGACGGTGCGATCCAGGCTTTCTTCCGCCTGCGCCCAGACGCTTTCCATCAGTTGCTGCCGCGAGAACACCCGTCCGGGTGCCAACAGCAGAGTTTTCAGCAGCAGGTATTCGTAACGGGTCAGCGGCAGCGGCCGCTGGTGATAGCAGATGATGGCGGCGTCTTCGTCGAGGACGAAAGCGCCGAAATGGTAGAGCGCGCTCTGGTGCAGGCGCTGCTGCTTATGCAGGCGGCGCAAAATGGTACGCACCCGGGCGCTGACCTCGCGAGGGGAGAACGGTTTGGCAACATAGTCATCGGCACCGATCTCCAGCCCGATCAGGCGATCCACTTCATCACTGCGGGCGGTAAGAAACAGAATCGGCAGATCGGCCGCCTGAGCCAGCAGGCGGCGGCACAATTCAAAGCCGTTGATATCCGGCAAACCGACATCGAGGATAGCGAGCGCGGGCGCGCCCTGCGCCAGCGCCTGCAACGCCGGCTCTGCGCGTTCGAACCAGCGCACCTCGAAGCCTTCGCTCTCCAGCGTGTAAACCAGCGTATCGGCAATGCTGGGTTCATCTTCCACCAACCAGAGTACGGGTTTCATCAGTGCTCCTCGCCGTCACCCGCCGGAGGATACAGCAACAGCTGCCGCAGATGGCGCCACTCCTCCTTACCCATGCAGTCGGAAGCCAGCCACAGCCGGCGGCGCTTTTTGCCCTCCATCGGCTGCAGCGTCAACAGCATGCCGTAGCCCGGCATCCAGGGTTTTTTCGCCAGCTGCCATTCGCGGCCGTGCCAGCTGAAGCGCCGGTCGGCCAGCAGCCGCAGTTCACCCTGCACCGCCGCGATGCGCTTCTGGCTGCGAATGCACTGAAACACCACCAGCGTCAGCAGCACCAGCCAGAGCGGGCCAAAGCCTTCCGGCCAGGGCGAAATCAGGATCAGCAGGATCAGAACCCCGTGGGTCAACAGGGAAAACAGCTGGGTGCGCCAGGAAATGCGGATATCACATCGCCACTGGGCCACGGTCTTTATTTCGCGTTTGGATCAGGGTCACCATTCTTTGCAGCTCGCTGTCCTGCGGCGCGCCATGATTCATCAGCCAGTTGAACAAATCGGGATCGTCGCACTCCAGCAGGCGGATGAACAACGCCTTGTCCGCGTCATTCAGGCTGTCGTATTCGTATTCGAAGAACGGCATGATGGAGATGTCCAGCTCGCGCATGCCACGGCGGCAAGCCCAGTGAATACGTGCTTTGTTGTTAATATCCATGTTGTTATGACTCACCTCTTTTCAGCGCGGCAGCGCCAGCGCAGGGTTCAAATGACACACTGTATGGCAACGCCGTCGCAATATAATTCCATCAGCCGGGGGATCTGTCTGCAAGGGCGCCCTGGCCGCAAGCCTATAGAGTAACAATTTGACATACACGCCGGGAAGCCGCTTGGAGGTGGAAAACGCAATAAAGCGCAAAATGCCAAAAAAAGCGCCCCCCGGCACCGCGGCGCGAATAACAGTTTGCAAAGCCCGCCGCCTCTTTTACCATGGGTTCAATACCCTTCAGGTAAGCTAAACGTTGAGCAGGAACTTACTATGGCGCATAACATTCCATTCCCACCCCGTCAGCCCTCCGCTTCCACCCATCTTCCCCTGACGCTGATCTCGCTGGAAGATTGGGCGCTGGTGACGCTGAACGGGCCGGACACGGTGAAATATCTTCAGGGCCAGGTGACGGCGGACATCGACGCGCTGGCGGCCGATCAACACGTGCTGTGCGCCCACTGCGACGCCAAGGGCAAAATGTGGAGCAACCTGCGTCTGTTCCGCCGTGGCGAAGGCTTCGCCTATCTGGAGCGCCGCAGCGTGCTGGACAGCCAGCTGGCTGAAATCAAAAAATATGCGGTGTTCTCCAAAGTCACCATCGCCGCCGACAATGACGCGGTGTTGCTGGGCGTCGCCGGTTTCCAGGCGCGCGCCGCGCTGGCGGGCCTGTTCGCCACGCTGCCGAGCGCCGAGCACCCGGTGGTGCAGGAAGGCGAGACCACGCTGCTGCACTTCAATGCGCCGGCGGAGCGTTTTCTGCTGGTGACTCGCCCCGCCGTTGCCGAACAGCTGATCGGCAAACTGCACGATCAGGCGGAGCTGAATGACAGCGGCCAGTGGCTGGCGCTGGAGATCGAGGCCGGTTATCCGGTTATCGACGCCGCCAACAGCGCGCAGCTGATCCCACAGGCCACCAACCTCCAGGCGCTGGAAGGCATCAGCTTCAGCAAGGGCTGCTATACCGGTCAGGAGATGGTGGCGCGCGCCAAGTTCCGCGGCGCCAATAAGCGTGCGCTCTACTGGCTGGAAGGTAAAGCCGCCCGCGCCCCGCAGGCGGCGGAAGATCTGGAGCTGCAGCTGGGGGAAAACTGGCGCCGCACCGGCACCGTACTGGCGTCGAGTCAGTTGGCCGACGGCACGCTGTGGGTGCAGGTGGTGATGAACAACGATCTGGATGCCGACAGCAAGCTGCGGGTACGCGACGATGCCGCCAGCCAGCTGGCGATCAAACCGTTGCCCTACTCGCTGGCCGAAGAGAAATAACCCGCCGGCCGCAGGTGCCCTGCCTGCGGCCGTCTTAACTACTCGTCCAACTCCCCATCGCGCTGCACCAGGTAGATCAGCACCAGGATGATGGTGACGAAGAAGCGAAACGCGCTCGGCACACCGTTCCATTGCTGCGACATCCACATGCCGAACCACTCCCCCCCAATCGACATAAAACCGACCTGCCAGGTAAGGAAGCCCAGCGTCAGGCCCGCTACCGCCCATTGTTTTCGGCCGTTGAAAGCTTTGGCAGGCAGTTTCAGGCCGCCCAGCAGGCGCAGGCCGCCAATCCAACACAGCAGCGCGGTCAGACTCTCCAGCGCAATGATGAAAATATAGCCGGCGTGATGCAGCCACGGCGTCTGTATCGAGCGGTAGCCGATAGTGGCGTCGGGGAAAAGAGTGTCCATCATAAAGACGTGGCGCACGAAGGCGAAATTGGAGCCGTAGTCGGTGAGGTTACCGAAGGCCACCAGCGAAGCAAACAAGGCGATAGCGCAGACCAGCAGCGCTTTGGATAAGCGAACGATCATCGTAATGAGTCCTGAACAGGTTAGAGAAAGAGTATGCGGGCTCAGAAATGAAAGAACGGGCTTGCTGGATACCCGAAAGAAGCAAGCGCCTCTTTTTTAAAACAAAAGAGGCGCCTGTTCAATACGCATTCAGATGTAGCGGCAACGCTTAGACGTACAGGTAGATCGCCATGAAGTGGCAGGCGCTGCCGCCGAGCACGAAGCCGTGCCAGATGGCGTGGCCAAAGCGAATGCGCTTGGAGGCGTAGAAAATCACGCCCAGGGTGTAGACCACTCCGCCGATCGCCAGCAGCGTGACGCCGCCGGCCTCCAGCCGCGTAACCAGCTGATAAATCACGATCAGCGACAGCCAGCCCATCGTCAGGTAGGTCACCAGCGACAACGCTTCAAAACGGTGGGCGAAGGCCAGCTTGAACAGTACGCCAAGCAGCGCCAACCCCCAGATTACCGCCATCAGGCCCTTCGCCAGCGGCGAATCCAGCCCTACCAGCAAGAACGGGGTGTAAGTGCCGGCAATCAGGAGATAAATGGCGCAGTGGTCAAATTTTTTCAGCCAATGCTTGGCCTTTTGATGCGGAATCGCATGGTACAGCGTAGAAGCGAGAAACAGCAGGATCATGCTGCCGCCATACAGGCTATAACTGGTGATGGCCGTCGCATCGGCGCCGGTATTCACCGCCTGCACCAGCAGCAACACCAGGCCGACAATACCGAACACCAGCCCGATGCCGTGGCTGATGCTGTTGGCGATCTCTTCCGCCCACGGATAAGCCGCGGCGACGATCTTATCGGCCCCGGTTTTCACTACGTCCGTTTTCCCCATAACGCGCAACCCCTCAAAATGCCCTGCTTTGTGCGAAATTAACGCAAAGCAGCTTAACTGAGAATAATTCCAGTGTACACGTGTACGCTAAAATAAAAATGTGAACGCGTGTAACCATCGAAATCCCCCGCCCGCTGGTCTACAATCGTCAGGCTTCAACCCACCCACCTTGAGGTTTACACCATGTCATCCGCTGTACCCGCGTTAGATTTCGGTTCAATGACCCAGGTCATCCAGTTCCTGATGGAAATCGATAAGTTGAAAGGCGTACAACGCCGCACCAAGGTACTGGGCACCCAGCGCCAGGAAAACTCCGCCGAACACAGCTGGCATTTCGCCATCGCCGCCATGAGTCTGGCACCCTACGCCGGTAATGACGTAGACATTCAGCGCGTGATCCAGATGGCGCTGCTGCATGACATCGTGGAAATCGACGCCGGCGACGTGCTGGTCTACGATCTGGCGGCCCGCGCGGCGATCCACGATCAGGAAGTGGCGGCGGCACACCGTCTGTTCGGCATGTTGCCGGAGGCTCAGCGCGAGTATTTCACCGCTTTATGGCAGGAATATGAAGACGGCGAAAGCGCCGATGCGCGCTTTGCCTTACTGCTGGATCGCACCATGCCGATGCTGATGAACCTGCACAACGAAGGCCAGAGCTGGGTAGAAAACGGCATCAGCCTGGAGCAGGTGCTGGCGCGCAATGCATCGATCGCTGACGTGCACCCCGAGCTGTGGCACCACATGGAGCAACATCTGCGGGATGCGCAGCGCAAAGGCTGGTTGAAGTAAGGGGACCGGGCTGCCGCCTCTGCGCCGCAGCCCGTCGCCGTCACGCGCACACCCGTTGGCGCGCCAGCGCCTCGTCATAGCTCGGCATCGACACCGCCGCTCCTGCTCGCTCCACGCAGACCGCCGCATAGGCGGCGGCGAAGCGCACCGCCTCGGCTAACGGCACCTGATTCGCCAACTGCGCCGCCAGGGCGCCGTTAAACGCATCGCCCGCGCCGGTAGTGTCTTTCGGCTGTGCCGGAAACGCCGGGATCAGCTCGCTGCGCTCCCCGTCCGAGAACAACGCCCCCTGCGTGCCCAGCGTCACGATCAGCAAGCGAATGCCCTTGGCGTGCAGCACCTGCGCCGCCTGCCGCGCTGAAGCCTCATCCCGCACCGGCACGCCGGTCAGCAACGTGCATTCGGTGGCGTTGGGCGTCAGCAGATCGACCTGCGCCAGCAGGCTGTCCGGCACCGGCTGAAACGGCGCCGGGTTAAGAATGATGAACGTCCGCGCCTCACGGGCGATAGCGATCACCTGCTCGATCGCCGGCAGGTTGTTCTCCAGCTGGGTCAGCAGAATATCCGCCGCGGCAATCGCCGGCCGGCACTGGCGCACCTCATCGTCGCTGACCGTCAGATTGGCGCCGGGATCGACGGCGATCATGTTCTCCGCATCCTCGCCGGCAACGTAGATAAGCGCATTGCCGGTCGGGCAATCGCCGGTCGAGAACAGCGTCACCGCATCGAAGCCAGCGGCGGCGAGATGACGCCGGGCGAAGGTGCCGAAGTCGTCGCGCCCCACCTTGCCGATATAATGCACCCGCGCCCCGGCGCGCAGCGCGGCGGTGGCCTGATTGGCGCCCTTGCCGCCCGCCCCCATCATGCTGTTGCGAGCAATCAGCGATTCGCCGGGCTGCGGAAAGCGCGCCATGCCGGCGACGATATCCAGGTTGAACGAACCGAACACGCAAACTTTGCCTTTCATTGCTGATACTCCCTGCTCAATTGGAGGTGGCGCCGGGCGGCCAGACAGGCGCCTTTGCTGCCGGTTTCATCGCTGAGGCGGCTGACGGAGATCGTCAGCCCCTGTGCCGGCTGCGGCCCGCGCAAATGGCGGCGGATCTCTTGCTCCAGCTGCGCCAACGGAAAACCGCTCATGGCGATCACGCCGCCGCCCAGGATCAGCCGCTCTGGATCGAGCACGTTCATTTCGATGGCGATGGTCTGCGCCAATCGATCGACGAAGCGGCGCAGATCCGGATGATCGCCGTGGCATTCGAACAGCCGCTCGAACGGCGTTTGCGGCGCGTTGGCGCGCGCCCAGCCGGTCAGCCAGTGGCCGGAGGTCAGGCTCTCGACGCAGCCTCGTTTGCCGCACGGGCATTCACCCTGATGGCCTGGCCAGGGAATGTGCCCCAGCTCGCCGGCGGCGCCGTGCGCCCCGTGGTAAAAATCACCGTTCAGCCACAGGCTGTTGCCCATGCCGGTGCCCAGATACAGCCCCACTGCCACCTGCGGCAGCGCCGGCAGCTGCTGCAGATCCCACCACAACAGGTGGTTGACGTCCTTGTCCATTCGCACCGGCAGCGCCAGCCGTTCGCTCAATAACGCCGCCACCGGCTGGGCATCCAGCGCCGGGATAAACGGCAACGACAACACCCGAGAACGATCGCGGCTGAGGATCCCCGGCAGCCCCAGCATCACCTGCACCACCTGACGATCCTCGCAATGCCGGGCGATAAGATCGCCCAACGCCGCCAGCGGATCGGCCTGTTGCGCCCAATCGGCGGTCGCTATCTTGCGGTAACCGCTGAACTCGCCTTCATCATCCATCAACAGCAGGCGGGTATTGGTGCCGCCGACGTCAACGCCAAGAAAATGCCGCATCATATCCCCCGCCTCAGGCCGCTTGCCGCATCTGATCCAGCATCTTTTCCCACGCCGTTTCCAGATCCGGATCGAGGTTGAACAGCCCGGAACTGCCGACGATCAACACTTCCGCACCGGCGCCCATCAGATCGCGGTAGGTGCGCTGGTTGCAGGATCCATCTATTTCGATCAGATAGTTCAGATCCTGTTGGCGTTTCAGATCGCGCAATTGGCGGATCTTTTCCAGCATTTCAGGAATGAACGGCTGCCCGGCATAGCCCGGATCGACGGTCATCACGGTGACTTTATCCAGCAGATGAATATAGTGGCGGATAAACTCCACCGGCGTGGCCGGGTTCAGCACCACCCCCACTTTTTTGCCCAGCGCGCGGATTTGGTTAATTACCCGGAACGCGTCGCGGTTGATGGTTTCGGCGTGCGGACAGATAAAATCCGCGCCGGCGCGGGCGATAGGGTCGATAAAATCGGTCGGATTCTCCACCATCAGATGCACGTCCAGCAGCAACGAGGTGTGCGGCCGGATCTGTTCGATAAAGAACGGCGACAGCGTGATGTTTTTAACGTAGTGCCCGTCCATGATGTCGATGTGCAACATATCGGCGCGGCGGTTCAGCACCGCCAATTGCTGCCGAATATCCATCAGGTTCATGCACATCAGTGAAGGTGAAATCTGGTATTTCATTAGCGTTATCCTGCGCAAAAGGGAAAAAAGATCAGTGGCCCGCCGCGGTTCTGGCCTGTGCCGCGCTGCGGCGCATCGCCCGCCGCTGCCGATAGCGATGGCGGAAAAACTTCAGCGCCAGCACCGCGATCAGCACCGCGCCCCACATCGCCAGACTGAAGTGCGGGCTGACGTTCATCAGGTTCAAACCGGTGGCGATCACCTGCAGCACCACCAGCGCCAACACCACGCCGCTGACCCGGCCGAAGCCGCCGAACGGATCGGTGCCCCCCAGAATGATCGCCAGCACCGTCAGCAGCAGGTAAGAGTCGCCGTAGCCCATGCGCGCCGAGTTGAAGCGCGCCATCATCACCAGCCCGGCGATCACGCACAGCAGGCTGGAGAGGGTGTAAATGGCGATCAGTACCCGGTGGGTATTCACGCCGCTGAAGTGGGTAGCGTTGATGTTGCTGCCGCTCATGTAGATACACTTGCCGAGCCGGGTTTTCTGCAAAAACAGCGCCAGCAGCGCGGCGACCGTCAGGAAGATCAAGAGCGGCACCGGCACGCCCAGCACGCTCTCGGCGCCGATAAACCGCACGATCTCCGGCATGCCGCTCAGCGCCGCACCGCGCGTCAGGTAAATGCCGATGCCGTTGACCGTGGTCATGGTGGCCAGCGTCACCAGAATCGGATGCGCGCCGACGTAGGCCACCAGCGCGCCGGTCGCCGCGCCGATAAGCCCGGCCAGCAGCATCGCCGCCGCCAGCGCCAACGCCAGCCACAGCGCCTGCATCCCCAGCCCGGCGCCCGCCGGCAGATAGCGGATAAACAGCCAGGCCATCAGCAGGCTGGTCAGGTTGGCGCAGGCGATAATGCACAGGTTCAGACCGCCGCTGAGGATCGGAATGAACATCGCCAGAGTCAACAGGCCCAGTTCCGGCAGCTGGAACGCCACGCTGGTGAAGGTGGCGCCGCTGAAGAAGCGCCCCGGCATCAGCAGGCTGAAGGCCAGCACCACCGCCAGCAGCAATGCCATCAGACCGACGGCGGCGCCGTCCGGACGAAATTTCAGGTTATTGCCCATCAGGCGCTCCTCAGGCGAAACCGACGTCGGTTTCTTTGCGTTTCTTGTAGTGGGTGACGGTGATCGCCGCGACGATCACCAGACCGATCGCCACGTTCATGAAATAGCTGGACACGCCGATCAGGTTGAGGCCGTTTTTCAGCACGCCGATCAGGAACACGCCCATCAGCGTGCCGACCACGCTGCCCTTGCCGCCGTTCAGGCTGGCGCCGCCCAACACCGCTGCCGCCAGCACGTCCAGCTCGCCGCCCACCAGCGCGTTGGGCACCACTTCCCCCATGCGGTACACCTGCACCAGGCCGCCGATCGCCGCCATCGCGCCCAAATAGCCATAGGCGAACAGGTGCAGCAGGCCGACGCGGATGCCGATGCGCCGCGCCGATTCCGCATCGCCACCGACGGCGAACAGCTGGCGCCCGAGGTGGGTCTTGTTCAGCAGCAGCCAGGTCAGCAGCGCCACCGCCAGCATCACCAGCGTCGGCAAGCCGAGCTGATAGCTTTGCTCGCCCAGTTGGAACGGCAGCACGCTGCGCGGCAGCGTCCACCAGTCCGGCAGCGCGTACAGGCTGCGGCCGTTGGTCAGCCACATCAGCATGCCGAACAACAGCGCCTGCATGCTGATGGTGACGATGATCGAGACGATGCGCAGGCAGTAGATCAACAGCGCGTTGACCATGCCCAGCGCGGCGCCGATCGCCAACGCCAGCAGGATGCTGCCTGTCGGGCTGGCCAGCCCGTAGTGGGTGGCCAGCGTGGCGATCAGGTACTGCACCACCGAGGCCACCGCGGCGAAGGAGATATCGATACCGCCGGTCACCAGCACCACGAACAGGCCGAGGGCGAAAATGCCGCTTACCGCGTAGCTTTCGCTGAGATCGAGCAGGTTCTGCACCGTCAAAAACTGGTCGCTGAGCAGCGAAAAGACGATGATCGTCAGCAGCAGCACCCAGGCCAGGTAGCCTTCGTTGCCGCGCGGTTTCAGGCTGAATCTACGCATTGATCGCCTCCGCCAGCCGTTGCTGGCTCACCTGCTCCGGCAGGTATTCGCCGATCACGCTGCCGCCGCTGAAGTGCAGCACCCGATCGCAGTTGTAATACACCTCCGGCACCTCGTCGGAGATCAGCAGAATCGCGATCCCCTCCTGCGCCAGCAGATGGATCAGTTGGTAGATGCTGGCCTTCGCGCCGACGTCGACGCCGACGGTCGGCGAATCGAGGATCAGGATCCGCGGCTGGGTCAGCACCCACTTGGCCAGCACGATCTTTTGCTGATTGCCGCCGGACAACGTCGAGACCGCCTGATCCGGATCCGCCACCCGCACGCCGAGTTTGGCGATCCACTCCGCCACGATGCGATTCTTGCGGTAGTCGTCGATCAGGCGAAAACGCCCGCGCAGCTTATCGAGAATGGTCAGCACCGCGTTGTCCGCTACCGACTGTTGCTGCACCAACCCCAGCGTCAGGCGATCCTCCGAAACGTAACCGATGCCGGCCTTGATCGCGTCCTCATGGCCGCGAAAGCGCACCGGTTTGCTGTCGAGGTAGAGTTTGCCGCTGTCCGGCCGGGTCATGCCGAACAGGCTCAGTGCCAGCTCGGTGCGCCCGGAGCCGAGCAGCCCGCACAGACCGAGCACCTCCCCCTGGTGCAGCCGGAAGCACACGTCCTGATACTGGCCGGCGCGGCTCAGGCGATCCGCCTCCAGCATCACCCGATCCTTATTCAGGCTGGGCGCTTTCAGGCGATAATCCAGCTTCAGACCGGTCATCAGCTCGGTCAGACGATCGCCGGTGATCTCCGCCGCCGGCCAGGTGCCGACTTTGTTGCCGTCGCGGATCACCGTGACACGATCCGAGATCTCCAGCACCTCGTCCAGCCGGTGGCTGACGAACACCACGCAGATGCCCTGCGCTTTCAGATAGTCCACCGTGCGCAGCAGTTGGTTAACCTCGGTGCGGGTCAGCGAAGCGGTCGGTTCGTCCATGATCACCAGCCGCGCCTCCGCCACCAGCGCACGGCAGATCGCCACCTGCTGGCGCTGCGCGATCGGCAGCTCCGCCACCCGTTTGTCGAGATCCAGATTGAAACTCAGCGATTGCAGCTGGCGCTCGGCGGCGCGCCGCAGCCGCGCCGGGCGGTGCCAACCCAACAACCCGCGCAGGTTGTGTTCGAAGGCGATGTTTTCCGCCACCGTCAGATTGGGAAACAGCGACAGATCCTGGTAAATCACCTGAATGCCGAAAGCGCGCGCCTGATCCGGCGACAGCCGGCCGAAGGTTTGCCCATCGATGATGATGCGGCTGCCGTCGTCCGGTTGATAGACGCCGGCGATCGCTTTGATCAGCGTGCTCTTGCCACAGCCGTTGGTGCCGGCCAGGCAGTGCACTTCTCCCGGCATCAACGCCAGTGAAATCTCGTTCAGCGCACGCTGCCCGCCAAAGGTCATCGACAGCTGTTGCAGCGCGATCAGCGGCGCGCCCTGCGTTGCCGTATTGCCGGAAATCGCCATGATCACAGCCCCATCTTCACCAGTTTCGGCAGGTTTTGCTTATCCAGGCTTTCGGTGGCGTTGCCGAGAATGGTGTGCTGCTGCGCATCCACCTGCACCTTGCCCATGCCTTCAATGGTCATGCCGTCGGTGATCTTCTCCCCCTTGTGCATCATATCGGCGATGCGCACGAACACTTCGCCGGCCACCATCGGATTCCAGATGTAACCGCCCTTGATGGCGCCGCGATTGACCAGCGAAGCGCCCTGGCCCGGGCTGAACGGCCCGATGACGCAGATATCGTTGCTTTTGCCGCGGTTGAGCACTGCGCGCCCGGCGCCGATCGGCCCCTGCGAACCGAACGCCAGCACGCCTTTCAGATCGGGATATTTAGCCATCAGGTCGTTGGTGGTGCGCACGCTGTCATCCAGCGATTCCCCCACGCCAAACTTGTCGCCCACCAGTTGCATGTTCGGGTAGTGTTGCTTCTGGTAGTTGATGGCCGAGTCCGACCAGGTGATGTGCAGCGGCACCGTCAGGCTGCCGACATACACCGCATACTTACCCTGCTCTTTCATGCAGGCGGCCAACGCTTTCATGTGGTTGACCCCATGCTGCGAGGCGTCCACCAACTCAAAATCCCAATCGGCGTACTTCTGGCCGGGGGACTCGTGCACGATCACCTTGATGCCCGCCTCCTGCGCGCGCTTGAGCACCGGTTCCAGCACCCGGGCGTCATTCGGCACCACGCCGATAATATCCACCTTCTGCGCGATCAGATCTTCGATGGCACGCACCTGCAGCGCCGGATCCGCCGCCGTCGGCCCAACCATCCAGGCGTCGATGCCGCGTTTGGCGCTCTCGCTTTTGATACCGGCCTCCATGGCGTTGAACCAGGGAATGCCGCCGATTTTCACCACCACGCCCATTTTCAGCTTGTCCGCCGCCTGCGCGGATAGCGACAGCAGCAGCGAGGCAAACAGACCGACCAGTACGGATTTTTTCATTGTTCTCTCTCCACAAGTGTTGGCTGTAATAAAGGGTTTTCGTTGTTGTTATCGCGCCGCCCTTTTCGCGGCGGGTGAAACTTCGATCACGTCGACGTTGTTCCAGGCCAGTTCCTGGCGAAACTCGTCGTCGCTGAGCCGATCGGTGATTAAGGTATCTATCTCCCGGTAGTGGCAGATGCGCGCGAACGAGCGGCGGCCGAACTTGTTGCTGTCCACCAGCAGGAACTTGCGCTCCGACGCCAACAGCATCTGCTGCTTCAGCCGCGCATGGTGCTCATTGCTCTCGCGGATGCCACCGTCCTGGCAGATGCCGTGGCAGGAGAAGAACAGCTTGTTGATCACGAACTCTTTCAGCATCTGCTCCGCCAGCACGCCGATAAAATCCTCGTACTTGGCGGAATACTCGCCCCCCAGGCCGATGGTGCGCACGTTGGCTTTGCAGGCCAGCGTCTGGATGATGTGCAGCGAGTTGGTCAGCACCACCAGTGAGATATCCGGCAGCTGGCGCGCCAAAAACCAGCTGGTGGAGCTGCTGTCCAGCAGCAGGCAATCCCCCGGCGCGATAAATTCCAGCGCGCGTTTGGCGATGCGCGTCTTCTGCTCCGGCGCTTCGTTGCTGCGTTGGCGGAACGATTCGCCCTGGTCAATCTCGGTGGGCACATAGGTTTTTTCCACCGCCGGCGGCTCGACGAACACCGCGCCGCCGTGGCTGCGCAGCAGCAGGCCGCGCCGTTCAAGCAGGGCCAGATCACGCCGCGCCGTCTCGATAGAGATGTGGCACAGCTGCGCCACCTCCTGCACCATCACGCGGCCGCGCTGGCTCAAGACTTCGGTGATAAAGCGATGACGTTCTACAGGCAGCATGTTTCTTTTCTCCTCCACAACGATGATTACGATATCGATTTGCTGCGCCGCGTTTTGCGCGCAGACGCAAAGCGCCTCGCCCCGCGATCGGTCAACGATGGCGCTGTGATAGTTGTCAAAAAAATCGGGAAGGAATTGAAATGAATAATTACGAAAGTGTGGAGTAACAGACAGTTATGATGAACGAATGCCTGAGGCGCACAGCAGAGAAACGGTAAACGGTCACAATTCCACGTTCCGCAACATGACCGTTAATGACCGTTTTTGTGGTTTTGACCGAACGCCGCCAATAGACAGTCGAGGTTGAGAGGCATTACCTGAAAAAACGGCAAAAAAAATCCGGCGAGAGCCTCACCGGATTGTTAGCCGCCTGACACACATTATTCCTCGTGCTCATGCTCTTTCAACATCGCTTCACGCAGAACGGCATTCAGGCGTTTCTGATAGCCTTTGCCTGGCCGCTGAAGCCAGGCCAGCACATCCGCATCGATGCGGATGGTTTTCGATACTTTCATCGGTTTATAAAAACGCCCCTGCACCGCAGTCTGCCACGTTTCCTCCCCCAGCGCCGGCGCATCGGCGTAATCGATATCCTCGTCCGGCAACGCGCTCAGCGAAGCAAGTTGTGCTTTCTGCTCCTCCGTCAACGGAGGGAGTACGCTATGAGCCAGATTTTTGGCGGAATTTTTGCGCTTCATATATTCCCCTCTGTTTGGCATCGGCCTTGCGTGCTGAAATGATGCGCACGATCTCTATCGTATCGCCATCGACATCCGTTTCGATCGTCGTATGCGCCACCAGCAGCAGCAAACAGGAGCCGACCATACCGATCGTTTGCCAAGGTTCTTCTCCGCCCTCGATCTTTCCAGCACAGCCAAATGGTTGGGATCCAGAAAAACTCGCTGCGCAATCTCAACGCTGACACGGTGTTTGCGTTGGTTACTGTGATTTTTATTCTGATTCCATTCAAAATAAACATACATTTTTGCAACCACATTTTGGTTGTTATTTAACCAAAGCACATCGCCTCCGGAGAGATGCCAAAACCCTCCGGATGCGTTCAACGCCCGCCTGCAGCCTCGATAAAAGTGCCGGTCACGTAAGACGCGGCGTCGGACAGCAACCAGGCGATCGCCTCCGCCACTTCCTGCGGATGGCCGCCGCGCTGCATCGGCAAACTGTCCTTCACGCGATCCACCCGGCCGGGCTCGCCGCCGCTGGCGTGCATCTCGGTATAAATGAAACCGGGCCGCACGCCGTTGACGCGAATGCCCTGCGCCGCCACTTCCCGCGATAACCCGATGGTCAGCGTATCGACGGCGCCTTTCGAGGCGGCATAATCCACATATTCCCCCGGCGCGCCTAAACGGGAAGCGGCGGAGGACACATTGACGATAGCGCCGCCCTGCCCGCCATGGCGCAGCGCCATGCGCTTCACCGCCTCGCGGCAACACAGGAAGTAACCGGTAACGTTGGTGCTCAGCACCTGATTGATGCGCTCGGCGGTCAGTTGTTCAATGTTCGCCTGCTGGAACAGAATGCCGGCGTTGTTGACCAGCGCGCTGAGCGTGCCCAGCCCGGCATCCAGTGCGCCGAACATCGCCATCACCTGCGCTTCGTCGGCCACGTCGGCCTGCAATGCCAGCGCCTTGCCGCCCTGCGCCTCGATCTCCGTCACCACCTGCCGTGCCGCACTTTCGTCGCGCAGGTAATTCACGCCCACCGCATAGCCCTGCCGGGCCAACAACAAGGCGGTCGCGCGGCCAATTCCCCGGCTTGCGCCAGTCACCAATGCCACTTTCGTCATCGTATTTTTTTCTCTGGTTGGCGATATAAAAATAACGGCCTGCACACAGGCACCCCGTTTGCCCGTCAGAGTATAGAGCGGCGCTCTAGAAAACGCTTCAGAGCTGAGCCAGGCGGCGCAGCAGCTTTTTAATCCGGTATTTCGCGCAGCCGGAGGCGTCCGTTACCGCCACCTGATGGCCCCGCTGCAAAGCGGAAGCATGCAGGCCTTTGTGAGCAGGGCTGTGCACATCGCCGCGAAACGACAGCATCAACAGAATGAGCAGCATCGCCAAGCCTGAATCCATCAGCCGCCGCGAAGCGCCCGCGCTCGGGTAACCGTCAGTGCGCATTGTCGCCCTCTCTGTGGTGATATCGAATGGCGACAAAAATAACTGAAATTCCCTCGCGCTCCCTTAACGCGAGATTAAAGCCAGATTAAGGTTTGCTTAAGAACGCGCAGGCAAAGCGGGTTTCCCCGTTGTCTTCCCGTCAGGGTTATAGTTAGATAATCGCGACTCAAGGATCTCAGCGGAATAAACGTGAACATACTGTTGGTGGAAGACGACCTGCAATTAGGCAAGGCGCTGTGCCGCGCATTGGAGCTAACCGGCTTTAATTTGTGCTGGGTGCGCCTGCTCGCGGACGCGGAAAATAAACTTTCACCCGGCGGGTTCGACTTGATGCTGTTGGATCTCACGCTGCCGGACGGCGACGGTCTGCAGAAACTGATCGCCTGGCGCGCCGCCGGGCAAAATATCCCGATCATCATCCTGACCGCCCGTGACCGCATCGAAAGCCTGGTGAACAGCCTGGATTCCGGCGCGGACGACTTTCTGGCCAAACCCTTTGCACTGCCCGAGCTCATCTCGCGCGTCAAGGCGGTCAACCGGCGCATGGCCGGCTTCGCTTCGCAAACCTGGAGCCTCGGCACGCTGTATCTCGATCCGGTCAACCATCAGGTGACGCTGGATAACGAACTGCTGATGCTGTCGAAAAAAGAATACCACCTGCTGCACGAGCTGATGCGCTGCGCCGGCACCGTGGTGCGCAAAGCGGTGTTGGAACAGCGGCTGTTCGGCCACGGTGACAGCGTGGAAAGCAACTCGCTGGAAGTGCATATGCATAATTTACGCCGCAAGATCGGTAAAGAAAGAATCATTACCGTACGCGGCATTGGCTATTTGCTGAAAAAAGAGTAACGGGATGATCAGTTTCAAATCCTTCTTTATGCGCACCATTGTTTTTCAGGTTATGGCTATATTGCTGCTGTGGGGAGTATTAATCGGCTGGGTGAAATACTTCTATTACCCTGATGCAGAAAAGTATTTGGATAATCAGCAGCGCCTTGTCGCACTCGGCATCGCTAATATTCTCGACAAAACCGACATTGCCGATCCCCGTTATATCGACATCATCAAAGATATCGAGGAGATGTATATCGAATCGATTAAAAACGGCGCCGTGGAAGAACTAGACTATCGCCCGTTATTTTTGGTTTACGATCGTGACAATCGGCTTATTTACGCCTCGCCCCGGCAGGAACAACCGCTGAATCTGCCTCCGACGGTGCTGACCGGCACCATCAGCTACGCCAACGTGGAATGGCATATCGCCGGTAGCTGGAGCGATAAGCAGCAGTTTAGGGTGATTGTCGGCGAATCCTTCGACAACCGTACCACCATTTTCGGCAACCCGGCGGAGAGCACCGCCCTACCGCTGCTGGGCATTCTGGCGGCGATCATCATCACCTTACTGTTTACCGCCTACTTCAGCCTGCGGCCGCTGCGCCAGATCGCCCGCACCATTTCCGATCGCCAGCCGGGCAACCTGTCGCCGATCAACGTCAGCGAGCAGTATCAGGAGATCCGGCCGGTGGTGGTGGAGGTCAATAAGCTGATGGCGCGCATCGACGCCGCCAACCAGCGCGAGAAACGCTTTATGGCCGATGCGGCGCACGAACTGCGCACGCCGATCGCCGCCGTGCTGGCGCAGCTGCATCTGCTGACTCAGGTTTCGGAGCGGCAGGAACGCCAGGAGATCATCGGCGACATGCAGCAAGGGCTGGATCGCGCGGCGTCGCTGTCGCGCCAGCTGATCAACCTGGCCAAGCTGGAGGCGGAAGATTTTCCGCTGAAAATTGAGGCGGTGGACATCTATGCCGAAATCGGCAAATGCATCGCGCAGCACGTTCCCTATGCGTTGGAAAAAGACGTCGAACTGTCGCTCGACGGCAGTGAGGACGTGGTGGTGAGCACCGATCGCCATGCGCTGATCGCCATCTTCACCAATCTGCTGGACAACGCGCTCAAGTACGCGCCGCCCGGCAGCCGCATCGAAGCCAATATCCGCTCGCTGGCGCCGCTCGGCTGCTATATTACTTTGCGCGACAACGGCCTCGGAGTGAGCGAAGAGCACCTTCCGCGCCTGTTTGAACGCTTTTACCGCGTGCCCGGCACGCAGCAGACCGGCAGCGGACTGGGATTAGCCATCGCCCGCAACCTGGCCGACAAAATCGGCGCACAGCTGCGCATCACCGAGGGCCTCGACGATCGCGGCATCGGCTTTATCATCGATTTGCCGGAAAGTTACCGGCCACAGATTGAGAGTTAATCACGAACATGATCGCCCCTGTACTGCTGCAACGGCAACAACTTGACCGGCTATGGGATATCGACCGCAGTGAAATTATCGACACCCTGTATCGCCTGCAAGACGGCAAGCTGCAGCCCTACCCGGACTACTATGATGTACGCGGTTGGGATCCGCACGATCGGGAAACCTATACGCCAATCCACGAGGCATGTTTCGATCGCGGTGGCGCGTTTTTCGCGCTGTTCGACGGCAAGG
Organism: Serratia sp. LTN-2; assembly: GCF_059740205.1. NCBI lineage: Bacteria > Pseudomonadati > Pseudomonadota > Gammaproteobacteria > Enterobacterales > Yersiniaceae > Serratia > Serratia sp. LTN-2. The sequence goes on along the minus strand of NZ_JCAXDO010000013.1, from coordinate 44,310 downwards.
AGATCGTAGCGGCGGCGGCGCTGGACACCAAGCCGCGCGGCCCGCAGCAGGATCTGCGCCAATTGCTGTTCTTTTACGTTAGCGCGCACCAACGCGGCCAGGGGCTAGGCAAGCAACTGTTCCAGCTCTGCCTGAGGCAGGCCGAGCAAGAAGGGGCCGCCGGGCTGTACGTCTCCTCCATCCCCAACAAAAGCACCGTAGACTTCTACCTGGCGCAGGGTTGCCGGCTCATCGAGCGCCCGGATGCCGAGCTGTTCGCCCGTGAGCCGGAGGATATTCACCTGGTCTGCGCTTGCCGCTAGCGGCTGGAGCTTAGCGAGCGATGCGCATCACCGAACGTACGTCGCTTTTCTTGTTCAGATCCCACACCTCAGCGATCTCCTCGAGCGCGTGCTCCTGCGTCTCGATAGTGAGCGCCCCTGTCGCCGCCAGCGCCAGAATCTCGGTCGCGTAGCGCTGCATCTCAGGGATCGGCGGGAAGTTGCCGGTGCCGCTGCCGAGGATCTGCAACTGATTGCTGCGCAGCACCGCCGCTGGCAGCCGGATGTCCGGCGCCGCCATCGAACCGACGTTGACCAAACGAATGCCGCGCCCGCCGACATAAGACGACAGATCGTGATTATTGAGCGTCGCGAGCAGTGCTTCCGTCGCCGGGCCCCAGATGTAATCGACAATCACCTGATAACCGCTCGGCCCCGCCGCCGCAGCGAAGGCCTGCGTCAACGCTTCGCCCTGCAGGCTCAGATCCACCGTGGCGTCCACACCCAACGCCTCCAGCACGCTCAGGCGGCGGCCGGCGGCAACGATGCGTCCGGCCCCCGCCTGACGCGCCGCTGCAACCGCCAGTTTGCCCGAGGTGCCGGTAGCGCCGATGATCAGCACCGTTTCACCAGGCTGCAGATCCGCTCGCCAGCGCAGCGGCAGCCATGCGGCGAAGGCCGGATTGATCAGCGCCGCCGCCGTGGCGTCGTCCACCGCCTCCGGCACCGGCACCGTCCATGACGCGACGCTGCGCTCGGCCATTGCGCCGTAAGGGCGGCGGAAAGAGGCGAAGTACACCCGTTGTCCGTCCGCCGTACGGCCCACGCCGTCGGTGCCGGGCACGATCGGCAATTGCTTCGGGCTGGAATAATGGGTGCCGGCGACGGTGGCGCGATCCAGCTGTTTGATACCGGCCGCCAGCACGTCGATCGGCACCTCGCCGGCTTGCGCCTGAGGCTCCTCAAAGGTGCCGAAAACCGGGGCTTGCCCTAACGCTGTTACGATTGCCGCTTGCATGATGACTCCTCAAATCGTGGGAACGTACAGAAAAGAATAGGCCGCAATAAAATAAAAAGGGACACCGCATGATGCGGTGTCCCTCAAGCACAAACTTTGCCGAACGTGTTATTCGTAATCGCTCATCGGCACGCAAGAGCAGAACAGGTTACGGTCGCCGTACACGTCGTCCAGACGTTTGACGCTCGGCCAGTACTTGTTCTCACGCACACCGGCGACCGGGAACACCGCCAGCTCGCGGCTGTACGGGTGCTGCCAGTCGTTGACCAGCTCCGCCTGCACGTGCGGCGCATTCACCAGCGGGTTGTCTTCCAACGGCCATTCGCCTTTGGCGACGCGATCGATCTCGCTGCGGATCGCCAGCATCGCATCGATAAAGCGATCCAGCTCCACTTTGCTTTCCGACTCGGTCGGCTCGACCATCAGCGTGCCCGCTACCGGGAACGACATGGTCGGCGCGTGGAAGCCGAAGTCGATCAGGCGTTTGGCGATGTCCATTTCGCTGATGCCGGTCTCTTCCTTCAGCGGACGAATGTCGAGGATGCATTCGTGCGCCACGCGGTGATCGCGGCCGGTATACAGAATCGGGTACGCGTCTTTCAGACGGGTAGCGATGTAGTTGGCGTTCAGGATCGCCATCTGGCTGGCCTGCTTCAGGCCTTCCGCGCCCATCATGCGGATGTACATCCAACTGATCGGCAGGATGGAGGCGCTGCCGAACGGCGCCGCGGAGACCGCGCCCTGCTGGGTGGTCACACCGTCGATCTGCACGACGCTGTGGCCCGGTACGAACGGGGCCAGGTGCGCTTTCACGCCGATCGGGCCCATGCCCGGGCCACCGCCGCCGTGCGGGATGCAGAAGGTTTTATGCAGGTTGAGGTGCGAAACGTCCGCGCCGATGTAGCCTGGCGTGGTGATGCCCACCTGGGCGTTCATGTTGGCGCCGTCCAGATACACCTGACCGCCGAACTGATGCACGATCTGGCACACTTCGCGGATGGTTTCTTCATACACGCCGTGGGTCGACGGGTAGGTCACCATGATGCAAGAGAGCTCTTCGCCCGCCTGCTCCGCCTTGACGCGCAGATCGTGCAGGTCGATGTTGCCGTTCTTGTCGCAGGCGACCACCACCACGCTCATGCCCGCCATCTGGGCGGAGGCCGGGTTGGTGCCGTGCGCCGAGCTCGGGATCAGGCAGACGTGACGGCCCGCTTCGTTGCGGCTTTCGTGGTAGCGGCGGATCGCCAGCAGGCCGGCGTATTCGCCCTGCGCGCCGGAGTTCGGCTGCATGCACACCGCGTCATAGCCGGTCAGCTGCACCAGCCACTGAGACAGTTGGCCGATCATCTGCTGGTAACCGGCGGCCTGCTCCGGCGGGCAGAACGGGTGCAGTTCGGAGAATTCAGGCCAGGTGATCGGGATCATTTCCGCCGCGGCGTTCAATTTCATGGTGCAAGAACCCAGCGGGATCATCGCCTGGTTCAGCGCCAGATCCTTACGCTCCAAGCGATGCATGTAACGCATCATCTCGGTTTCGCTGTGATAGCGGTTGAATACCGGGTGGGTCAGGATCGGCTCCTGGCGCAGCATGGCGGCCGGGATCGATTGGCTGTTTTTGCTCACCGCCGCGTCCAGCGCGTCGATGTCCAGACCGTGGTTGTCGCCGGCCAGCAGTGCGAACAGCGTTTGCACGTCTTCACGCGAGGTGGCTTCATCCAGCGTGATGCCCACGGCGCCGTGAATGTCGGTACGCAGGTTGATGCCGAAGCTCAGCGCGCGTTCCAGCACCGCCGCCTTGTCTTTCACTTCAACGGTCAGGGTGTCGAACCAGGTGTTGTGACGCAGCGTCAGGCCGGCCTTCTGCAGCCCGGCGGCCAGAATGTCGGTCAGGCGATGAATACGCCCGGCGATGCGCTGCAGCCCTTGCGGGCCGTGGTACACCGCGTACAGGCTGGCGATGTTGGCCAGCAGCACCTGCGAGGTACAGATATTCGAGTTGGCCTTCTCGCGGCGGATATGCTGCTCGCGGGTCTGCATCGCCATGCGCAGCGCGGTGTTGCCGGCGGCATCGCGGGAAACGCCGATGATGCGGCCCGGCATCGAGCGCTTGAACTCGTCGCGGCAGGCGAAGAAGGCGGCATGTGGGCCGCCGTAGCCCATCGGCACGCCGAAGCGTTGCGCGGAGCCGAACACCACGTCGGCGCCCTGCTTGCCCGGCGCGGTCAGCAGTACCAGGGCCATGATGTCGGCGGCCACGCTGGTGATGATTTTGCGCGATTTCAGTTCAGCCAGCAGCGCGCTGTAGTCGTGCAGTTCACCGGTAGTGCCCACCTGTTGCAGCAGCACGCCGAACACGCCGTCCAGCTCCAGCACTTTTTCCGCTTTATCGACGATGACATCGAAGCCGAAGGTTTCGGCGCGGGTGCGCACCACGTCCAGCGTCTGCGGATGCACGTCGTCAGCCACGAAGAAGCGGTTGGCGTCTTTCAGCTTGCTGGCGCGTTTGGCCAAGGCCATCGCTTCGGCGGCGGCGGTGGCTTCATCCAGCAGCGAAGCGGAGGCCAGATCCAGACCGGTCAGATCGAGGGTCACGGTCTGGAAGTTCAGTAGCGCTTCCAGACGGCCCTGCGACACTTCCGGCTGATAAGGGGTGTAGGCGGTGTACCAGCCCGGGTTTTCCAGCATGTTGCGCAGGATCACCGGCGGCGTCAGCACGGCGCTGTAGCCCATGCCGATATAGGATTTGTAGCGCTGATTCTGCGAGGCGATCGCCTTCAGCTCAGCCAGCGCCTGATGTTCGGTCGCCGCGTCGCCGACCGGCGGCGGCCCCGGCAGCTGAATGTCCGCCGGCACGATCTGTTGGATCAGCGCGCTGAGCGAGCGAGCGCCCACCGCTGCCAGCAACTCCTGGCGTTGTTCCGCAGAAGAGCCGATATGGCGTTCGATGAACGCTTCGCTGTGTTCGAGTTGGCTGAGTGTCTGAGTCATTGCTACAAATTCCTGAATGCTTGCGTGATACGGGATATAGCTTGAGCGGTAACTAAAACGCCCCGGCCGGAAGGGCCTGGGGCGTGGTCACGATTACTCGTCGATCGAGGCCTGATAAGCCGCGGCGTCCAGCAGGTTCGCCAGTTCGCCTTCGTCTGAGGCTTTAATCTGGAACAGGAAGCCTTCACCGTAAGGTTCGCTGTTCACCAGCTCAGGGGAGCTTTCCAGCTCGGCGTTCACCGCCACGATTTCGCCGCTGATTGGCGCGTAGATGTCCGACGCCGCCTTAACCGATTCCGCCACGGCGCAATCTTCACCGGCGGCGACCTTGCGGCCCACTTCCGGCAGGTCGACAAACACCATGTCGCCCAGCAGTTCCTGCGCGTGTTCGGTGATGCCTACGGTGTAAACGCCGTTACCTTCTGAACGAACCCACTCGTGGGAGGATGCGTATTTCAATTCTGTTGGCACATTGCTCATAGCCGGTTACTCCTTCGAAGAAATAATTTCCCGTCGTCTTTCACACTGCAGCGTTGTTGGCTGCGTACGTTCACCTCGGTCACTTACCGCAGTAAGCTCCCGAGGACTCGCGCACTTGCCGCCTAGCCGCAGCGCGAAATCCCTAGGGAAGAATCAATAAAAATCAATTTGTCAGCGGCTTGCCGGCGCGAACGAAACCAGGCTTGGTCACTTTGACCGGCATTTCACGGTTGCGGATCTGCACGATGGCCTGCTCGCCGATGCCGGCGGGCACGCGCGCCAGCGCGATGCTGAAGCCCAGGGTCGGAGAGAACGAGCCGCTGGTGATCACGCCTTCGTGGGTCTGCCCCGCCGCGTCGGTGAAACGCACCGGCAGCTCATTACGTAATACGCCTTTTTCCGTCATGATCAAGCCGACCAGTTGCTCGGTGCCCTGATCGCGCTGTTGTTCCAGCGCTTCGCGGCCGATGAAACGGCGATCTTCCGGCTGCCAGGCGATAGTCCAGCCCATGTTGGCGGCCAACGGCGAAACGCCTTCGTCCATCTCTTGGCCGTAAAGGTTCATGCCCGCTTCCAGACGCAGGGTGTCGCGCGCGCCCAGACCGGCCGGCTTGACGCCTGCGGCCAGCAATTTCTGCCAGAAATCCGCCGCCTGTTCTTTCGGCAGCGCGATCTCATAGCCGGCCTCACCGGTGTAACCGGTGGTGGCGATGAACAGCTCGCCGGCCTGCACGCCGAAGAACGGCTTCATGCCTTCGACCGCGCTTTTTTGTTCCGGGGTAAACAGGGTACCGGCGCGCTCTTTGGCCTGCGGGCCCTGCACCGCGATCAGCGCCAGATCGTCGCGCACCGTCAGCGCTACGCCATACGGCGCGGCGTGCTCTTCGATCCAGGCCAGGTCTTTGTCGCGCGTGGCGGAGTTCACCACCAGGCGAAAATAGTCTTCTGTGAGGAAATAAACGATCAGGTCGTCGATCACGCCGCCGGAGGCATTCAGCATGCCGGTATACAGCGCTTTGCCGGGTTGGGTCAGTTTGGCGACGTCGTTCGCCAGCAGGTAACGCAGAAACTCGCGGGTGCGGGCGCCGTGCAGATCCACAATGGTCATGTGAGACACATCGAACATGCCGGCATCCTGACGTACCGCGTGGTGCTCATCGAGCTGCGAGCCGTAGTGCAGCGGCATCATCCAGCCGTGAAAGTCTACCATGCGCGCACCGCACGCCACGTGCTGGTCGTACAGTGGGGTTTGCTTTGCCATCTTTTCCCTCTTTCCACTCGGTCGCTAGAAGTTAGGGTGCTGCCACGCAATGCGGCGGAGCCTGGCTCGCGGCCCGATCGCCATGGCGCACTGACTGCTCAACACAAATGCTGCGCCGGGACGGGCGGAAACTGCGTGCAACCGCCGTGACGCAAACGATACCTTTCCCTCGAACTTATCACCGAACGACCACATTAACCATAAGTTAAAATAGGCTCATCGCCGTTCCGGGGCGGTAAAATGCCGGGCTAGTGTGCAGAGTTTTTCACTGGAAAAATGCGCTTTAAGGCACAAAATTAACAATTAAAGCGGCAAAACTCCGAACTTATATAACAAACCGACGGCCGGGCATGGGATCCTGACTTTTGATAACCGAACATGGAATTAGAAAAAGTAATGATAAAAAGCGGCTGAAATTAGATTATTTCAAATGAAGGGTTATATAAGGAAAGACGATGGCATAAGGCGAGAAGCGCGAGCCCGATGCGGGCTCGCAGAAGGCGGGCGGTCAGGCAAGCCACTCGGGCAGATCGTTCAGGCCCATCGCCTGACGCACCAACTTCGGTTTGACGCCCGGCAGGCTGTCCGCCAGCCGCAGCCCCACGTCGCGCAGCAGCTTTTTGGCCGGATGGTTGCCGTCGAACAGTTCGTGGAAACCCTGCATGCTGGCCAACATCACCGCCGCACCATGTTTACGGCGGCGCTCATAGCGGCGCAGATAGAGGTGCTGGCCGATATCCTTGCCCTGCCGCTGCAGGCGGCGCAGTTCGGAAATCAGCTCGGCGGCGTCCATAAAGCCCAGGTTCACGCCCTGCCCGGCCAGCGGATGCACGGTATGCGCCGCATCGCCCACCAGCGCCAGGCGGTGCGCGGCGAAGCTGCGCGCATAGCGGCCGGTCAATGGGAACGCCAGCCGTTCGCTTTCCAGGCTGCAGGCGCCCAAACGCATATCGAAGGCCATCGCCAGTTCGCGATTGAATTGTTCCGGCTCCAGCTGCTTGAGGCGTTCGGCCTCTTCCGGCGCGACCGACCAGACGATGGAGCTCAAATGCGCATCGCTGAACGGCAAGAACGCCAGAATGCCGTCGCCGTGGAAAATTTGCCGCGCCGTCGCCTGATGCGGCTCTTCGGTGCGGATGGTGGCCACCAGCGCATGGTGGCGATAGTCCCAGAAGGTCAGCGGGATATCCGCGTGCTGACGCAGCCACGACTGGGCGCCGTCGGCGCCGATTACCAGCCGGGCGGTCAGCATGCGGCCATCCTCCAGCGTGATAAAGGCGTCGTTCTCGCCCCACGCCACCTGCTTGAGCGCGGCCGGAGTGATCAGCGTGATGTCCGACAGGCTTTCGGCGCGCTTCCACAGCGCCTGCTGGATCACCGAGTTTTCGATAATGTGGCCGAGATGGCTGAAGCCGCATTCGTCGCCGCGGAAGGCGATTTTGCCGAAGCTGTCCCGATCCCACACTTCCATTGCGTTGTAGGCGCTGGCCCGCAGCTGGAGAATGTCGTCCCATACGCCGATATGCTGCAGCAAACGCTCGCTGGCGGCATTGATGGCGGAGACGCGCAGGGCCGGCTGTTCCGACGGCGGCGCCATCTCCGGCTGTCGCTGCTCCAGCACCGCCACGCGCAGCCCGCTGCCCTGCAGGCCGCAGGCCAACGCCAGCCCCACCATACCGCCACCGGCGATAATCACGTCAAATGATTGCATGCTGCTCGATTTCCTTAAATAACGCGCGACGTCTTGACGCACCGCGCTTTGGGCGCGCCAACGCGCCCGACTATGTCTTTAACGTTCCACCCAGCCCAGCGTACGCTTGGCGAAGGCGTCGCGCACTGCGGGCAAACGCTCCATCGCCATCAGCCCCAAATTGCGGCCAACCACCAGCGGGCCGTAACGGTTGGCGAACAGATGGATCAAGCCGTCGGTCACGCCGATCGTCGCCTGCTGATCTTGTTGCCGCCGCTGCTGATAGCGGCTCAGCAACGCATAACCGCCGGCGTCTTCGCCACTGTTCACCGCTTCCGCCAGCGACATCACATCGCGCAGGCCGAGGTTGAACCCCTGCCCGGCGATCGGGTGCAGCGTCTGCGCCGCGTTGCCTACCAACGCCAGCCGGTGGCTGACATGGCGATCGGCAGTCAGCAGAGCGAGTGGGTAACTGTGCCGTTTGCCGGCCTTGAGGATACGCCCCAGCCGCCAGCCGAAAGCCTGTTGCAGCTCGGCGATAAAGCGCTCGTCGTCCCAGGCGTCGACCTGGGCGCGATCCTCGCGCGCATGGCACCACACCAGCGAACTGCGCCCCTGCGACATCGGCAACAGCGCCAGCGGCCCGTAACGGGTAAAGCGCTCGAAGGCGCGCCCCTGCGGATCTTCCGCCGTGGTGACGTTGGCGATGGTGGCGAACTGTGGATAGTCCTCCTGCCGCCACTGCATATTGCAGGCCTGCGCCAGCGCCGAGCGCGAGCCGTCGGCCGCCACCAGCAGCTGCCCGGCCAGGCGTCGGCCATTGTCCAGCAGCACTTCCGCCCGCTCTGCGGTGCGAATAACGTCCACCACCCGCGCGGGGCAGTGCAGCGTGACGCCCGGCGCCTTCGCCAGCAGCGCGAACAGCCGCTGCCCGGCGTCGTGTAGTTCGATCACCTGGCCGAGCGCATCGACCTGATAATCCTGCGCCTGCAGATTCACAAACCCGGCGTGGCCGCGATCGCTGACGTGCACCTGAGTGATCGGCGTGGCGCAATCGCGCAGCGCCGGCCAAACGCCGATGCGCGCCAACTGTTGGCAAGTGCCCTGCGCCAGCGCGATGGCGCGAGCGTCAAAGCCCGGGTGGCTGCGGTCGTCCGGCCGAGTCGCCTCGACCAGATCCACCGCCATTCTTCCCTGAGTGAGCGACGAAATGGCCAGCGCCAGCGTCGCGCCCGCCATACCGCCGCCAACGATAATTACACTCATTCCGTTACCTTGCCGCCGCCATCAACGCTTCGATGGCATCGGCGTCTTTCACCACGGTGGCGGTCAGGTTTTCATTGCCGTCGGCGGTGATCACGATGTCGTCTTCGATACGGATGCCGATGCCGCGGTATTCCGCCGGCACGTCCGCATCCGGCGCGATATACAGCCCAGGCTCCACGGTCAGCACCATACCCGGCTCCAGCAGCCGATCGCGGCTCGGCGTGCCATAATGGCCGACGTCGTGCACGTCCAGGCCCAGCCAGTGGCTCAGCCCGTGCATAAAGAACTGACGGTGGGCCTGCTCGGCGATCAACTGGTCGACTTCACCTTTCAATACGCCCAGCTCCACCAGCCCGACCACCATGATGCGCACCACTTCGTCATTGACTTCGCGGATGCTGGTGCCGGGTTTGAACAGCTCCAGCGCACGCAGCAGCGACGCCAGCACGATGTCGTACACTGCGCGCTGCGGCCGGCTGAACTTGCCGTTGACCGGGAAGGTGCGGGTAATGTCGCCGGCGTACCCCTGATACTCGCAGCCGGCGTCGATCAACACCAGATCGCCGTCGCGCATCTGGCTCTCGTTCTCGGTGTAGTGCAGGATGCAGCCGTTTTCGCCGCTGCCGACGATGGTATTGTAAGACGGGTAACGGGCGCCTAGGCGGGTGAATTCATGATGAATTTCCGCTTCCAACTGGTATTCGAACATGCCCGGACGGCATTTTTCCATCGCGCGGGTATGTGCCAACGCGCTGATCTCGCCGGCGCGGCGCATCACCGCCAGCTCCTCCGGCGATTTGAACAGCCGCATGTCGTGCAGCCACGGCCGCCAGTCGGTGACGGTGGCCGGCGCCTGCAGATTCTGGCGGAATCCCTTGCGCAGCTTGTCCAGCGCGCCGAACAGGATCTGATCGGCGTAGGCGTATTCGCCCTGCGCGTGGTAGACCACGTCCAGGCCATTCAGCAGCAGGTGCAGCTGGTCATTGATTTCATCGAACGGCAGCGCGCGATCCACGCCCAGCTTCGCCGGCGCGGCGTCTTGCCCCAGACGGCGGCCAAACCAGATTTCCGCCGTCAGGTCGCGCACCCGGTTGAACAGCACGCTGTGGTTGTGCGTTTCGTCGCTTTTGATCAGCACCAGCACCGCTTCCGGCTCATTGAAGCCGGTCAGGTACCAAAAGTCGCTGTTCTGCCGGTAGGGATAGTCTGAATCTGCACTGCGCGTCGTTTCCGGCGCAGAGAAAATAACCGCCGCGCTGGCCGGCGCCATTTTCGCCAACAGCGCCTGACGGCGGTTGTTGAATTCCTGCTGAGTCATTACCTTCTCCTGAAATCATGCCATCCGCACCGCCGGCGGAGGGGCGATAGAACGTTTAGTGCAGCGTCGGTTTGATATTTTCCGGCGCCGTCGGCTTGTGACGAGTGAATTCGCCGTAGCACATGATGGCGGCGACCCGCACATACTCCGCCACTTCTTCCAGCGACTGTTCCAACTCTTCCTGATCTTCGTCTTCGTCGTAGCCCAGCTGCGCGATGTTACGCAGATCGTCGATCGCTTCACCGACCTCGTCTTTCACCTGGGCCAGCTTCGGCTGCATCATGCCCAAACCGAGCAGGAAGTGGTTGACCCAACCGGCCAGCGCGTCGGCGCGATCGAACACGCTGACGATCTCCCCTTCGGGCAGCATCAGTTGGAACAGGAATTCGTCGTCTTCCAGCGTTTCACGCGTCGCTTCATACAGCTGCTGCAACGGTTGGCTGAGCGCCTGCGGGAAGGCGACGCCTTCATTGGTCAGATCGTGCACCAGCGCCTGCCAGCCGGCATCACGGCTGCCGCCGCACAGCAGGCCGCTGATCAGGCCGTGCATTTCTGCCGCGGTCAACGCCACCGACTGTTGGTTGAGGGCCACGGTCAAAGATTGGTAACTTGGAAATGTATTCTGTATAGACATGCGCATTCGTCATCGTTGGCAGGATAAGTTCGTGGTATGCTACCACCAAGGTCCGTCGCTATACCAGATAAGCGCGACACCTCAGTGGCTAGTTATAATCGTGATGTGGCAGGTCTCACACTGCGCCGGCGGGTGACGAAAGTGCGGTAAATACGCATTTTGAAACCCTTTTTTGACTGGCGATGTCTGCCGCAGTAGATTACAACCAGGTACTGAAAAAGGGGTTGTATCTTGGTACCGAGGTATATATAGTGGCGCCCGCTTTGACGGCCCGGCCAGGGCGGACAAGGCTGGCGCGAAATTTAGGCAGGAAGGTGGCATGTCTGCACAACCGGTAGATATTCAAATTTTTGGCCGCTCGTTAAGAGTCAATTGCCCGCCAGAACAACAAGATGCGTTGAATATGGCGGCGGACGATCTTAACCAACGGTTGCAAGATCTAAAAGTTCGCACTAGAGTCTCCAATACTGAGCAACTGGTTTTCATCGCGGCATTGAACGTCTGTCACGAACTTGCTCAAGAACGGTTGAAAACCCGTGATTATGCGTCCAATATGGAACAACGCATACGGATGCTGCAGCAGACCATTGAACAAGCGCTGCTTGAACAAGGTCGCATCTCTGAACGTCAGGATGTGCAATTCGAATAACTTAAGTTGTTGAAATCACAGTTTTCAGCAACGAGTACAAAATTTCTCTGAGATGTTCGCCAGCGGGCCAGTCCCCTGAGCCGATATTTAGTACAAACAGAATGTGTTGCTCCGCGATCGGTGAGCACGCTCGGTGCGCCGAGAAGCCTTAAGATTGCGACGGCACGTTCACCTTGAACCATGGGTTCAAGGGTTACAGCCTGCGACGGCATCTCGGAGATTCCCCTTCTCAGCGGTTTATGTGTGCTGAACGCCACACTGAGCAAGCCTGATACGATGCCTTTTCAACCCCAATTCGCGCAGCAGCGCCAAGCCATTCGTCAACTCATTCGCCAACGTCGGCGCGAACTTACGCCGGGCCAGCAACGCTTTGCCGCAGAAAAGATAACCGAACGTCTCGTCGCACACGGCCGTATTCAGGCGGCGCACAGCATCGCGGTATTCCTGTCGTTTGACGGCGAACTCGATACCGGGCCGCTAATCGAGCGTTTGTGGACGCTCGGCAAACGGGTTTACCTGCCGGTGCTGCATCCGTTCAGCCCGGGGCACTTGCTGTTCCTACGCTATGCGCCGGAAACGCCGCTGGTGCGCAACCGCTTCAATATTCTCGAGCCGCACCTCGATGTGCGCCAGGTGCTGCCGCTGGGCGAGCTGGACGTGGTGTTGACACCGCTGGTGGCGTTCGATCATACCGGCCAGCGTCTGGGCATGGGCGGCGGCTTTTACGATCGCACCCTGCAAAACTGGCAGAGCGATGGCCCCTATCCCATCGGCCTGGCCCATGATTGCCAACAGGTGGAAAGCCTGCCGACCGAGCATTGGGATATCCCGCTGCCGGAGATCCTCACCCCGCTCTGCAGCTGGGCGTGGCGCGAGCCCAAATAGCAAAAGGCCGGAATCAATCCGGCCTTTTTCTTTCATTGCGGCATGCCGCCGAATCAGAACAGCAGACGGGCGCGAATGGTGCCGTCGATGGCCTTCATGCGCTGCAGCGCGGCGTCGGCGCGCGCGGTTTCCGCTTCGATATCGATCACCACATAGCCGATTTCCGGCCCGGTTTGCAGGTACTGCGCGGCGATGTTAACCCCCTCTTCGGCGAAGATCTGGTTAATCTGCGTCAGCACGCCCGGACGGTTTTCATGAATGTGCAGCAGGCGGCTGGCGTTCGGGCCATGCGCCGGCAGCGACACTTCCGGGAAGTTGACCGCCGACAGCGTCGACCCGTTGTCGGAATACTTCGCCAGTTTGCCGGCCACTTCGTCGCCGATGTTCTCTTGCGCTTCCTGAGTTGAGCCGCCGATGTGCGGCGTCAGCAGCACGTTGTCGAACTCACACAGCGGCGAGTTGAACGGATCGCTGTTGGTCGCCGGTTCTTCCGGGAAGACGTCGATCGCCGCCCCCGCCAGATGATTGCTGGCCAACGCATCGCACAGCGCGGGGATATCCACCACAGTGCCGCGCGAGGCGTTGATCAGAATGGCGCCCGGTTTCATCAGCGCCAGCTCTTCTGCACCCATCATATTCTTGGTGGCCAGCGTTTCCGGCACGTGCAGCGTTACCACGTCGCTCATATTGAGCAGATCGGACAGATGACGCACCTGTTGCGCATTACCCAGCGGCAGCTTGTTCTCGATGTCGTAGAAGAACACCTTCATGCCCAGCCCTTCGGCCAGAATGCCCAGCTGGGTGCCGATATGACCGTAGCCGATGATGCCCAATTTTTTGCCGCGCGCCTCGTAAGAGCCCACGGCCAGTTTGTGCCACACGCCGCGGTGCGCCTTGGCGTTGGCGGCCGGAATGCCGCGCAGCATCAACAACAGCTCGCCCAGCACCATTTCGGCCACGGATCGGGTATTGGAGAACGGGGCGTTGAAGACCGGAATACCGCGCTTGGTCGCTGCGTTCAGATCAACCTGGTTGGTGCCGATACAGAAGCAGCCCACCGCCACCAGCTTTTCTGCGGCGGCGAAGACCTCTTCGGTCAGATGCGTGCGCGATCGGATGCCGACGAAGTGCGCATCGCGGATGGAGGCCTTCAGCGATTCGGTGTCTAACGCACCCTTGTGGTATTCGATGTTGGTATAACCGGCGGCACGCAGATTGTCTACCGTGCTCTGATGAACCCCTTCCACCAACAGGAATTTAATCCTGTCTTTCTCCAATGATACTTTTGCCATTTACCCGACCCTATGTTCAGACTTCAGAAGCGGCTGTTGCGACACAGCTCCCATCCAACATAACAAAAATAACGCGGGCGGCAATACAAACGATTGCCTGCCCGGCAGGACAAGGCGCAGCGTTCCTGGCGGTTTCTGGCAGAAAATGCCATAGGGAAAGTTTTCGGCAGAAGCTTTGGGGAGTCAGTTTTCACAATGTGACATAAGTCACCAAATTTGCCGCTTTTCAGAAAAGATATTTTAACCGAAGAAATTTTGCGGCCCGGCATGACCGGGCCACAGGCCATGGCGGCTTATTTGACCACTTTCACGCCTTCCGACGTGCCGACCAGCGCCACGTCCGCGCCGCGGTTGGCGAACAGCCCAACGGTCACCACGCCGGCGATGCCGTTGATCTTGTTCTCCAGCGCGATGGCGTCGGTGATGCTCAGGTTATGCACGTCCAGGATCACGTTGCCGTTGTCGGTCACCACGTTTTGGCGATACTCCGGCAGGCCGCCCAGTTTCACCAGCTCGCGCGCCACGTAAGAACGCGCCATCGGGATCACTTCCACCGGCAGCGGGAACTTGCCCAACACGTCTACCTGTTTGCTGGCGTCGACGATGCAGATGAATTTCTTGGCGATGGCGGCGATGATTTTCTCGCGCGTCAGCGCTGCGCCGCCGCCCTTGATCATCTGCATATGGCCATTGATTTCGTCCGCGCCGTCCACGTAGATATCGAGCGAGTCCACTTCATTGCTGTCGAATACGTGGATGCCGAGGCTTTTCAGCTTGGCGGTGGAGGCGTCGGAGCTGGACACCGCGCCTTCAATCTGGTGCTTGATGGAGCCCAGCGCGTCAATAAAGTGGGAAGCGGTCGAGCCGGTGCCAACCCCGACGATGGTGCCCGGCGTTACGTATTCCAGTGCCGCCCAGCCTACCGCTTTTTTCAGTTCGTCCTGCGTCATAATATGTCCCTTGCCTCTGTACGAAAACGTGTGCGTATTATAGGGTAAAACGCTGTTTTTCACGCCGGCAGGATCACACTTATTTACCGCATCCCGCATTTTTACCCGCTTTGCGGCGAGTTGGTGGCGTGATTTTTCCACCTGCGCCGCGCGCAAAATGTGGCATAGTGCCGGTATCATTCTAATTTAAGGGATATCTTTCCGATGAAACGCCCAGACTATCGTACGCTGCAAGCGCTGGACGCGGTGATCCGTGAGCGCGGCTTCGAGCGCGCCGCTCAAAAACTCTGCATCACGCAATCGGCGGTATCCCAACGCATCAAACAGCTGGAAAACCTGTTCGGCCAGCCGCTGCTGGTCCGCACCGTGCCGCCGCGCCCGACCGAACAAGGGCAAAAGCTGCTGGCGTTGCTGCATCAGGTGGAGCTGCTGGAAGAAGAGTGGCTGGGCAACGACACCGGCGTCGATACGCCGCTGCTGCTGTCGCTGGCGGTCAACGCCGACAGTCTGGCGACCTGGCTGCTGCCGGCGCTGAAACCGGTGCTGGCGGACTCCCCCATTCGTCTGAATCTGCAGGTGGAAGATGAAACCCGCACCCAAGAGCGGTTGCGCCGCGGTGAAGTGGTGGGGGCGGTGAGTATTCAGCCGCAGCCGCTGCCGAGCTGCCTGGTGGATCGGCTGGGGGCGCTGGACTACCTGTTCGTGGCCTCCAGCGGCTTCGCCGAGCGCTACTTCCCCAACGGCGTCACCCGTTCCGCGCTGCTGAAAGCACCGGCGGTGGCCTTCGACCATCTCGACGACATGCACCAGGCGTTCCTGCAGCAGAACTTCGATCTGTCGCCGGGCAGCGTGCCCTGCCACATCGTGAACTCATCGGAAGCCTTCGTGCAGCTGGCACGCCAGGGCACCACCTGCTGTATGATCCCGCATCTGCAGATCGAAAAGGAGCTGGAATCCGGTGAACTGATCGACCTGACGCCGGGGCTGTACCAGCGCCGCATGCTGTACTGGCACCGCTTCGCGCCGGAAAGCCGCATGATGCGTAAAGTGACCGATGCGTTGCTGGAACACGGTCACCAGGTGCTGCGCCAGGATTAAAACGAAAAAAGGTTCGCCACAGCGAACCTTTTCTTCAATACCACACCCTTACTGCGCGGCGTTGCGCTGCAGCTCGAACACCACATCCACCTGATCGTCGAAGTGAATGCTTTGCTGTTCATAGGTCTGCGCCGCATCGCTTTCCGCCGCCGCACCGGCCGCCTTATACATCCGCGCCACCGGCATCGGCTGGTAGTTGGCGACCCGATAGCGAATGCTGTACACCGGCCCCAGCTTGGCGTGGAAGCCTTTGGCCAGGGATTCGGCCTGTTGAGTCGCGTTCTCGATCGCTTTTTGCCGTGCCTGTTCGCGATACACGTCCGGCTTGGCGACGCCCAACTCCACCGCACGGATCTCGTTCAGGCCGGATTTCAACGCGCCGTCCAGCAGCTCGTTCAGCTTGTCCAACTGGCGCAGCGTCACCTGCACCTGGCGCACCGCACGGTAGCCCTTCAGCACCGACTCGCCGGTTTTCAGGTAGTCGTATTCCGGCTGGGTGCGCAGGTTGGCGGCGCTGATGTCTTTCTTCTCGATGTTATTTTTCTGCAGGAAATCAAAGTACTGCGCCACGCGCTCATCCACCTGCTTCTTCGCCTGAGCGGCGTCTTTGGAGGAAACGCTCACTTCGATCGCCAGGGTGGCGATGTCCGGCGTGGCGTCCACGCTGGCGGTGCCGGAGGTGACGACATGCGGCCCTTCAGGCACTTCGGCCGCCTGCAGCGCCATCGGTAACGTCCCTAATCCGACCATTGCGGCCATAGCCAATGCTTTTAGCTTCACAGTGTCTCCTTAATGACAGGCTGTCTCTGATCGCCGGCTTTTCCCCGTGAGAACCGCCGGATTCCTGGCATCAAACGTAGCATATCGCGCGGCGTTTTGAATTCGGATTAGTGACAAATTCTTATAAATTTGCCCCCTGCCAGGCCAGCTGCAGCGCGATGCCCCACATCACCAGCCCGACCAGCGCATTGATGATGCGCTGCGCCCGCTGCGTGTTCAGCCAGGGCGCCAGCCAGGAGGCCAACAGCGCCAGCCCGAAGAACCACACGACCGATGCGCTGACCGCGCCGAGCGCAAACCAGGAACGCACGTCCGCCGTCAGCTGTCCACCCAGGCTGCCGAGCACCACGAAGGTGTCCAGATAAACGTGCGGGTTCAGCCAGGTGACCGCCAGCATGGTGACCACGATGCGCCAGCGGCTCTGCGCCAGCTCTTGCGCCGCAGCCTGCGCCGGCTGCGGACTGAAGGCGGAACGGAACGCGCCCCAGCCGTACCACAGCAGAAACGCCACCCCGCCCCAGGTCACCAGCGCCAGCAGCAGCGGCGAACGGGTCAGCAATGCGCTGCCGCCGAAGATGCCGGCGCAGATCAGCACGATATCGCTCAACGCGCACAGCGCGGCGATCATTAAATGATACTGACGCCGAATGCCCTGATTCATCACGAATACGTTCTGCGGGCCCAGCGGCAGGATCATGGCGGCGCTCAGGGCAAAACCCTGCAGGAAGACGGATAACATGGGGATTCCTCGAATGATAAAAGGCGCCGGACGAGGGCGCGAATCGGTCAACACGCGCATCATACGAGGAAGCGATCATTAGGTGAAATTGATGTTTCTAATCAAGTATCAGAAGCGCTAATACTCCAACCGGCGGGATTGCGCCGTCAAATTCGCCCATCGGCGAAAAATTCGCTATCATCCGCTCCCCCTCACCAGCCGGCCACACGATGTCTACGATTATCGATACCTTCATCGCCCCGCCATGTCATGATCAGATAGAGATCCTCTATCAGGACGCTCATCTGGCGCTGATCAATAAGCCGACCGGGCTGCTCAGCCTTTCGGGCAAGAATCCGCAAAATCTCGATTCGGTGCACCATCGGCTGGTGCAGATCTTCCCCGGCTGCACTTTGGTGCACCGTCTGGATTTCGGCACGTCCGGCTTGATGGTGGTGGCCCGCAATAAGGCCGTCAACGCCGCGCTCTGCCGGCAGTTCAGCGAACGCACCGTCAGCAAAGTGTACAGCGCGCTGCTCTGCGGCCATCTGGCGGATTACGAAGGAGTGATAGACGCGGCGATCGCCAAAGATCCGGCGCTGTTCCCGCTGATGTCGATTTGCGCCCTTCACGGCAAGCCCGCCCGTTCCCGCTATCGGGTCGTCGAGCGTTTTTATCGTATCGCGGAGGATGGGACATCGCTGCCGCTGACGCGGGTGCAGCTCACCCCGGAGACCGGGCGCACCCATCAGCTGCGTATTCACAGCAGGCAGTTGGGCCACCCTATTTTAGGCTGCGATCTGTATGGCGGCCGCCTGCTACCGGGCACCGAACAGACGCCGCGGCTGATGCTGCACGCCAGCGAACTGGATTTTGTGCACCCCATCAGCGGAGAGCGGATAACCGCTCGTCACGCCGCGCCGTTCTGAACGCGGCTTACCACATCAAATCGTCGGGCACTTTAAAGTCGGCGTACGGATCGTCTTCATCCTGCTCTTCCTGACTCAACGCGCTGTGCAGCACAATGCTGGCCGCATCGCGCTGCGCGATTTTATCGGCGACGCTGGCGGGGATAATCGCGTATTCACACTCTTCGCGGTTCTCGACCACCAAGCGTGCGATGGCAAGACGGCCATTGATCAGCTGGGTCTGGGTCGCTTTATCCACCAGGATTTTCTTGATCAGGTTGCCGTCGGTGAAGTTAAAACCGATATCGCCTTTCGCCAGGACGATGCGGTTCATCTCGATCAGTTGCTTCACCTGCGCTTTGTATTCTTTGGACAGCGCGGCTTGCTTTTGCTGCTCGCTCAGCTGCTTATCGCGTTCAAGCTGCGCCTTTTTATTCTCTTCCACCGCCTCTCTGGCCTCACGGGCCTGAACGCGTGATTTTTTAGCCGTTCTTTGGACTTTGGCCATTTTCTTGCTGGTTACCAAGCCCGCTTTGAGCATCTGCTCTTGTAAGGTGAGTTTTGTCATGTTCGTGTCTGAAGCCGTGGGGTTATGGTGGGGATTATACCCGTAATGTTTCAGGCTGCACCAGCTTGCCGCCTCGGCGCATCAGGCGGTTTGCGCGGCCGGATCGCGGCGGAAAACTGCCTGATGCGCCAGATCATGAACGCGGCTCATGTGGTAATGAAATTAAGTCTCTTTCACTCCCCTCGGGACTCTGGCAAAAATAGACCTCATTAACGACAGACAATATGAAAGCGGCTGAATAAAAAAATATAAAAACAACTCATTGATAAAAATAGATAAAACCAGCCATCATATCATATAACAGGATGCTATAAGACGATGAATAAAGACTTTACCTTTACGATTAAGAGCAGTTCTTTTAATGAAGATTATAACCCTTCTGAAAGTACGCGTATCACCACCAACTTTGCCAATTTGGCCAGAGGGGAAAACCGCCGGGAGAACCTGCGCAATACGTTGGTGATGATTGACAATCGCTTCAATACGTTGGCGCATTGGGATAACCCCAAGGCCGATCGTTATTCGGTCGAGCTGGAAATCATCTCGGTTGAGATGCGCATTGAAGATCACGGCGCCAGCTTTCCGGTGATCGAAATCCTGAAGACCAACATTATTGATAAAAAAACGCAAAAGCGTATCGAGGGTATCGTCGGGAACAATTTCTCGTCTTACGTGCGTGATTATGATTTTAGCGTCTTGCTGCCGGCGCATAACCAAAACGCAGCGGAGTTCAACATTCCGGATGACTTCGGCGATTTGCACGGCAATATCTTTAAGCACTTCGTCAATTCAAAGGCATACCATGAAAACTTTAGCAAACCGCCGGTGATCTGCCTCAGCGTGTCCAGCAAAGACACCTATCATCGGACGGGCAATCACCACCCGGTATTGGGTGACGAATACCGCCAAGACGGCGCTTCGTTGACCGACCGGTATTTCAAGAAAATGGGCCTGCAGGTGCGTTATTTCATGCCGAAAAATAGCGTCGCGCCCCTGGCCTTTTATTTCCCCGGTGATTTGCTGAGCGATTACACCGACCTTGAGCTGATTGGCACCATCAGCACGATGGAGACCTTCCAAAAAATCTATCGGCCTGAAATTTACAATGCCAATTCGGCGGCGGGGCAATGTTATCAGCCAAGCCTGAATAACCAGGACTATTCATTAACCAAGATTGTTTATGATCGCGAAGAGCGTAGCCAGTTAGCGATTGAGCAGGGGAAATTCACGGAAGAGCAATTTATCAAACCCTACAAGCCTATTCTTGAGCAGTGGTCTGCTCACTACGCGCTTTGATTAACTCAAATACAGGTCATCCATCATGAAAATATTGCTCCCTACATCGACCGCCGGCAGCTTGCCCAAACCTTCCTGGCTGGCCCAACCGGAAACCCTGTGGTCGCCCTGGAAATTGCAGAATGAAGAATTAATCGAAGGGAAACAGGACGCCCTGCGTTTATCGCTGGCGGAGCAACAGTTGGCCGGCATCGACATCGTCAGCGATGGCGAGCAAACGCGTCAGCATTTCGTCACGACGTTCATTGAGCACCTCAGCGGCGTCGATTTCGAGCAACGCCAGGTGGTGAAAATCCGTAATCGCTATGATGCAAGTGTTCCGACCGTGGTGGGTGCGGTCGAGCGTCAAAAGCCCGTTTTCGTTGAAGACGCCAAATTTTTACGCCAGCTGACCAAGCAACCGATTAAATGGGCCCTGCCGGGGCCGATGACCATGATCGACACGCTCTATGACAACCACTATAAAAGCCGTGAAAAATTGGCCTGGGAATTCGCCAAGATCCTCAATCAGGAAGCCAAAGAGCTCGAGGCCGCCGGCGTCGACATCATTCAGTTTGATGAGCCCGCCTTTAATGTGTTCTTTGACGAAGTGAATGACTGGGGCATCGCCGCCCTGGAAAGGGCCATCGAAGGGCTGAAGTGCGAAACGGCGGTGCATATCTGCTATGGGTACGGCATTAAAGCCAATACCGACTGGAAGAAGACGCTGGGTTCAGAGTGGCGGCAATATGAAGAGGCGTTTCCTAAACTGCAAACGTCTAATATCGATATCATCTCGCTGGAATGCCATAACTCGCACGTGCCTATGGACCTGCTTGAACTGATCCGCGGTAAAAAGGTGATGGTCGGCGCCATTGACGTGGCGAATCATGCCGTCGAGACGCCTGAAGAAGTGGCCGCTACGCTGCGTAAGGCGCTGCAGTTTGTCGATGCTGACAAGCTCTATCCGTCGACCAACTGCGGCATGGCCCCTCTGCCTCGTCAGGTCGCCCGCGGCAAGCTGAATGCCTTAAGTGCAGGCGCCGAGATCGTGCGCCGGGAACTGTTGGCCAAATAACCTTGCCAAGCGCCCGCCACAGGTACCTCCTGCGGCGGGCGATGATCATCGACTCCCTCTCCCCGCAACGCCCCCCCTCTGGTGTATACTCGGGTTTCTACGCGATGCCAGCCACAGCGGCCTGAACGGCCCCTCAGCCAGCCCACAACAGCTTAATAACAGTGGAACCCTCATGAGCCCAGATACCGCTCGCATCAGCGAAATCATCGATCGCGCCAGGATCTCACCCTACCAAATCCTGATCCTGACCTTATGTTTCCTCATCGCCCTGCTGGACGGCTTCGATACCGCCATCATCGGCTATATCGCCCCGGCGCTGCGCGAAGAGTGGGATCTGCTGCCTGCGCAGCTCTCCCCCGCCTTCGGTGCGGGGTTGTTCGGCCTGCTGCTCGGCAGCCTGCTGTTCGGGCCGCTCGCCGACGCCATCGGCCGCAAGCGAGTGCTGCTCGTCGCGGTGCTGGTGTTTGGCGGCTGCACCCTGGCTTCGGCCTATACGCATTCGATCGAATCCCTGACCTTGCTGCGCTTCATCACCGGCATTGGCCTCGGGGGCGCGATACCGACCTGCATCACTCTCAGCTCGGAATACTCACCGGCGCGCCGGCGCATGTTGATGGTCACCCTGAGCTGGAGCGGCTTCACCGCCGGGTTGGCCCTGGGCGGCCTGCTGGCCGGGCAGATCATTCCGACGTTCGGCTGGCGCGGCCTGCTGCTGGTCGGCGGTATCGCGCCGTTGGCGCTGCTGCCGCTGCTGGCCTGGCAGATGCCCGAGTCGGTGCGCTTTATGGCCGCCAGCGCCAAACACGCCGATCGGCTGCGCCGGGTGGTCGAGCGCATCACCGGCCAGCGTTGGGCCGGTGTGACGATTGTCGATGACGAGCGTCCGGCGCAGGTCAAATCGCCGATATCACACCTGTTTATCGAAGGCCGCGCCGTGCGCACCCTGCTGCTATGGGCGGCGTTCTTCTGTTCGCTGTTTGTGTTCTATCTGCTCACCAGCTGGCTGCCGACTCTCCTCAAAGACGCCGGTTACGACATCGTCCACGCCTCGCGCATCGGAGCCATGGTGCCGCTCGGCGGCACTCTGGGCGCCATCCTCATGGCGCTGCTGATGGACCGGATCGGGCCCTACCGCGTGCTGGCCGTCTCCTACCTGGGCGCCGCGCTGGTGATTGGCGTTACCGGTTACCTGATGGGCGACGCCTACACGCTGGCCGCCATTGTGTTCCTGATCGGCTTCGGCGTGGCCGGTGCGCAGAACGGCTTGAATCTGGTTTCCGCCACCCTCTACCCAACCGCAGCCCGGGTGACCGGCGTCAGCTGGGCCATGGCCAATGGCCGCTTCGGCTCAATTGTCGGCTCGATGCTCGGCGCCTGGATGATGACCGCAGCCGGATCGCCGGAAGTGTTCTTCCTCTGGCTGGCGTTGCCGGCGCTGCTGGGCGCCGCCGCCATCTTCCTGCTTTATCACCTCAGCCTGCGCCGCCGCGCGCCGTTCACCGAACCGGCGGCCGGCGTCTGAACTCGCGGAAAATAAAAGGCCGAGACGCCATTGGCAGCGTCTCGGCCCGCAATAAAAAAGGGGGCCAAGGCCCCCTTCTCTGTTATTCCGCCTTGGCGGAAGCGTCTTCGGTGCGATACAGATGCACGTCCATCTGCGGGAACGGAATGCCGATGTTGTGGGCATCCAGCGCGCGCTTGAAGTTTTCCATCAGATCGAAGTACACGTTCCAGTATTCCGCGTTAGTGGTCCAGGAACGGGTCACGAAGTTCAGGGACGATGGCGCCATCTCGTTCAGACGCACGGTCACGCCTTTGGCGTGCATGATGCGCTTGTCGGCGGCGATCACGTCGCCCAGCACCTTCTTCACCACGTCGATATCGGCGTTGTAGGCCACGCCCACCACGATATCCACGCGGCGGTTCGGTTCGCGGGAGTAGTTGATGATGTTGCCGGCGATGATTTTACCGTTCGGCACCACGATGGTTTTGTTGTCGGAAGTCCGCAGGGTGGTGGAGAAAATCTGCACCTGATCGACGGTGCCGGCCACGCCGCCCAAATCGACATATTCACCCACACGCAGTGGACGGAAGATCACCAGCAGCACGCCGGCGGCGAAGTTGGACAGCGACCCTTGCAGCGCCAGACCGACGGCCAAACCGGCGGCACCCAGCACGGCGATCACCGAGGTGGTCTGCACGCCGACGCGCCCCAGCACCGCGATGAAGGTGAATGCCAGCACGCCGTAGCGCACGATCGCCGACAGGAAATCCGCCACCGTGGCGTCGATGCCGCGCAGCTTCATTACGCGGTTCAGCGCATTGCCGACCACGCGCGCCACGATCGAACCGATAATCAGGATAACGATGGCAGCGACGATATTCACCGCATACTGGATCAACAGATCCTGGTTCTTCACCAACCAGTCGCCGGCACCGTTGATGCCGTCTACTACATTCAAATCTTTCATTCGTGTCGTCCTAACTCAGTCCCTAACGGGAGAAACTCGCAAAAATACACTGGCCTCGATAGCCAGTAGGAAACCACCGCCTTAGGGTAACCAACATTAAAGGCTCATGCCAACCGTCAGCGTTAAAAATAGCCGAAACCGCGCGCCGCTTCTTCTATGCTGAGAACAGCGCGTTGGCCATTTCACGATAAGGGATCCGTTTTTCATGCACATTCGCTCTTCGCTCAAACACTATTGGCAAGTGCGGCCCAGGCTGCTGTTTTCCGTCGGCGCCGGGCTGCTGTGCTTTCTGCTGCTGCCCGCCCAGCTCTCGCTGCTGCAGCGCTTGATGATCGGCTGGAATACGCTGGCCTGGCTCTATCTGCTGTTTCTCTGGCGGCTGATGCTGATCAGCACGCCGCAGCACATTCGCCAGATAGCCCGGCGGCAGGACGAAAGCGCCAGCATGGTGCTGGCGCTGGTCAGCCTCGGTTGTCTGGTCAGCTTATTGGCGATCCTGTTTGAATTGAGCAGCGCCAAACAGGTGGCCGGCTCGCTGAAAACGCTGCATTTGCTGCTGACCGGCGCCACGCTGGTGGTCTCCTGGCTGCTGCTGCCGACCGCTTTCACCATGCACTATGCCCACCAGTTTTATCGTCAGGGCGCGCAGCAGGATCCCTTGCCGCTGCTGTTCCCCGGCAACCTCACCGAGCCGACCTACCTGGATTTCGCCTACTTCTCCTTCACCATTGCGGTGGCGTCGCAAACCGCCGATGTGGCGGTCGGAGCAGCGGAGGTGCGTAAGGTCACCCTGCTGCAGTCGGTGATCTCCTTCGCGTTCAACATGCTGATCCTGGGCCTGTCTATCAACGTCGGCGCCGGCCTGCTGGGCTGAAAACGAAAAAGGCTCCCCGCAGGGAGCCTTTTGCATCGTGCAACAGGTGCCGAAGATTACAGAACGTCTACCGCGTTCAGATCTTTGAAGGCCTGTTCCAGACGCGTCACCATGCTGGTCTGCGCTGCGCGCAGCCATACGCGTGGATCGTAGTATTTCTTGTTCGGCTGATCGGCACCTTTCGGGTTGCCCAGCTGGCCCTGCAGGTAAGCTTCGTTCGCTTTGTAGTACTGCAGGATGCCGTCCCAGGTCGCCCATTGGGTATCGGTGTCGATGTTCATCTTGATCACGCCGTAGCCCACGGACTCTTTGATCTCTGCGTCGGTAGAACCGGAACCGCCGTGGAACACGAAGTTCAGGCTGTTGTGCGGCAGGTTGAATTTCTTGGACACGTAGTCCTGAGAATCACGCAGGATGGTCGGGGTCAGCTTGACGTTGCCTGGCTTGTACACGCCGTGCACGTTACCGAAGGAGGCAGCGATGGTGAAGCGCGGGCTGATGGCGTTCAGTTTTTCGTACGCGTAAGCCACGTCTTCCGGCTGGGTGTACAGAGCGGAAGCGTCCATATGGCTGTTGTCCACGCCATCTTCTTCACCGCCGGTGCAGCCCAGTTCGATTTCCAGCGTCATGCCGATTTTGGCCATGCGCTTCAGGTAGGCGCTGCAGATCTCGATGTTTTCTTCCAGCGACTCTTCAGACAGATCGATCATGTGGGAAGAGAACAGCGGTTTGCCGGTAGCGGCGAAGTGCTTCTCGCCGGCGTCCAGCAGGCCGTCCAGCCATGGCAGCAGTTTCTTCGCGCAGTGGTCGGTGTGCAGGATCACCGGCACGCCGTAGTGTTCAGCCATCTGGTGAACGTGGTGCGCACCAGAGATAGCGCCCAGAATCGCTGCGCCCTGAGGCACATCGGTCTTCACGCCTTTGCCGGCGATAAACGCGGCGCCGCCGTTGGAGAACTGAACGATGACCGGTGCACGCACTTTAGCTGCGGCTTCCAGCACGGCGTTGATGGAGTCGGTACCCACGCAGTTTACCGCTGGCAGCGCAAAGTTGTTCTCTTTAGCAACTGCGAAGACTTTCTGAACGTCATCACCCGTGATGACACCCGGTTTTACGAAATCAAAAATTTTAGACATGTTACTTTGTCCTGTTTCGTCGGCCGTAGATGGATGTAAATCGATGTTTTCACGCCGCGCAGCCTGTGCCGCGCGGTATAAAACAAACGGGCGGCTTTCGCCTCCCGTTGTCTGAATTACTGCTTAGCGCGCTCTTCCAGCATCACGACTGCAGGCAGCGGTTTCCCTTCAACGAATTCCAGGAATGCGCCACCGCCGGTGGAGATGTAGGAAATTTTGTCAGCGATACCGAACAGATCGATGGCTGCCAGAGTGTCGCCGCCGCCAGCGATGGAGAAAGCGTCGCTATCGGCGATCGCGCGGGCGACAATTTCGGTGCCCTTACGGAAGTTAGGGAACTCGAATACGCCAACCGGGCCATTCCACAGAATGGTCTTGGCGTTCTTCAGGATAACGGCCAGACGCTCGGCAGAGACGTCGCCCATATCCAGAATTTGCTCGTTGTCCTGGATCTCGTTGGCCTGCTTCACGGTTGCGGTCGCAGTTTCGGAGAATTCGGTCGCGACACGCACGTCGGTCGGAACCGGAATGTCGCAGGTTTCCAGCAGTTTCTGCGCGTTCGGGATCAGATCAGGTTCGTACAGAGACTGGCCCACGTTGTTGCCCTGCGCCGCCACGAAGGTGTTGGCGATGCCGCCGCCGACGATCAGCTGATCGGCGATTTTGGACAGAGAATCCAGCACGGTCAGTTTGGTGGAGACTTTAGAACCGCCCACGATGGCGACCATCGGACGGGCCGGGTTGCCCAGGGCTTTGCCCAGCGCTTCCAGCTCGGCGGACAGCAGCGGGCCGGCACAGGCGACTGGCGCGAACTTGCCCACGCCGTGGGTGGAAGCCTGCGCGCGGTGCGCGGTACCGAACGCGTCCATCACGTACACGTCGCACAGCGCCGCATATTTCTTGGACAGGGTTTCGTCGTCTTTCTTCTCGCCCTTGTTGAAACGGACGTTTTCCAGCACCACCAGTTCGCCTTCAGCGACGTCGACGCCATCCAGATAATCCTTCGCCAGACGCACTGGAGATTTCAGGTGATCTTTCAGGTAGTTGACCACAGGCAGCAGTGAGAATTCTTCGTTGTACTCGCCTTCGGTAGGACGACCCAGGTGGGAGGTTACCATCACGCGGGCGCCTTGCTTCAGCGCAGCTTCGATAGTCGGCAGGGAAGCGCGGATACGCGCGTCGGAAGTCACTTTACCGTCTTTTACCGGCACGTTCAGATCGGAGCGGATCAGTACGCGTTTACCCGCCAGATCCAGATCGGTCATCTTAATTACAGACATGGTGAACCCTCTTTATTGAATCTCTATAAAATTGCCTGAGCAGCGCGCCAATCACGCCGGCGCCGCCGTACTAGAAACCGCTGGCGGCCATTGCCCGTGTTGTATCCAACATCCGATTGGCAAAGCCCCATTCATTGTCGCACCAGACCAAGGTCTTTATCAGGTGCTGCCCGCTGACCCGGGTCTGCGTACCGTCGACGATAGCGCTGTGCGGGTCATGGTTAAAATCGATCGAGACCAATGGTAATTCCGTGTAGTCAACTATACCACGAAATGATTCCCTTGCGGCCTTTTGCAACAGCTGGTTGACCTCCGCCACCTTTACCGCGGCGCTCACGCTGACGCTCAGATCGATAGCCGTCACGTTGATGGTCGGCACGCGTACCGAGATAGCCTCGAAGCGATCGCAAAACTGCGGGAAGATGCGGGTGATGCCCGCGGCCAGCTTGGTGTCGACCGGAATGATCGACTGGCTCGCCGCGCGGGTGCGCCGCAAATCCGCGTGATACGCGTCGATCACCGGCTGATCGTTCATCGCCGAGTGAATGGTGGTCACGGTGCCGGACTCGATGCTGTAAGCGTCGTCCAGCAGCTTGATCACCGGAATAATGCAGTTGGTGGTGCACGAAGCGTTGGACACGATGCGATGCTCCGCCAGCAGCGTCTGATGGTTGACGCCGAACACGATGGTGGCGTCCAGATCGTTGCCGCCCGGATGGGCGAACAGCACTTTCTTCGCCCCCGCCGCCAGATGGGCCTCGCCATCTGCCCGGCTGCCGTACACGCCGCTGCAGTCCAGCACCACATCGACGCCCAGCTCGCCCCAGGGCAACTGCTCCACCGCCGGCTGATGCAACAGGCGAATCGCGTCATCCCCGACGCTCAGCGTGTCGCACTCTTGCCGCACATCCCAGGCGAAGCGGCCGTGGCTGGAGTCGTACTTCAGCAGATGGGCCATGCCCTCGGCGTTCGCCAGCTCGTTGATCGCCACCACGGAGATTTCCGCCCGTCGTCCCGATTCGTACAGTGCGCGCAATACGCTGCGGCCGATGCGGCCAAAGCCGTTTATCGCTATGCGGATGGTCATGCTGCTCCTGAAAAAGGGCCTTCCCCGCCGGGCTGATTCACCGGCGCCGGGCCGGCGCTGACTGGTTGTCTCACTAACCCGCATAGAGTAGTGGATCGCACCGCCCGCTGTGAATCGCCGCGTTTGCATTATTCCCGCGCTTCAGCGGCTTTTCGCCGCCGTCACATCGGCGTTTCTGTCGAAGAGTGCCTCAACTGAAACGCTTCAGCTGAGCATAAACCAAAGTTTTGGCAAAAGGAACAGGAGCAACAGTTCCACAAGTAACGGAGGGGAGTTTTACGAGCATAAGATGATCTGGCGCACATTTTTGGCCTCAAGGCCGCGACGAATTTTCACCTGCCGCCTCCGTTTCGCCATAGTGCTCGCGGAAATAGTCGCGCAAAAATTCGACCGTCACCCGCACTTTCGCCGACGTTGCCAGCCGGGAGACGTATACCGCCCAGATGTTGGCCGGCTGATAGTACTCCGGCAGGATATGCACCAGCCGGCCGCTGTCGATGTTCTCTTTCACATCCCAGGCGGAACGCAACGCAACGCCCTGCCCGTCCAGGCACCACTGATGCACGATTTCGCCGTGGTTCGACGCCAGCGCCCCCGTCACCTTTACCGTCTCTTCGCCGCCCGGCCCCTGCAGCCGCCACAGCCCGAACGGGTGGTCGCGCTCCTTGATCACCAGGCAGGCGCGGCCCGCCAGCTCCGCCGGGCTTTTCGGCACGCCGTGGCGCTGCAGGTACGCCGGCGAAGCGCACAGAATGCGCTGATTGTCCGCCAGCTTGCGCGCGATAAGATTAGGGGCGATATCGTCGCCGATGCGGATATCCAGATCGAATCCTTCGCTGACCAGATCCACCAGCCGATCGGACACGTCGAGCCGCAGTTCCAGTTGCGGATACTCCCTGGCCAGCGCCGACAGCGCCGGCGCCACGAAACGCCGGCCGAAGCCGAAGCTGCTGACCACGCGCAGCATGCCCTGCGGCGCCTGGCGCACTTCGGACAGTTCGTCCATCATCTGATCGACATCGTTGAGAATGCGCTGCGCCCATTCGTAGATGCGTTCGCCGTCTTCGGTGATCGCCACCCGCCGCGTGGTGCGATGCAGCAACGAGACGTCCAGCGCCTTCTCCAACAGCGCGATGCGCTTGCTGATAAAGGCCGGCGAAACACCCAGCTCTTCGGCGGCGGCGGCGAACCCGGCGCGGCGCGCCACCAGCACGAACACCCGCAGGTCACTCAGGATCGGCATATTATTCATGATTCGTGTTTTATGTTTCACCGTTTTCGCGATTGATTAACAGTTAGTCAATTATAGGATAACAGTGTTGTCAATCTCCCCTACCTACAAATGAGACCTCTGTATGAGCAAAACTTACAAGATTGCCGCTATCCCCGGGGACGGTATCGGGCGGGAAGTGTTGCCGGAAGGCATACGGGTATTGCAGGCAGCGGCGGCGCGCTGGGATCTGTCGTTGGAATTCGACACCTTCGAGTGGGCCAACTGCGACTACTACCAGCACCACGGCCAGATGATGCCGGACGATTGGTTTGAACAGCTCAAGGGCTTCGACGCCATCTATTTCGGCGCCGTCGGCTGGCCGGACACGGTGCCCGACCACATTTCGCTGTGGGGTTCACTGCTGAAATTTCGCCGCGACTTCGAGCAATACGTCAACCTGCGCCCGGTGCGGCTGTTTCCCGGCGTGCCCTGCCCGCTGGCGAACAAGCAGCCGGGCGACATCGATTTCTACGTGGTGCGCGAAAATACCGAAGGGGAATACTCCTCGCTCGGCGGGCGGATGTTCGAAGGCACCGAACGCGAAATGGTGATCCAGGAGTCGGTGTTCACCCGTCAGGGCGTGGATCGCATCCTGAAATACGCCTTTGAGCTGGCGCAGCAGCGCCCGCGCAAGCGTCTGACCGCCGCCACCAAGTCCAACGGTATGGCCATCAGCATGCCGTACTGGGATGAGCGCGTAGCGGAGATGGCGCGCCAATACCCTGATATCGCCTGGGATAAACAGCACATCGATATCCTGTGTGCGCGCTTCGTGCTGAATCCCGAACGCTTCGACGTGGTGGTGGCTTCCAACCTGTTCGGCGATATTCTGTCGGATCTCGGCCCGGCCTGTACCGGCACCATCGGCATCGCGCCGTCGGCCAACCTGAACCCGGAACGCAACTTCCCGTCGCTGTTCGAGCCGGTGCACGGCTCGGCGCCGGACATTTTCGGCAAGAACATCGCCAACCCGATTGCCATGATCTGGAGCGGTGCGATGATGCTGGACTTCCTCGGCGACGGCGATACCCGCTACCGCCAGGCGCACGATGGCATCCTGCAGGCGATCGAACGCATCATCGCCGACGGGCCGCGCACGCCGGACATGCGCGGCGACGCCTCCACCCAGCAAGTCGGCCAGGCGATCGCCGCCCTGCTGCAACGCTAAACGCCGTTGATTTTCCCGCGCAGGGCGCTCTTTCGCGCCCTGCTTCGCCACGTCCGTTTTTCCGCTTCGATCGCCGCCGCAACTCCGCTGAAAACCACCGCAGAAAGCACGCCAATACCCCGGTCAAGATCACAACAAATTGTTTACATACTGTGTTTTATCCTTTTACAGATGCCCCAATTGTGGCCCTCCTGTAATTTGTGCACACTCGAAAATGTTAATGAAGAGTAAATATTCCCGGCGGCGTTCAGCCGGGGCATTTGCTCCTCGCGGTGTAACAAAACAAAGGGTTCAAACCAATAAGGCCCGGGCGCCCCCTACGCTTCACGCACCGGCCCACCACCGATAACAGGAGTTCACTCCCATGCAGAGCACCCCTAAAAAGGATGTCACGCTCATCGCCATCAGCCTGTGCAGTATTGCGCTGATCGCCATTTGCCTGATGCTCTTTCCGGCTCAATCCGCGCTTATCGCCAACACCATTTTCAACGGCGTCACCCGGCTGTTCGGTTCAACCATTCAAATCCTGGTGCTGATCGCCCTGCTGGTGGTGCTGTATCTGGCGTTGAGCAAATACGGCAACATCCGCCTCGGCGAAGGCAAACCGCAATACTCCACGCTGGCCTGGCTGTTCATGTTCATCTGCGCCGGCCTCGGCTCGTCCACCCTGTATTGGGGGGTGATGGAGTGGGCGTATTATTACCAGACACCGGGGCTGAACATCGCGCCGCGCACCCCAAAGGCGCTGGAATACAGCATCAGCTACTCCTTCTTCCACTGGGGCCTGAGCGCCTGGGCGACCTATGCCCTCGCTTCGCTGATCATGGCCTACCACTTCCACGTGCGTAAGAACAAAGGGCTCAGCCTGTCGGGGATCATTGCCGCCATCACCGGCGTGCGCGCCAACGGACCGATCGGGCGGATGGTGGATCTGATTTTCCTGGTCGCCACCGTCGGCGCCCTCACCATTTCGCTGGTGCTGACCGCCTCCACCTTTACTCGCGGGCTGACGGCGTTGACCGGCATCCCGGATAACTTCACGGTACAGGCAACGGTGATCCTGCTGGCGGCGGTGATCTTCTGTCTCAGCTCCTACATCGGCATCGACGGCGGCATGCAGCGCCTGAGCAAAATGGTCGGCTGGGGCGCCTTCGCCTTTGCCGGGCTGGTGCTGCTGGTCGGCCCGACCGAGTTCACCATCAACAACACCATCAACGCCATCGGCCTGACGGCGCAAAACTTCCTGCAGATGAGCCTGTTCACCGACCCGATGGGCGACGGCAGCTTCAGCCGCAGCTGGACGGTGTTCTACTGGCTGTGGTGGATCTCCTATACTCCCGGCGTGGCGATGTTCGTCACCCGCGTCTCGCGCGGCCGCAAGATTAAAGAGGTGATCTGGGCGTTGCTGCTCGGCAGTACCCTCGGCTGCTGGTTCTTCTTCGGCTCGCTGGAAAGTTACGCCATGCACCAGTTCATCAGCGGGCAGCTCAACGTGCCGGAGATCCTCAGCACCCAGGGCGGCGAAACCGCCGTGCAGATGCTGCTGACGGCGCTGCCGCTCGGCAAGCTGTTCCTGGCCGCCTATCTGTTCATCATGATCATTTTCCTGGCCTCCCATATGGACGCCGTGGCCTACACCATGGCCGCCACCAGCACCCGCAACCTGCAGGAAGGGCAAGATCCCAGCCCGATGCTGCGCCTGTTCTGGTGCGTGGTGATTACCCTGATCCCGCTGTCGATCCTGTTCACCGGCGCTTCGCTGGACACCATGAAAACCACGGTGATCCTGACCGCACTGCCGTTCCTGCTGGTGCTGCTGGTGAAAACCTACGGCTTCGCCCGCTGGCTGAAGCAGGACTACGCGGCCATTCCGGCGCACCTGATCGAAAGCAGCCCGCCGGCGCTGCCCGAGGCGCCGCCGGCCGCCGAACTCTCCGCTCCATCGTCGTATCAACCGCGCCCTATGGCGAAATGACAATAAGAAAGAGGAAGGTTAACTTATGAGCACTCTGATCCCTGAATTTACCTTACCGAAAGATTTCTGCGCCGACGCCCGCGAGGCTTACACCATTCCGGCCCGTTTCTATACCCACCAGGCGGCGTTCGAGCACGAAAAAGAGCAGGTGTTCGCCACCAGCTGGATCTGCGTGGCGCACCGCAGCGAGCTCGCCGAACCGAACGACTACATTACCCGCGAGATCATCGGCGAAAACATTCTGGTGGTGCGCGGCCGCGATAAAGTGCTGCGCGCCTTTTACAACGTCTGCCCGCACCGCGGCCACCAGCTGTTGGCGGGTGACGGCCGGGCGAAAAACGTCATCACCTGCCCTTACCACGCCTGGGCGTTCAAGCTGGACGGCGAGCTGGCGCACGCGCGCAACTGTGAAAACGTGCAGAACTTCGATAAAGAAAACTCGCACCTGATGCCGGTGCGGGTCGAAGAATACGCCGGGTTTATCTACGTCAATCTGGACTCGCAGGCCGGCACGGTGGAAGACCAGCTGCCGGGCCTCGGCGCCAAAGTGCGCGAAGCCTGCCCGCAGGTCGACGATCTCAAGCTGGCGGCGCGCTTCGTCACCCGTACCCCGGCCAACTGGAAGAACATCGTCGACAACTACCTCGAGTGCTACCACTGTGGCCCGGCGCACCCCGGCTTCGCCGACTCGGTGCAGGTCGATCGCTACTGGCACACCCTGCACGGCAATTGGACGCTGCAGTTCGGCTACGCCCGCCCTTCAGAGCAGTCGTTCAAGTTTGAAGAGGGCAAAGAAGCCAGCTTCCACGGCATCTGGCTGTGGCCGTGCACCATGTTCAACATGCCGCCGCTGGAAGGCATGATGACGGTGATTTACGAATTCCCGGTCGATGCGGAAACCACCCTGCAGCACTACGACATCTACTTTACCAACGCCGATTTGAGCGACGAGCAGCTCAAGCTGATCGACTGGTACCGCGACGTGTTCCGCC
The DNA here is from genome assembly GCF_059740205.1 of Serratia sp. LTN-2. NCBI lineage: Bacteria > Pseudomonadati > Pseudomonadota > Gammaproteobacteria > Enterobacterales > Yersiniaceae > Serratia > Serratia sp. LTN-2. The sequence continues at coordinate 10,938 of NZ_JCAXDO010000013.1, read as the reverse complement.
CGGAAGACCTGCGGCTGGTGGAGAGCGTGCAAAAAGGCCTCAAATCGCGCGGCTATCGCGGCCAGGGGCGCATCATGGCCGACGGCGCCGGCAGCGGCGTCAGCGAACACGGCATCGCCCACTTCCACAATCTGCTGGCGCAGGTTTATCAACCCTGATGCGACGGGGCCCGCGGGCCCCTTTCCCTGACTTGTGAGGTTCTTTGTGAATATTTCCGATCGGGCGCTATTCCGCCAACAGGCCTACATCAACGGCCAGTGGCGCGACGCCGACAACCAGGAAACGCTGCCGGTGAGCGATCCCGCCACCGGCCAACTCATCGGCAGCGTGCCCAATATGGCGACGGCCGAAACCCAACGGGCGATCGACGCCGCTCAGCAAGCGCTGGAAGGCTGGCGCGCGCTGCCGGCGCAACAGCGCGCCCAGCTGCTGCGCCGCTGGTTCGAACTGATGCTGGAACACCAGCAGGATCTGGCCAGCCTGATGACGCTGGAACAAGGCAAACCGCTGGCGGAGTCGCTGGGCGAGATCCGCTACGCCGCTTCCTTTATCGAATGGTTCGCCGAACAGGCCAAGCGCACCAACGGCGACATCATTCCTTCGCCGAGCAGCGACAAACGCCTGATGGTGCTGAAGCAAGGCATCGGCGTGTGCGCGGCGATCACGCCGTGGAACTTCCCGGCGGCGATGATCACCCGCAAGGCCGCGCCGGCGCTGGCGGCCGGCTGTACGCTGGTGGTCAAACCCGCCAACGAGACCCCTTACTCAGCGCTGGCGATGGCCGAGTTGGCTGAGCGCGCCGGCATTCCCGCCGGGGTGTTCAACGTGGTGACCGGCAACTCGCAGGCGATCGGCGCCGAGCTGACCCGCCACCCGCAGGTGCGCAAACTCAGCTTTACCGGCTCCACGCCGGTGGGCAGGCTGCTGATGCGTCAGAGCTCGGACACCATCAAGAAGGTGTCGCTGGAACTGGGCGGCAACGCGCCGTTCATCGTGTTTGACGATGCGGACATCGATGCCGCGGTGGAAGGCGCGCTGATCGCCAAATACCGCAACGCCGGGCAGACCTGCGTGTGCGTTAACCGGTTCTACATACAACGCGGCGTTTACGCCCAGTTCGCCGAAAAATTTGTCGCCCGGGTAGCGGCGCTGCAGGTCGGCAACGGCTTCGAACCGGGCGTGCAAATTGGCCCGCTGATCAACCGCAAGGCGCGCGACAAGGTGCTGGAGCTACTCGATGATGCGCTGAGCAAAGGCGCCCAGGTGCTGACCGGCGCCACGCCGCACGCGCTGGGCGGCAACTTCTTCACCCCGACGGTGCTGGGAGACGTGCAGCCCGGCTCGCTGCTGCTGGAGGAGGAGATCTTCGGCCCGGTCGCGCCGCTGGTGGTGTTCGATGACGAAGCCGAGGCGATCCGTCAGGCCAACGATACCATCTACGGCTTGGCCGCCTACTTCTATACCCGCGATGCGGCGCGCATCTGGCGCGTTTCGGAACGGCTGGAGTACGGCATGGTCGGCATCAATACCGGGCTTATCTCCAACGAGGTGGCGCCTTTCGGCGGGGTGAAACAGTCGGGCCTGGGGCGCGAAGGCTCCGAATACGGCATTGAAGACTATCTGGAGCTCAAATACCTGTGCCAGGCGGTATAACCTTTTCATGCGCGGGGACGCCCGCGCTTTGGAGCCAATGAATGACCAGCTATCAGATGCTTGATGTTCGCGTCGTCGACATCGAAACCGTCACCGCACAGATCAAGCGCTTTACCCTGGCGGATCCCCAAGGCCGGCCGTTGCCCGCCTTCAGCGGCGGCAGCCACATCATCGTGCAGATGCAGGACGGCGAGCGGCGCTACAGCAACGCCTATTCGCTGCTCAGCTCGCCGTTCGAGCTCGAACATTATCAGATTGCCGTCCGACGCGAATCCCCTTCCAAAGGCGGTTCCGACTTCATGCACGACCGCCTCGCAGTCGGCGATGTGCTGACCATCAGCACCCCGAATAACCTGTTCGCGCTGGCGCCGGAGGCGCAGCATCACGTGCTGATCGCCGGCGGCATCGGCATCACGCCGTTTATGGCCCATCTGCACGAGCTGCAGCGCAGTGGGCAACGCTATCATCTGCACTATTGCTTCCACAGCGAGGAACACAACGCCTTTCAGCAACAGCTGATGCAAGCGCCATTCGCCGACCACGTCAGTTGCCATGTCTCCAGCCTTAACGGCCGGTTGGATCTGGCGCGCACGCTGGCCGACGTGGAACCCGGCGCTCATATCTACGTCTGCGGCCCAGCGGCGCTGAACGAAGCGGTTTACCAGATCGCCGCCGAACTGGGCATTAACCCGGCGCGTTTACACAGCGAGGCCTTTGCCGCCGAAAACACGGCGGGCGGCGCCTTTACGCTGGTGCTGGCTCGCTCGGGCGTTGAGCTTGAAGTGGCGGAAGACATGACCATCCTGCAGGCGCTGGAAAACAGCAAGGCGGCCAAGGTTGAGTGCCTGTGCCGCGAAGGCATTTGCGGCACCTGTGAAACCCGCATCGTCGAAGGGGAAGCCGATCACCGCGATCAGTATCTCAGTGACGAAGAGCGCGCGGCGCAGCAAACCCTGTTGATCTGCTGCTCACGCGCCAAAGGCAGCCGGCTGGTGCTGGATCTGTAAACGAAGCGCCCGCATCAGCGGGCGTCCTGATTAGGCTTTCGGGAATATCCACAGATGCTCGGCCGGCAGGTAGAGCCGGCACAGCGCCTGCTCGCGCGCCTCGTGGCCGTAGGCGCGCACCACGAAATCTTCGGCCACGGTGCGGAACAGGTATTCCCAGCGATCGCCGAGATACATGCTGGTCAGCAACGGCAGCTCAAGCTGGTTACCCTGCGGATCTTCGCCCAACCGCACGCGCTCCACGCGGATCACCGCCGTCCCCTCCTGGCCAACCTGCACGCCTGCGCCCGCTTTGCCCCACAGCGCCCAATCCTTGCCTTCGATACGCGCCCGATCGCCTTCCAGCGCCACGATCTTGCCCGGCAAGCGGTTGTTGCTGCCCATGAACTCGGCGGTGAACAGCGTAGTGGGCGAGCCGTACATCTCCTGCGGCGTGCCCTGCTGCTCGATTTTGCCGTTATTGAGCAGCAGGATGCGATCGGAGATGGCCATCGCCTCGTTTTGATCGTGAGTCACCATCAGGGCCGACAGACCAAGTTTGATGATCAGTTCACGCAGGAATACCCGCGCCTCTTCACGCAGCTTGGCGTCGAGGTTGGACAGCGGCTCATCCAGCAGGATCACCGGTGGGTTGTAGACCAGTGCGCGGCCGATCGCCACGCGCTGCTGCTGGCCGCCGGAAAGCTGGTGCGGGTGGCGCTTGGCTAAATGCCCCAGCCCGAGCTGATCCAGCACCGCCTGTACCCGCTGGGCGATCTCCGCCGAGCCGGTCTTACGCAGCTTCAGCGGGTAAGCGACGTTCTCAAACACCGTTTTATGCGGCCACAGGGCGTAGGACTGAAACACCAGCCCCAGATTGCGCTCTTCGGCGGGAATTTCGCTGCGCGCGCTGCCGTTGTACACCGCGCTGTTGCCGATGACGATCCGTCCCTGGCTCGGTTTCTCCAGCCCGGCCACCGCCCGCAGCAGCGTGGTTTTGCCGCTGCCCGACGGTCCCAGCAACGAGACCACTTCGCCCCGTTTGAGATCCATCGACACCCCTTTCAGCACCGGGTTGTCGCCATAGGTCAAATGCAGATTCTCTACCGAAAGTTCAATCATGTAATTTCACTCCAAAGCGCAAGGCGATCCCTAACCCCAGCACCACCAGCAGGATATTGATGAACGACAGCGCGGCGACGATATCGATAGCGCCCGCGGCCCACAGGGAAACCAGCATCGAGCCGATGGTTTCCGTGCCCGGAGACAGCAGATACACCCCGGTGGAATATTCGCGTTCAAAGATCAGGAACATCAGCAGCCAGGAGCCGATCAGGCCGTAGCGCGACAGCGGAATGGTCACGTGGCGGGTGATCTGGCCGCGGCTGGCGCCAGCGCTGCGCGCCGCCTCCTCCAGCTCCGGCCCCACCTGCAGCAGCGTGGAAGAGATCAGCCTCAACCCATAGGCCATCCACACCACGGTGTACGCCAGCCAGACGCTGAAGATGGTGCTGCGCAGCGAACGCAGCCAGACAATCCCGTTCTCACGCAGCCACTCGGCCATCGGCAGCGCCGACAGCCACCCTTCCTTGAGCGATTTGTCCAACCACATCGGCAGGAACAGAAACACCCACAGGAATGCCAGGCCGGCCAACAGCCCCGGCACCGCGCGCGGCACCAGCACGCTGTAGTCGAGGAAGCGCGTGGCGCCATCCGGCTTGCGGTGCATGGCGATGCCGATAAACAGGTAACACGCCACCGCCAGCGCCCCGCCGATCACCCCGATCGCCATCGAGTTGACGATGGCGCGCAGCAGGTTGGGCTGCGCCCAGATAGTGCGGAAGGTGTTGATCGACAGTTCGTCCCAGACAGACACGCCCACGCCCCAGTTGGAGATAAAGGCCCGCAGCACCACGCCGATCAGCGGCACGCCGATGGTGATGGTCAGCCAGAACACCACCACCGCGCCGGCCACCCAGCGCCATTTGCCGAGCGGCAACGCGCGAGCCTGCGAGGCTTTGCCCTTGACGGTGACGAAGCGGTTGGCGGTGCGCATCAGCCGGCGCTGCAGCATCACCAGCGGAATGGTGATGCAGATCAGCACCACCGCTACCGCCGCCATCAGATGGTAAGACGGCGTGCCCAGCTTGTTGGTCAACTGGTACAGGTAGGTCGCCAGCACCAGGTTGCCTTCCGGATCGCCCAGCACCAGCATCAGGCCGAACACTTCCAGCCCGAGGAAGAACAGCAGCACCCCGGCGTACAGGATAGACGGCCGCACCATCGGCAGGCTGACGGCGGTCATCACCTGCAGCGGCGTGGCGCCGGCGGTGCGCGCCGCTTCTTCAACATCAGAACCCACGCTGCGCAGCGCCGAGGAGATGTACAGGTAGGCGTGGGGCACGTGCGTTAACCCGGCGATCACCACAATGCTGGCCATCGAATAGATGTTCCACGGCACGAAGCCCAACAACGCCTCCGCCCACAGTGAGAAGAAGCCCACCGGCCCCGCCGCCACCACATAGCCGAAGCCCAGCACCATCGGCGACACGAAGATCGGCACCAGAATCAGCGGTTCGATGATCCGCCGCCCCGGCAGATCGGTGCGCACCATCAGGAAGGCCAAAATGCCGCCGAGCGGGATGGCGATGATCACCAGACCGAATGCCAGAATAAAGCCGCTTCTCAGTGCCTTGTAGAAATCCGGATCGGTAAAGATGAACTCGAAGGCCTCCAGGCTGAAGACCTTGGAAGGAGAGAAAAACGGAGCCGAGAGGAAGCTTTGAATGATGATAAACGACAGGGGGACATAGATAACCAGCGCGGTTATCAACACCACCAGGCCGCGCGGCAGGCTCTGCCACTTTCTGCGCCATGCTTGCATAAATGCTCCCTATGGTTGTAAACGACGACCAAAGGGCGCGCGCCGGTGCGACAGGCGCGCGTCCGAATGCAGTCCCTGTTATTTCGCCGCCGCGGCGCGCCATTGTTTGATGTAGTCGAGACGCTTGGCCGGCTGCAGATATTCCAGCAGGCTGTCGTCGACCGGAATCGGCTTGAGCGCATTGCCCAGCAGCTTGGTCATGCCGTCGATGTCGTTCTTGCCTTCGATATCGTTGCGGATCGAGGGAATGTCAGCCTGGTTGGCGAGGATATTTTGCCCTTTTTCCGACAGCACGTAGTCGAACCACAGCTTGGCGGCGTTAGGGTTGCCGGCCTCTTTGCTGATGAAGCTCACGCGCGACAGCACCAGGGTGTAGTCTTTCGGATAGACGATGCCAAGCGACGGATCGCTCTTGGCGCGCGCCTCGGCGTACGAGCCAAGGATATTGAAACCGATCAGGTTTTCACCGGAAGAGACGCGCTCCATCATGGTGCCGGTGGAGGATTGCACCGCCAGCCCGCCCTTGGCCACGTCAGCCAGCGTTTTGAAGTAGTTGGGATCGGCCTTGAAGTCCTGCACCGACAGCATGAAGCCGACGCCGGATTTTTCGATGTCGTAAGTGGTGACTTTCTTCTTGAATTTGTCCGTCTGGCCGGCGATCAGCTTGGCCAGCGCCGCATGCGAATCCGGCACATCCCCTTGCGGGATCAGGCGTTTGTTATAGATAAACACCACCGGCTCATAGGTCGTGCCATACACTTTCTCTTGCCATACCGCCCATTTCGGCAGTTGAGCCTGCTCGGGGGAGGCGTATTCCTGCGCGTAATCGCCCGCCAGTTTCAAAATGGTGTCCATCGACGAGCTCCACACCACGTCGCCGCTGGTGCCGCCGGCCGCCTGCTCGCTGATAAAGCGGTTATATAGCTCGGTGCTGTTCATGTCGTTGTATTCGACCTTGATGCCCGGATACAACGCCTCAAACCCCTGGATCAACGGCGCTGCCGCCTTGGTGTCGGTGGTCGAGTAAATCACCACCTTGCCTTCTTTCTTCGCACCGTCGACCAGCTTCTGATAGTCGGCGGGGTAACCCGCCGGGAAGGCCGCATAGGCGGAAACGGAACCCAGTAAGGTGATTGCAGCCACGGTAGCGCTGATTCTTTTCATCATCATCCATCCCCTGATAACATTTAACAAACCAAAAATTAACATATAGTTAATAAGCACGACGAGGCAACGGCGTTGCTTTGTTATCTTTCGGTTTTGTGAGGTTGGACGATTTTCAAACAATGAAAAAGCCCGACAGCGCGGGCTTTGCGGTACTGACTGTCGCAGACTATTCTGCCAGGCGAGAGCGCCGCAGCAGGCGAATTCGCTGTACGATGGCGACCCCCAGCAGCGTCAGGACGAAACCCGCCAACTGCACCAGCGACAGCGACTCGCCAAACAGCGCGTAAGCCTGCAGCGCCGCCGCCGGCGGTACCAGCAGCATCAGCGCGGTAATGCGAGTCAAATCGCCGTGGCGCACCATCCAGATGAACAGCGCGGTGCCGCCCAGCGACAAGACGCCGGCCGACCACAGCAGCGAGAACCACAGCGTTGGCGAATTATCCCAGGCACCGGAGCCCATCACGGCCGCCAATACGCCGGTCACGATCGCCGCGCCGAGATGCTGAATAGCGCCCGCCGCCCGCAGATCGGCCGCCGCCAGCGAAGACTTCTGCACCATGATGCCGATCGTCAGCGCAACGATGCTGCCAAAGCCCATCAGGATCGGCAGCAGCGCCATATTGCCGACGTCGATGCCGGTCAGCCGGGGGGAAAGCACCAGCGCAACGCCGATAAAACCGACGGCTAACCCGGCCCAGGAGCGCAATCCTATCGGTTTGCGCAGCACCAGCGCGAAAATCAGCGCGGTGAACAGCGGCTGCAAGCCGCCGATCAGCGACATCACACCAGCCGCCAGGCCGTTCGCCACCGCCCACCAGCTTGCGGCGAGGTAAACGCCGTTCATCAGCATGCCGGTCAGCAAGTGCATGACGAACTGGCGCCCCTTGGGCCAGGCGCAATGCAGCGCCAGCAGAGCGAATACCGCCGCGGCGATCAAAAAGCGAAAGGTCAGGAACAGGTTGGGATCGGCATGATCCGCCACCGCCCGCGCGGCGATAAATCCCGTCGACCAAATTAATATCAGGAAAAACGGCGCGATAAATGCCTGACGCCGATCGCGTTTTGCATTGTGGGTTATTTCCATGTCACTACCTGAACAAATGCGATTGATGAATTACTGCCAAGCATACTAACCAATTTAACACTGTCTTAACAGCATTGGCGCAGCGCTCATACCAACGTACTCGCCCTAATCATCCGAAAATAAGGAGGTTTCAATTTTATATAATTTACAAAGCTTATAATTAACCCCATCAGGTTACATAAATGTAAATTAATTACTACATCCGACGAGGAATATCTCTCCATTAGCCACATTGCCGGGATAATTTCCCTTTGCTAGCCTTCCTGAAGCCACTTAATTAACCGGACTGTCCCATGGCCGAAATCACTGATTTTATGAAGCTGGATATGCGTATCGGCGAAATTATTTCCGTGGAATATAACGACAAGGCGTTAAAGCCCGCCTATAAACTGCGTATTGATTTCGGTGAGGAAATTGGCATTAAAAACAGCTCGGCGCAATTATGCGAGAACTATAAGGAAGATGAACTGCTCGGCAGAAAAGTCATCTCCGTCGTTAATTTCCCCGCCAGACGGGTTGCCGGATTTAAATCCGAAGTGTTGGTACTTGCCGCGGTCACCAGGGATCAAGGCACTGTCTTGCTGAAACCCGATTTCGATGTCGAAATCGGCAGCAAGATTTCATAACCGCCACATCATTCGTGAGGCAACCGAGAAATGCGACAGTTATCCCTGCTTGATGAAGTTAAGAAGGCCTACCAGGAACACCGCTCAGCCTTTATCCCCGGCGACACCATGCAAGAGATTCTGCTGGAACTGGGCGCACGGCCGGAAGATTTCGCCAAGCTGCAGCAGGTCAGCGGCAATCTGGCGGACGATCCTACATTGCCTTTCCGCAAGTCCAGAAACGGCCGCTTCTGTTTCGACTTCGATCGCGCCCAAATCGAACGGCTGGAGTTCCAGCCGTTCGTGCTTTCCGTCGAGGAAGACTTCATCCGCTACGATTCTGGCCAGGTCCGCCATTTTCGCGGCATCAACGACGATCTGCAGCTGAATACGGTCTTTCAGGCGCTGATGAAATTCAAAGCCTATGTGATCGACGGCGTAAGCGTGACGCCTCGCGCCCGGCTTAATCAGGATATCAACAAGTTCGTCTGCACCGTATTCAACCTGCGCACCGTCACCACGCCGCATATGCTGGGCGAACCAGCGCTGGAGGGCGTGCACAGCGACGGCGTCGACCACACCATGACGACTTTCCTCGGCTGCGACAACATGACCGCCGACAGCGCCAAGACTTTTATTCACGATATGCGCGAAACCAGCGGCATCAAATTCGATCAGGCCCGGCGAGAGCTGATTCTGGGAGAAATACAGCACCGGCATTTCCTCGACACCCTGCTGATCGTCGACCACGAGCGCAAACACAGCCTCTCGCCGGTGGAAGCGCAGGACAAGCGTAAAGATTCGACCCGCGACATGCTGATCTTCTTCACCCGCAAACCGGTCGAAGACGGCCACGTTTCTTTCGCCTACGACTCTTTCAAACCGCATATCGAAATCCCGCTGTCGATAGACATGGTGGCGCGCGCAAGCTGACGCAACGCCCGCAGCGCCTTGCCGGCCGCCGTTATTCATCATGGGCGGCCGGTTCACGCCAGGATAAACGGCGCTGCATTAATCAGGTTTTTATCGCCGAATTATTATATCCTGCCGGACGAAAATTTTTGCGGGCGCTCGCTGCCCTACGCGCCTGTCCTCTGCAGCCAGGCCGTTTATTTCATGAATACAGGCAGTGCCATACCGTTATGACCAAGAAATTATCCTCGAAAGACATTATCGCCCTGGGCTTTATGACCTTCGCCCTGTTTGTCGGCGCCGGCAACATCATTTTCCCACCGCTGGTGGGACTGCAGTCCGGTGAGCATCTGTGGTCGGCCGCCCTCGGCTTTATGGTGACCGCCGTCGCTCTGCCGGTGATCGCCGTGATCGCGCTGGCGCGCGTCGGCGGCAGCATCAGCCTGCTGACCGGCCCGATCGGCCGCCGCGCCGGCCTGCTGCTGGCGACCGTCTGCTACCTGGCGCTCGGCCCACTGTTCGCCACGCCGCGAACCGCCAATGTCTCTTTCGCTCTCGGCATTGCGCCTTTCACCGGCGACGGCGCCCTGCCGCAGTTCATCTATAGCCTGCTGTTCTTTACCCTGGCGATGATCGTCTCGCTGTACCCCGGTCGCCTGCTCGATAACGTCGGTCATATTCTGGCACCGCTGAAAATTCTGGCGCTGGCTGCGCTCGGCATCGCCGCCCTGATCTGGCCCGCCGGCGCGCCGCTCTCCGCCGTCGGCAGCTATCAGACATCGGCGTTTTCCACCGGCTTCGTACAGGGTTATCAAACCATGGATACGCTGTCGGCGTTGATGTTCGGATCCATTATCGTCACCGCTGCCCGTTCACGCGGCGTCAGCGACAGCGGCCTGCTGCTGCGTTATACCCTGTGGGCCAGCCTGATCGCCGGTGTCGGCCTGACGCTGGTCTATATCTGCATGTTCAAGCTCGGCGCCGGCAGCGGCAGCCTGGTCGGGAACGGCGCCCAAGATGGCGCAGCGATCCTGCACGCCTATGTGCAGCACACCTTCGGCGATCTGGGCAGCGTCTTTATGGCGGTGCTGATGTTCATCGCTTGCCTGGTGACGGCGGTCGGCATGACCTGCGCCTGCGCGGACTTCTTCTCCCGCTACCTGCCGCTTTCTTATCGCACGCTGGTGGTCCTGCTCGCCCTCTTCGCCATGCTGGTTTCCAACATGGGGCTGACCAATCTGATCCGCGTCTCGCTGCCGGTGTTGACGGCGATCTACCCGCCCTGCATCGCGCTGGTGTTGCTCAGCTTCAGCCAGAACCGCTGGCGCAGCGCCAAACGCGTCTTCGCGCCGGTGATCGCCACCAGCCTGGCGTTCGGCCTGGCCGACGGTCTGAATTCCTCCAGCTTCAGCGGCCTGCTGCCCGCCTGGTTCGACACGCTGCCGCTGGCCGAACAGGGCCTGGTTTGGCTGCAGCCGACGCTGTTGGTGCTGTTGCTGGCGGCGGCTTATGACCGGTTGCGCAGCGTCGAAAGCGCCAACGCCGCGTCGTAAGCGCAGGTTTCGTCCATAAAAAAAGCCGGTCATGATGACCGGCTTTTTTATCGGCTGACGCCAGGCGGCTTACTTCAGCAGCGCCTGCGCCTTG
>NZ_JCAXDO010000012.1:0-150036 GCF_059740205.1 Serratia sp. LTN-2 | reverse complement strand
GTCTGCGAGGATCCACACCTCACCTGCCGAACCCTTCGCCGCTCTCAAATAGTTGGGATGCGTTCATCTCATTCTCCTGAATTACTTCAGCAGATTATCCAACTGATTAATATCGTCATTGTTCCGCAGGTGCGGCACCTTCCAGCCGTGCTGATCGTAATCGGCCAGGCATTTGTCGACCATCTGCATCATGCGATCCATGTTGCCGGATCCCTGCGCGTGGCGCAGGCACTGCAGGCGGATCTCATCCTGGCTGCCGGCGTAGTTGATCTCATACAGCTCGTGACGGCCGCCGAATTCGCTGCCGATCGCATCCCACATCAGCTTGAGGATCTTGATGCGCTCGACGTGATCCATGCCGTCCGATCCGCGCACGTAGCGCGCCAGGTACTTGTCGATCTCCGGATTGTTCATGTCGCGCACGCTGGACGGCAGGTAGATAAGGCCGCTGGTGACGTTCTTCTCGATGATGTGTTTCACCTTGGTGTAGGCCATCGGCGCCATTACGCGGTAGGTTTGCAGCGCGGCGGAATCCGGCAGGTAGGCGCGGTTTTCCCATTTAGTGGCTTCGGCGCACATCGCGTCGCTCAGCGACCAGAACAGGTTGCGCCAGGCCACCACTTCGCCCAGATCGGCCTGCACGCCGCGGAACTCCAGCACGCCGGTGCACGAGAGGCTCTTTTGCAGCAGCGCGGTGATGAAATCCATCTTCACCGCCAGGCGCACGCAGGCCTGCAGCGGGAACAGCCGGGCGAAACCGCCCTGGGTGCTCCAACGGCGGCAACGATCGAAATCGCGGTAGATCAGCACGTTTTCCCACGGGATCAACACATGATCCATGATCAGGATCGCGTCGTTCTCGTCAAAGCGGCTGGTGAGCGGGTAGTCGAACGGCGATCCGGTGGCGCCGGCCACCAGCTCGTAGGAGGCGCGCGAAATCAGCTTCACCCCTTCGGCGTCCATCGGCGCCACGAACATCAGCGCGAAGTCCGGGTTATCGCCCATCACCTGCGCCGAACCGAAGCCGATGAAGTTGTAGTGGGTCAACGCCGAGTTAGTGGCCACCACTTTGGCGCCGCTGACGATGATGCCGGCGTCGGTCTCTTTCTCCACCTGAATGTAGACGTCTTTCACCTCGTTGACCGGCTTATGGCGGTCGATCGGCGGGTTGACGATGGCGTGGTTGAAATAGAGCCCGGTTTCCTGAATGCGTTTGTACCAGTGGCGCGCGTTATCGGCGAACTGGCCGTAGAACTCCGGATAAGCGCCCAGCGCGCAGCCGAAGGCCGCCTTGTAGTCCGGCGTGCGCCCCATCCAGCCATAGCTTTGGCGCGACCAGTCGGCGATGGCGTCGCGCTGTTGGCGCATCTCTTCCGGGCTGCGGGCATAGCGGAAGAATTTGTGGGTGTAACCGCCGTTGCCGGTGTCAGTGTTCCAGCACAGGCGATCCTGGCTGGCCGGATCGTGCAACGCGTCGTACAGCTGGCCGACAGACGCCGCGGCGTTGCGGAACGCCGGGTGCGTAGTGACGTCTTTCACGCGCTCGCCGTAAATGTAGATTTCGCGGCTGTCCTGCAAACTTTTCAGGTATTCGGCGCCGGTGAACGGGCGTTTGCTGTCGGCACGAAAGTCTTCTGGTTTCATCGGGTCTTCCTCGTCATCGGCATTTTTCAGGCCGTGGAGCCGGCCATTTGTTAAAATAATGTTTTCTTTTGGTTGCTTAATTGAAGCTGCCAAAGCCGGTTTCGAGAAGAGACTTTTGCGGCAATCGCCGGTACTTTTCAGGTCAGTTTGCCGCTTTCGCGGCAAACTGTGATCGCGGTTACGAAAGGGCGTGCTGCGCCGCGCGGTAGGTCGAAGGGGAACAGCCTTCCAGCCGATTGAAAAACCGGGCGAAATAGGCCGGATCCTTGAAGCCGAGGCTGTAGGCGGTTTCATGTACCGTGCAGGCGCTGAACAGCAGCATGCGCTTGGCCTCGCGCAGCAGCCGATCGAAGATCAGCCGCTTGGGCGGCCGATTGGCGAAGCGCCGGCACAGGTCGTTGAGCCGCGATTCGGTCACCCCCAGCGCCTGCGCATACTCCGGCACCGGCAGGTGCTCGCGAAAACGCTCGTCCACCATCTTGTTAAATCGTTGAAATAGTTTCAATTCCCCGCGCACGCCGCTGTTGGCGCTGTCTTCCAGCGCGGTGTTGCGCAGCAGCAGCGTGAACACCGCCTGCGCCAGCAGCGCCAGCGTCTGTTCGCGCCCGGCCAGGTTCTGCGCGAACTCGCGGCGGATCAGCGCCCAATAGTGGCTGAGCGCCGTCAGCTCCTGCGGCGCGTCGGCCAGCGACAGGCAGATGCCCGGCATGTCCAACGCCAGATTGCTGCCGGGATAGAGGCGCTCCAGCAGCGGCCAAATCAGCTCCTGGCGCACCGTCAGCACGTGGCCGTCGCTGTCCGGTTCGGTGAAGAACGCATGCGGCACCGACGGCGGCGTGAGGATGAACAGCGGCGCCTGCACCGAATAGTGCTGATCGTCGAGCTGCAGCTCTATCTTGCCGGTCTCCAGGAAATGCACCTGGAAAAAGCAGTCGTGCCAATGCACCTGCATGTCGCGGCCGAAGAACGCCGCCAGCCCGGCGAAGGTTTCGTAATGCACCTCGTCGGCGGCGTAGCGCGCGTCATACTCTTTGCAAATATCGATGTTGGCGATAAAGCCGGTACTTTTCCGCACCTCATGACCTCCTGCAATCCTGCCTATCTGCGCATCAAGGCGTCGCTCTCGGGCGCGAATCCTTCATCGGGATGCGCCACACCAACACGGCGCCGACGATCAACAGCGCCGAGACGAAATACAGCCCGGAGTTGAAGCTGCCGGTCATGTCTTTGAACCAGCCGATCAACAGCGGGCTGAGCGCCGATCCGATGTTGCCGGTGGCGTTGATCACGGCGATCCCCACCGCCCGCGCTTCCAGGCTGATCGACTGATCCGGCGTGGTCCAGAAGATCGCCATGGCGGTGAAGGAGCCGACCGAGGCCATCACGATCCCCAGCAGTTGGATCAGGCTGTGATCGGTGGCCGACGCCAATAGCCAGCCGGCGGCGGCGAACAGGTACGGCAGCGCGGTGTGATGCTTGCGCTCCTGCAGCCGGTCGGATCGTTTGCTCCACCACACCATGCCGGCGATGGTGCAGATCTGCGGGATCGCCGCCAGGATGCCGATCGTCACGTTGCTGCTGCCCTGGTTAAAGCTCTGCAGGATCTGCGGCGTCCAGATATTGATCGCGCTCAGGGTGTTGGTCAGGCAGAAATAGGCCAGCGTGTACATCAGCACGATCGGCGTGCAGATCTCGCGCCACAGGCTGCGCTGCTGCAGCGCGCGGTGGCTGCTCGGCCCGTTGGGTTGCACCAGCTGCAGCTTGTCGGCCTCCATCATCGCCTTCAGGCTGGCTTTCTCCTCGTCGGTCAGCCACTTGGCCTTGGCCGGCGTATCGTCGAGATAGAACCACACCACCACGCCCAGCAGCACCGACGGAATGCCTTCCAGCAGGAACAGCCACTGCCAACCCTTCAGGTTCATCACCCCGTCCAGCGCCAGAATATAGCCGGAGACCAGCGAGCCGATCGCCATGGTCACCGGCATGGCGATCATGAACAAGGCGTTGGCGCGGGCGCGGTAGAACGCCGGGAACCAGTAGGTGAGGTACACCAGAATGCCCGGCAGGAAGCCGGCCTCGGTGATGCCGACGATCATGCGCAGCACGTACAGGCTGGTGGGCCCGGTGGCGAACATGGTGCAGGTGGAGGCGATGCCCCACAGCACCATGATGGTGGCGATCCAGCGCCGCGCGCCGACCCGGCTCAGCATCATGTTGCTGGGAATGCCGAAGATCACGTAGGTGACATAGAACAACGTCGCCGCCAGCCCGAACATGGTCGAGCTGAGGCCGAGATCTTTGCCCATCGTCAACCCGGCGAAGCCGATGTTGATGCGGTCGAGGAAAGAGAAAACAAACAGCACGAACAGGAAAATGATCAGGCGCCGAAACAACTTTTTAATCACCGATTGCTCGGCGGCGGTTAACGCTTTATGTTGCTGCGCCGGGTTGGCCGGCTGCAGCGAATCGACGTGGTTCATGGTTCAGTAGACTCCCGATGAAGGTGCTGACGCCCCGCCCTGCTTGAACTCGTCCGCCAGGGCTTCCGCCGCCCGCGCCAGCAGGGTGGTGTCCACCCCTACCGCGACGAACAGCGCGCCGGCTTCCAGATAGCGCTGCGCCAGCGCCTTGTTGGTCATCAGAATGCCCGGCGCCTTGCCGGCGGCGCGGATGCGCGCGATGGCGTCGTCGATGGTGCGCTGCACCTCCGGGTGCTGCGGGTTGCCGGCGAAGCCCATGTCGGCGCTGAGATCCGCCGGGCCGATAAACACGCCGTCCACCCCTTCCACCTGTAAAATGGCGTCGAGGTTTTTCACCGCTTCGCGGGTTTCAATCTGCACCAGCACGCACATCTGCTCGTCGGCCTGCTGCAGGTAATCGGGCACCCGGTTCCAGCGTGAAGCGCGCGCCAGGGCGCTGCCGACGCCGCGCACCCCGTGCGGTGGATAGCGCGTCGCGCGCACCGCGTCACGCGCCTGTTCGGCGTTTTGAATCATCGGGATAAGCAAGGTTTGCGCGCCGACGTCCAGCAGCTGCTTGATGATCACCGCGTCGTTCCACGGCGGACGCACCACCGGCTGGCTGGGGTAAGGCGCGACCGCCTGCAGCTGCCCCAGCACCGTTTGCACGTTGTTGGGCGCATGTTCGCCGTCGATCAGCAGCCAGTCGAAACCGGCGCCGGCCAGCAGCTCGGCGCTGTAGCTGCTGCACAGCCCGAGCCACAGCCCGATCTGCGGGCGTTTTTCCTGCAGCGCACGTTTGAAGTGGTTGGTTAACATCGCATTCTCCCTGACAAGCGGGCGCGGCGCATGGCCCCCGCCCGGTTTAGTGCGGCCCGGTTCGCCGAGCCTGCTTATTAGACGAAGCGGCAGCTGATGCAGCCCATCGGGCCGTAGTCGACGTGGAAGGTATCGCCGCGCCGCGCCGGCACCGGCCGGGTGAAGGAGCCACCGAGGATCACCTGCCCTGCTTCCAGCTCCACCTCATACGGCGCCAGCTTGTTGGCCAGCCAGGCCACACCGTTGGCCGGGTGGTTGAGCACCGCCGCCGCCACGCCGGACTCTTCAATCACGCCGTTGCGGTACAGCAGCGCAGAGATCCAGCGCAGATCCAGCGCATCCGGCTTGATCGGCCGCCCGCCCATCACCACCCCGGCGTTGGCGGCGTTGTCGGAGATGGTGTCGAACACCTTGCGCGGCCGCTGAGTCTCGGGATCGACGTTATGGCTGCGCGCGTCGATAATCTCCAGCGCCGGAATGATGTAATCGGTGGCGTTGTAGACGTCGAACAGCGTACAGTTCGGCCCGCGCAGCGGCTTGGCCAGTATGAACGCCAGCTCCACCTCCACCCGCGGCACGATAAAACGATCGATAGGAATGTCGCTGCCGTCGTTGAAGAACATGTCGTCCAGCAGCGCGCCGTAATCCGGTTCGGTGATCTGCGAGCTCACCTGCATGGCGCGCGAGGTCAGGCCGATCTTGTGGCCTTTGAGCGTGCGCCCCTCGGCGATCTTCAGCTCCACCCACTGCCGCTGAATGGTGTAAGCGTCTTCGATGGTGATCTCGGGATGATCGAGCGACAGCGCGCGGATCTGCTCACGGCTCTTTTCCGCCTGATGCAGACGCTGCACGGCGCGGTTAACCTGCTCTTTATCCAGCATTTACGACCCCTTATTCACGCTTTGTTGAACAGCGCGTGGACATTGTTCTGTTTGTAATTCAGTACCGGATCCAGCTCTTCCATAGTGAAAGAGAGCGCCAGGTAACGCTGCGCCGTCAGCGCGGCGAAGTGTTCCTTGATCAGCGCAAACAGCATCTCGCCCACCTGTTGCCGGCTTTCCAGACTGCGGCCGTGGCCGATCTTCAGCGTCATGTGCACGAAGGCGTAATCCTGCTTGCCGTCGGCCATCTGCCAGGTGTCGAGCCAGATGGCGCGGCTGCGCACGCCGGCCAACGGGAAGATGCCGGTCGCCGCCAGCGCTTCGTTGACCTTGGCGAACAGAGTCGGCAAATCCGCCTCGCGGCGGATGTTGTCGGTACATTCAGCGTAAAAATGGGGCATAGCGTTCTCCAGACGGCGAATATGCGCGGGTCAGGCCCGCGCAACGGCATTTACAGCGTATTGCCAAGTTTGAAACCTTTTTCCGTATCGCCCTCGCGGGTATAGGAAAAACCGTCTGCGCCGATGGTGACGGCCATTTCGCTGGGCGCGCTGCGTTCGATGACCGGCTGCGGCTGCCCATCGAGATCCAGCACCAGCGATCCTTCGGTGTACCAGCTCGGCACCACCGGATTGCCCCACCAGTCGCGGCGCTGGTTGTCATGCACGTCCCAGGTCACGGTCGGGTTGTCCGGATCGCCGGTGTAGTAATCCTGCGTGTAGATTTCAACGCGGTGGCCATCGGGATCGCGCAGGTAGAGATAGAACGCGTTGGAGACGCCGTGACGGCCAGGGCCGCGTTCGATCAAATCGGATTTGCGCAGCGCGCCGAGTTTGTCGCAGATGGCCAAAATGTTGTGTTTTTCATGGGTGGCGAAGGCGATGTGGTGCATGCGCGGCCCGGCGCCGCCGGTCATCGCGGTATCGTGCACCGTCGCCTTACGGCGCATCCAGGCGGCGTAAACCACGCCGTCTTCATCGCGGATGTCTTCCGTTACGCGGAAGCCCAGCCCCTGGATATATTCCACGGCGCGCGGCACGTCTGGGGTGATTTGGTTAAAGTGATCGAGGCGCACCAGCGCGCCCGGCGTATACAGATCGTAACGCCAGGCCAGACGCTCGACGTGCTGCACGTCGTAGAAAAATTCGTACGGGAAACCGAGCGGATCTTCTACCCGCACCGCATCGCCGATGCCTTTGGCGAACCCGTTCACCCGCCGCTCGGTGCGGCAGCCAAGCGCCTTGAAATACGCTTCGGCGCGATCGACGTCTTCCGGCGTGCGCACGCGGAAAGCAAACGCCGCCACGGCGGCCACCGGGCCTTCGCGCAGCACCAGGTTATGGTGAATGAACTCCTCCATCGAACGCAGGTAGAGGGTTTTGTCATCTTCGGCGGTCACGACCAGGCCGAGGATATCGACGTAAAATTCGCGTGCGGCTTTAAGGTTCGTGACCTGAATTTCCATGTAGGCACAGCGCACGACGTCGGGAGCAGGGACAGCATTAGTGGTCAGTTTTGTCGTCATTGTTCTCATCTCTCTCGTTATTATTGTGGTCTGAGGCTCAGACGCCCCATTTCGGGATCGGGTGGTCGCCCATGGAAATGCACACGTTCTTCATTTCGGCGAACACTTCGAAGCTGTATTCGCCGCCTTCGCGGCCGGTGCCGGAGGCTTTCACGCCGCCGAACGGTTGGCGCAGATCGCGCACGTTTTGGGTGTTGACGAAAACCATGCCGGCTTCGATGCCGCGGGCCAGGCGCAGAACCTTGCTCACATCCTGCGTCCAGATGTACGACGCCAGGCCGTACTCCACGTCGTTGGCCATGCGCAGGCCGTCTTCTTCCGACTTGAACGGCAGCAGGCAGGCCACCGGCCCGAAGATCTCCTCCTGCGCCACGCGCATCCGGTTATCGACATCCGCCAGCACCGTCGGGCGCAGGAAGTTGCCGTGGCTCAAACCAGCCGGTTTGTCCGGGCCGCCGGCCAGCAGGGTCGCCCCTTCTTCCACCCCGAGGCGGATATAGCCGGAGACTTTTTCCCAGTGCTGCGGGCTGATCAGCGCCCCCACCTGGGTGTTGGGATCTTGCGGATCGCCCACGCGCAGACGGTTGGCGCGCTCGGCGAAGCGTTTGACGAATTCCGGGTAGATGCTCTCCTGAATGAAGATGCGCGAACCGGCGGTGCAGCGTTCGCCGTTGATCGAGAAGATGGTGAACAGCGCGGCGTCGAGCGCCCGCTCGATGTCGGCGTCTTCAAAGATCAGCACCGGCGACTTGCCGCCGAGCTCCATGGAGAATTTCTTCAGCCCGGCGCTTTCGATAATGCGGCGGCCGGTGGCGGTGCCGCCGGTGAACGAAACCGCGCGCACGTCTTTATGGCGCACCAGCGCGTCGCCGGCGGTGGCGCCGTAACCCTGCACCACGTTCAGCACCCCGGCGGGAATACCGGCCTCCAGCGCCAGCTCGCCCAGGCGATCGGCGCTCAGCGGCGACAGTTCGGACATTTTCAACACCGCAGTGTTACCCAACGCCAGGCAAGGTGCGGTTTTCCAGGTGGCGGTCATGAACGGCACGTTCCACGGCGACACCAGCGCGCAGACCCCCACTGGCTGCACCAGCGTGTAGTTGAGCATCTTGTCGTCCACCGGGTAGGTCTTGCCGTTCATCTGCTGGCACACCTCGGCGAAGAACTCGAAGTTGTGCGAGGCGCGCGGGATCAGCACGTTTTTGGTCTGATGGATCGGCAGGCCGGTGTCGGCGGTTTCCATTTCGGCGATCTGCGGCACGTTCTGATCGATCAGCTCACCCAGACGGCGCATCAGGCGCGCGCGCTCTTTCATCGGCGTGTTGGCCCATTTTGGGAAAGCCTCTTTCGCGGCCGCCACCGCCTGGTCGATCTCCAGCTGGCCGCCGGAGGCCACTTCCGCCAGCACTTCGCCGTTCGCCGGGTTGGTGGTGGTGAAATACTCTTTGCTGGCGACGTTCTTGCCGTTGATCCAGTGGTTGATGGTTTTCATCGCAGGCTCTCCTCGTAATCTTTTTCACTGATAATGTGGTTAACCAGACGGCCGATGCCCTCGATCTCCACCACCACTTCGTCGCCCGGCCGCACGTCGGCCAGCCCTTTCGGCGTGCCGGTGGCGATCATGTCACCCGGCTGCAGCGTCATGAATTCGCTCAGGTAGGCGATCAGGAACGGAATGTCGAAAATCATGTCGGCGGTACTGCCGCGCTGGCGCAGCTCGCCGTTGACGTAGGTGCTGAGCGCCAGCCGGTGCGGATCGGCGACGTCGTCGCGATCGACGATGTACGGCCCGATCGGCGTCAGGGTATCGCGGCTCTTCACCCGCAGATTCGGCCGGTAGTAGTTTTCCAGGTAGTCGCGGATGGCGTAGTCGTTGCACAGGGTGTAGCCCGCCACATACTCCATGGCGCGCTCGCGGCTGACGTTACGCGCGGTCTTGCCGATCACCGCCACCAGCTCGGCTTCGTAATGCATGTACTCCACGTCGGCAGGACGCACCGATACCTGACAATGGCCGGTCAGGGTGTTCGGCGCCTTGAGGAACACCAGCGGCTCTTCCGGCGCCTTGAATTCCAGTTCGCTGGCGTGGTCGGCATAGTTCAGCCCCAGGGCAAACACCGTGCCCTGCGCCGGCGGCAGCCATTCCACTTCGCGCTCCTGCAGTACCTCGCCGTTCGGCAGCGTGACGCGCAGCTGGTCGTCCACCTGAACGTTGACGATCTGGCCATGATGGCGAATACGGGCATGTTTCATGATGTGGCTCCTGCCTGGGTGACGCGGTTGCTCAGAGTGGGCAGGCCGGCGGCGCGCACCGTCACCTCATCCCCCGGTTTGATCTCCACCCGCTGGTGCGGGGTGCCGATCAGCACCGCATCGCCCGGCTGCAGGGTGATGAAATCGCTGATGGCGGCGATCAGCTCCGGCACCGAGCGCACCAGATCGGCGGTGGACCAGCGATCCTGCTCCACGCCGTTGATCTCGGTGACGATCTCCAGCCGATCGGCATTCTCCAGCTGGCCTATCTCTCCCAGCGGGCAGAAACCGTCGCGGCATTTGGCCTTGATCGCCGGGCGATAGAAACTGCTCTCCGGCAGGCTGACGTCGTTGGCCAACGCGTAACCGGCCAGATAACGGCTCACCTGCGCCGCCGACACCTTGCGCGCGGTGTCGCCGATGATCACCGCCAGCGTGCCGCCGCTCTGCACGGTTTCACCGGCCGGAAACGGGATCGCCCCGCCGTTGGCGAGGTGAGTGTTGCGCGGTTTGATAAACCACACCGGGGTTTTGGGTGGGGTCTGATACGGCGGCTGGTGAAACGCCTGATCCCAGGCGTCCAGTTGGCTGCGGTGGTTCAGCGCAACGGAAAATACGGTGCCTTTCATGCGAACTCCTCCAATGGCAAAACATGACAACCGGCATTCATTAATATATTAATGATTACTTTTATACGCTGTGCAGCTTTTACGCAACGCGCTTGGAGTGATTTGTGATCGTGATAACAAAATATTCACAAACCAAGAACATTAGCGTGATTACTCAACGCATTAACCCTTTTTCACACCATTTTTCGCTGCGCCTTGCATTTTTGCTTTATCCCTACGGGTAACTTTGGCTACTATTAAGTTATTAACAAAATCGGGCTTTGTGGGGCAGGCGCCCCCATAACGAGCGCCGTAATAACGAACACCTTGATAGCTAAGGCCAAACTTATGCATGAATCGTTAACCATCGCCCTGCTGCAGGCGCGTGAAACCGCCATGGGGTTCTTCCGCCCGATCCTGAAAAGCCACAATCTCACCGAGCAGCAGTGGCGCATCATCCGCGTGCTGGCCAACAGCCGTTCGATCGAATTCCACGAGCTGGCGGCGGAAACCTGTATCCTGCGCCCCAGCCTGACCGGCATTCTGTCGCGCATGGAGCGCGACAAGCTGATCTTCCGCCTGAAACCCGTCAACGATCAGCGCAAGCTGTACGTGTCGCTGACCCAACAGGGTCAGGATCTGTATGAAGTGGCGCGCCACCAGGTGGAACAGGGCTACGCCGAGATTGAAGCCGCCTTTTCGCGGCAGAAAATGGACCAGTTGATGACGTTGCTGGACGAGCTGATCACCCTGGGCGACAGCCTGCCCGCCAACGTCACCGCGCATCCCGCCAAGCAGTGATTGGGCCGGCCGAGATGCTTCACTGATGCTCGGCTTTGCGGCTATCCTTTCCCCAAGAAAAAGCCCGAACTCGTCGGGCTTGAATTGAAAAACTGTCTCTACATTTTGAACGGCGGGACGGTCGCAGGCTTACCGTAGAGTTGCCTCTGTACGGTAGTCAGCAACTCGCCTAACGTAGCCTCAAGATATTGCATAAACTGCGGCTGATTGATGGTGCGCTCATAAACGTCAACGGGCAGGAATCGCCTCATTTCAGCATTAAATTCCCGGCTTGTAACAACGGCATGTAAAGTATCGATTCGAGCCTGCAGCAACGCTTCAAACTTGCGATCCAGGCCGTAATCGGCCAATTTTCTCGCCACCAGTTCCGCATCAATATCCGCATTCTGCTGCCTTAACCAGGCCAGATCCCAGATGTCGTGATAGCGAATGCGGCGCGTAGTTGCCGGCAGAGAAACGAGTTTGGCAGCCATAATTTCACTCAGTGTCTCAACCTGGATAATCAAATCAGAATAACCGTCCGGCAACTGAGAATAATTCCTTATCAGCATCCGCGGATCGCTCGTATAGGCTGGAATATTTACGATCTCGATTTTGATGCGTTGCTTCGGCAATTCTTTACGCTCCGGGAACGTCGTCACCGATATTTGCCATTTATCCACGGTAACATCAACGTAGTCAGGCTCACGCCTCAGTTCCGCAGGCTCTTTCACCGTCACCTCCAGGCCATACCGACTGCCAACGTAGCGCTCAATGCACGTTTTGATTTCCTTCATGTTTGCAGAGCAAAAAAGACGGCCTCCCGCAAAGTCCAAGTCCTCGCTGAAACGGCTAGAGCCGTAGCACAGGCGCAGCGACGTGCCCCCCTGAAATATCAGAGACTTTAAGAATCCCGCATTCGAGAGTGCATACAAAATGTCATAATGCAGCAGTTCCTTTTCCACCACGGGCCTGACGGACGCCAGATTATCTGACCTGACGATGTCATCGACCAGTTGATTAAAATCGACGGAGTCAGACATCAGCGAGCTCTCCCTGTTGAATGAGATGCGTATTTCTCCCTACTCGAAACAGATCTTTTATCGCCGTTTCTTTCGTCGCGATGCGCAACGGGCCTCGGCCTTCGAGGCTTCCCCGAAGAATATCGATAGGTTTCTTGCTGGTATGGGTGATTTCGATAACGCCCCAAGGAGTGACAAACTCTCCCGAACGGCCGGTAGACATGATAGTAAGTCTATCGATAGGAATTTGTGAGATGACGCCGTACTGAGATAACGCAGATTCCAGGCTGATGTAATTGTATTCTCCTCGCCGAAGATTGATCGCGATGCTCTCCAGAGGGTACCCCCCCAGAGAAGCCCGAGCATTCGCATAAACCCCCTTCGCCACCCGTTTAAGGATACCGGCGGCCACTAAGCGATCGACTGATTTTTGCAATGTTTTCGGTGACTCGGCAGGGAAAAGGGTGGCGAGATCCTGAGTAAGAAAAATGTGCTTTCCCAACCTGCTGAATTTATCCAGCATATTAATGGCTGTCATTTTATCCACGTCATCATTCCTACGAATACTCCCCCTTATTTGGGGGGATTATGTATAGATGGATACGATAACAGCGATATCTCTACAAATAAACCCCTTTAGAGGGGGTTATTTGTAGATCATTGGAAGTGCTTCTGAATCAAACTTGAGCATTCGTTTCCGGCAACAGCGCGCCGCCGTCCACCACCAGCGTCTGGCCGGTGATATAGGCCGCCGCCGGCGAGGCGAGAAACACCATCGCCGCGGCGATGTCTTCCGGTTCACCCAGCCGCCCGAGCGGCACCGCAGCGGCGATCGCCTGATTCACCTGCGCGTCGCCCAGGTTGGCCATCGCCGGCGTGCGGATCATCCCCGGCTCCACGCCGTTGACGCGAATTTTCTCCGCCGCCAGCTCCAGCGCCGCCGCGCGAATAAACCCGTTCACCCCGGCCTTGGAAGCGGCGTAGTGCGCCAGCCCCGGGTAGGCCACCCGCGGGCCGGTCACCGACGAGGTCACCAGCAGACTGCCGCCGCCGGAGCGGCGCATCCACGGCAGCGCCGCCTGCGCCAGAAAGAACGGCGCCATCAGATTGACGCTCAGCGTGCGTTGCAGCAGGGCCGCGTCGATGGCGGCGAACGGCGTCAGCGGAAAGTAAGCGGCGTTGTGAATCACCACATCCAGCCGTTGATGCCGCTCGCCCACCGCCGCCACCCCCTCGGCAATCTGCCCCGGCTCGGCCAGATCGCAGGCCAGCGCCTGCACGCTCAACCCTTCGTCCCGCAGCGTTTGCGCCGCCGCCTGTGCCTGCGGCAGCTGCACGTCCGCGATCGTCACCTCGGCGCCCAACCGGGCGAAGGCGCTGACGATCGCCAGCCCAATGCCCTGAGCGCCGCCGGTCACCAGCACCGCCTGCCCCACGAAGGCGTCGGCCGCATAGGTTGCGTTCATCGGCCTATCCTCGCGGGTGGCGCGTGGTGTTCAGCACCTGCGCGTGGGCGCCGACCGCAAAGTTGCTCAGCGCGCTGAAATCGCTGCCCTGATAGCCGAGGATCTTGCCGTCGGTGCGCATGCCTTGCAGATCGATCATCACCACGCCCAGCGTCGGAATGATCTTCTCGCGCCAGACGAACAGATAAAGCTGCTCCGCCACCTTCACGTAGTGACAGCGATCGACGTCCGCCAGCCCTTTCTCCACCCCGTCCAGACACTGCCAGGCGTAGAAGTTGTCGTTCAGGTAGATATGCTCGTAGCGTTCGGTCGGGCTGTAGGTGTACATATTGCGCATGCCGATCAGCTCATCGGTAAAACCCGGCGGCGCCACGTCGGCGTCATCCAGCGTGCCGAAGCGGAATTCGGCCTCGACCGCGGTCAGCGGCAGCCCCTGTTCCACCCGGCTGAAGGCGTCGAGCCGCGCCTGCGCTTCGTCCGGCAGTTGGCCGTACACCGCGGTGAAGTTGCCCTGATTGCGGTCGCACACCAGCGTAATGCTGGCGTTGGCGCGGGCGGGGTCGAGAAAATCGATGAACAGCACGCCGGGGCGAATGCTGGTGGCGCGATAGGCGACGCCGCGCCGCTCTCCCCACTCCAGCGTCTGCTCGTCGGTGAACCGGCAGCGCTGGGTCGCACCGTCGCGAAAGCGCAGCGTCAGCGTGGTGCCCGCCAGGCCGTGCTGGCGTTCCAGCGTATTGCTGTGCGGCGCAAAGCCTTCCGCCAGCGCGCCAACC
Organism: Serratia sp. LTN-2; assembly: GCF_059740205.1. Taxonomy (NCBI): domain Bacteria; kingdom Pseudomonadati; phylum Pseudomonadota; class Gammaproteobacteria; order Enterobacterales; family Yersiniaceae; genus Serratia; species Serratia sp. LTN-2. The sequence continues at coordinate 135,803 of NZ_JCAXDO010000012.1, read as the reverse complement.
TGAATGAATACCGCTTCTGAACTCATGGAAATGCTCCTTACAGGGAAGTGAAAGCCAATGTCGGCACATCGACGATGGTGGAGCCGCCGTCGGCCACCAGCGCCGCGCCGGTAATGATTGAAGCCTCGCTGGAACAGAGGAAACGGCAGACGCGGGCGATCTCCTCGGCGCTGGCCGGCCGGCGCAGCGGCACATCGCGGCAGACCATCTGGTAAGCCTGCTCCAGCGAAATCTGATGGGCGTCCATCAGCAGCTGCATCTCTTCGTCCGCCATCGGCGTGGTCACCCAGCCGGGGCACACCGCGTTGGCGCGCACGCCCAGCGGGCCATAGTCGCGGGCGATGGAGCGCATCAGTCCGATCAGTGCGTGCTTGGCGGTGACGTAACCGCAGACCTCCGGCCCGGCGGCCAGCGAGGCGATCGAGGCGACAAACAGCAGGTTGCCGCCGCTCTTGATCAGCTCCGGCAAGCAGGCGCGCGCGCTGGCGAAAGCGCTGTTGAGGTTGCTGTCCATCGCCCCTTGCCACTGCTCGTCGGTCATCTCGGTAATGCGCTTGAAGCCCATGCCACCGGCGCTGCCGATCAGGCAGTCGATGCGCCCGGCGTCGCGCAGAATGGCCGGCAGCAACGTGTGGGCCCAGCTCTCGCCGCTGGCGGCGTCGCCCACCAGCGCCTGCGCGCCGATCTCATGCGCCAGCGCCGCCAGCGGTTCCGGGCGGCGGCCGATGATGAACACCCGATCGCCCTGCGCCGCCAGCAGACGGGCGCAGGCGGCGCCGACGCCGGTGCCGCCGCCGGTAATCACAACCACTCTATTCATGATTCAGCTTCTCCATCAGTTGGCCGATCATCAGCAGGCTGCTCAACAGCAGCCGCCGCTGTTCGGCGTCCAGCCGCAGATAGCGGCGGCCGGCCGGCAAACGGCTGACCACCTCCGATGCGGCGAAATGCTCGATATCCACCTGCCAGCGCCCGTCTTTGACCGTCAGCCGCACGCGGCGAAAATCCAGCTGCGCCAGCGTCTCGCCGATCTGCGGGTAGCGCAGCAGGCCATCCAGCACCCGCTGCGCGGCCGCATGGCGCTGGCGCAGCAGATAGCGCACGCCGCGCCGCCGCAGCCAACCGCCGGTCACCACGTCCAGCGTCAGCGGGGGCTGCGCCGCGCACGCGCCCTGCAACCGAAAGCGATGGCTGACGATATGCGCCATAAACAGCCCCTGCACCTGTTCGCTGACCTCGATCTGCGGCCCCTGCGGCAGCGTCAGCCGCAGCAGGCCCGGCGCCAGACGTTCGCACGCGTAGGGTTCCAGGTTGCGGGCCAGGCGATCCAGCGCGGCGCCCGGACGATAGCCCGACGGCGCTCGCCGCCAGGCGCGTTTAAGTGAGGGAAGTAAGCCGATCAAACTGCGCCTCCTCGTTTTCGCCCTTGGCGAAGGCATTTTCCAGCACCTGCTCGACCGGCACCGGCTTGAACGGATTCACTTTCTGCACGCACAGCGTCCAGAACAGCGCATAGGCGGCGGTCAGGCCGATCATCCAGCCGAAGGGAATGTAAACGTCGCTCGGGTTCATCCCCGGCGGCGTGATGTAGACGATGGCCAGCACGATGCCGACGCTGGAGACGATTTGCGGCAGCGGGAACCACGGCGATTTATAAGCGCGCGGCAGATCGGGGCGACGCAGGCGCAGGATGACCACCGAGCAGGTCACCAGCAGGTAGGCCACGCCCCAGGCGCACACCGCCGCCAGCACCAACGGAATGATCTTGTCGAGGTTGCCCTGAATGGCGAAGGCGTGCACGCAGGGGATCAGAACCGCCACCAGAATGCCGACCACCGGCGTTTTAAAGCGCGGGTGCAGATACGCGAACATGCGCGGCAACGCGCCGTCCAGCGCCATGCCGTAAAGGATGCGCGGCACCGCCGCCATCAGCGTATTGATGGTCGCCGCGCCCGCCAGCAGCAGGCCGACGCCCAGCCAGTATTTGCCGAACTGGCCCATCACCTGGCCGGCGAACGCCGGGATGGCCATCGGCGTTTCCAGCAGGCGCGTGCCGCTGGCGGCATCGACCACCACGTTTTCCACCTGGTGGCTGAGCGCCGCGCCATACAGCGCCATGCACACCGCCACGCCGCACAGCCCGAGCGCCATGGCGCGCGGGATAACCCGATCGCAGCGTTTGATCTCCGGCGCCATCGGCGTCACCAGCTCACAGCCGACGAACATGAACATCGCCATGCCGATCAGGCTGAATACCGCGAAGGGATCGTTCAGGCTCAGCGTGCTGCCGAACCAACCCTCGAGCGGCACCGCATGCGGCGACAGCAGCCCGACGATGCCGAAGATCACCAGCGTGCTCCACATGGCGAAGGTCAGCACGATCTCCGCCTTGCCGAAGGCCTCGATGCCGAACGCATTGAGCAGGCCGAACACGACAACCAACCCGACGCCGACCATCCAGGAGGCGTTGTGACTTTCCATCAGGGTGTTGAGGTGCTCGAAGTTCACCAGCGCCATGATGCCGGAGAGAATGGTCTCGGCGGTGCCGGCGAAGATATGCACGATCAGGTAGGCCGACAGCGCGCCGGTGATGGCGAAAAAGCGCCCCATGCCGCAGGAGATGTAGTCGTAAACCGAACCGGAGGTCGGCAGCAGCGCCGCCGCTTCGGAGAAGGTGGTGAGCTGCGCCTGCATCATGATGAAGGCGATCAGCATCGCCAGCGCGAAGGTGTCGCCGCCGATGCCGAAGCCGCTGGTGACCGTCAGGATCACCGGGCTGGCCATGATCACCCCGACCGAACTGGCCAGGGTGGTGGGAAAGCCGACCTTGCCTCGAGCCAGGTGGGCGTGCAACCGCGACGACAGGTTCATGGTTATTTCCTCTTATAGTTTTGGCCTGATGCATGCAGGTGCTTGCAGGTTTTTCACCGCCAGTGGCGGTCATCTCACTATAGAGAGGAAAGGAAAATGCTGACTATCGTCCTTAAGGACGAGACGCTTTCAACCTGCGGCCGCGCTCACGGCGGCGCGCCACTGCATCGCCCCCTGCGGGCTGCGCGGGTAGGCGAGCAGCGGCGCCAGCAACGCGGAGAAGAAGGCGTAATAGCCGGCGCACAACCGGTTGTAGCGATCTTCGCCCACATGCGCCGGGCAGCCGCCCTGGCAGACGCTTTTCACGCTGCAGCGTTGGCACTCGCGGCGCAGGCTTTTGTTCTTGCCGAACGGCATCTCCGCCGCCTTTGCCGCCAGGGTGGCGAGCGGCGTCTGCCGATCGGCATGGCCGAGCAGGTGCTGCGCATTGATCAGGTGATCGCAGGCGTAGAGGCGACCGTCCGGCTCCATCACCAGATTGCCGCCGCAGCGTTCGGCGTGCACGCAGCTGGGGCTGACGTGAGTGAAATACTGCGCGTAGACCTGTTCGATGTTCATCACAAACACCTGGCCGACGTGCCTGCGGCTGCGCCAGCGGCGGTACACCGCCAGCATGAAACGCCCCCAGTTGGCGGCGCTCAGCCCGTAACCCGCGGCGGGCGCGTCCCCTTCCAGCATCAGCGGCTGAAACTGCAGATAGCGCGCGCCGATCGCCACCGCATGATCGTAGATCGCCTCGGCGCGGTCCGCGACGCCGTCGTGCACCACCATCAGCAGGTTGAAATCGATCTGATGGCGCTGCAGCAGCGCGATGCCGCGCAGCGCGGCGTCATAGCTGGCGCCGCCGCGCTTGTCCGGCCGATGGGCGTCCTGCACCTCGCGATCGCCGTCCAGGCTGACGCCGATGATGAATTGATGCTGCCGGAACAGCCGGCACCAGGCATCGTTCAGCAGGGTGCCATTGGTCTGCAGGCTGTTGCTGATCCGCACGCCCGGCGGCGCAAAGCGGCGCTGCAACGCCAGCGCCCGCTTGTAAAAACCGATCCCCGCCAACAGCGGCTCTCCGCCCTGCCAGACGAAGTTGATCTCGCGGCTGTAGCGCGGCTGGGCGGCGATGTAGCCGCGGATAAACTCCGCCAGCAGGTCGTCGTCCATCTTGCGCGTCCGCGCTTGCTGGCGCTGCGGGTAGTAGCAGTAGCGGCAGCCCAGGTTGCAGCCGGCACCGATCGGTTTCACCAGCAGGTGAAAAGGCGCCGCCGCGCGCGGTTCGCTCTCTATCGGGATCTGCTGCGCGCGCAGCTGGACCAGGTTCATGGCGCCGCCTGCGGCAACGGTTTGTGGGTCTGCGGATCCAGGCCGATGTAGTCGCCGGTATTGGCGTCGACGCCGAGATAGTCGATCGCTGCACCTTTGGCTTCAATAACCATGCTCTGCTGCGCAAAGCGGCGATACGCCTCGCTCAGCCGTTTGACCCGCTCCGGGTCGGCGGCGGCCAGATCGCGCGTCTCCAGCGGATCGTCATGCAGGTTGAACAGCCCCCACGGCGCCATCTGCGCCGTCGGCCCGGCCTTCACCAACCGCCTCAGCTTCCAGACGCCATCCACGTAGGCGGCCTGGTTATGCAGCTCCACGCCGTAGGTCGCGCGCGGCACGCCGTCGGCCTCGCCGCTGAAATAGCGTTTGAAGCTGACGCCGACCATCGGCAGCGTCGGCTTGGCCTTCAGCGGTTTATTGGCGTCGATGCCGGCATAGTCGTACAGCGTCGGCGCGATGTCATACACCGCCATCGGCGTGCGATCGATACCGCCGCGGCCCTTCAACCCTGGCGCGGAAATGATGAAATCGGTGTTGATGCCGCCCTGCGCGCTGGTGGTCTTGTGGTAGTTGGCGTACGGCGCATTGCTGACGTTGGCCCAGTGCGGCCCGTAAGAGATGAACGATCCCTTGCGGCCGAGGTTGGCGTAGCTGTTGTCGAACTGCCGCCAATACTCCGGCTTCGAGCCGTAGTAAAAGCCGCTGGCCGGGTTGGCGCCGTTGTCGGTGGCGAACACGATCACCGTATTTTGGTCGCGGCCGGTCTGCTTCAGGGTGTTCAACACCGCGCCGACCTGATCGTCCATATAAGCGATCATCGCCGCGTACACCTGCATGGTCTTGGCTTCATATCTTTGCTGTTCCGGCGTCAGCGCGTTCCAGGCCTTATCCAGCGCCAGCGTCGGCATCGGCGTGCGATCGGAAATCAATCCCAACGCTTTCAGGCGCTGAATGCGCTGCTGATAGGCCAGCTGATAGCCGGCGTCGTATTTGCCGTCAAATTTGGCGATCCAGTCATCCGGCGCCTGCAGCGGATCGTGCGGCGCGGTAAAGGCCAGATAGGCGAAGATCGGCTTGCTCTGCGGTGTCTCGCGGATCCACCGTTCCAGCTGGTCGGCATAGGCCTTGCTGGAATAGAAATCTTTGGGCAGCGACACGCGCTTGCCATTCAGGGTGTAGAAGGTATGGAACGCCTCCACGGTGCCCAGCGGTTTCGCGTCGTCGAAATGGCTGGTGCCGCCGCCCATAAAGGCGAAGGCGCGCTCAAAGCCGCGATCGGTCGGTTTGGCGCCGTCGACATAGCCCAGGTGCCATTTGCCCGCCATCATGGTGGCGTAGCCCGCGTCGCGAAAACGCTCCGGCAGCGTGGTCACGCGGTCGGTCAGGCGCATTTCATACCCCGGCTGCGCGGCGGTGCTCTCATACCACCACATGCCGCCCATGCCGGCCTGCTGATTGGTGTTGCCGGTCATCAGCATCGAACGCGCCGGCGCCGACATCGGCGAGGTGTAGTACTGGCTCATGCGCACGCCCCGTTCGGCCAGCGCCTGCAGGTTGGGCGTCGGTATCTCGCCGCCGAACGGGCTGATATCGGAGTAGCCCATGTCGTCCACCAGAATGATCAGCACATTGGGGCGATCGGCGTCCGCCCCCTGCGCCAGGCCCGATAAGGCGCCGCTCAACGCCACCGCCAACGTTTTTTTCTGCATCGTCCGTCCCCTGTATGGTCATGCGGACTGAACAACCCGACGCCTCAGCCCGAGAAAGGTCATCATTTTTTCGTCTTATACGTTTGCCGCCGCCTGGCGCTATCTTCAATTCGCAGTGTAGAAAGCGGCGGAAAAGCCTGGCTATCGTTCTTAAGAACGAGGGACGGCGACGACAGCGGCGGCTGTAGCACGCGCAGGGCGGCGCGGGCTTCCCCCGGGCAGACATTGAAAAGCGCTGTAAATTCAGCGGGAAAAGCGGTGAATTATTTCATTAACCTATTAATGAAAATCGCGATAAATCCGAACGAAAAAGCCCTGATTAACGCAGTGTCATCTTGTTATTTATGTGTTTTATTGCAATCGTCCTCACGTTGTTAACATGTTTTTATTGTGTTGCTAAATTGCTACAACTATGCTTGTATCGTTCATATATTGACCGCCAACATTCTCCGGATTGAACGATAAAGGGAGGAACACGAATCATGCACAGCACCGCATCCGATGCCTTTATCAACAGCTGTTTGGCGACCATTACGCACCTGATCCCGGTCTCCGCCGGGGTGTTTTATCTGGTCGATAGCAACCTGCGGCCGGATCACTACATCCTGCACGGCATGCCCGATAAAACGCATCAGCAGTACCTGAACCACTTCCAGCAAATTGACCCGCTGCAGCCGGCCAATTTCCATCGCCAGGACATCACCATGGTCGGCATGAGCCCGGCGGCGATCGCCGGCAACCGCCGCTATTACCACGACTTTATGCTGCCGAACGACATGCGCGACATGACGGAGATTTTCATCCGCCAGCGTAAGCGCATCGTCGCCGGGGTGTCATTGATCCGCGATACGCCGTTCACCGAAGTGGAGCGCGGCCGCCTGCGCGCGGTGCTGCCGCTGATCGAGCTGGCGACGCGCGATCTGCTGCCCGACAGCGAGGCGCAGATGCTGACCGCCAAAGAGCAAGAGATCGTCAATATGGTGCGCGAAGGCGCCAGCAATAAGCGCATCGCCCTGAAACTGGGCATTTCGCTGTCTACGGTGAAAACCCATATGCGCAATATTTTCGCCAAAACCGACGTGGTGAATCGCACCGAACTGGTCGCCAGCGGCTTTCTCGCCCACGGTTAACGCCCGATAACGGCCGCCGTCGCCGGCGTCCGGAAAATAACGTCAGAACGTATTCGCCATCTATGGCGCGGCCTCCCCCTGCCCGCAATCGGGCCTGGCGGGATATTTCATCGTCACTCAACGCTTGGGGAATAAGCTTTATGTCCAGTGATTCGGTTTCCGCGCCCGCCGTCGGCGCGGCGCTCCCCTGCCCGCCGCGGCTGTTGACCGCCATTATCGTCTTCGCCGCCATCGCGCCGGGCATTCTGATGACCGCCCCCGCCGTGGCCGCCCAGCTCGCCGCACAGTGGCAGCTCGGCCCGGCGCAGATTGGCCACCTGTTTTCCACCGAACTCGGCGCCATGAGCCTGGCCACGCTGCCGGCGTGGTGGTGGATCGGGCGCATCAACTGGCGACGGGTCGCTACGCTGTCGGCGCTGGTGTTTATCGCCGGCAACCTGGCTTCGGCGCTGGTGCAGGACTTCACCCTGCTGCTGCCGCTGCGCTTTATCGCCTCGCTGGCGGGCGGCACCCTGATGATCCTGTGCATCACCTGCGCCGCCGGCACCGCCAATCCCAGCCGGGTGTATGCCTTCTGGGTGCTCGGCCAGCTGGTGCTGGGCGCGGTCGGGCTGCTGGTGCTGCCGCCGCTGTTCGCGCACTTCGGCCTGATGGCGGTCTACCTGATTTTGGCGGCCATCATGCTGTGCTGCCTGCCACTCATCCCGGCGTTTCCCAGCGGCTTCACCGCCGCCCGCGCCGCCCGCAGCGGCCCCGCTGCTTCGCTGGCGCGTAAGCTGTGCGCCGTACTGGCGGTGCTGACCTTTTACATCAGCCTGAGCGCTGTCTGGACCTTCATCGGCGGCATCGCCGCCGGCGCCGGGCTGTCGCCGGCCCACAGCGGCCAGGTGCTGGCCGTCGCCACCTTGCTCGGCATCGTCGGCGCGGGGGCCGCGGCGATGATCGGCGCGCGCTTCGGCGGCGGACGCCTGATCGTGCTCGGTTACGCCCTGCTACTGGCCAGCGTGGCGCTGCTGACAGGCCAGCCCCTGCTGTTGCGCTTCGCCCTGGCGGCCCTGCTGTTCAAATTCACCTGGACCTTCGTGCTGCCATTCATTCTCGCGCGGGTCGCCGGGTTGGATAACGACGGCAAGCTGATGAACGGCATCAACCTGGTGATCGGCGGTGGCATGGCCATCGGCCCGACGCTGGCCGGCTATCTGATCGAATCTTCCGGCGGTTTCAACGCCTTGCTGTTCGGCGCGCTGGGCTGCGCGCTGCTGTCGCTGCTGTTGATTTCGCTGGCTTCACCGCGCACACCGCGCCGTATAACAGGAGGAGAAAGGTGAAAAGAACAACCGGTTTCTTGTTTGATGAACGCTGTTTCTGGCACAGCACCGGCCTGCACGCCACCACCCTGCCGGTCGGCGGCTGGGTGCAACCGCCTTCGGGCGCCGGCCACGCCGAATCGCCGGAAACCAAACGGCGCATGAAGAACCTGATGGACGTGTCCGGCCTGTCGCGCCAACTCACCCTGCTGAGCGCCGAACCGGCGACGGAAGAAGACCTGCTGCGCATCCACCCCGCCCACTATCTGCAGCGTTTCAAACAGGTGAGCGACAGCGGCGGCGGGCTGCTGGGGGAAGAGGCGCCGCTGGGGCCGGGCAGCTATGAAATCGCCAAACTCTCCGCCGGGCTGGCCTGCGCGGCGGTGGAAGCGGTGCTGCAGGGCGAGCTGGATAACGCCTATGCGCTGTCGCGCCCGCCGGGCCACCACTGCCTGCCGGATCAATCGATGGGCTTCTGCTTCCTGGCCAATATTCCCATCGCCATCGAGCGCGCCAAGGCCCGCTACGGCCTCGGCAAGGTGGCGGTGCTCGACTGGGACGTGCACCACGGCAACGGCACCCAGCACATCTATTGGCAGCGCGGCGACGTGCTGACGCTGTCGCTGCATCAGGACGGCTGCTTCCCGGCGGGCTATTCCGGCGAACGGGATCGCGGTGAAGGCGCCGGGGCGGGCTGCAACGTCAACGTGCCGATGCTGGCCGGCGCCGGCGACGACGGCTACCTGCACGCCATGCGGCGCATCGTCATCCCGGCGCTGGAAAAATTCGAGCCGGAGCTGATCATCGTCGCCTGCGGCTACGACGCCAACGCGCTCGATCCGCTGGCGCGCATGCAGCTGCACAGCGACAGCTTCCGCGCCATGACCGCGCTGGTGCAAGACGCCGCCGACCGGCTGTGCGGCGGCAAACTGGTGATGGTGCATGAAGGCGGCTACGCCGAATCCTACGTGCCGTTCTGCGGGCTGGCGGTGATGGAGCAGCTGAGCGGCGTGCGCACTGAAGTGCAGGATCCGCTGTTGGCGTTCATCCAGCAACAGCAGCCGCGCGACGCCTTCAATCGCTTCCAGCGCGAAGCGCTCGACGAACTGGCGCACCAGTTCGGTCTGTAATGTCCTCTCTGCGGGCGCCGCATCCGGCGCCCCTGACAACCTCGCCGCCAGCCGCTACGCTGAAGGGCAACCCTACCACCATGAGAACAATAACATGCCCGAACAAACCGTCAGCTTTATCAAAGGCCGCCACGGCGACATCGCCTTGCATGACTGGGGAAACGACAAGCCGCGCTATCTGGCGCTGCTGGTGCACGGCTACGGCGAACATCTCGGCCGCTATCAATACGTGGCGCGCACGCTGCAGGCGCAGGGGGCGCGGGTATTCGGCCCCGATCATCTGGGCCACGGCCTGTCACAGGGCGAGCGCGTGCTGATCGAGGATTATGACGCCGTCGTCGACGACGTTCAGCGCGTGGTCGAGCATCTTCGCCAACAGTATCCGACGCTGCCGCTGGTGGTGATCGGCCACTCGATGGGCGGCATGATCGCCACCCGCTACGCGCAGCGCCACGCCGAGGAGGTGAGCGCGCTGGTGCTGTCCGGCCCGCTGCTCGGCGACAGAACGGCGATCTCCGATCTGGCCGAGTTGCCGACGATCCCCGACGCGCCGCTGAATACCGCCACCCTGGCACGCGATCCGGCGGTTGGCGCGGCGTATCAGGAAGATCCGCTGGTGTGGCACGGGCCGTTCAAACGCCCCACCCTGCGCGCCATGCAACGGATCCTCGCCGCCATCAACGCCGGGCCGGGGTTCGGCCCGCTGCCTACGCTGTGGATCCACGGCGACGACGATCGGCTGGTGCTGATGAGCGAAACGCAAACCGCGCTCGATCGCCTGCGGGGCGACGATTTCGAACGGATGATCAATGCGGGCGGGCGACACGAGAGCTTTAACGAAACCAATAAGGATCAGATCCTCAAGCGGGTAAGCGACTTTATTGCGCGGGCGTTAGGTTAAGGCGCTCCCCCTCAGCGGGCTGAGGGGGGCATGGCGGCATCAGCCCTCGACGATGGCGAGGTAGTGTTTGACGAAGCGATCCGAGGTGATGTCCCAGCGCACTGGGGTGCCCTTCTCGACGAACCAGGAGTCGCCGGCCTGATACTGCACCGATTCGCCGGTGCGTTCGTTGGTCAGGGTGGCGCTGCCTTCCCACACCGTGGCGTGCTCGGCGAACGGATATTCCATCACGAAGCTGCCGCGGGTGCAGCTGAACACGCCACAGTTCAGATTGTCGGTCGGTTCGCCGAAGATGCTGGCCACGCCGACGGTCGGCGTGCCGGCGATCACCGTGGCGCCGAGGTTGCTGACGCTGCCGATCTCCAGCAGTTCCGGCAGCGATTGTTTAAGCAGTAACGGTTTCATGTCATTCTCCTCTGAGGATTAACGGCGGCCTTTCCAATAGCCGGATGTCTGGTGCCAAACCTTACCGGCGGTGGTCATCACTCGCCGCAGCTTGTCCTTGCCGAAGATGTTGACGTGCGGGATCGAGCTCATCAGATCGTAACGATCGGATCCTTCACTCATGCCCTCCGCCAGCACCTTGCACACGATGTGGCTCGGCGTCACGCCGAAGCCGGAGTAGCCCTGCACGTAAAACACGTTGTCGCGATCCGGCAGCGTGCCGATCTGCGGGAACAGGTTGGCGCTGCAGCACAGCGGGCCGCCCCAGGCCAGATCGATCTTCACGTCTTTCAGGTACGGAAACACCTTCAGCATCAGGTTGCGGTTCCAGGCCTTGAGATCCGACGGGAAATATTCGATCAGGCGAGTGGCGCTGCCGAACAGCAGCCGGTTTTCGTTGGTTACCCGGTAATAGTCGATCACCGGGCGAATGTCGCTGTAGGCGCCGCGGATCGGGCTGATCTGACGGATCAGATCGTCAGACAGCGGCTCGGTGGCCAGCTGGAAGGCGTAGGTGTTGATAGTCTTGCGGTAGATCTGCGGTTCCATGCCATTGAGGAAGCCGTTGCAGGCCCACAGCATCTTGTTGGCGCGCACCGAGCCCATGGCGGTGCGCACCGTGATGCGCGGCCCGTATTCCACGTTGAGCACGCTGCTGTTTTCGAAGATTTTCACCCCGTAGCCGCTCAGCGCCTTGGCCTCGCCCAGCAACAGGTTGAGCGAATGCACGTGGCCACCGCCCATGTGTTTCAGCGCGCAGGTATAGGCGTCGGAGCCCACCACCTGCTTCACCTCCGCGCCGGTGTAGAGCTCGATCTCTTCGTCCGGCGCCACCGCCCTGAACTCCTTCAGCCATCCGCGCAGGGTCTTCTCCTGGCGCGCGTTGCTGCCGAGATAGCCGTAGCCGAAGCAGAAGTCGGCGTCGATGTCATATTTCTTGATGCGCTCGCGGATAATGCCGGCGCCGAGGTTGCTGATCTTGAAGATGGTTTCCAGCCCAGACGGGCCGACGTGGCGTTTGATCTTCTCCAGATCGTGGCCGATGCCGGCCATCACCTGGCCGCCGTTGCGTCCGGTGCCGCCGTAGCCCAGATAGCGGCCTTCGAGGATGGCGATGTTGGTGATGCCCTTCTCTGCCAGCTCCAGTGCGGTGTTGATACCGGAGAAGCCGCCGCCGATGATCACCACGTCGACGTCCAGATCCTCTTCCAGCGTCGGGAAGCGCAGATCGTATTTTTTGGTCGCCGCGTAGTAGGTTAAGGACTCGATTTCGTTGTTCACTGCCGCACTCCCGATTGCCTATGCCATGACATCGGATTATCGGGAGGCGGCAGCCGTGCCGCTATGTCCCCTTAGGGACATTCGTCCCCTTCATCTTTCAAACTACCGCGTTGTTGGCTGCTGACGTTCACCCCAGTCACTTACCTAAGTAAGCTCCTGGGGACTCTCGTCCTGGCCGCCTAGCTGTAGCTTGAAAGCTATAGGGGATAGATCGATACATTCACGCGCTGCGCCGCTGCGGGGCGGTCAGCAGCAGGCTGAACAGTTCGGCCTGCGAGCCGATGTTCAGCTTGCCGTAGATGTTCTTGCGGTGATTTTTTACCGTGCCGAGGCTGATGAACAGCCGGTCGGCGATCTGCTGCGAACCGCAGCCGGCGAGGATCAGATCGACGATCTCGCGCTCGCGCGGCGTCAGCAGATAGCGCGCCTGCGCGCCGTCGTCGTTCACCGTCGCGGCCTCGGCCGGCGCCGCCACCACCTCACCGTGCAGCCGCGCCACGCTTTTCACCAGCGTCAGCGCGCTGCGCAGATCCGCCCGCTGCGGGTAACGCACCGCCACCGTGCGCCGCGCCGAGCCAAAGAACACGCCCAGCCCGCGCTCCGGCGTCAATTGCAGCAGCACCCCGGCCTCGTCGTGCCAGCCGGTCTTGCGATAAAAGTTACGGTAATAGTCGCTGTGATAAAACCCGCAGGGTGCCAGCTGACGCAGCGTCAGCACCTCACCTTCGCCGCCGTCGTTCAGCGCGCGGTAAAACGGATCCTGCAGGTAGGCGCCCTGCTGGTAGATCTGGTTGACCGCGTCGCTGTTTTCCCGCTCGGTTTTGATCAGGCAGCGCGGCGGCCGGCCGCGTTCGAAGGCATAGACGATGGCGTTGTCGAAGGCGAAAAACCCTTCCAGCCAGTTCAGCAGGCTGGGATAAAAACGCGGGCTGGCCACCGCATCGATCACCGCAGACAAGCGTTCAACCTGAATATCCATACCCGCCTCGCCATTATTAATACATTAACAATCTACCGATTTCGGATGGGGTTGGCCGCATGACGGCCGGTACTGTTAAAAAAAGCATCCGGCGCGCCGAAATGCAAGAGCGAGATCGTTTACATGTTAAACAACTCACAGGTTGCCACGGCGGGGAAAGCGGTGGCCGCTCCGCGCCCGCTGGCTTATGCTGTGGCATCGCGCCCCGCAACGCCGTCAAGGAGACCTCATGTCCGTCAGCCACATCATCGCCAACCGCCAGACCTGGTTCGGCCACGGCAGCATCCAACAGCTGCCGCCGCTGCTGCTGGCCGATCCGCAGCCGACGCTGCTGTTCAGCTGCCGCTCTTTTCTCAACGGCCCGGTGTACGCCGGCCTGCGCGAGTCGCTGACGCCGCTGTTCATCGGCACTGAGATCGTCAGCCACGAGGCGTCGCCGCAGGAAATAGACGCCTGGGTGGCGCGCTGGCGCGGCCAGGTGCGGCGCGTGGTGGCCATCGGCGGCGGCAGCGTGCTGGACGCCGCCAAGGCGTTCTCCGCGCTGGTGGAGCACCCGCTGCCGACGCTGCGCTATATGGAAAAGGTGGGCGACAGTAAAATCAGCGGCACCACCCTGCCGCTGATCGCCATTCCCACCACCGCCGGCACCGGCAGCGAGGTGACGCAGAACGCGGTGATCACCGACACCCAGGTCAGCAAAGTGAAGGCCTCGCTGCGCCATAACAACTTCGTGCCGCATACCGCCATTCTCGATCCGCAGTTGCTGGCGGGCGCCCCGGACAAGGTGCTGGCCTACTGCGCCATCGACGCCTTCACCCACCTGTTCGAGGCCTATCTGTCGAAAACCGCCGGCGCCATGACGCGCGACATGTCGCTGAGCGGCATCCGCCACTTCCTTGCGGCCTGGCCGGCGCTCAACCGCAGCGACGCGGCGCGCGAAGCGATTATGCAAGCTTCGTACCTCGGGGGGCTGACGCTGAGCGCCGCCGGGCTGGGGGTCATTCACGGCATCGCCGGCGAGATCGGCGCACTGCGCGACTACCATCACGGCCAGGTCTGCGGCCGCCTGCTGCTGCCGTTCCTCGCCCTGCTGGAAAGCAGCGAACAGCCGCAGCAGCGCGCGCTGATGGCCGAGCTGGCCGCGCGCTTGTATCCGCACTGGCAGGGCAGCCCGGAGAGCTACCTGACCGATTTCATCACCCGTCACGCCATCGCGCCGTTCTGGCAGGACGATTTGCCGATTTCCGGCCAGGAATTGGCGGTGGCGCTGGAGAAATCCAACAGCAAGAATTCCTGGATCGACTATGCGCCGGCGCAGCGGCAACGGATGATCGAAGAGGCGTTTCGCGTCGAATGATTATATAATCAGATCAAAGCACTAGCAGGAGTTAAGGAAATGGGCATCATCGGCTGGATCTTCGCCGGCATCGCGGTCGGCATCCTGGTCGGCGCGCTGATCAGAATCTTCGGCAAGAAGAAAGAGCAGTAAGCGTCACGCTGTTCCGTGGGCCGCCAGCAGGCACTCATGGAACAGCTTCACCACCCGCTGCGGTACCGGCGAGCGGCGCAGCACGCTGGAGTATTCGCAGTGATAGCGGAACAGCGCCGGTTTGATCGCCCGCATCAGGTTCTGCGCCACAAAAAACGCCGCGTAGTGATCGGGCAAAAAGCCGACGTATTTGCCGGACAGAATTAACGTCGCTATCGATTCCTGCGCAAATCCCGTCGCCTTGCGATGCAAATGTTGCTGCAGGCTCAGTTCCATATTCGGCGAATGATAACCTAATCCGGCGAAGGCATAATTGTGCAGCAGATCCCAATTTAATGTTTCATGGCGGGCGGAAAATAATTCATGCTGCGCGCCGCAATATAAGAACATCCTCTCACTGAATAACGAATGATAAGATAAACTTTCTGCGCTGCGGTGCATGGGAATAACCCCAACCTGAAATTGCCCGTCAATAACGCCGCGTTCAATGGTATTAATCGGCTCCACATACATTTGCAAAGAAACCTCCGGCGCGCGCTCGCTGAATAACGCGATGGCCCGGCCGATCTGCGCCTGCGGATTACTGACCGTATGGTCGAATATCGCTACGTGCAGCTGCCCGCCCATGCGCTGATGCACCTCGTCCACCCCGCGCCGGAAGGCCTCGGTGGCCGCCAGCAGGTTGACCGTTTCCTGGTAGATCAACAGCCCCTCGTCGGTGACCGCAAAGCCCTCGCGCCCGCGCTGGCACAGCGTCAGGCCCAGCCGCTGCTCCAGATCCTTGATGTGCTTGCTGATGGTCGACAGGCTGATGTTCAGCTCCAGTTCGGCGGCGCTCATGCCGCCGCAGTCGACCACGGCCTTGAATACCCGCAGCAAACGCAGATCCATATCCGACAATTGCCCTAACAACGCACGCTTTTTTACTTGCATAAAACCTTAAGTAAGTTTCGACATATGATTATTCACAGTAGAGAACAAGCGGTACATAGTCAATTTCGCACAACAATTCGTTAACAACTCGTTTTATTTAATTAATCGCACTTATTTTCCTGTCCGGAGGAAAACATGGCCGCTGAAAATTACCCGCTGAATCGTCTCGATGCCGAAGGATTAGAGGCCCATTGGATGCCTTTTACCGGCAACCGCAATTTTAAAGCGCAGCCGCGCATCATTACTCAGGCCGCAGGGGCGTATTACACCAGCCACGACGGCAGAAAGATTTTCGATGGCCTGTCTGGATTGTGGTGCTGCGGATTGGGGCACGGCCGGCAGGAAATCACCGCCGCCGCCCAGCGCCAACTGGCGACGCTGGATTACTCGCCGGCGTTTCAGTTCGGCCATCCGCTGTCGTTCGAACTGGCCAACAAGATCAAGGCACTGACGCCGGCAGGGCTGGATTACGTGTTCTTCACCGGCTCCGGCTCGGAAGCGGCGGACACCTCGCTGAAAATGGCACGCGCTTACTGGCGCGCCAAAGGCAAGGCAGGCAAAACCTGCTTTATCGGCCGGGAAAAGGGCTACCACGGCGTTAACTTCGGCGGCATCTCGGTCGGCGGCATCGCCGGCAACCGCAAGGCGTTCGGCGCCGGCGCCGAGGCGGATCACCTGCCGCACACCCTGCTGGCCGGCAACGCCTTTTCGCGCGGCATGCCGCAACAGGGGGCGGAGCTGGCGGATGAGCTCAGCCGCATCATCGCGCTGCGCGACGCCTCGACGATCGCCGCGGTGATCGTCGAACCGTTCTCCGGTTCCGCCGGGGTGATCGTGCCGCCGGTCGGCTACCTGCAGCGCCTGCGCGAGATCTGTACCCAACATGACATTCTGCTGATCTTCGACGAAGTGATCACCGCCTTCGGCCGCTGCGGCGCGATGACCGGCGCCGAGGCGTTCGGCGTCACGCCGGACATCATGAACATCGCCAAACAGGTGACCAACGGCGCGCAGCCGATGGGCGCGGTGGTGGTGCGGCCAGAGATCTACCGCACCTTCATGGACAGCGGCGAACCGGACTACCAGCTCGAATTCCCGCACGGCTACACCTACTCCGCCCATCCGGTCAGCTGCGCGGTCGCGCTGGCGACGCTGGACATCCTGCAGCGCGAACAGATGGTGGAGCGCGTGCAAGCGCTGGCGCCCTATTTCGAGCGCGCGGTGCATAGCCTGCAGGGGGCCAAACACGTCGCCGACATTCGCAATATCGGCCTGGCGGCCGGCATCACGCTGGCGGCGCGGCCCGGCGAACCGGCGCGGCGCCCCTTCGAGGCGGCGATGCGCTGCTGGGAAAGTGGATTTTACGTGCGCTACGGCGGCGACACTCTGCAGTTGGCGCCGCCGTTCATCAGCAGCGAAGCGCAGATCGACGCGTTGATCAACGCCGTGGGCGACGCCCTCAACGCCACCGAATAAGGAGAGAACCATGACCATTACCCATTGGATCAACGGCGAGCCCGCCGCCGGCGGCGAACGCAGCCAGCCGGTTTACGACCCGGCCACCGGCCAATCGGCGCAGGAGGTGCAGCTGGCCGACCGCGCCACGGTGGAGCGCGCCATCGCCGCCGCCGAACAGGCCTATCCCGCCTGGCGCGACACCCCGCCGCTGAAACGCGCACGCATCATGATGAAGCTCAAGGATCTGCTGGAGCAGCACGCCGACGCCGTCTGCCAGTTGATCACCGCCGAGCACGGCAAGGTGCTCAGCGACGCCCTGGGCGAACTGCAGCGCGGCATCGAGAATATCGAATACGCCAGCTATGTGCCGGAGCTGCTGAAGGGTGAACACAGCAAAGAGGCGGGGCCGGGCATCGACAGCTGGAGCGAGTTTCAACCGTTGGGGGTGGTGGCGGGCATCACGCCGTTCAACTTCCCGGCGATGGTGCCGCTGTGGATGTGGCCGATGGCGGTGGCGTGCGGCAACACCTTCGTGCTGAAGCCGTCCGAGCGCGTGCCCTCCGCCGCGCTGTATATCGCGCGGCTGGCAGCGGAGGCCGGGCTGCCGCCGGGGGTGCTCAACGTGGTCAACGGCGATCGCGAAGCGGTGGAGACGCTGCTGCATGACGGGCGCGTCAAAGCGATCAGCTTCGTCGGTTCGACGCCGGTGGCGGAACACATTTATCACACCGGCTGCGCGCAGAACAAACGGGTACAGGCGCTGGGCGGTGCCAAGAACCACGCGGTGGTGCTGCCGGACGCCGATATCCCCGGCGCGGTCGGCGCGCTGATGGGCGCCGCCTTCGGCTCGTGCGGCCAGCGCTGCATGGCCATTCCGCTGGTAGTGGCGGTGGGTGAAGGCACCGCCGAGGCGCTGGTCGCCGGGCTGCGACAACAGATGGCCGCCATGCGCGTCGGCCCCGGCAGCGATAATCGCAACGACATGGGGCCGCTGGTGACCCGGCAGCATTATCAGAAGGTGAAAGGCTATATCGATCAGGGCGTGGCCGAAGGTGCCGAGCTGCTGGTGGATGGCCGCGAGCTGAGCGTGACGGACGCCGACGGCCGCCCCAGCCAGGGGTACTTCCTCGGCCCAACGCTGTTCGACCGCGTGACGCCCGGCATGCGCATCTATCAGGAGGAGATCTTCGGCCCGGTGCTCGGCGTGGTGCGCGCGGCTTCGCTGCAGGAGGCGATGGCCTTGATCGACGCCCACGAATACGGCAACGGCACCTGCCTGTTCACCCGCGACGGCGAAGCGGCGCGCTACTTCTCCAGCCGCATTCAGGTCGGCATGGTGGGGATCAACGTGGCGCTGCCGGTGCCGGTGGCCTACCACTCGTTCGGCGGCTGGAAGCGCTCGCTGTTCGGCGATCTGCACGCCTACGGCCCGGACGCGGTCAGATTCTACACCAAACGCAAGACCGTGACCCAGCGCTGGCCGGCTTCCGGCGACGCCCGGCGCGCCAGCTTCAGCTTCCCGTCGGGGCAGGGGTAACACATAAGAACAATAAACTTCCGGGGAGCAACGCTCCCCGGCATTTCGCGCGCTCCATTTGATTCCTGCGTACAGCCTGTGCAGCAAAACAATAACTCACTCACACGTTAATGGAGTCGTTAACCATGCAAGAGTCCGCCCCTGAACACACCTTCAAAGGCAATCTCAGCGTCCTCGACGTGGTGATGATCACCGCGTCCGGCGTGACGCCGGCCAGTTCGATCTTCGTCATCGCCCCGCTGGCGATCGCCAGCGCCGGCAGTGGCGCCTTTCTGTCGTTCCTGATCGCCGCCTGCGTCGCCGCCACCATCGCGCTGTGCTATGCCGAGCTCGGCGCCGCACACCCGAGCGCCGGCGGCGAATACAGCATCATCAAACGCCTGTTCGGCACCCTGTGCGGGCTGCAGACCTACCTGTTTATCCTCAGCGCCTCGCTGTTCGTGCCGGCGGTGCTGGCCACCGGCGCGGTGCCCTACCTGAACACCGCGCTGGGCACCCAATTCGACGCCTCGACCGCCGGCATGCTCACCGTGCTGGTCGGCGGCATCTGCGCCATTTTCAACATCAAGGCCAACGCCCTGCTGACCGGCGCTTTCCTGGTGGTGGAAGTAGCGGTGCTGGCGCTGATCGCCTGGCTCGGCTTCAGCCACCCGCATCAGAGCACGGAGATCCTCACCGCGCCGGTGATGCTGGACGCGCAGGGCAGCCTGGCGCCGGTGTCGCTGCCGCTGATCGTCGCGATGGTCGGGGTCGCGCTGTTCTCCTACAACGGCTACGGCGCGGCGGTGTACATGGCGGAGGACATGCGCGAACAGGGTAGACCGATGGCGATGGCGATCATGCTGACGCTGGTCATCGTGGTGCTGGTGGAACTGGTGCCGTTCACCGCCCTGCTGATCGGCTCGCCGTCGCTGACGGAGATGGCCAAACAGGCCGATCCGGTCGGCTATGTGGTCACCCAGCTCGGCGGCCCGACGCTGGCGCGGGTAGTGAGCGGCGCGATTTATCTGTCGGTGTTTAACGCCATCATTGCCATCGTGGCGCAGTTCAGCCGCATGATGTTCGCCAGCGGGCGCGACGGCTTCTGGCTGCCGGCGTTCAACCGGGCGCTGAAAATCATCCATCCGCGCTTCGGTACCCCCTGGATCGCCACCCTGCTGTTCGGCGTGCCGTCGGCGCTGCTGGCGTTTTGCTCCGATCTCGAATCGCTAACCTCCTTCACCGTGATCCTGCTGCTGCTGGTGTACATCATCATGGCGATCGCGGCGCTGATCAGCCGCCGCCGCCGCCACTTCCACCATCCTTACCTGATGCCGCTGTGGCCGCTGCCGGTGCTGGCGGCGCTGCTGTGCTGCCTGTACGTGCTGTGGACGATTTTGATCGCCAGCAGCCTGAAAGACTTTATTATCATTGCCGGCATCGTCGGCTTCGGGCTGGCGCTGAACCATCTGCGCGGCCGCCAGACGGCGCCCCTCGCCGCCCCCTCAATAGAAGGAGAATAACCATGACGCAGCGCGCTCAGGATCTGGGCATCACCATCGGCCAGGGCACGCCCGGCCCGCTGAACGCCATCACCGACGTGCCCGGCGTGCGCGTCGGCCATGCCAGCATTCATGCCGATTTGGCGGACGGGCGCAGCGTGCGCACCGGCGTGACGGTGATCGAACCGCGCCCCGGCTCCGCCCGCCACGCGCCCTGCTTCGCCGGCGTGCACGTGTTGAACGGCAACGGCGACGCCACCGGCCTGGAATGGGTGCGCGAAGCGGGCCTGCTGACCAGCCCGATCGCCTTCACCAACACCCACAGTGTGGGCGTGGTGCGCGATGCGCTGATCGCGCTGGAACGCGAAACGCTGCCCGCGGGCGACAACGCGGTGTACTGGAATATGCCGGTGGTGATGGAAACCTTCGATGGCCTGCTCAACGACATCAACGGCTTTCACGTCAAGGCCGAGCACGTGCGCCAGGCGCAGCAGGCGGCCCGGGGTGGCTTGCCGCAGGAAGGCGCGGTCGGCGGCGGCAGCGGCATGATCTGCCATGAATTCAAAGGCGGCAGCGGCACCGCGTCGCGCCGCCTGCCCGCCGATCAGGGCGGCTGGACGGTGGGCGCCATCGTGCAGGCCAACCACGGCAAGCGCGAGTCGCTGCTGGTGGGCGGTTACCCGGTGGGCCGCCATCTGGGGCATATCCCCTCGCCGTTCACGCCGCAGCTGCCGCATCCCGGCATGGGCTCCATCGTCGTGGCGCTGGCGACCGACGCGCCGTTGTTGCCGCACCAGTGTGCGCGCCTGGCGCAGCGCGCCAGCATCGGCATCGCCCGTACCGGCGGCGGCACCGAAGATTCGAGCGGCGATATCTTTATCGCCTTCGCCACCGGCAACG
Organism: Serratia sp. LTN-2; assembly: GCF_059740205.1. Classification (NCBI taxonomy): domain Bacteria; kingdom Pseudomonadati; phylum Pseudomonadota; class Gammaproteobacteria; order Enterobacterales; family Yersiniaceae; genus Serratia; species Serratia sp. LTN-2. Next base: position 114,939 of record NZ_JCAXDO010000012.1, on the reverse strand, counting down.
ACGGCTTGCCGCCCGCCGACTACGCCAATAAAGGCGCTTTCACCACGCCGCTGCGCATGGTGAACAACGACTATATTTCAGCGCTGTTCGCCGCGGCGGCGGAAGCGGTAGAGGAAGCGATCGTCAATGCGCTGCTGGCGGCCAATAGCGTCAGCGGCAACGGCCATCGGGCGGAAGGGCTGAGCGCCGAACAGCTGGTGACGGCGCTGGAGAAGGCCGGCTGGCGGCGATAAAAAAACGGGGCGCGGGGATTAACCGCGCCCTGCTTATCAGGATTCGCCGCCCGGCTTGGGCGTCGGGTAATCGTAATCCAGCTTCAACGGCTCGGCGTAGACGCTGTTCCACAGCTGTTGATACAGCTGGTCCAACCGCCCGCTCATCGTCGCATTGTGCAACACCAGCTCCAGATTGCGCGAGTTGTCCAGATAGCCGCCGGTCCAGTTGCTGGTGCCCACCCAGGCAATCTCATCGTCGATGGTCATCAGCTTGCTGTGGATCACCCGGGCAAACGGAATGAAACCGCTGCTGGCCGGGGGAATGGTCACCACTTTGATCTGCACGTTCGGCACCAGCGCCAGGCTCTTGAGCCAGGCGATGTCCGGCTTTTTGGTGTTCCAGTTGGCCACCATCAGCTCGATCTGCACCCCGCGCGCCGCCGCGCCGCGCAACGCGTTGTCGATCACCGCATAAAAGGGACGACTGCGCTCCGGACCGAAAGACAGCGGCGCGTAATCCATCACCTGCACCCGCACCCGCCGCTTGGCGCCGGCCAGCAGGCGCGGCAGCTCAGCCTGCGAGTCGATCACCCCTGCCGGGTTGTAGGCGCGCGGGCTAGCCACCAGATAGTCGCCCTGCGGGGGCGCGGTCGGCGGCGCATCGGGCAGCGCCGGCACCGGTTTATCCTGCGCCAGCAGCGCCTGCGCCTGCCAGTCCTGTTCGAAGATCGCCTGAATTTGCCCCACCACCTTGGCGTCGCTGATACGCAGCCCGGTTTCGTGAATATGCTCCAGCGCGCGCCAGTCGAAGTTCTGGCTGCCGACAAACGCCTGTTCGCCGTCCACCAGCAGATACTTGGCGTGCAGGATGCCGCCACTCAGCTTCTGGTAAGGAATGATGCGCAGCTCCAGATTGGGGATCGCCTTCAGCTGTTCCAGCGTCTCGGCGGTGGAGTTGCGGATGCCTTTCTCCTCCATCAGGAAACGGATTTTCACCCCGCGCTCACCGGCCGCCTTCAGGCGCTGCAGCACGCCGTCCAGCAAGGAGCCGTCCTGATTCGCCACGTAAAACTGCCCCAGATCGATGCGGGTTTTCGCCGCGTCGAACATCTCGCGCCACACCTCGGCGGTGTTGCGCAGGTCGTCGGCCTGCAGCGCAGTTTCTACCGGTGCGGTATACACCAGCTCATAACCGGGAATCGCAAAACGCGCCGCAGCGCTCTGGCTCAACATCAACAAACAACCGCCCCACAATGCCGTATAAAGGCGGCCGAACGGCCGCCGTGTTGGATGGCCATTAGGCATAGCGCGGCGCCCCGCTGTCAACCCATTGTTCACCGCTGCCGCTCTCCGGGCGGCTGGCCGGTTGACCGGCGCGGATCAGCAGCACCTTCAGCAGCTCGTTGATGCGCTCCATGCGGCTCTGCAGGAAGTTGTTGGCCACCAGGCACAGCAGCGCGATGGCGATACCGAGACCAGTGGCGTACAGCGCGGTGCCCATCCCGGCCGACACCAGGCTCGGCTCGGAGACGCCCGAGGCGGCCAGCGCCTTGAAGGTTTCGATGATCCCCATCACCGTGCCCAGCAGCCCCAGCAACGGCGCGGCGGTGACCACGGTTTCCAGCAGCCACAGGCCGCGCGCCATCGGCGGCTTGCTCAGCAGATACTGGGCGTCGATCAGATCGCCGATCGCCTCGCGATCGCCGGCGCGGTGTTTCTGCGCCAGCACCGGCGCGATCACCGCCATCGGCAGGCTGTTGCGCTGGGTCAGCTCGTCCGGCAGATCGGCCGCGCGGCGCACGTCCGGCGTCAGCGCCTGCTCCAGCCGGCGCGCCTGGCGCTGGGTATAGGCGAAGTACAGCGTGCGTTCGATGATGATCACCAGCGCGATCGCCAGCGCGGCGTACATCACGTAGAAAATAATGTCGTGCAACAGATTGGCGTCCATACAGGGCTCCTCTGCCCCGCCGCCCGGCAGGCGGCAGGGCGTTCAGTTAAAAGGTGGCTTCCAGCGAGACGCTGAAGGTGCGTTCTTCGCCGACGTTGTAATACGGGGTGCTGGCCTTCACGCCGCCGTAAGGCGCCGCGTTGAAGGTGGTGGTGCGCACCGAGGTCAGGTATTCCTTGTCAAACAGGTTGCTGATGCCAAAGCGCAGCGCGGCGCTTTTGACGATTTTTTTGTCCACCGGCAGATGCACCCCCGCCGCCAGATCGAACACCGTGCGGCCGCCGATCTTCTCGTCGTTGGTCAAGTCGCCGTAGAACGCGCTGACGTACTTGCCGCTGACGCTGCCGTAATAAAGCCCGTCGTCATAACCCAACGTCATATTCAGCAGGTTTTTCGGCACGTTCGGCACCTCTTTGCCGGAGGTCGGCAGCGGCAACCCGTTGCTGACAATGTCGCTCTTCTGCTTCGACTCGGTGTAGGTATAAGAGGTGTAGTAGTTGAAGTTATGCGGCAACTGGCCGCTCCACTCCAGCTCCAGCCCTTTGTTCTCCACGTTGCCGATGTTCATCATCTCGTAGTCGCCCGACGAGTTGGTGGTGGAGATCTGGCGATCGCTGTAGCGCATGTAGAACAGCGTGGCGCTCAGCAGCATGTCTTCCTGCTGGAAACGCCAGCCCAATTCATGGTTCCAGCTCAGTTCCGGCTTGGTGCTGAGCGAGTCGCCGGCGTTGTACAGCACGTAGTTCGGCGGCGTGCGCATGTTGCGCGTCAGGTTGTAGAACACCTGATTTTCCTGGTTCACCTTATAACTGGCGCTGAAGTTCGGCAGAAACTCATGGTACTTGGCGTTTTTGCTGTCCGGCCGCTCGGTCAGGCTGCCATACCGCTGTCCCTTGCGTTCAACGTATTGATAGGCCAACCCACCGACAAAGGTCCAGTCCGGCGTGGCGAACCAGGTGTCCTGCAGCCACACCTTCTGCGCCGGGGTGATGGTGTACTGATTGCGCCCCTGTACCGTCTTACCGTTGGCGTCCTTCACCTGATCGGAACCGCCCGGTTTGCCTGAGATTTGCGCCGGATTGCCATCATCTTTGATGCTGATGAACGGCTGGGTCTGCAGCTGGCGCGCGCGCTCGTACCAGTAGCCGACGTCCAGGCTGTGTTGATCGTTGATGTCCCACTTCAGCTTGGTGGTGATGCCCGGCCGCCAGGTTTGGGTCCACGACGGGCGGTAATAGGTATTGGACTGCAGATTGCTGAGGTCATACTGACCGGCCTTGCTAGAGGTGCTGGACAGCACCGACGCCGTCTGGCCGTTGAAACTGCCGCCGTTGCCCCAGTAGTAATAGGGTTGCAGAGTCAACGACAGGTTGTCGCGCAGCTGCAGCTTCTGGCTGAACGACAGGGTGAAGGTTTCGAACGGGTTGCGCTCGATCTTGTAGTACTTGTTCAACTGCCCTTTGTTGTTGTACTCCGGCGTGGTGACGTAGTCGGTGTCACGTCCGTCGTTTTGGAACTGCGCCTTGCTCAGGGTATTGTAGTTGGTGTTGTTCTGACGGTTATACTTCATGATCAGGTTGCTGCTGTTGCCGTTGCCGTCTTCATACAGCGAGTTCATCTCGAACTTGTCGGAGTACAGCCGGCCCTCGCCGCGCCACTTCTTCGCCTCGGTGTGCGAATAGGAGAGCCAGTTGCTGAAGCCGTTGTACTCTCCGGTCTCGAGGCGGGCGAAGGTTTTGCTCAGGCTGTTGCTGCCCAGCGTCTGCTTGAGGAAACCGCCGAAGTCTTTCGCCGGGCGGCGCGTCACCAGGCCGATGTTGCCACCGCTGGAGCCGATGTGCGGGCCGTCCGCTTCGGAAGATCCCTGGGTGACGAACACCTCCTCCAGGTTTTCCGCGTCGCCCAGCAGGTTCGGGTACACCGCGTAGTTGCCGGAGTCGTTGATCGGAATGCCGTCCATCGACAGGCCGATCTGATCCGAGTTCATGCCGCGCATGGTGTAGTCCACGCCGCTCAGGCCGCTGGCGTCGTTGCTGTTGACGTTCAGGCCCGGCGTGTATTTCAGCTTATCGATGGCGTTCCCCGCCGCCGGCATTTTGTCCATCGCTTCTTTGGTGACGGTGGAGCGCGCCTTGGCGCTGTCGTCCTGCACCATCATGCCGCCGCCGAGCGACTGCCCCTTGACGCTGATGGTGCCGACATCGGTGGCGTCGGCCGCCAGCGCGGCGCCCGGCAGCATCGCCGACATCACCGCCAGATAGATCCCAGAACGATTAAACGATTTCATGGTGTGCATCCCTTAAAAATCAAACGATTAACCCTTGCGCTAAGGCGCCTGATAATTGAACGTTGCGGTAAATCTTTTGGTTGTTTGCCCGGCGAACGCCTCGCTCGGGAACGGCTTCACTGAACTGATGCTTTGCAGGCTGCTCATCGCCGCGCGGTTCAGCAGCATGCTGGCGGCTTTGTTGGCGATGCCGGAAGAGAGCACCCGCCCGCTGCGATCGACCTCCAGCCACACCTCGACGTTGCCCTGCGGGCGCTCGAGCGAGGCCTGACGGCCGGTCGGGTAGCGCTTGCGCTGTTCCAGCTCGCGGCGCAAGGCCAGCAGATAGCCGTTTTCAATCGCCTGCGCGTTCACCTTCGGCGCCGCGGGGGCAGCCGGCGCGGGCTGCGCCGCCGGTTTGCTGACCAGCGCGCGCGGCGCGGCTGGCGCCGGCGTCGGTTTAGGCTTTTCCACCGGTTTGGCTTTCTCTTTTACCGGTTTCGGTTTGGGTTTCGGCTGCGGTTTCGGCACCGGCTTGGCTTCCACGATCGGTTCCGGCGCCGGCACCACCGGCTCGGGAATCGGCTCCGGCTCGGGCGGCGGCGGTTCGGGCTGGGGCTCCGGCGGCGTTTCCGGTTGAGGTTCAGGCGCCGGTTCAGGCTCCACCAGCGCCAGTTCGATGGCGGTTTCGTCGTAGCGCGGCTGGATCTTCAGCGCCGCCTGCTGGCTGGCGAACAGCAGGCAACCGGCGACAATCAGCGCCGGCAACCAGCTGAAAAGATGACGTGAGCGATAGAGCAGATACATGTCACAGCTTCCGTGTCGCGATGGAGACGGAGAAGAAACCGCCCTGGCGCAGGTTGTCCATGACCGCCACCAGCCGCTCGACCGCCACGCCTTTATCGCTGTTGACGATGATGGTGGTGGTCTGGTTGGCCTGCTGCTGTTGCTTCAGCGTGTTGACCAACGCGTCGAGCGCGATCGGCTGGCCATCCAGCTGCAGCTGCTCATCAGCCCCCAGCGTAATGATCGCCTTCTTCTGCGGTTTCAGCTGCTGCGCACTGCCGGCGGACGGCAGCTGCGTTTTCAGCCCGAGCGCCGGAATGACGTTCAGGCTAATCAAGACGAAAAACACCAATAAAAACATCATCACGTCGATCATCGGGATCAGTTCGATGTGCGCTTTATTCTTTTTCGGTTCGTTCCAGTTACGCATGACACTCCCTCCCAAAAGCGAAGCAGCCAATATAGGAGGGCTTTGTTTACCTTTTGTTACGCTTGTGTGATCTTATTTTCACAGTGTGGATTTTTTGCGAGAATTTTTTCAATGGTAGGAGATAACGGAAGAGATATAACTTATTAATTAATTATAGTTTTTAATGGAATAATCACAATACGGACGTACTCCCTGACCGGTAGCAGAGCCTGAAATGTGAAAATAGTGACAGCCACAGCGGGCTGCGCGGCAAAGGCGGAAAAAAGCCCCCCTTAGAGAAATCGCCTCAGCCCATCCACAATAAGGCATGATGAGTTTTCCAGCGGCGTTTCCAGTGATATCGCCTTTTTTAACCAAGAATATTCTCAATATCTGTCATAAAAATATCGACAGAAAATAAATGCTCGCATATATAACCAAACAATATTCCTCATTGGATATATTATTGCCAACAGATTATCAGCTGTTATATTTTTAAAGTGGAGTAGCGCCACAGCGTTATTCTCGGTGTTAATTAAACCCACTAAGTCACCCTTTTATTTATAAGGAATGTATATGAAAGTACTTAGTCAATATGAAGAGCAGTACGTCAGCGGTGGCGATCTGAACGCGGCCTGGGATGGGTTGCTGGATGGCGCGATGACCGGCGCGCTGATTGCAGGCAAATCCGCAGGTGCAGGCGGCTTCATTGCCGGCGCCGTCGGCCAATTGGTCGGCACTATCATCGGCGGCGTTGCAGGCGGCGTGGGGCTGGGTCTTTATGGTCTGACGCATACGCAGCAGGAAGTGGCCGACTACGCCAAACATTTCCGCGAAACTATCGGCTCCACCTCGACCTCGGTCGGCGGCAGCCTGTAAGCATTAATAAATAGTCACCCTTGCGGTGGCTATTTATTTTATTGCCGTCCTTGCCCTACGTCACCCGCTGAACGCTTTGTCACGATCGCATCCCGATATTCTTTCAAACCTGAAATTATCGCGTCGGTATTCAATTGCGAAACCATCCACGGGCTGAAACCGAAAGGCGTTAATTTTACCGCCGCCATTAAATGGTTGAGCTCGACCCACGCATAATCCGCCACTTCATCCGGATTAGCATAGAGATCGCCTTTACTATGCGCGGCAAATACCGGGCAGACCTCATTCTCCATCACGCCGGACGCGTCGGTCGCCTGATAACTGAAGGCGTCGCTCAGCAACGTTATCTGCTCTGCTTTCGTGCCCAACTCAACCTGGGCACGGCGCATCACCGCCTGCTCCAGCGCTTCTTGCGGCAAAGGGTGGCCGCAAAAGGAATTGGTCCAGACTCCCGGCCAGGCGGTTTTGCTCAAGGCGCGTCTTGTGACCAACACGTTGCCCTCTGGGGTGAACAGATAGCAGGAAAAGGCCAAATGCAGCGGCGTATGGCGCGTGTGGACCTGGTTTTTGGGCATCGTCCCGCAAGGCTGCCAGGCGGCATCAAGCAAAACGACGTCTTCATTTTTCATCATTGCCATATCCATGGACAGGCGGGCCTTTCCCCGCCTGCGGTTTCATTTCGTCAAAAGAGGAGGAATGGTCGGCACTTCCGGCGCATTATCGATATCCTGCTGAATCATACGAAACTCGGGCGGATAATGCTCCCGTTCCGTTCTGCGAGCGGGTTCGGTACTCCGCCAGGTATAAAGGCAGTGTTGACACTGGTATACCGTCCACACGCCCTTGACCGGAGAATGCGCCATGGCATCTATCTGTTTATCGGCACAACGAGGACAAATCATAGGAGCTCCTTAAGGACGGTTAGCCAACATGGCGGTTAATTTATCCACCCACAGGGCGGTTTCGGGTAAATCCTTGACCGGCTGGCTGTAGTGGCCACGCGTATCCGGAGCCACCGGCGTTGTCGCATCGATGATTAATTTGTCCGTGATCCCCGCCGGGCTCGAGCCGGGATCCAGCTCGAGCACCGACATGTTCGGCAACTGCACCAGATCGCCGGCCGGGTTGACCTTGGCGGACAGCGCCCACATAACCTGCGGCAGGTTGAAGGGATCGACATCCTCATCGACCATGATCACCATTTTCACATAGCCCAGCCCATGCGGCGTGGTCATGGCCCGCATTCCCACCGCGCGCGCGAAGCCGCCGTAACGCTTTTTGGTGGAGATGATGACGAGCAACCCGTGGGTATACATCGCATTGACCGCCTGCACTTCCGGAAACTCGGCTTTCAACTGCTGATACAGCGGCACGCAGGTGGCCGGCCCCATCAGATAGTCGATTTCTGTCCAGGGCATGCCCAGATAAAGGGATTCAAAAATTGGGCGTGTTCGGTAAGAAACCTTATCGATACGCACCACCGTCATGTTGCGGCCGCCGGAATAATGGCCCGTAAACTCGCCGAACGGGCCTTCAATCTCGCGCTTGCGGCCCTCAATCACCCCTTCGATGATCACTTCGGAACCCCACGGCACATCAAAGCCGGTCAAAGGAGCCGTTGCTATCGGATACGGGCTTTCGCGCAGGGCGCCGGCCATCTCATACTCCGACTGATCGTATTTCAGCGGCGTCGCCCCCATCAGCGTAATGATCGGGTCATTACCCAACGTAATGGCAATAGGCAAATCCTCACCGCGCTCTTCCGCTTTATGCAGATGCAGCGCGATGTCGTGCATCGGTACCGGTTGCAGACCCAGCTTGCGCTTGCCCTTCACCTCCATACGATAGATGCCGACGTTTTGCTTGCCGAAATGGGTCGGATCTTCAGGATCACGGGAAACGACACAGGCTTTATCCAGGTAGAATCCACCATCGCCGTCGTTTAGGCGAAACAGCGGCAGGATCTCAAACAGATTAATCTCCTCGCCGTTGACCTCATTCTCGGCCCAGGGCGGATTATTGCGGCGTTCCGCAGAGACAGGGAAATGATCCCAGCGGCGAATATACTCATCGATTTGCTGTTTCACCGGCGTGGTCGGCGGAAGCTCCAGGGCTATGGCGTGATTCTGCCATGACCCAAGGGTGTTCATGACCACATGCGCATGTTCAAAGCCTTTAATGTTCCTGAATGCAATGGCGGGGGCGCCTTCACCGATTCTGCCGGTGGCGTTGGCTGCCGCGGCAATATCCGGTTCCGCCTGAACCTCCTCGGTGATATCGAGTAATTGTCCGGCCTTATCCAGCGCCGCTAAATAACTTCGCAGATCGTCATAAGCCATATTTAATCCTCCTCGGTGTCAGTGGTTTTTTGGCCATTCTTTTTTAATCCGGCCCAGCGCTTTGCCCGGCCGTAATCAATGCCAAATTGATCCAGAACCCGTGCGACAATATGAGCGGTGACGTCATCGATATGAGTAGGATGGTTATAATAAGCGGGCATTGGCGGCACCAATGACACTCCTAATTTCGAGAGCGCGAGCATATTTTCCAAGTGAATGGTGCTCAGTGGCGTTTCTCTGGGAACCAGCACCAATTTCCGCCCTTCTTTGATAATCACATCCGCCGCTCGGCCAATAAGACCCTCGGCATAACCAGCTCGAATACCCGCCAACGTTTTCATGCTGCAGGGAATAATGATCATGCCGTCCGTATGAAAAGAACCTGAAGATATCGTGGCGGCCTGATCGGCAGAACTGTGTGTCACATCAGCCATCGCCATCACCTCATGCACGGTGAAGTTTGTTTCGAGTTCAATGGTCGTTTTGGCCCACTTACTCAAGATCAAATGCGTCTCTATCCCCTCGATGGCCTTCAGCGCCTGAAGCAGCGCCGTGCCTAGCGGCGCCCCGGTCGCCCCCGTCATCGCGATCACCAGTCTCATGCAACACCCCACAAAGTTCGTATACGAACTATATATCAAATCTAGTCCCGAGATGGCGATAAAACAAGTGGGCGAGATGTAACTGTTCGTAAGCGAACGATCTATCAAGGCAAGTATCTCTTACCGGCCGGTTTTGTTATATTGATATTATTACTCGCTTTTTTCCTCGCTGGGATAAACGTATGAACAGAACGCTGGCCAATACTTTTTTCCATCTCATCCGTGAGCTGCTTCAGGATCATAGTGCCCAATGGCAAAAATCGCTTCCTGAACTCAGCAAACAGCAATATTCCATTCTGGCCACCGTTTCAGAAACTCCGGGCATTGAACAAGTCGAATTAATGGAAGCGGCGATCAGCAGTAAAGCCGCGCTGGCCGAATTGCTCAGCCGCATGGAAGGGAAAGGTCTGTTAAAACGGGAAGCCGGCGAACATGATAAGCGCCGCCGATTTATTTACCTGACGCCAGCAGGGCAGGCGCTGTTCGAATCCAGCCGCCCCATTGCCGACGCGATTGATAATAGATATCTCGAACGGGTCAATAAAGACCAACATGAATCGGCGCTTTTCGTTTTAAAGACGATGATAGGGAAGCAATAAATTCGCCGCGCCAACAGCGTGCGGCTGGAAGCATAAAAAAAGACGCCCGCGGGCGTCTTTTTTATCTCGTTCACTGCAGCCTAAGGGCGATCAGTTCACTTTCACCGGCATGCCGGAACGGGCCTTGATCGCCGCGTCTACTTCGCTCTGATTGACGCCGGCGTCCATCAGCACTTTGCCGACCGGGGCGGAGATAGTCAGCGGCACCGGATCTTTGGATTGCAGCTGCTCTTCGTTGGCCGACAGCGGGTTGTGCACTTCCACGTAGCGCGAGCCGTCCGGTTCCACGGTGGCTTTCATCGGTTCGTTGATGAACTGCACGCGGGTGCCGACCGGCACGTTCTGGAACAGGTACTTGATATCGTCGGCGCGCAGGCGCACGCAGCCGTGGCTCACGCGCAGACCGATGCCGAAGTTGGCGTTGGTGCCGTGAATGGCGTACAGACGGCCGACATACAGCGCGTACAGCCCCATCGGGTTATCCGGGCCGGCCGGGAACACCGCCGGCAGGATTTCGCCTTCTGCCGCATATTCGGCGCGCATTTTGGCGGTCGGCGTCCAGGTCGGGCCATCTTTCTTGCGTTGAACGGTGGTGGTCCAGTTCAGCGGGGTGTCTTTACCCAGCTGGCCGATGCCGATCGGCAGCACCACCACGGTGTTGGAGCCTTTCGGGTAGTAGTACAGACGCATCTCGGCGCTGTTGATGATGATGCCGTCACGCGGCGCGTCCGGCAGGATCAGCTGCTGCGGGATGGTCAGGGTGCTGCCGGCCTTCGGCAGGAACGGATCCACGCCCGGGTTGGCTTCCAGCATGTTGCTCAGCCCCATCTGATACTGGGCGGCGAAGCTTTCCAGCGGCAGTTTGCTGTCTTCCGGTACGGTGATTTGGATATTCTCGCCCACCAAGCGGCTGTCTTTAGGCGGCAGCGGGTAAACGACGGCGAAGGCAGCCTGGCTGAATGCAACCAGTGCCGTAAACAGGGTTAATAACGCGCGAATGCTCATTTTCATCTTCGTGTTGGTCAAGGCCACTGGCGATTATGGGTATCGGTTTCTACGGCCACCTTGCCCCGATGAATTTCAGCCGGCAGCCAAGCGCGCTGCGGCCTGAAAGACCAGGGGGATTTGACCGGATGCGCATTATATGTGCACATCAATCAAAGTGTGAACCATTACCGATGTAATATCGCAATTTTTTGTAACCTGACGCGCCACGAAGGCGATTTTTTGCGAGAACCGCCGCCTAACTGGCGGCAGCCAACGCCTCCACCCGCCGGATCGGGATCAGATACTCACAGCGGATCGCCGCGCCGCCGAGCGGGCTGCTGCCCTCCTGCGCCGGGTAGAAACGCTCGATATCCTGCCCTGGCCGGCGAATGGCATTCATCTGCGGCATCGCGGTGTCATAAAGCCGGACGATAAAGTTTTGTAACCCTTCGACCTGCCCCTGATAGGTAAAGCGAGCGTACTCCCCCTGTTCGATGAGCACCCGTTCCCCCACAGCCCCTTCGTCCGGCAACGCGGCGGTGTAGGCCATGCGCGGATTGCCGCGCCGCTGCCTGTCGATCTCCAGGCTGGTGAGGCCATACATCACCTCCGGCAGCGCCTGCGGCCGCAGCAGTTGCCGCCAGGCGTGGCGGCGCAGCTCGCACTTGGAGGCCGCCAGCTGCCCCAGCGTGCAGTGGCGGCGTTGAGTGTGCCCCACCAGCTGCATCGCGGGCAGCGTCACGATTTCCGCCTGCGGCAACGGCGCTTCGGTCAGCCGCAGCGGCGGCTGCAGGCCATAGCTCGACCAATCCTGACTGCGGCGATAGCTGGCCGGCGGCAGGCCGAACTGCTTGCGAAAGCAACGGGTGAAGGTCTGCTGCGAATCGAACTGGTAAGTATCGGCGATGCAGGCCACGCTGGTGCCGGTCAGGCGCAGTTCGCGCGCGGCGGCGGTCAACCTTCTGCGGCGCGCATAGGTGCCGAGGATATGGCCGGTTTGCTGTTTGAACATCCGCTGCAAATGCCACTTCGAGTAGCCTGAGCGGGCGGCGATATCGTCCAGCGTCAGCGGCTGATCCAGGCTCTGCTCGATCCAGGCCAGCAGTTGTTCAATCACCTGTTGCTGATGCATGGTATTCCCCTTATTTGATCAATAACGTCTGCGCCAGCACCCGGCCAGCGGCTTCGTCGGCGGCCACCAGCACCGGATAGCCCCAAAACTTGGCGCCATATTCGGCGAACTCTTCCGCCGCCGTGCGTTTGGCGTCGTCCGGCTCCAGCATGATCATGCCTTTCACCCATAGCTTCAGCGCCTCGCGGTTATCGCGTTTCCACAGCGCCACCTGAGTGCGGGCATCGCGATCGTGCCCCTCTTCTTCTTCATCGCCGACGCTGCGGTCGGTCATCAGGACGAACGGCTCGGCGCGCGCCAGCAGCGCGCTGAATTCGGCCAGATCGGCCTGGGTATCGCGCCCGCTGCGGCGCATCCACACCAGCGGAAAATCGGCGGTATCCAATGACATAATCAGTTTCCTCACGAAAGGGTTTAGCACTGGCGCTTACTTTATCGGCAGCGGCGCTAGACCACATTGCGCAATCAGGACATAATACTTTTCAATTCCGCCAAATTGAGAATTGTTCTCATGAAAGTACAGATCCCCCGCCACTGTCTGGATATCGATCAGGTGCCGCGCCCGCTGTTTGCCTTGCAAGGTTCCACCCTCGAGCAGGACTGGGAAGTCGAGCCGCACCGCCATCAGAAGGCGCAGCTGATCTACACGGTACGCGGCATGATCCGCTGCGAAGTGGAAAACGGCCTGTGGCTGGTGCCGCCGCAGTGCGCGCTGTGGATGCCGGGCAACGTGTTGCACAACGCCCAGGGCGCCGGCTCCACCGAGGCCTACTGCCTGTTCGTCGATCAACATGCCGCCGCCGGTCTGCCGCAAAACTGCTGCACGCTGTCGGTCTCGCCGCTGCTACGCGAGCTGCTGCTGCAGGCCAGCACCTTCGAGCCGCTCTACGACGAACAGGGCGCCGAGGGGCGCCTGACGGCGGTATTGCTGGACCAGCTGGCGGCCGCACCGATCGAGAACCTGCACCTGCCGGTGTCCGACGACGCGCGCATCCGGCAGTTGACCGAAGGCATGCTGAGCAGCCCGGCGGACAAATCCACCCTCGGGCAGTGGGCGCAGCGCATCGGCATGAGCGAGCGCTCCCTCAGCCGCACCTTGCAACAGCAGATGGGCATGAGCTTCGGCCACTGGCGGCGCCAGCTGCACGTGATGCTGGCGCTGCAGCGCTTGACGCAGGGCGAGAGCGTACAGACGGTGGCGCTGGATTTGGGCTACGAGAGCGCCAGCGGCTTCGTCACCATGTTCAGAAAGGCAGTGGGCAAACCGCCGGCGCGCTACCTGGCGGAGCGCAACGCCTCTAGAGAAACCCTGGGCGGCGCGATAACCATGTGAAAAAGCCGGCGCAGGCGCCGGCTTGGAGCAGGTGAAAATCAGAAGTCGTAGAACACCGTAATCCAGGTGGAGTCCGGCTCATTGTCGCTGCTGTTGGCCAGCGTGCGCTCCACATACACCGACAGACCGTAACCGATGGTGGTGCCCGCGCCGAGGTAGACGTGGTTGGCGTGATACGCCTCGTCACCCTTCAGCCGCAGCGAGTCCGCCGCCACGTAAGGCTGGATCGATTTGAGAAACGGCTTGTCGATATTGAAGGTGTAACCGACGAAGCCTTCCAGCCCGTAGCCGTCGCCGGCGAAGAAATGCGACAGCGTGCGCTGGCGGGTGCTCGGCACATAGTCTTTGTAGTAGCTGGCGGTGCCGACGATGTACCAGTTGTTCGGCTGCCAGGTTAACGCGGTGCCGGACAACTGCTGGTGATAATCTTTTTCGCTGTACAGATTATCTTTGATCTTCGCATCGGTATAACTGTAGGCGGCACTGAAGGTGAAGTCTTTCGTCACCTTATAATCGAAGCCCAGCCCGCCGCCGCCCTTGCGGCGATAAATCAGGTTATCCGCGGTGTGCAGATCGTCTTCCGGCAATAAATAGTTGGCGTACAGCGTCACCGGCCCAAAATCATTGGTGTACTTGATGCTGTTTTTCGGTTTATTGCCGCCGTCGTAGTCGCCGGAAATACCGATGCCGGTGCCGCCCGCATGGCCATCGTTATCCCAGACGTCGCTTTTGATGCCGACCACGGAATAATAGATGCCGTATTGATGGCCGTAGGTCAGGGTGCCGTAACGATCGTCTTTAAAACCGGCGTACAGCTGGCGCTGATAGTCACGCTTGCCGTCTTCGTTATAGTGCCCGTCCCAGCTGAGCGCGTGCGCCAGATCGACGCCCCACTCGTAATAGCCGATGATCGAGGTGTCCTGCGTCAGCGCATAGTCGCCGCTGAAGCGAAAGCGCGTGCCGCCGTCGTGGCCGTTTTTGTCATAGCCCGGCTCCGGGCCGTTATTGAAGATCCACTCGGGGCGAATGCTGCCGCCCACCTTTAAACTGAGCGGCGCCAGCAACACATTGCTCTGCGGGTTTTTATCCAGAATGGTGATCTCGGCCTGCGCGCCGGCGGAAATCGCCGACAGCAAGACGCCGCCAATGACGATTGGCGTTGTGGTTTTTCTCATTATTACCCCTGCCCTAAAAAGAATTATTTTTATAAATACGGTGGTCTTAAGCCACGCCAAAATAATTACCCGATGTGAACAGCGCACGCAAGATATAAAAATTTACGCCATAACCTGCCATTATTTCAGGTTGGATTTAATTTCAGCAAAAACGTGTTCACCTGTAACATGGAGAAAAACAATGTAATAACTGCAGCACGAAATAAACCAATCCGCACGTTTCATCCAAAATAACCCGGCGTGATTATCTGGGAATAATGATAGCAAATAACAAATAAATATTATTGCCGCAGGTAAACCGTCACGCGAGGGAATTAATTAAAGGTGGGAAATAACGACGGAGCGCATTGCGCGCTCCGGGGAAAATCTCACTACTGCGCCAGCCAGCCGCCGTCCATGTTCCAGGCGGCGCCGCGCACCTGCACCGCCGCATCGCTGCACAGGAACAGCGCCAGCTCACCGAGCTGCTCAGGCGTGACGAACTCTTGCGAAGGTTGCTTCTCCGCCAACAGCTCATCGCGCGCCCGCTGCGGCTCGGTACCGGCGGCGATGCGTTTGTCGATCTGCTGCTGCACCAGCGGCGTCAGCACCCAGCCGGGGCAGATGGCGTTGCAGGTGACGGGCGTGCGGGCCGTTTCCAGCGCCAGCGTCTTGGTCAGCCCCACCACGCCGTGCTTGGCCGCCACATAGGCCGACTTGTCTTTCGACGCCACCAGCCCGTGCACCGACGCCACGTTGATGATGCGCCCCCAGTGGCGCTCGCGCATGCCCGGCAGCGCCAATCGGCAGGTATGGAACACCGCCGACAGATTGATGGCGAGGATGGCATTCCATTTCTCCACCGGGAACTGATCCAGCGGCGCCACGTGCTGAATGCCGGCGTTGTTCACCAGAATATCCACGCCGCCGAACTCGCGTTCGGCATAGTGCATCATGTCCGCTATCTGGGCCGCATCGCCGAGGTCGGCACCGTGATACCCCGGCGCGGTGCCCAGCCGGGCGACCTGCGCTTGCGCCTGCTCCACTTCGCCGAAGCCGTTGAGGATCACGCGCGCGCCGGCGGCGGCCAACACGGACGCTATTCCGAGGCCGATGCCGCTGGTCGAGCCGGTCACCAGCGCGGTTTTGCCTTGTACACTCATGGTATCGCTCCTTTAAACAATGCCGGTCAGGTAGAACACGCCGATCACGAACAGCACCGCGGCGCTCTTAATCAGGGTGATGGCGAAGATGCCGCCATAGGCCTGCCGGTGGCTGAGGCCAGTGATCGCCAGCAGGGTGATCACCGCGCCGTTGTGCGGCAAGGTGTCCATGCCGCCGCTGGCCATCGAGGCCACCCGGTGCAGCACTTCCAGCGGGATATGCGCGGCGTGGGCGGCGGCCACGAAATTATCGGCCATCGCCGCCAGCGCGATGCTCATGCCGCCGGAGGCCGAGCCAGTGATGCCGGCCAGCAGGGTGACGCTGATCGCTTCGTTCAGCAGCGGATTGGGGATCGCCGACAGCGCCTGCGACAGCACCAAAAAGCCCGGCAGCGCGGCGATCACCGCGCCGAAGCCGTATTCGGAGGCAGTGTTCATCGCCGCCAGAATTGCGCCGCCGACCGCCGTCTTGCTGCCTTCCGCCAGTCGGCCGCGAATATTGCCAAAGCCGAACACCACCACCAGCAGAATACCCGACACCAGCGCCGCTTCCACCGCCCAGATGGCGGTGATCTTCGCCACGTCGGTGGTGATCGGCTTGGCCAGCCCCGGCAGCGTCAGCTCGTGGCTGGCGCCGTACCACTGCGGGATCCAATGGGTGAAGGCAAGGTTGAATACCCCGACCAGAATCAACGGCAAGATGGCGATCAGCGGATTCGGCAGGTTGATATCGTCCGGGGTTTCCGGTTCGTTCAGCAGCTCGGTGCCGTACCCTTCGCCTTTCAGCTGCGCCTTGCGCCGCTGGCGTTCAAGATACAGCAGACCGACCGCGATGATGAACAGCGAGCCGATCAGCCCCAGCCAGGGCGCGGCCCAGGCATTGGTGCCGAAGAAGCTGGTCGGGATGATGTTTTGGATCTGCGGCGTGCCGGGCAAGGCATCCATGGTGAAGGAGAAGGCGCCGAGTGCCACGGTGGCCGGGATCAGCCGCTTGGGGATGCCGCTCTGGCGGAACAGCTCGGCGGCGAACGGATAGACCGCGAACGCCACCACGAACAGCGACACCCCGCCGTAGGTCAGCAGCGCGCACACCAGCACGATCACCGGAATGGCATGACGCCGGCCGAGAATGCGGATCGCCGCCGCGACGATCGAACGGGAAAAACCGGACAGTTCAATCAGCTTGCCGAATACCGCCCCCAGCAGGAACACCGGGAAATAGAGCTTCACGAAGCCGACCATTTTCTCCATAAACAGCCCGGTGAAGGTCGGCGCCACCGCGCCGGGGTCGGTCAACAGCACCGCGCCCAGCGCGGCGATCGGGGCGAACAAAATCACGCTGTAGCCGCGGTAGGCGGCCAGCATCAGTAATCCCAGTGCTGCCAGGGCAATCAAAACGCTCATCGGACACCTCGCTATCGTTGTTATTGTCAGGTACGGAGTGCGAAATTACGGTTTCAGCGCAAAGCGCAGCTGATGCGCCCGGCGCCGTTGAATGCGTTCCCTGCGTGCTTCATCCCACAGATAAAATCCCCGGCCGCTGCGTTGGCCGCTATCGCCGCGCTGCAGCCGCTGTTCCACCAGCGCCATCATCTCGTCGCCGGTCGCCAGTTCCGGGAACAGGTGGCGGGCGATGTCCGCCACCGTCGCCAGCCCGGTCATGTCGGCGGCTTCAAGCGGGCCGACCATGGCGTAGCGCCGCCCCAGCGAGGCGCGCATCACCTGATCCACCACCTCGGCGCTGGCGATGCCGCTGTGTACGATGTGCAGCGCCTCGCGCAGCACCGCAAACTGCAGCCGGTTGCCGACAAACCCCGGCGCGGCGCGCTCCAGCAGCACCGCCTCAAGATCCATCTCGCCGAGCAGCGCCTGCACCGCCGCCAGATGACGCGGTTCGGTGGCGCTGCCGGGCACGATCTCCACCAGCGGGATCAGGTGCGGCGGGTGCCAGAAATGGGCGAGCAGCAGGCGCTGCGGATGGGTCATGCGCGCCGCCAACTCGTCCGGCGGCAGGCCGCTGGTGTTGCTGGCGATCACCGCGTCGTCGGCGATCACCCCCTCCAGCTGCTCATACAGCGCATGCTTCAGCTCGAGCCGTTCCGGGATCGCCTCGATAAGCAGCCGGGCGCGCGCCACCTCGTTCAGATCGCCGGTCACGCACAGCCGCGCCAGCGCCGCGTCGCGCTCATCGTTATCAAACTGCCCGACGTCGCTCAGCTCGGCCAGAATGCCGCTCGCCACCACCGGCGCTTCCGCCAGGCGCTGCGGATCCGGGTCATACAGCAGCACCCCATGGCCGTGGCGGATAAAATGGGTGGCGATGCCCACCCCCATCAAGCCGGCGCCCAGTACCGCATAGTCAGATGACTGCATCGTGCCTCCTCGGTTGTTTACGGGCGCTCTACCGCCAGCGCCACGCCCTGCCCGCCGCCGATGCACAGCATCGCCAGCCCCTTGTTCACCCCGCGGCGCTGCATTTCGAACAGCAGCGACACCAAAATGCGGCAGCCGGACGCGCCGATCGGATGCCCCAGCGCGATCGCCCCGCCGTTGACGTTGACCCGCTCCGCATCCCAGCCCAGTTCTTTACCCACCGCCAGCGCCTGCGCGGCGAAGGCTTCGTTGGCTTCGATCAGATCGACCTCCTCCAGCCGCCAGCCGGCTTTTTCCAGGCAGCGGCGCGCGGCCGGCGCCGGGCCGATGCCCATGATCGCCGGATCGACGCCCGACGAGGTGTAACCGGCGATGCGCGCCAGTACCGGCAAGCGCAGCGCGGCGGCTTTTTCCGCGCTCATCAGCAGCACCACGGCGGCGCCGTCGTTGAGCGACGAGGCGTTGCCGGCGGTCACCGTGCCCTCCTTGCGAAACGCCGGGCGCAGCCGCGCCAGCGCCTCCAGGCTGGTGTCGCGCGGCTGTTCGTCGTGCTCAACCCGCAGCGCCTCCCCCTTCGGCTTCGGCACCGTCACCGGCGTGATCTCCTGCGCGAAACGCCCGGCCTGCTGCGCCGCCTGCGCCTTCTGCTGCGAGCGCAGCGCGAACCTGTCTTGTTCTTCTCTGCTGATGGCGTATTTCTCCGCCAGGTTTTCGGCGGTGATGCCCATGTGATAGTCGTTGAACGCGTCCCACAGGCCATCGTGGATCACGCTGTCCACCATCTGCGCATGACCGAGGCGCAGACCGGCGCGCGCACCGGCCATCAGGTAAGGCGACTGGCTCATGCTCTCCTGGCCGCCGGCGATCACCGCCTCGGCGTCGCCGCTGCGGATCGCCTGCACCGCCAGATGCACCGCCTTCAAACCGGAGCCGCACACCTTGTTGATGGTCAGCGCCGGCGTCGTAACGGGCAGCCCGGCGTTCAGCGCGGTCTGGCGCGCCGGATTCTGCCCGCAGCCGGCGGTCAGCACCTGGCCGAGGATCACTTCATCGATCTGCTGCGGCGCCACGCCGCTTTGCGCCAGCAGCCCTTGCACCGCCGCCGTGCCCAGTTCCACCGCCGTCAACGGCGCCAGCGCGCCGTGAAAACTGCCGACCGGCGTGCGCGTCGCCGCCACGATCACCACTTCACGTTGTTGCACATTCACCTCCCGTCTCAGAAACGCATTTCCGGCACTTGCTCCGGCACGATCAGCCGGCCGGCGGTTTTGGCGACAATCTCCGCCACGCTGACGCCCGGCGCGCGTTCGCGCAGCACGAAGGCGCCGTCTTCAATTTCCAGGTAGGCCAGATCGGTCAATACCTTGCGGATACAGCGGGCGCCGGTCAGCGGCAGCGTGCAGCGCGGCAGCAGCTTGGACTCGCCCCCCTTCGCGGCGTGGGTCATCACCACGATGATGTTCTCCGCTCCCGCCACCAGATCCATCGCGCCGCCCATGCCCTTGACCATCTTGCCGGGGATCATCCACGAGGCGATGTTGCCCTCGACGTCCACTTCAAACGCCCCCAGCACGGTCAGATCGACATGGCCGCCGCGGATCATGGCGAACGACTGCGCCGAATCGAAGATCGACGCGCCGAGGCGCGCGGTGACCGTCTGCTTGCCGGCGTTGATCATGTCGGCGTCCAGTTGCTGCTCGGTCGGGAACTCGCCCATTCCCAGCAGGCCGTTTTCCGACTGCAGCATCACGTCCATGCCCGCCGGCACGTAGTTGGCCACCAGCGTCGGGATGCCGATGCCCAGGTTGACGTAGTAACCGTCTCTCAGCTCTTGCGCTACGCGCTGCGCCATTTGTTCACGGGTAAGCATGCGAATTCTCCTTATGCCCGCAGGGTGCGTTGTTCGATACGCTTCTCGAAGGTGCCCTGGATCAGCCGATCGACGTAGATGCCGGGGGTATGGATCGCCGCCGGATCCAGTTCGCCCGGCGCCACGATCTCTTCCACTTCCACCACCGTGATGCGCCCGGCGGTCGCCATCAGCGGATTGAAGTTCTGCGCGGTGTGGCGGTAGATAACGTTACCGAAGTGATCGGCCTTCCAGCCTTTAACGATGGCGAAATCGCCGGTGATGGCGGTTTCCATGATGTAAGGGCGGCCGTTGAACTCGCGCACCTCTTTGCCTTCGGCGATCGGCGTGCCGTAACCGGTGGCGGTGAAGAACGCCGGGATACCGGCGCCGCCGGCGCGGATCTTCTCCGCCAGCGTACCCTGCGGCGTGAGATCCACCTCCAGCTCGCCGCTGAGCGCCTGCTGCTCGAACAGCGCGTTTTCGCCGACGTACGATCCCACCACCTTGCGGATCTGATGGGTTTCCAGCAGCCGCCCGAGGCCGAACCCGTCGACGCCGCAGTTGTTGGAAACCACCGTCAAGCCGCGCACGCCGCGCCGGCGGATCTCTTCGATCAGGTTTTCCGGGATGCCGCACAGGCCAAAGCCGCCCGCCAGCACCGTCATGTTGTCCGTCAGGCCTGCCAGCGCTTCCTGGTAGCTGCCGACGCGTTTGTCGAGCCCTGCCATATCGTTGCCCCTGCATGTTGCGGCGCAGGGCGAAATGCCCTGGCTTGCGTGAGGGCATCTTCAGGTCACAAAAATGATTTGTTAATTTTGTTTTTATGCCGCATTCATTTAGAATTTTTATTAATCAACCGTTAACCGACAATTAACAAAGAGTTAACTCCAGCCAAAATGAAAATGAGCATCAAACAGTTACGCGCGTTTTTAGCGGTAGCTCACACTCTGAACTTCGCCCAGGCCAGCGAGCGGCTGAATATTTCTCAGCCGGCGCTCAGCCTGGCGATCCGTGGGCTGGAAGACGCGCTGGGCGGGCCGCTGCTGCTGCGCACCACCCGCCGGGTGACGCTGACGCCGGAGGGCGAAAGCTTCTTCCCGATGGCGCGCCAGCTGCTGGCGGATTGGGACAACGCGGAAGAGGCGATGCGCCAGCGCTTCACCCTGCAGATGGGCAAGGTGGCGATCGCCGCCATGCCGTCGTTCGCCGGCAACCCGCTGCCGCCGATCCTCAAGGCGTTTCGCGATCGTTACGCCGGCATCAACGTGGCAGTACACGACGTCATCAACGAGCAGGTGTTTGAAATGATCCGCGAAGGCCGGGTGGAGATGGGCATCGCCTTCGAGCCGGAGCCGAGCGACACCCTGCACTTCACCCCGCTGTGCCGCGATCGCTTTATGGCGGTGGTGCCGAAGGATTCGGCGCTGGCGCGCAAGGCGCAGGTGAGCTGGAAAGAGCTGCTGACGCTGGATTTCATCACCCTGCAGCGGCCATCGGCGGTGCGGCTGCTGCTGGAGCAGGAGCTGGCCCGCAGCGGCCGCACGCTGGAGGTGGCGTTTGAAAGCCACCAACTGGTAACGGTCGGGCGCATGGTGGCCAACGGCCTCGGCGCCAGCGCGGTACCGGCGCTGTGCGAGCAACAGATGGATGAGCTGGGAGCGGTCTGCGTGCCGCTGATCGGCCCGATCATCGAACGGCGCGTGGGCCTGATCCGCCTGGCGCAGCACCAACTCTCTTCCGCCGCGCAGGCGCTGGCGACGGTGATCGAACGGGAGATGGCGGGAAGTGGCGCAGAACCTGCGCTTAAACCGTAAACCCGACGTGCTTGCCGCCCGGCAGCTCAACGTCCAGGCGTAGCGTGCCGCCCATCGCTTCCACGTAGCGTTTCAAAGTGGAAATCTTCAGCTCGTTGCCGCGCCCTTCGATGGCCGCGACCGAAGGCTGGGAAATACCCAGCGTTTTCGCCAGTTCCTGTTGGGAAATATTCAGCGCTTCCCGCAGCTGGTGCAGGTGCGCTTCAAACAGCATCTCTTCGGCCATTTCCTCGATGCGCCGGCGGCTCTCCGGCGTGCGGGAGGCCAGCAGTTGCTTTAAGGTGCTCATGGTTACTCCTTGAAATCACACATCAAATATTGGGTGAACTGCGCATCCGCGATGGGCAGCATCACTTTATAAAACCGCTTCTCATTACCCGTTTTGTCGCCCGCACACAGCACAATCGCCTGCCGCGCCGGATCGAAGGCGAAAAAAGCGCGAATCGGCCGCCCTTTGTGCTGAATACGCAGCTCTTTCATGTTGGGATGCAACGAGCCTTTCAGCACGTCGACAAAAGGCCGCCGAAGAGAAGGCCCGGCACGCTCGAGCATCACCAGCGCGGCCAGCACCTTTTCCTGCGTCGATTCATCCTGCTCACAGAGCCACCGATCAAACTCTTCCGTTGTCATTACCGTCCACATGACATCTCCTGATTATAGAGTACAATCTATGACAAAACGATAGACTGAAATATATAATTTTCTCCAGAGCGCCGTTGGCGTTTTGCCTGGCGACTCGCAAAAGAAACCGATAGGACCATCGTCTATCAAATAGAGGAAAGGAGAGGCAAATTTAGCGAAATGCCGATGTTTTCAGATGATTCTCCGATCGAGAGCGTGAGCCAGAACCTGTTACCACCCTGTAGAAAATGTTAAGTTTCCTAAAAATAAGGAGGCTTTTCGACATGGAACAGAAGTCCAGCAGCATCGCACCGGGCTATTGCATCGCCCAACAAACCGGTCCGCTCGCCTTCCACGCCAACTACCTGTTCGGTGGCAGGCCATCGGAAGCGGCACGCTTTTTTATGCAGCTCAATGCCGATACGCCGCTGGTTCAATCAGGGCAAATGCTGATCGTCGCCGATCCGCGCAATCATAATCAATCTACGCAGATCGCCGCCCTGATGCAGGCCAAGAGCCGCACCAGCAAAGCGGTGAAAGCCGGTGACAGCGATTTCTCCACCTTCTTGCACCGCAATTACGCCGCTATCGCCGCCTTCACCAGCTATGGGGAAACGGTCGTCGGGCTGGCTTCGGATGCCGGAGAACGCTACTTCAGCCAGATCAAAAATATCCTGGTTGAGATTGAAAAAACCTACCAAAATCAGTTCCGCACGAGTGGCGCGTTGATTGGCACCCAGTTTCAGGTGGAACGAGCGCGGCTGTTCGGTACATTAAAACCGTTACTGAATCGCCTTACTCGTGCTCAACTCAATATGAAAGAGTATGCGCAAATCAAACACGCGCTGGGGCTCTCCAGTAAATCGCTGGTGCATGAATGGAGCACCGCCGGCGTCGGCGCCATTAAGGGTTATTCGAACTACGTCGACAGCGCCAGCCGGGCGGCCAAGTTTATGAAAGCCGGCGGCTGGATCGGCATCGGATTGAGTGGGCTGAATACCACCAACGACGTCTACAATGCCTGCACCACCGGTCGCGAACAGGAGTGCGCCAAGATCGCGGTAAAGGGATACAGTCATTTTGCGGCGAGTACTGCGGCGGGGATTTTGGGGGGTGAAGGCGGTGCAATGTTAGCAATGACGGCTTGCAGTATCGTCTTAGGCGCCTCCACGTTTGGTACCGGTATTTTAGCTTGTGGTATAGCAGGCGCTGCTCTGGGTGGCGCAGCTGGCAGTTGGGGTGGCGGTGTAGCCGCCGACAGCATTACTGGTTTCATTTTTGGTGAATAATGAAAATCGCTATCGTCCTGTTCTTCACTCTGACATTGATTAGCGCCTTGGTGCAGTATCTTTGCTATCGGCGCTATAAAGACGAATTTTCTGAATTCTATCAACGTTATGTGCAAAGCGCCCATCCCTTGCCTCCATTTGTCATCTTCGCGGATAACCTTGGTTTGCTCGGTGTGTCTATTAAAGCGCAATGGTTCCGTTGGGTATTGAATGGCAGAAAAATAAGGATAGGGAAAAACGCTTTTCTGAGCTCAAAAACCTACGAATTCGTGAATGAAAACACATCTCAACATCTGAAGAGTTGGATTCGAAAAGACTTCATCTTAAGCGTGCTGAAAATGGGGTGTTTGGCGTTAATGTGTATTTTTGCTTTTTTGAGTAAGGCATAACGCCCCTTGAACCTTAGCCGGTGGCTTATGAAAACAGCATCACTTACTGCAGCCGTGCTGCTCTTACTTTGTTGGCTTGCTCAATATATTTACTCTCGTCGCTATAAACACGAGTTCGATGTTTTTTATCAACGCTATACCCAACAGGGCCACTTTGTCCCTGCTCACGTCGCAATTGCCGATGGCCTTGGCTCTTTAGGTACTTCCATCAAAGTCCAATGGTTCAGAGGGATCCTTTTCGGCAAGAAAATCAAGGTGAAGAAAAACCAATATCTTCCCGCCAAGACCTATGAATTTTTTCGTCTTTCATCATCTGAACGCTTGCAGACCTGGATGAAAAACAACGGCACGCTTTTGGCGCTGGAAGGCTTGTTCTTCATCATGGCATTGATCTTTATGATGATAACGAGAATGTCGTGATTCAGGCTGCTCGATGAAAACCCTTGTCATATTATGCTTAACGCTGCTGGTTCTAAGCGCCTTCATCCAGTTCATTGGTTACCGTCGCCATAAAAAAGATTTTGATGCTTTCTATCAGCGTTACGCCGGCAGCGGACATTTTATTCCGCCCTACGTCGCCTTTGCCGATAGCCTCGGCATGCTTGGAACCTCATTGAAAGCACAGTGGTTTCTTTGGATTCTGAAAAGGAAAAAAATAAAAATAAGGGATCAAGTTTGGCTCGATGCGAAAACCTACGATTTCGTGCAAAAAACCGCCTCTCCTGAGCTACAGAAGTGGCTGGCAATGGACTTTATACTTTTGCTCGTAGAGGCCATGATTACCACCGTGGGCTGTATTTTTATTTACCTCATCAATCATCAAAGTTGAGTAGACGCGTTGCTCCCCTCCACAGCCTGCACCGCCGCCTTCTGCGTGGCACGCTGATATAAGCACAGCTCCCTGCCCGGCTGGTTTTTCATAAACGGCTGCGGATAGCGCCCGCCAATAAACAGCGCCGAATAGCCGACGTCATCACCGTAGTGAATAATCGCCCCTTCCACCCTGGCGTTTTTTAGCGCGCTGGCCTACAGGCAGGCGGCGCGCATCGCCCGTTCGCTCTTGGCCCACGCCTGGGGGGAAGACGCAGTGGCGTTGAACGCGGCCAGCGCGGCGATAAGCAGCCCTATTCTCTTCATCGTTATCTCTCCTTCTACGGCCCGTCTCGCCAGTATAGACCGTGCCGACCCGGCCAACCCGCCGCGCTCTTTACGGCATTTTTATTCCGCGCCCCGTTAACGTTACGGCGTTTTTACAGACAGTTTTTGCCGCCGCAGATACCCTTTTCACATCGCCGCTATGGCCTCACAAGAGAGTTGTCTCATGCGTTTATCCCTGCCTCTGGCCGTGACCGGTCTTCGTTCTGGAGCACGCCATGCATGCTAATATCATCGGGTTCAATCCCCTGCTGGCGGAGCTGCCCGCTTCGCCGACGCGCGCCTTCCACAAAGAGCTGGAGCACTATCTGCAGCGCTATCCGGATACCGAACAGCTGGATATTTATCTGCACGATCTGAACGGCCAGCTGCGCGGCAAGCGGCTGCCGATCGCCGAAGCCTTTGGGCTGGAAAAAGGCTGCTACTTCCCGCTGTCGATTTACGCCATGGATCTGCACGGCCGGGTGGTAGAAGAAAGCGGGCTGGGGCAGCGGGCGGGCGAGCCGGACCGGCTATGCCTGCCGGTGCCCGGTACGCTGCGCCCCTGCGCGCGCGATCCCGAGCGCCACGCCCAGCTGCTGCTGACGATGCAAAACGCCGATGGCGACGCCTGCGAGCTGGAGCCGCGTGTGGTGCTGCAACGGGTGCTGAAGCGCCTGCACGAGCGCAACTGCTTCCCGGTGGTGGCGGCCGAACTGGAGTTCTACCTGCAGGATCCGCAGCACCCCGCCGAGGCGGAAACCTGCCCAACGCAGAGCTTCGCGGTGGATGCGCCGGAGCGCCACCATGCGCTGCTGAGCGACATCGAACGGCACGCCCGCCTGCAAAACCTGCCGTTGACCGGCGTGGTGGCCGAAGCCGCCTCCGGCCAGTACGAGCTGAACCTGCATCACAGCCGGCGCGTGCTGGAAGCCTGCGACCAGATCATGGCGCTAAAACGCCTGACGCGGCAAATTGCCGAGCAACATCACCAGCACGCCTGCTTTATGGCCAAACCCTGCGCCCACGCCGCCGGCAGCGGGCTGCACTTTCACATCAGCCTGCAGAACGAGCACGGCGAGAACCTGCTGACCGGCGCGCCGGGCGAACTGAACGACAACATGCAGCAGGCGATGGCGGGCATGCTGGCGCTGATGCCGGCGTCGATGGCGATCCTGGCGCCCAATATCAACGCGTTCCGCCGTTTCCGCCCCGGCATGCACGTGCCGCTGCGCGCCTCCTGGGGCCACAACAACCGCACGGTGGCGCTGCGCCTGCCCTGCGCCGACAGCGCCAACCAGCGCATCGAATACCGCCTGGCCGGCGCCGACGCCAACCCCTATCTGGCGCTGGCGGTGATGCTCGGCGGCCTGCTGCACGGGCTGGAACAGCCGCTACCGCTGCCGCCGGCCGCCAACGGCTGCGAGAGTGACAACGCCGCCCCCTTGCCGCTCGGCCAACAGGAGGCGCTGACGCTGTTCCGCTACAGCGATCCGCTGCGCGAGCTGCTCGGCCCGGCGTTCTGCACCCTGTGGCACACCTGCAAAAGCGCCGAACTGCGCCGCTTCGAGGAACAGGTCACCGCCGCCGAACTCGGCTGGATGCTGTAACCACCCGGTTCATTAACCTAAGGATAATCATGAAGATGCAACCGCAACCGGCGCCCGCGCAGCCGCTGCTCTGCTGGCGCAAAGGCGTTTTTCATATCAGCACCGACCGGCAGTTATTGGACATCGAGGCGATCCAGCGTTTCCTCAGCCTGCCGGATCGGGCGGCGGCCGAACGCCTGGTGCACCACGGCCTGTGCTTCGGCCTGTACCGCAAGCGCCACCTGCTCGGTTTCGCCCGCATGGTGACCGATTACGCCACCTTCGCCTCGGTGAGCGAACTGTTCGTCAGCGCCGAATACCGCGGCGTCGGGCTGGGCAGCTGGCTGACGCGCTGCTGCCTGGCGCATCCGGCCTTGCGCGGCCTGCGCGTCACGCTGCCCGCTCTGCAAGCCCCCTGGCGCGCCGATTGTTCGGCGCACGCCCCGCGCGCCCTTCACTGATAAGGAGCTCCTGATGTCTCGTTTAGTGCTGATTTCGAACAAGCAGTGCGACGGCAAGGATCTGGCCTGCGCCGGCCAGACGCTGGCGGCCGACGCCGAACCGGGGCTGTGGCTGGGCTGGAACGGCGACGTGCAGAATTTTGCGCAGCGCCCGATCAGCTGCCGCCAACGCGCCGGTTACGATCAGGTGACCTTCCCGCTGTCGATCGAGGAGTTCCGCCGCCACTATCAGGGCTACTACCACGACGGCCTGTGGCCGGTGTTCCACAACCAGCCGGAGAAGGCGCACTTCACGCCGGAAAACTACCGCGCCTACCGGCAGCTGAACCGCCATTTTGCCGATATCGCCTGCGAGCACCTGTGCCCCGGCGACATCGTCTGCGTCGACGACTACCAGCTGCTGCCCTGCGCCCAGGCGCTGAAGGAACAGGGGCTGCTAAACGCCTGCGCGTTCTTTTTCCACCTGCCGTTTCCGTCGGCGGCGCTGCTGCGACGCATCCCGGAACACCGCCAGCTGATCGCTTCGCTGCTGTTCTACGATCTGATCGGCTTTACCAGCACGGACGATCGCAACGCCTTTCTCAGTTGCCTGGCGGGCGAGTTCCCGCTGGAGATGCTGCCCGACGACCAGATCCAGGCCAACGGGCATCTATTCGCCACCGGCATTTTCCCCGCCGGCATCAACGGCAGGCAGGTTTATTGAGCTCAGACCGCCGGCGGCCGACTCTCTGGTTCAGGCCGCCAACCGCTCACCCCGTCAATCCAACCGTTCACCCGGCGAATCTGACCGCTGAGCGAAATACGCCTGTCTTCCCCCCTTACCCCCGGCGATGATGAGCTGTTCCTAAACCCGCCTTACCTCGGGAAAGACGCTACGGCTCGCCGCGCCACTCTGACATCTCTTACAAGCGGATGAGTTCATTCATATTTTGCAGACTGGAATTAAGGATACCTCATGAAACGAGAGGGGATTTTAAAGCACATTCCGTGGATGCTGCTGGGGATACTCGGCGCAGCCTGCCTTGGCGTGGTGGCGCTGCGCCGCGGCGAACACATCAGCGCGCTGTGGATCGTCGTCGCTTCGGTGGCGGTGTATCTGGTGGCCTACCGCTACTACAGCCTGTACATCGCCACCAAGGTGATGAAGCTGGACGCCGGCCGCGCCACCCCGGCGGTGGTCAACAACGACGGCCTGAACTACGTGCCGACCAACAAGAACGTGCTGTTCGGCCACCACTTCGCCGCCATCGCCGGCGCCGGGCCGCTGGTGGGGCCGGTGCTGGCCGCGCAGGTCGGCTACCTGCCCGGCACGCTGTGGCTGCTGGGCGGCGTGGTGCTGGCGGGGGCGGTGCAGGACTTTATGGTGCTGTTCATCTCCTCGCGCCGCAACGGCGCCTCGCTCGGTGAGATCATCAAAAAAGAGATGGGGCCGATACCGGGCACCATCGCGCTGTTCGGCTGCTTCCTGATCATGATCATCATCCTGGCGGTGCTGGCGCTGATCGTGGTGAAAGCGCTGGCGGAAAGCCCGTGGGGCGTGTTCACCGTCTGCTCTACCGTGCCGATCGCGCTGTTTATGGGCATCTACATGCGCTACCTGCGCCCCGGCCGCGTGGGTGAAGTGTCAGTCATCGGCATCGTGCTGCTGGTGGCCGCCATCTGGTTCGGCGGCGTGGTGGCGCACGACCCGTACTGGGGCCCGGCACTGACCTTTAAAGACACCACCATCACCTTCACGCTGATCGGCTACGCCTTTGTCTCCGCCCTGCTGCCGGTGTGGCTGATCCTGGCGCCGCGCGACTACCTGGCCACCTTCCTGAAAATCGGCGTGATCGTCGGGCTGGCGATCGGCATCGTGATCCTCAACCCTGAGCTGAAAATGCCGGCGGTGACCCAGTTTGTCGACGGCACCGGCCCGGTGTGGAAAGGCACCCTGTTCCCGTTCCTGTTCATCACCATCGCCTGCGGCGCGGTCTCCGGCTTCCATGCGCTGATCGCCTCCGGCACCACGCCGAAGCTGTTGGCCAATGAGACCGACGCGCGCTTTATCGGCTACGGCGCGATGCTGATGGAGTCCTTCGTCGCCATCATGGCGCTGGTGGCGGCTTCCATCATCGAGCCGGGCCTGTACTTCGCCATGAACACCCCGCCGGCGGCGCTGGGCATCACCATGCCGGATCTGCACCGCCTGGGCACCGAAGACGCGCCGATGATCATGGCTTCTCTGAAGGACGTGACCGTGCATGCGGCGGCGGCGGTCAGCTCCTGGGGCTTCGTCATCAGCCCGGAACAGATCCTGCAGACCGCCACCGACATCGGCGAACCTTCGGTGCTGAACCGCGCCGGCGGCGCGCCAACGCTGGCTGTGGGCATCGCCCATGTGTTCCACCAGATCATTCCGGGCGCCAACATGGGCTTCTGGTACCACTTCGGCATTCTGTTCGAGGCGCTGTTCATCCTGACCGCGCTGGACGCCGGCACCCGTTCCGGCCGCTTTATGCTGCAGGATCTGCTCGGCAACTTCGTGCCGTTCCTGAAGAAAACCGACTCGCTGGTGGCAGGTATTATCGGCACCGCCGGCTGCGTCGGGCTGTGGGGCTATCTGCTGTATCAGGGCGTGGTGGATCCGCTCGGCGGCGTGAAGAGCCTGTGGCCGCTGTTCGGCATCTCCAACCAGATGCTGGCCGCCGTGGCGCTGGTGCTGGGCACCGTGGTGCTGATTAAGATGAAGCGCACCCAATACATCTGGGTGACCGTGCTGCCGGCAGTGTGGCTGCTGATCTGCACCACCTACGCGCTGGGGCTGAAGCTGTTCAGCGACAACCCGCAGCTGGAAGGCTTCTTCTTCCTGGCCGGCGAATACAAGCGTAAGATCGCCGAAGGCGGCGCCGAGCTGAGCGCCCAGCAGATCGCCAACATGAACCACATCGTGGTGAACAACTACACCAACGCCGGGCTGAGCATTCTGTTCCTGCTGGTGGTGTACAGCATCATCTTCTACGGGGTGAAAACCGCGATGGCGGCGCACAAGAACCCGAAACGCACCGACCAGGAAACGCCTTACGTGCCGGTGCCGCAGGCCGCGCCCGCCGACGGCGTAACTGAGGGGGAGGTCAAAGTTTCGACCCAGCATTGATGTGATTTAACGGATACCCTGCATAATAAACGTTAAGTAGTACCCAAAGCCGCACGGCCTGCGTATCGCAAGATGCCAGGCGTGCGGCGCGATGCAATCGAGATACCCGGGGCGACCCGGAGGTGGGGCATCCCTGCGGGAACCCCATCCCCCGGCTTCCCCTAATATCAGGCTTAAGCAAGCGCTGTAGTGATGCAGGGTAAAGTTGGAGAAGGCTTATGTTCGGAAATCTCGGCCAGGCGGGGAAGTACCTCGGGCAGGCAGCGCGCATGTTGGTGGGCGTGCCTGACTACGATACCTACGTCCAGCACATGAAAGACAACCACCCGGACAAGCCGGTGATGACCTATAAAGAATTTTTCCGCGAGCGCCAGCAAGCGCGCTACGGCGGCGACGGCAAAGGCGGCATGCGCTGCTGTTAACCCGCAGTCACAAGGACCCGTATGAAACCCATTGCAGTCACCATCCTGACCGGCTTTTTGGGCGCCGGCAAAACCACCCTGCTGCGCCACATCCTGAACGCCGAACACGGCTATAAAATCGCGGTCATCGAGAACGAGTTCGGCGAAGTGCCGATCGACGACGCGCTGATCGGCGATCGCGCCAGCCGCATCACCACGTTGAGCAACGGCTGCATCTGCTGCAGCAAGTCCAACGAACTGGCAGACGTGCTGCTGGATCTGCTGGACGGCGTCGACAGCGGCCAGCTGGCGTTCGACCGGCTGATCATCGAATGCACCGGCATGGCCGATCCCGGCCCGATTACCCAGACCTTTTTCTCGCACGAGATCCTGTGCGAACGCTTCCTGCTGGACGGCATCATCACCCTGGTGGACGCGGCACACGCCGAGCAGCAGCTGAGCCAGTTCAGCATCGCCCAGGCGCAGGTGGGCTACGCCGACCGCCTTCTGCTGACCAAAACCGACGTGGCGCCGGACTGCGAGGTGTTGATCCAGCGGCTGCAGCGGATGAACGCCCGCGCGCCGGTGTATAAGGTGACGCACGGCGATATCGATCTGAGCGTGCTGTTCGACATCGAAGGCTTCACGCTGAACGACAAACTGAACCTGACGCCAGCCACCCCGCTGTTCCGCCGCATCCCACAGCCGCAGAGCGACATCCGCTCAATCGTGGTGACGCTGGAGCGCCCGCTGCCGCTGATGCAAATCTCCGAAGTGATGGAAGGCCTGCTGCTGGAATACGCCGACAACCTGCTGCGCTACAAAGGCATACTGTCTATCGAAGACGAGCCGCGCCGCCTGCTGTTCCAGGGCGTGCAGCGGCTGTATAACGCCGACTGGGATCGGGAGTGGCTGCCGGAGGAAGAGCGCAAGAGTACACTGGTGTTTATCGGCGTGGATCTGCCGGAGGAGGAGATTCGGGAGCGGATTGGAGGGTTGGGGTAAGCGAGAGATTGGATATGGGAGCCTGTGGGTGGGCTCCTTTATGGGCATATGGTGCTAATGGGATGGAGGGAGTGGTATTAGCCGTAGATTGGTTCCCACCTGTTTTTTCTTGCGATAATAAACCTACCGCCATCACATTCCATTTTATTAGCTTTAACCAATAAATATCACCTATGAATTTATGACTAATCATTTAATGCCGAGAGAACGGCGAACTGCGAACTGCGAGCTGCATTCCAATCCTAAAAGTAAATAAACTGTAATTCCATACAGCTTATTTTTTCCTTTTACTGATAACGTTATAGTTTTTCCGCTGCGGCAAAATCCGCAGCCGGAGTTAGCGTTCCGAATCCCCCACCCCTGTTCGAATATGATATAAATTCGAACATGCCGGTGCGCACCAAAACAATGGTGGCTCGGGCGGTGCTTCCTCCGGGAAGGCCGGTATCCGTTGGGGCCGGTACGCTAACGCCGTTCGAGCTACCACCCGAGTTTAGCGTCTCTTCTGGTAGCGGTATTTCTCACCCAATGGAAATAGCCGATATGGAAAACACTTACTTACCCAACGCTTCTGAAACCATCCCCAACACCCTTACCCTTTATCGCCAACTGTTTAACCACCTCGATCTCAGCACTTTTAACCCTTCGGAACTCTTAGACCTGGCTGCCCTCTCTGCCGAGCAGGCGGAAGGGCTGTGCCACGGGCTGATGCTGTTCGGCCACTTGCTGCTAAAGCATCCACAGTTGGATGCCGAAGGCTGGGAACAGTTGAATCGCTATCTCAACGCCACGGCGCATCTGGTTCCTGCGCTATGTAACCTTTATGGGCGGGCGTTGCGGGAGATGGAAGCCGTAGAACGATGAACTGTAGTAGCAGTGCTGGTTGTTGACCAGCACTGCTACACTAACCTCATTGTCTACATCCAGACCTGAAGGAAATTTACTGGATATTTATCCATACACCTTTCAACTGGGTATAGTGAGTGATAAGCTATCACTAAGTCGTTCCACATTTGGAAAATGTTATTATGCAAGAGTTTCAAGAGTATGCCAGAAAGCTGCGTGTCGAAGCAGAACATCAGCAACAAACCAGACAAGAGCAAGACAAAGCTCTGGTCGAGAAACTGGTAGAAGTTTATGATCAAAAAGCCATAGCTGAGCTTTTACGTGAGGTCAGCGGGAGCTACGAGTGGACTCGTGAGTCACTCAATCGTTGGCTGAAGGGGAAAACCCCACAAAAAGTTTTGACAGAGGAAGAGTTCAAGTTACTTAGATCGATGTTGCCGGAACCTTCCCGGTTTCACCCCAACTACAAATTCCGTTTTATCGATCTGTTTGCTGGTATCGGTGGCATTCGCAAAGGTTTTGAAGACATCGGTGGGCAGTGCGTATTTACCAGTGAGTGGAACAAAGAGGCAGTTCGTACCTACAAAGCGAACTGGTACTGCGATCCTGAACATCACAAATTTAATTCAGATATACGTGAAATAACTCTTAGCGAAGATAATGATGTCTCCGTTCAGGATGCATATAAAAATATAGATAAAGAAATCCCTGATCACGATGTATTACTCGCAGGCTTCCCCTGCCAGCCATTCTCCCTTGCAGGGGTATCCAAGAAGAACTCGCTGGGCCGTGCTCACGGTTTCGAGTGTGAGACTCAGGGTACGTTGTTTTTTGATGTTGCACGGATCATTGCGGCCAAAAAACCTGCAATCTTTTTGCTAGAAAACGTTAAAAATCTTAAAAGCCATGATAAAGGAAAAACATTTAAAATTATCATGGAAACGTTAGATGAATTAGGTTATGAAGTTGCTGATGCTCAGGCTTCAGGCCCCAGCGATCCTAAAATCATCGATGGAAAAAACTTCTTGCCTCAACATCGTGAACGTATTGTGTTAGTGGGATTCCGACGCGATCTCAATATTCATAATGGTTTTACATTGAACGATTTACATCGTTTCTTCCCAGAGAATCGCCCATCTTTCGGTGAGTTATTAATAGAGAACCCACCTGAAAAATATATTCTTACGGAGCATCTATGGAAGTATTTGTATAACTACGCAAAAAAACATCAGGCTAAAGGAAATGGCTTTGGTTTTGGCTTAGTCGATCCGAAAAACAAAACAAGTATTGCCAGAACGCTCTCAGCACGCTATCACAAAGACGGTTCAGAGATTCTCATCGACAGGGGCTGGGACATGAAGCTCGGTGAAACAAATTTCTCGGATCCCAAAAACCAAGCCAACAGACCACGCCGTTTAATGCCCAAAGAATGCGCCAGAATTATGGGTTTTGAAAAACCTGATGGCGAGTCATTCCGCATCCCTGTTTCAGATACTCAGGCATACCGGCAGTTCGGTAACTCAGTCATTGTTCCCGCTTTTGCAGCCGTTGCTAAGTTGCTTGAACCTTACATTGTTTCTGCTGTTGAAAAAGATAGCAGTAAAGCGGCTTGAGGTAAAAAATGGCTGATGTGCATCCTCCCGCAGTTAGAAGTAAAAATATGCGGGCCATACGCAATCAAAATACAGCCATTGAGAAAATGCTATCCCAGCTTCTGGACGAAGCAGGGATAGCTTACCGTACTCAAGCTACAGACCTGCCAGGTAAGCCTGATTTTATTCTCGATGAATATAAAGCCGTCATCTTTGTTCATGGATGCTTCTGGCATCACCATGATTGCTATCTGTTCAAGGTACCAGCTACAAGAACAGATTTTTGGCTAAAAAAAATTGATTCAAATGTGAAACGAGATAATAAAGTCAAGAAATTATTATCAGAGCAAGGGTGGCGCGAGTTGATTATCTGGGAGTGCGCCATGAAAGGACGGCTCAAGCTTTCAACCAGAGCACTTTCAGAAAGAATTGAAGAATGGTTATGCGCAAGTGAGCACCACGCCTGTATAGATACTAAAGGCATTCATCATCTAAATGACTAGTTCATTAACCTTTCATTCTGCATAGGGAAAACCCAAAAACCCAGCCAAAATCAAAAATATCATCTTCTATCATCGACATCTATCTTACAAAATGGATAATAGTCCCATGATAATTATTCATGTATCGATGAGAGGCGTTAAGTGTCGAACTTTCAAAATTGGCTAAATGAAAAGTCATCAAATAATTGGTATATTCACATAAAACGGCTTTCTGCAAACGATACAGGTGCTACGGGCGGCCATCAATCAGGTGTTTACCTACCGAAGAACGCAGCAAATTTTTTGTTCCCTTCAATTAACAGAATCGATGAAGAGAATCCCTCTGTAGAACTTCTCGCTAAAACACTTTCCCACAATGTCAGCGATACACAAGTTAGAGCTGTCTATTATAACAGCAAACCGAGAACTCTTAACCCCAAGGGCAGGAATGAAACACGAATTACCTGCTGGGGTGGTAAAAAAAGCCCACTTCAAAGCCAGAAAAATACAGGCGCATTAGCTATATTCTGCTTCTCTGCATCCGATAATCTAAAAGACTGTGATCTTGTCGAAGTATGGGTATGCAACTCCATTGATGAAGAAGACTTAGTTGAAACAATTATTGGAGAAGTACTTCCTGGAACCGCATTATCAGGCTTATCGACACAACTTCTTGGCGGTTTCGCTATCGATGATACAAACTGGAAATCTCGGAATTATAAAATACCCGAGCACTGGAAAGTAACATTCCCTAGCGGAAGCGAGATCATTGAATATTTACCAAAAATATTTAAGTTTAAGAATGAAACTCCTGACAAACTTTTATTAGAGAGAAGAGAAAAAGAATACGATCTATTCCGCCAAATCGAAGAGCTTCATGTTCTTGACAAAGTTAAAGAGGGTTTTGATTCTGTTGAAGAGTTCATTGAGCTCGCAAACTCAGTAAGCAATCGCCGTAAATCTCGCTCAGGAAAATCTCTTGAAATGCATCTCGAGAAAATTTTCATCGCCAACGGTCTAGTAAAATTCACAACGCAGAGTGTTACAGAAGGAAAGAAGAAACCTGATTTTCTTTTCCCTTCAGGAGCAGACTACCACAACCCAGCTTACCCTGCGGAAAAATTAAGGATGCTTGCGGTTAAAACAACATGCAAAGATCGCTGGAGACAAGCCCTTAGTGAAGCTGACCGCATCGATAAAATACACTTATTCACTCTGCAGGAAGGTGTTTCAATCAATCAGTTTCAAGAAATGAAAAATGCTGGGGTTACATTAGTGGTACCGAAACCATTACACGAAAAATATCCAAAAGGAATAAGAAATGAATTAATTTCATTACATGAATTCATTGAGGATACGAAGAAAGAGAGTGGGGAGTGATGTTATCTAAAACTCTCGTAACCAGAACCATAAATTAGATAAAAGGTGATGCGATGGCGAAAGAAACGATTCATTTTCGGGCTTCATGTATAAAAACGCTTTCAGCAGTAGAGGCAAGACCAGAAAGATCAAACCAACATGAATTTAATGGTGTAAAAGAGCTAAAATCTCTATTTGGCTTAGCTGGTTTTAGCAAAGATGCTGTATTTTCAATCCGAGGCGAGGATGTGAACTGCATAGCTAATATAACATGGTATGATGCCAGAGAAGCACATCCAACACGCTCAGAACATCGTCTTTACTTCAATGAAAATGTTGTTATGCAAATGGCAAATGAAGGCGATAACATAATTGTAGGTTTTGACTCCACTGATAACATTCACATAATATTGATAAAGAGTGGACTATCAGAAAATGAAAGTATAAAAGGATGGAGAGTTGTTTGACATAGAAATCACATGAATCATTTCACTCTATTTAAAGTGCTCATCGTAACGATGAGCCATATTTACAACTAACAACTCTCAGTATCACACGAAAAAATAACATTTTCAATTTAGTGGTTATTAGTGAGTTAACTCTGTAAGGATGTTATTACTTACGACATAATAATTTACTTCAACAGTTCACATTTTTACCAGCTAATCCGCCTTTACCATAACTCTTCCATTTATATTCCACACAACAAAACTGGTCCGATATGAATTCAGCGGTGTTCTTACCAACACGGTGTATCCTTCACCTGCGATAAAACTAAACTCACCGATACCTGGAACACACTTGTTGGCCTCCAACGTTATCGGATTGTAAGCATATGATTTTTCGTATACGTAGGTATCGCCTCCTTGTTTCCAAATGGCGATATTCAGTATGGATTCTTTTTTACGATATCGCTCTCATTAAAAAATGACGCAGACTTTACCATCTACGATCTTACTTTGTACTTGATAAAGGTTAAACCTGTCACCCGTTGGGCAACCCGAAATAAAAAAAGGAAGAAGAAGGAATAAATATTTTCTCATAATGGCAGCCCTGCGCTTCTGATAATGGGATGAAATTGTGACAATGTCCTTCTGTCCACTATCCCGATGAGTTTCCTGTTTGGCAAGCGGAAGAAGGTATTCGCCCCATATCTCTTGAGAATGAAATAGTCCGCAATTATCGATACTTGCTGTTCCATGCTGTAGTGGCGTAGTAAAGGTTGATCAAGCCGATATTGATAACTTACCGCCAACTGTGAAGCCCACGGGTACGAACCCACATGCCCTTTTGGGGCTACCAAACGTGTGCCATCTCATGAATAAAAAGATGCTGAGCTTCAGGATCCTGGCTCGCATAATCCTTTTTATATAAAGCGCTGCGAAAGTACAGCTCCCCCATTCGGACTCATCGCCGTGTACTGATTCTGCAACTCATACGGCAGATAGCTGTCGCAGTGAACCAACACGCTTTGATAGAAAATGGTGCTGCCAAACACTGAACGCGCCAGATTGACTTCGCCCGGCGTTAACGCCCGCGTGCTCCCTTCCTGTTGTGGCTCCATCCTGGAATTCCTTGATCCGAAAGGGTTCAATGAAACGCCATTTTAGCCTTTAAGGTCAATCAGATAGACCTTAGGAAAACATCAGGAAGCTCTGATTTTTACGGGAATGGGAAATACGTCAATACAGAGTAAAGTGGGTAGGTAATTGCGGCAGGCAGATCCCAGGCACAAAAAAACCACCTTTCGGTGGCTTCTTGTTTGCGCGGTACTTAATGGTGCCGAAGGCCGGACTCGAACCGGCACGTATCTCTACGGTTGATTTTGAATCAACTGCGTCTACCGATTTCGCCACTTCGGCACTGAAGTAGTATGCGGAAAACGGGTGCATTATACCTTCCCGCGATCCGTGCGCAAGAGTTATCAGGCATTCAATGAGTTAAATGTTGAAAAAAGCGTCACAATCCCCGTTTACCCTCTTATTGCGGCGTTTGCCGCATCTTCCTCCCACACTTTCACCCTCCTCGCAACAAAATCGCAGATCCGATCACAATTTCACCAAACGCTGATTTTAAAGCCATATGAAAGAGAATAAGGTGAACAAATAAAATTAAATGAAAACAAAAGAAGGATAAACGCAATGAATGAAACAACCAGACGCATGGCCAGGTTGATCGATCTGAGCGCGGTGCAGGCCACCAATACCGAGGAAGACGTGCGCCACTGCGCCGCACTGGCCAGTCGCTATCGCATTATCTCGGTGCACGTGCTGCCGTGCTGGACGCGTTTCCTCAGCACTTTGCTGCCGGAGCGCGGCCAGGCGGACGTGATGATTGGCGGGCCGGTCGGCTTTCCCGGCGGCGGGCAGAC
Organism: Serratia sp. LTN-2; assembly: GCF_059740205.1. Classification (NCBI taxonomy): domain Bacteria; kingdom Pseudomonadati; phylum Pseudomonadota; class Gammaproteobacteria; order Enterobacterales; family Yersiniaceae; genus Serratia; species Serratia sp. LTN-2. The sequence continues at coordinate 76,413 of NZ_JCAXDO010000012.1, read as the reverse complement.
TACCGACCTCAAGGTGCAGGAGGTGCGCCAGCTGATCGCCGAGGGCGCGCGCGAGGTCGATATGGTGGTGAACATCGGCAAGGTGCTGTCGGGGGATTACGACTACGTGCGCGAGGATCTGCGCCGGGTAGTCGAGGCCGCCGCGCCGGTACCGGCCAAAGTCATTCTGGAGACGCACTATCTGAACGAGCAGCAGATCCGTCGGGTGTGCGATATCGCCGTCGAGGTCGGCATGGCCTGGGTGAAAACCTCCACCGGCTGGGCACCGACCGGCGCCACGGTAGAGAAGGTAGCGATCATCGCCGATCAGCTGCGTGGCCGCATCCAGATCAAAGGGGCCGGCGGCATTCGCGATCTGGACACGGTGCGCGCGCTATATCGGCTGGGCGTGCGCCGCTTTGGCATGAGCGCGTCGGCCACCCAGCGTGTGCTGGAGCAGCTCGAACAGGATCCAGGCCTGTTCCCGGAACTGAACGATAACTAATCTTGCGCGATCCCAGCGCACGCTTCTGCGGGTGGCCCGCGCCATCCGCCACGGGAGTGATAACAATGAAAGATTTACTTCTTACCCTTGATATCGGCACCGGCAGCACCCGCGCCGGGCTGGTCACCAACACCGGGGAAATCCTTGGCTTTGCGCAGCGCGAGTACGAGCAGATCACGCCGCAGGCCGGCTGGTCGGAACAACCGCCTTCGCTGTGGTGGCAGTGCGTCTGCCAGTGTACGCAGGAGCTGCACGCGCGCTACGCCGAATACTGGCCGCGTATCGCCGCCGTCGGCGCCTGCGGGCAAATGCACGGCACGGTCTTGCTCGATGCCGACGGCAAACTGGTCGTCGATCGCGCCATGCTGTGGAACGACAAACGCGCGCAGCCGCAGGTGGCGCGCTTTAGCCACCAACAGCCGCCGCAGCCCTGGCTGGAACTGTTGAACAATCCCCCCACCGCCGCCTGGCCGGCGTTCAAGCTGGCCTGGCTGCGCGAGCATCATCCATCGCAGTGGGAGCGCATCGCCACGGTGTTGATGCCGAAGGATTACGTCAATTTCCGGCTCTGCGGCGTGCGCGCCACTGATTACAGCGAGGCCTCCTGCTATTACCTGATGGACAGCGCCACGCTGCAGTGGTCGCCAGAGGCGCTGCGGCAGTTCGGGTTGCGTGCCGATCAGCTGCCCGCCATCCATCTCTCCAGCGAGGTGATTGGCCACATTACGCTCGCAGCGGCGAGCGCCACCGGTCTGCCGCCGGGCGTGCCGGTGGTGGCGGGCACGGCGGATATGGCCGCTACTCTGCTCGGTTCCGGCGTCTATCAGGCCGGTATCGCTTCCGACAGCACCGGCACCTCCACGTTACTCACCGTGGTCTCGGAGCACCCGCTGCTCTCTGCCAGCGTCAACAACCTGCACCTGGCCAACTCGGCCTGGGGTGGTTTCACCCTGCTCGACGCCGGTGGCGACGCCATGCGCTGGGCGCGTTCGGCGCTGAGCACCGGCCAACTCAGCCACCAGCAGATGCTCGATATGGCGGCCGAGGTGCCGCCGGGCGCCGAAGGGCTGCTGTTCCTGCCCTACCTGACCGGCGAGCGGCTGGCGGAACACACCAACTCGCGCGCGCAGTTCTTCGGCCTGCAGCGCAAGCATAGGCAGCCGCATCTCTACCGCGCGGTGCTGGAAGGGGTGGCGCTGGCGTCCTTGCGCAATCTGCAGCAGCTCAGGCGCCACGCACAGGAGCCGGAGGCAATGATCGCTTCGGGCGGTGGCGCACGCAGCCCGCTGTGGCTGCAGATCAAGGCCTCGGTCTACAACCTGCCGCTGCTGCAAACGCGCAATCAGGAAAACGGCACTACCGGCTGCGCGATAGTTGCCGGGGTCGGCGTCGGGTTGTTCAGCAGTTTCGCCCAAGGGGTGAGCCGCACCGTCAGCATCGAGCGCGAATTTACCCCCGATCCGCGCCAACACGAACACTACCTGCGCTGCTTCGAGCTGTTCGAACAGCTCTACCGCCAGGCGCAACCCCTCTACGAGCAGCTTGACGTTATTAGCTCGTTCTCTTTTTCTCCGGATGAAGGAACACCGCAATGAGCGACTCTCTGATTAACAAAGGCGACGTGGCACAACACGCCGCGGCCGAAAGCATCGACCGCAGCGCCTATCTGCCCGCCACGCCTTGGCTGCAGCTGATGCTGGTCTGCTGCCTGTTCGCCCTGTGGGGCATGGCCGGCAACCTGAACGACATTCTGATCGCCCAGTTCAAGAAGGGGTTCGATCTGTCGGATACCCAAACCGCGCTGGTGCAATCGATCTTCTTCCTAGGCTACTTCGTAATGGCGCTACCCGCTGCGGCGGTGATCAAACGCTACTCATACAAGGTGGCGATCGTGATCGGCCTGTGCCTGTACGCGCTCGGCTGCTTCCTGTTTATCCCGGCAGCGCAGATCATGACCTACGGCGCCTTCCTGGCCTGCTTGGGGGTGATCGCCACCGGGCTGTCGTTCCTGGAAACCTCAGCCAATACTTACTCCAGCCTGCTGGGGCCGCTGGAAACCTCCACCCAGCGCATCAACTTTTCGCAGATCTTCAACTCGCTGGGGATCATTTTTGGCGTATTGATCGGCCAGCAGCTGGTGTTCGGCAAAAACGATCCCAGCCACGCCGAGCTGCTGCAAATGCCACCGGCGGCGGCCGAAGCGGCACGCACCCAGATGGTGTCGCAGGTGGTCACGCCTTATCTGATCATCGGTAGCGTGCTTATCGTGCTGGCACTGATCTTCGTGGCGGTGAAATTCCCCGCCTGCAAAACCCAACGCTCGCACCAGGGGGTGGGCAAGCCGCTGATGCAATCGCTGAAAATCCTGCTGGCACTGCCGCGCTTCCGATTGGGGGTGCTGTCGCAGTTCCTGTATGTCGGTGCGCAGGTGGGGCTGTGGAGTTTCACCATTCGTTTTGTACAGATGATTGAACAGGGGGCAAGCGAGCATTCGGCCACCTACTGGCTGTTGGCCACGCTGGTCTGCTACTCGGCCGGCAAGGTGGTCACCACCGCGCTGATGAAAAAGTTCAGCCCGGCGCGGTTGCTCGGCGTGTTCTGTTCGGTATGCGTGCTGCTGTTGCTGCTGGCCGTCAACATCCAAAGCCTGCTGGCGGTGGTGGCGATCATGGGCGTCAACTTCTGCATGGCGCTGTGCTGGCCAACCAACTTTGGCCTGACGATCAAAGGGCTGGGCGAAGAAACTCAGGTGGCCGGTTCGATCGTGGTGATGTCGATCATCGGTGGCGCGGTGGTGCCGTTAATCATGGGCATCATCTCCGATCTCAACGGCGGCGATATGCAGATCGCCTTCGCGGTGCCGCTGGTCTGCTTCGCCTACGTCGCTTTCTATGGCTTCTACTGCGCGCGCAAGGGGATTTGATATGGCACACCGGATTAACGGGTTGATGCACGTCGGTCTGCGCTGCGCCGATATCGAACGAGCCGCCGGCTTCTATCGCTCACTCGGTTTTGAACCCCAGCAAACGCTGACGCTCGGCGGCCCCATCGCCGTACAGTTTTTGCAGTTAGGTGAGCTAACGCTGGAGTTATACCAGTTACCTGACGAAGGGCTGACTCGCCCCGCCAGCACCTATGGTATCGACCACATCGCTTTTCGGGTCACCGATCTGGCGGCCACGCAGCATTGGCTGGCGGCTCTGGGGTATCCGGTGATTGAAGGGCCGACACTGCAACCCAGCGGTGCCAACGGCGTGCGCTATCTGATGATCGCCGGGCCGGACGGCGAACGGGTGGAGTTCAGCCAACCGCTGTAATGTTTCTTCCCACATAGCACAAGGCCCGATGGCGGTTATAAGCCATCGGGCCTCATTCGCTTTTTTTGTCAGCTCACGAGCCTTTACCGCCATAGCCATGCACCTTATCGGCCATCGCCTACATTTCCTCAATCGCCCTACCGGGCAGCACCAAATAATCCCCAGCCGCAATGACAACACTGCAAATAATTGCATAACAATGTGTCAGCCAATAAAAAATGAGTTTGCGCAACATTCCAGGAACAATATTTTTTCATTTATGGTAGTCATGACTGGAATAAGCCAATGGGTACGGGGTTGTCAGGAGAGGGATGTTATTTGTTGAGATGGGATTTTATCTGGAACCAACAGAAAATAGCGTGCATACGTAACAAAACAGCCACCCAAAGCTAAAAACCAGCAGAGAACACTTGCCTCTGCTGAGTTGATAGCTTTAAGATGGTGTAAGAAAATTTTCCCTGGTGTTGGCCGATCTTGGCAGCCTGACCCTACGAGGTCAGGTTTTTTTTATGTTTTTTTCGTCGAGAACTGACCAGAAAAGTGTATCGCCTTAGGGAGTTAGAAGCTAGTTAGACTAAAGTATAGTACCTTACTAGACCTTCATTAGGTCAGTTAGGTTATTATTTCACATAGCGGAAATCGGCTGCCAGCACTATTTTTCGCTCAGTATCTCAGCCGCCACGGCGTTCTACCAAGACCACTACACGTGGCTCATTTCACACAACAACCCAACATACCCGCAGAAACATCACGAAATAGCACCGTTCCTGTCATTACAATAATGTGATCTCTATCAGATATTTTTTAAGAGCGGACTTGGTCACGCAGGAGTACAGCTCCGAGGACATACTGTAAAAATCACACTGGCCGCCATTTTCACGCTTATTCCTCTGCGGGACGACGCAGTCATGCCTTATAGGCAAATCTTCAGTAGGAAAATATCACCAATTCACTATTAAAATAATTAAGACACCATTCATTATAAAATCACCAGTTAATATTTCGCCATGGCAGACAAGGCCGGGCAGCCCATGATAGCAATTCTGGAATCCTCTCCTGTCTTTAATCGGCCAGGCCGTTCAATTTCGCCGGCCTGCTGTGTTCACTGTGCCATTGCCCTGAAACTGCCTCGCGGCACGGCATAATAAGGTTAGCGCCGATCGCTTAAAAAGCCTTATCATTCTCACGCACCGGCATGCTCGTAGTGAAACTTCGCTGATGTTACTGGATAAAGTTATTTCTCTTAATTTATTCAAAGGTAACATTATGTTTAATATTTACAGCACCAACTACGCATCAATGAGCACCGAAAAATCAGCAGATCTTTATGTTTTAAGGAAAAATGTCTTTAAAGACAGGCTGCAATGGGCCGTGAACTGTTCAGACGGCAAGGAGCTGGATGAGTTTGATAATGATAAGACAAACTATATATTTGGCGTAAAGGACAACATGATAGTTTGTGGTACCAGGATGATTGATATGAAACACAAGAATATGCTGAACAGCGCATTTTCCTCTTTCTTTCATGACATCGTCATTCCAGAAGGGAATTTCATCGAATCCACACGCTTTTTCGTCGATAAAGAAAGAACCCAGTCACTGCTGGGTCGCCGGTTCCCTGTGACTCTGGCGCTGTTCTTATCGCTGATCAACTATGCGCGGCAACACGGCTATGACGGCATACTGGCCGTCTCCAGCCATCCGATGTTGCATATCATCAAAAGCTCCGGCTGGAACGTCACGCTGCTGAAGACAGGCATATCGGAAAAGAACGAGCCCGTTCATTTGCTGTTGGGCCACGTTGATCGTCAGAGCCAGGAGGCATTAAAAAACAGAATATTCAAAAAGTTGAATACGCAAGACGAGCACATGCTAAACGCCTGGCCGTTGAGCGACGAACCTGCGTTCTAATCACCCCACCGGTTTAATCAGCTGAAGTTCCATCCCTAAACGGATAGCATGCCGGGCATTCGCCACCCCCAGCTTTTTGACAATGTTCCCCATATGAAACTTGATGGTGCAGGTTTTGATCCCCAGGATCATACCCATTTCCTGGTAGGTTTTCCCTACGCTGGCCCAATAGAGGATCTCGTTTTCTCTCTCGGTAAAACGGGCGTTTTTTTCTTGGCGCGCGGTGTTTTTTTCGGACAGTGAAGTCAGCGTCAAATACATCTCATGGGTCGATGCCAACAGCAATGAAATATCGCCTTTATGCTGATTCAGCATCTGCATGGTTTCCGCCTTGCGCTCGGCAGCGAGGGTAAAGGAAAGGGTCACCAGATTATTATTAAAATCATGCAACACGAAGGTATAGCCGTCGGCTACGCCGAATTCGCGTGCTTGCTCGAACAACTCAGAAAAGCGGAAGCCGGCACCGGCCATCAGATTTTCATCCCAGGCAAAAGGCGTCAGGCGATTGAGCGCCGTAATGACTACCGGATCGGTATATTGTAGCCCTTGCTCTTTATATTGCTTTACCCATTCACCGGGATAATTGGTGACGCCAAAGATACATGACATATCTTTCTTGGATAACACCACGTAGGCCCAGATAAGCTCGCCGAAATCGCCTAATGCCGCTTCCAGATGCTTGCTGATAATGTGACTGATATTCTCTTCATATTCCATTAACTGCCTGCCCCGCTACCCAATACGCTGCTGGGTAGACTATACCAAAAAGGATCGACGCGCCGTAACCTTCACATTCTCCTATGGGCAGTCCGGCTGCGGTAGCCGGCAAGCCGCTTTGCCTGCGGCCGATGTGCAAGGTATATTAGCCGCACATCCATTGTGCCGGTCAGGAGTGAATGAGTGAGCATGTTCGCAGAAGAGCGCCAGGAAAAACTTCTCGCCATTCTCAAGGAGAAGCGCAAGCTCTCCGTGGGGGAAATGAGCTCGCGCTTTAACGTCTCCGGCGCCACCATCCGCACCGATCTGCGCATTCTGGAAGACGCCGGCATGCTGACGCGCACCCACGGCGGTGCCATTCTGCGCACCCGCGCCAGCTTTGAGGTCAGTTCCGATCAGCGTGAAGAGGTGAACCTCAACGCCAAAGAGCAGATCGGTCAACTGGCCGCCGGCCTGGTGGAAGACGGCGATATCATCGTGCTGGACACCGGCACCACCACCCTGCAGATCGCTCGCCATCTGCGCCAAAAGCGCAACCTGACCGTGGTTACCAACGATTTCATGATCGCCAAGAGCCTGGAAGACGTCGAATCGATCCAGATCATCCTGCTGGGCGGCATCGTCAAAAAGGGTTATCACTGCGCGGTCGCCATCAACGGCCGTTCACTGCTGGATACGCTGAACATCGACAAGGCGTTTATGGGCACCAACGCGCTGTCGTTGAAACAGGGCGCCTGCGTGGCCGATATCATGCTGGCCGAAACCAAGCGCGCGATGGTGGAACATGCCAATCAGGTGATCGTGGTGTGCGATCACTCCAAGCTGAGCAACACTTCGCTGGCGCAGTTCGCCTCCCCTGCCCAGATCGACGCCCTCGTGCTGGATCGCCTGCCGGAAGACGCGCAGGCCTATCAGGATGCCGGCATTGCGCTGCTAAGCGTCGGCTGATCCCTTCAACAAAAAAGGCGCGGCCCCACGGCCACGCCTTTCTTCACTACCGCTCGCCCCGCTACTTGCGTTTGAGCAGCATATACACGCTGATCAGCAGGAACAGCATGCTCGGCAGCAGCGCGCCCAGCACCGGCGGCATGCTGTATACCATGCTCAGCGGGCCGAAGATCTGATCCAGCACGTAGAACAGGAAGCCGAAGCTGATGCCGGTCACCACGCGGATGCCCATCGGCACGCTGCGCAGCGGGCCGAAGATGAACGACAGCGCCATCAGCATCATCACCGCCACCGACAGCGGCGAGAAGATTTTGCTCCACATATTGAGCTGGTAACGGTTGGATTCCTGGCCGCTCTGCTTCAGGTACTTCACGTAGTTGTGCAGCCCGCTGATGGAAAGCGAATCCGGATCCAGCGCCACCACGCCCAGTTTGTCCGGGGTGAGGTTGGTTTTCCATTCGCCGGTCAGCGTCTGGGTACCGGTCACCTGTTTCGGGTTGGTCAGATCCGAGGTGTCCACCTGCGAAAGCTGCCACAGACCGTTCTCAAAGCTGGCGGTAGCCGCATAGCGCACCGTTTCCAGGCGACGCTGATCGTTGAAGTGGTAGATGTTCACGCCGGAGAGTTCTTTATCGCCGGAGACGCGCTCGATGTAGATGAAGTCGTTGCCGTCCTTCGCCCACAGCCCGCTCTTGGTGGAGAGCAGCGAGCCGCCGTACATCTGCTGGGCGCGGTAGTTACGCGCCATCTGCTCGCCCTGCGGCGCCACCCACTCGCCGATCGCCATGGTCAGCAGCACCAGCGGAATGGCGGTTTTCATCACCGAGCCGGCGATCTGCAGGCGGGTGAAGCCGGAAGCCTGCATCACCACCAGTTCGCTGCGCGTCGCCAGTTGGCCCAGGCCGAGCAGCGCGCCAAGCAGCGCCGCCATCGGGAAGAAGATCTCAATGTCTTTCGGCACGCTCAGCAGGGTGTACATGCCGGCGCTCAGCGCGGTGTACTCGCCCTGGCCGACCTTGCGCAGCTGATCGACAAACTTGATGATGCCGGACAGCGACACCAGCATGAACAGCGTCATGATGATGGTGTTGAAAATCGTTTTACCGATATACCGGTCTAATACGCCAAACATCAGGCCGCTCCTCTCAGGCGTGCGCGCAGCTTGCGCATCGGCACGGTATCCCACAGGTTCAGCGCCAGCGCGATCGCGAAGTAAACGCCGTTAACCAGCCACAGCCACAGCATCGGATCCAGCTTGCCCTTGCCGGCGTTGGAGCGCAGCGAGGTCTGCAGCAGGAAGAAGATCAGGTACAGCAGGATGGCCGGCAGCATGCTCAGCACGCGGCCCTGGCGCGGGTTCACCACGCTGAGCGGCACCACCAGCAGCGCCATCAGCGCCACCGACACCACCAGCGTCAGGCGCCAGTGCAGCTCGGCGCGCGCGTCCGGATCGTCGGATTCCCACAGCGTCTGCATCGACATCTGTTCGGATTCGGTGTTATCCGCCGCCACGGTGCGGTGGCCAATCACCGCCTTGTAGTCGGTGAAGTCGGTAATGCGGAAGTCGCGCAGCAGCGCGGTGCCTTCAAAGCGGGTGCCCTTGTCGAGCGTCACCACCTGCGAGCCGTCTTTCTGCTGCACGATGTTGCCGTGCTCGGCCACCACCACCGACGGGCGTTGGTTGCCGTTCGGCCGCAGCTGCGCCAGGAACACGTCGTTGAAGGTGCTGCCCTTCACGTTGCCGATGAACAGCACCGCGTTGCCGTCCTGCGAGGGTTTGAACTGCCCTTCCGCCAGCCCGGCGATGCTCGGGTTGGCCTTGGCTTCGTTCACCACCACGTCCTGATAGCGCGAGGCCCAGGGGCCGGCCCAAAATACGTTCACCGCCGCAACCGCAGAGGTAAGCAGCGCCAGGATCATGGCGGCGATAATCAGGGTGCGTTTGCCCAGCCCGCAGGCGTGCATGACGGTGATTTCGCTCTCGGTATACAACCGGCCAAGCGTCATCAGCAAGCCGAGAAACAGGCTCAAAGGCAGGATGAGCTGCGCCATTTTCGGCACGCCCAACGCGAGCAGAGAGAGAACTAAGTTTGTCGGGATATTGCCGTCCACCGCGTCGCCCAACACCCTGACCAAATTCTGACAAAAGAAGATCAGAAGCAGGATGAACAGGATGGCGATTTGGCTCTTGAGCGTTTCCCGTACCAGATATCTTATGATGATCACGCTTATTACGCCTGTGAAAACTTGTCTTTTTGCAGGAAAATCGATAATTTCATCGTTAATCCGCCATTTATTCTCATCATATGGCAACCTTCACAGCTAAAATAGTATTACAACATCAAGCCGTTTGGGTGTCCTATAGGAACTTGCTTATAGTCGCCAAAACAGAGCAATTTATGCCGTTCAGGTTAACATAATCCGTTAACTCAAATGGCAGGAGATCGTTACGGAGTCGGTTATTCTAGCCGTAGCGTCCGCCTTTGTCTTTAAGATTCAGGAGAGTGCATGGAGTTCAGTGTAAAAAGCGGTAGCCCGGAAAAACAGCGCAGTGCCTGTATTGTAGTCGGCGTTTTCGAACCGCGCCGCCTGTCCCCTATCGCAGAACAACTCGACAAAATCAGTGATGGTTATATCAGCGCATTACTGCGCCGTGGCGAACTGGAAGGCAAGGTCGGGCAGACGCTGCTACTGCACCATGTGCCCAACATTCTCTCCGAGCGCATCCTGCTGATCGGCTGCGGCAAAGAGCGCGAGCTCGATGAGCGCCAATACAAGCAGGTGATCCAGAAAACCATCAATACCCTCAACGACACCGGCTCGATGGAAGCGGTCTGCTTCCTGACCGAGCTGCACGTGAAAGGCCGCAACACCTACTGGAAAGTGCGTCAGGCGGTGGAAACCGCCAAAGAGACGCTCTACACCTTCGATCAGCTGAAAAGCAACAAGGTGGAGCCGCGTCGTCCGCTGCGCAAAATGGTGTTCAACGTGCCGACCCGCCGTGAGCTCACCAGCGGCGAGCGCGCTATCCAGCACGGCCTGGCGGTGGCTTCCGGCATCAAGGCGGCCAAAGATCTCGGCAACATGCCGCCGAACATCTGTAACGCCGGCTATCTGGCCTCGCAGGCCCGTCAGCTGGCGGACGCCTTCAGCACCAACATCACCACCCGCGTCATCGGCGAACAGCAGATGAAAGAGCTGGGCATGAACGCCTATCTGGCAGTCGGCGCCGGTTCGCAGAACGAATCATTGATGTCGGTGATGGAATATAAGGGCAACCCAAATCCGGACGCTAAGCCGATCGTGCTGGTCGGTAAAGGGCTGACCTTCGACTCCGGCGGCATCTCGATCAAACCGGCCGACGGCATGGACGAGATGAAATACGACATGTGCGGCGCGGCGACCGTGTACGGCGTGATGCGCGTGGTGGCGGAGTTGAACCTGCCGCTGAACGTGATCGGCGTGCTGGCCGGCTGTGAAAACATGCCGGGCGGCCGGGCGTATCGTCCGGGCGACGTGCTGACCACCATGTCCGGCCAGACCGTCGAGGTGCTGAACACCGACGCCGAAGGCCGTCTGGTGCTGTGCGACACCCTGACCTACGTCGAGCGCTTCGAGCCGGAGCTGGTGATCGACATCGCCACCCTGACCGGCGCCTGCGTGATCGCCTTGGGCCACCACATCACCGGCCTGATGTCGAACCACAACCCGCTGGCGCACGAGCTGCTGGGCGCTTCCGAGCAGGCCGGCGACCGCGCCTGGCGCCTGCCGATGGCCGACGAGTACTACGAGCAGTTGGACTCCAACTTCGCCGACATGGCGAACATCGGTGGCCGCCCTGGCGGCGCCATCACCGCTGCCTGCTTCCTGTCTCGCTTCACCCGCAAGTACACCTGGGCGCACCTGGATATCGCCGGCACCGCCTGGCGCTCCGGTAAAGCCAAGGGCGCGACCGGCCGCCCGGTGGCGCTGCTGTCGCAGTTCTTACTGAACCGTGCAGGCCTGAACGGCGACGATTAAATACCCTTCATCTTTCAAGCCGCAGCGTTGTTGGCCGCATTCGTTCACCCCAGTCACTGACTTGATGTCAGCTCCTGGGGATGAACGAACTTGCCGCCTAGCTGCAACTTGAAATCTATTGGGTATATAATCCTCTCAGCAGCGAAGGGGTAGAGTTATCTGCTCCGTTCCCAAAAAGGGCGCAACCTACATGTTGTGCCCTGTTTTTTTATCGGCAGCGGTGGATCCTTAATGAAACAGGCGACGTTTTATTTGCTCGACAACGCGGAACCGTCAGGTGCGCTCAGCGCCCATGAGGCCGTGGCCTGCGCCGTTGCCGCCGAACGCTGGCGTGCCGGCAAGCGGGTGCTGATCGCCTGCGAGAGCCAGGAGCAGGCCCAGCGGCTGGACGAAGCGCTGTGGCAGCGCGAGCCGCATGAATTCGTGCCGCACAACCTGGCCGGCGAAGGGCCGCACTACGGCGCGCCGGTGGAACTGTGCTGGCCCGGCAAGCGCGGCAATGCCCCGCGCGATCTGCTGATCGCCCTGCTGCCGCAGTTTGCCGATTTTGCTACCGCTTTCCATGAAGTGGTAGACTTCGTTCCTTACGAAGACACTCTGAAACAGTTGGCGCGCGACCGTTACAAGGCCTATCGCAGCGTCGGCTTCCATTTGACCACGGCTACGCCGCCAACTCACTGAATACGATAAAGAATGGAAAAGACAAACAGTCAGCTCGACACCGCATACGACCCAAAACAGATCGAACAGAAGCTGTACGATCACTGGGAGAATCAGGGTTACTTCAAGCCGAACGGCGACACCAGCCAGGAAAGCTTCTGCATCATGATCCCGCCGCCGAACGTCACCGGCAGCCTGCACATGGGCCACGCGTTCCAGCAGACCATCATGGACACCATGATTCGCTATCAGCGCATGCAGGGTAAAAACACCCTGTGGCAGGCGGGCACCGACCACGCCGGCATCGCCACCCAGATGGTGGTAGAGCGCAAGATCGCCGCGGAAGAAGGCAAAACCCGCCACGACTACGGCCGTGACGCGTTCATCGACAAGATCTGGCAGTGGAAGGCGGAATCCGGCGGCACCATCACCCGTCAGATGCGCCGTCTGGGCAACTCCGTGGACTGGGAGCGCGAGCGCTTCACCATGGACGAAGGCCTGTCGAACGCGGTGCGCGAAGTGTTTGTCCGTCTGCACAAAGAAGACCTGATCTACCGCGGCAAGCGCCTGGTGAACTGGGATCCGAAGCTGCGCACCGCCATCTCCGATCTGGAAGTGGAAAACCGCGAGTCCAAAGGTTCCATGTGGCACCTGCGCTACCCGCTGGCCGACGGCGCGAAAACCGCCGAGGGCAAAGACTATCTGGTGGTCGCCACTACCCGTCCGGAAACCGTGCTGGGCGATACCGGCGTGGCGGTCAACCCGGAAGATCCGCGCTATAAAGATCTGATCGGCAAAGAGATCATTCTGCCGCTGGTCGGCCGCCGCATCCGCATCGTCGGCGACGAGCACGCCGATATGGAAAAAGGCACCGGCTGCGTGAAGATCACCCCGGCGCACGATTTCAACGACTACGAAGTCGGCAAACGTCACGGCCTGCCAATGATCAACATTCTGACCTTCGACGGCGACATCCGTCAGGAAGCGGAAGTGTTCAACACCCTGGGCGAAGTCTGCACCGACTACTGCAACGAGATCCCGGCCGAGTTCCGTGGCCTGGAGCGCTTCGCGGCGCGTAAAGCGGTAGTGGCCGCCTTCGACCAGTTGGGCCTGCTGGACGAGATCAAACCGCACGACCTGACGGTGCCTTACGGCGATCGCGGCGGCGTGGTGATCGAGCCGATGCTGACCGACCAATGGTACGTGCGCACCGCGCCGCTGGCCAAAGTGGCGGTGGAAGCGGTCGAACAGGGCGAAATCCAGTTCGTACCGAAGCAGTACGAAAACATGTACTTCAGCTGGATGCGCGACATTCAGGACTGGTGCATCTCGCGTCAGCTGTGGTGGGGCCACCGCATCCCGGCCTGGTACGACGTGAACGGCAAAGTCTACGTGGGCCGCAGCGAAGAAGAAGTGCGCAGCGAGAACAACCTGGGCGCCGACGTGGTGCTGACCCAGGACGAAGACGTGCTGGACACCTGGTTCTCGTCCGGCCTGTGGACCTTCTCCACCCTGGGCTGGCCGGAGCAGACCGAGGCGCTGAAAACCTTCCACCCGACCAGCGTGATGGTCAGCGGCTTCGACATCATTTTCTTCTGGATCGCGCGCATGATCATGCTGACCATGCACTTCATCAAGGATGAAAACGGCAAGCCGCAGGTGCCGTTCAAGACCGTCTACATGACTGGCCTTATCCGCGACGACGAAGGCCAGAAGATGTCCAAGTCGAAAGGCAACGTGATCGATCCGCTGGACATGGTCGACGGCATCTCGCTGGAAGATCTGCTGGAAAAACGCACCGGCAACATGATGCAGCCGCAGCTGGCGGAGAAGATCCGCAAGCGCACCGAGAAGCAGTTCCCGAACGGCATCGAGCCGCACGGCACCGACGCCCTGCGCTTCACCCTGGCGGCGCTGGCCTCGACCGGCCGCGACATCAACTGGGACATGAAGCGCCTGGAAGGCTACCGCAACTTCTGTAACAAGCTGTGGAACGCCAGCCGCTTCGTGCTGATGAACACCGAAGCGCACGACTGCGGCTTCAACGGCGGCGAGAAAGTGCTGTCGCTGGCGGATCGCTGGATCCTGGCCGAATTCAACCGCACGGTGAAAGCCTACCGCGAAGCGCTGGATACCTACCGCTTCGATCTGGCGGCCAACATCCTGTACGAATTCACCTGGAACCAGTTCTGCGACTGGTATCTGGAGCTGACCAAGCCGGTGGTGAGCAACGGCAGCGAAGCGGAACAGCGCGGCACCCGCCACACGCTGATCACCGTGCTGGAAGCGCTGCTGCGCCTGGCGCACCCGATCATTCCGTTCATCACCGAAACCATCTGGCAGCGCGTGAAGCCGCTGACCGGCACGACCGCAGACACCATCATGCTGCAGCCGTTCCCGGCCTACGACGCCGCGCTGGAAGACGAGCAGGCGCTGAACGATCTGGAGTGGATAAAGCAAACCATCATCGCCGTGCGCAACATTCGCGCCGAGATGAACATCGCGCCAAGCAAAGCGCTCGACGTGCTGCTGCGCAACTGCAGCGCCGACGCCCAGCGCCGCGTGCAGGAGAACCAGAGCTTTATCGCCCGTCTGGCGCGTCTGGAATCCATCGCGCTGCTGCCGGCCGGTGAGAAAGGCCCGGTCTCCGTCACCAAACTGGTGGACGGCGCCGAGCTGCTGATCCCGATGGCCGGTTTCATCGACAAGGACGCCGAGATCGCGCGTCTGGCGAAAGAGATGGGCAAGCTGGATGCGGAAATCGCTTCGATCGAAGGCAAGCTGGCGAACGAAGGCTTCGTGGCGCGCGCGCCGGAAGCGGTAGTTGCCAAAGAGCGCGATCGTCTGGCGGCCTGCAAAGAAGGCAAAGTGAAGCTGCAGGAACAGCAGGCGACCATCGCCGCGCTGTAATCCACCGGCTCACGCCAACGCCTGAAAAACAGCGGGGTCTGCCCCGCTGTTTTTTTATCGCCGTTGCATCCGGGCCGGGTTAGATGTTATTACAAGATATTACTGCCGCAAGGACGCCGCCGGGAAATAACCCCGGCGCGTTTCGCGCTGCGATAAAAACGAAAAACGAACGTGGTCTCTTTCAATGGCGAGTGTAAACATGACAACAGCAACCCCGGCGCGCCTGCTGGTGCGCCCCATCACGGCGGAAGACAATCCCGCCATTGCTCACGTCATTCGCGAAGTCTCCGCCGAGCACGGCCTGACGGCGGATAAAGGCTATACCGTCTCCGATCCCAATCTGGACGCCCTGTATCAGCTCTACAGCCTGCCGCGCAGCGCTTACTGGGTGATCGAGGTGGACGGCCAGGTCGCCGGCGGCGGCGGCATCGCGCCGCTGCAGGGTGGCGCAGACGATATTTGCGAATTGCAGAAAATGTATTTCCTGCCGGTGTTGCGCGGCAAGGGATTGGCGAAACGCCTGGCGCTGCAGGCGCTGGATTTCGCCCGCCAGCACGGCTTCCGCTGTTGTTACCTCGAGACCACCGCCAGCCTGACGCAGGCCGTTGCGCTGTACGAACACCTGGGCTTCGAACACATCGATCACGCGATGGGCACCACCGGCCACGTCGATTGCGAAGTCACCATGCTGAAAACGCTGTAATCGCCCCCCGCCTCTTCATCAGGGCGCAGCTTGCTGCGCCTTTTTTATTAATATCGCAATCAATCAGTAAAACTCGCTATAACGCCGTTTTTCAAGCAGATAAACTGACGTTAAAAACCACGATGTAAATTTAATGTGAAGTTCGTTAATAAATTAACGATCGTAAATTGACCGCCTTTTCCCCCGCGTTACTCTGCCAGTATCTCAATCGCGCACGGAGAGCTGTCATGTCGGAAAATATTTTTGATTACATCATCGTCGGCGCCGGTTCCGCCGGCTGCGTGCTGGCGGCGCAGCTCATCCGCCGCACGCAGGCGCGGGTGCTGCTGCTGGAAGCCGGCGGCGACGACAATAACCTGTTCATCAAGATGCCGGCCGGGGTGGCCAAGATCATCGCCAAAAAGAGCTGGCCTTATGAGACTGAGCCGGAACCGCACGCCAACAACCGCCGCATGCAGATCGCGCAGGGCAAGGTGCTAGGCGGCAGCAGTTCGGTCAACGGCATGATCTACCTGCGCGGCCAGCCGCAAGACTACGACGACTGGGCCGAACGCTACGGCTGCACCGGCTGGAGCTACCGCGAGGTGCTGCCCTACTTCAAACGCGCCGAGGCCAACGAAAGCCTGTCCGACGACTACCACGGCGCCGACGGGCTGCTGCCGGTCAGCGAGAATCGCTACCGCCACCCGCTCAGCATGGCGTTTATCCGCGCCGGCCAGGAGCTGAACCTGCCCTATCGCAACGACTTCAACGGCGACAGCCAGCACGGCGTCGGTTTCTACCAAACCACCACCCACAACGGCGAGCGCGCCAGCACCGCCCGCACCTACCTGAAGGCGGTGCGCGACGAACGGCGGCTGGTGGTGAAACTGAACGCCCTGGCGCACCGGCTGACCTTCGAGGGCAACGTCGCCACCGGCGTGGTCTACAGCCAAAACGGCGGTGCGGAAGTCACCGCGCGCGCCACCAAAGAGGTGATCGTCAGCGCCGGCGCGGTCGGTTCGCCGAAGCTGCTGATGCTGTCCGGCATCGGCCCGCGCGACCACCTGCAGCAACTGGGCATCGAGGTGCGGGCGGATCTGCCGGTGGGCAAAAACTTCCACGACCACCTGCACATGTCGATCAACGTCAGCACCCGCGAGCCGATTAGCCTGTTCGGCGCCGATCGCGGTCTGCAGGCGCTGAGCCACGGTGCGCAGTGGCTGGCGTTTCGCAGCGGCGTGCTCTCGTCCAACGTGCTGGAAGGCGCCGCCTTTACCGACAGCCAGGGCGACGGCCGGCCGGACGTGCAGATCCACTTCCTGCCGCTGCTGGACAGCTGGGACGACGTGCCCGGCGAACCGCTGCCGAACATTCACGGTTTCACGCTCAAGGTCGGCTACCTGCAGCCGAAGGCGCGCGGCGAAGTGCTGCTGCGCAGCAGCAACCCGCGCGATCCGGTCAAGCTGCACGCCAACTACCTCGGCCACCCGGACGATCTGGCCGGCAGCGTGCGCGCGGTAAAGTTCGGCCTCGGCTTCCTGCAAACCGCGGCGCTGAAGCCGCTGATCAAAGATCTGCTGATGCCGCAGCCGGAGTGGACGCGCGATGAGGCGCAGCTGGAAGAGTTCGTGCGAAACTTCTGCAAGACGGTGTATCACCCGGTGGGCAGTTGCCGCATGGGGCCGTCGCCGCAGGACGCGGTGACCGATCCGCAGCTGCGGGTGCACGGTTTTGAACAGCTGCGGGTGATCGACTGCTCGGTGATGCCGCAACTCACCAGCGGCAACACCAATGCGCCGACCATCATGCTGGCGGAAAAGGCGGTGGATCTGTTGCTGGGCGCGCCGCAGTAAGGGCGCGCCTCAACCTCAGGCGGCGGCGGGCACGCCGCTGTGGAAGCGCAGCTCGCTGTCCGGCGACAGGATCAGTTCAGCTTCGAGGCGGCCGAAATGCGCCACCCGTTCGCTGATGTCGCCGCCGGCGATCTGCTCGGCCAGCGTCAGGTAGTCCTGATAGTGGCGCGCTTCAGAGCGCAGCAGCGAGACGTAAAAGCGGTTCAGCTCGTCGTCCAGGTGCGGCGCCAGTTTGGCGAAACGTTCGCAGGATCGCGCTTCGATGTAGGCGCCGCAGATCAGTTTGTCGATCAGCGTCGCCGGATCGTGAGTGCGGATCTCGCGGATCATGCCCTTGGCGTAGCGGCTGGCGGTGATCTTGCGATACGGGATCCCGCGCGCCTGCATGATCTCCAGCACCTGCGAGAAGTGATGCAGCTCTTCCTTGATCAACAGCACCATGCGATCCGCCAGATCCTGGCCGTAGGCCGAGCCGTTTTTCGGCAGGATCTTGCGGGTAAACTGGCCCTGGCGGAACAGCGTGTCCGGCGCGCCCTGCGCTTCGTGCAGAAACGCCTCGTAGGGGCGCAGCAGCGCCAACAGCGCGTCGCCGCTCTCTTTGTCCGCCACGTAGCGGCGGATCAGCCACATGCCGGTCTGCGCGGCTTTCAGCTCGCACACCAGATGGTCGGTCAACAACAGCTGCAGGTTTTCCGGACGGCGCGCGGCGTCGATCCAGGCGTCGGGAGTTTCACAGTGCAGGAAGCTTAAAATCGGGGCTAACAGGGATTGGTATGTCATGGCGTCATTGCCCTATGTATTTCAAGTTGCAGCCAGGCGGCCAGCTCACTCATCCCCAGGAGCTTACTCAGGTAAGTGACTGGGGTGAGAGAGTGCAGCCAACAACGCTGCAGCTTGAAAGACGACGGGGATATCAGGGGCCGGCGAGAACCGGCCCATGTGAATAAGCGGGGTTAATCAGTGGCGTTTGCCGTCGTCGTCTTCGTCGATGTAGTCGCCGTCTTCGTCATCCTCACCGTCTTCACCGTTCGGATCTTCGAAGTAGGTGCCCCAGCCGTCGTAGTTGACGCCGCAGCGTTCCGCCAGCGCCACCAGCTGCTCTACCTGGGCGTCGATCAGCTCGGCGTTCAGGCCGACTTCGCTGATCACGTCGCAGCACATCACCAGCGAACCGTCTTCCACTTCCAGCTCTTCGGCGTCGGTCACTTCGTAGCCCAGCTTGAAGGCTTCAACGGCGGCCTGCTCCAGAACCTCAAATTTCTCGGCGGACAGATGGTGCTCGATGGTGTAGAGCGCGTCCGGATCGCTGCCGTCTTCCAACAGCTCTTCGATGATCAGGCGGGTCTCTTCACGTTGTTCTTCCAGCAATTCGCGGTTTGCCATGCCTATATCCTCAAGTCAAATGGCCTTCATTCCTTCTATTTTCACACACCGCCGACGTTGCTTCCACGATAAACGTGAAAGATTTCCATGCCGGGGTTGAAATTGAATATTCATACATATAAAGTGAATTTTAATTCAATTACACAATCAGGGAATCGGACTATGAGCACCGGCAATGCGTTCTACCAACGTCACTTTCTGAGGTTAATGGATTTCACCCCCGCCGAACTGCAGGCGCTGCTGAAGCTGGCGGCCGATCTGAAACAGGCCAAAAAGCTGGGGCAGGAACAGCGCCGGCTTCAGGGCAAAAACATTGCGCTCATCTTCGAAAAAGACTCGACCCGTACGCGATGCTCTTTCGAAGTTGCCGCATTCGATCAGGGCGCACAGGTGACCTATCTCGGCCCAAGCGGCAGCCAGATCGGCCATAAAGAGTCGATGAAAGACACCGCCCGGGTGCTGGGCCGCCTGTACGACGGTATTCAGTATCGCGGCTACGGCCAGGCGCTGGTGGAAACCCTGGCGCAGCACGCCGGCGTGCCGGTGTGGAACGGCCTGACCGACGAGTTCCACCCTACTCAGCTGTTGGCGGATCTGCTCACCGTACAGGAGCATCTGCCGGGCAAGGCGCTGAGCGAGGTGAAGCTGGCGTACGTCGGCGACGCGCGCAACAACATGGGCAACACGCTGCTGGAAGCCGCCGCGCTGGCGGGCATGGATCTGCGTTTGGTGGCGCCGAAGGCCTGCTGGCCGCAGCCGGAGCTGGTGGCCGAGTGTCAGGCGCTGGCGCAGCAAACCGGCGCGAAGCTCATCCTGACCGAAGACATCGCCGAAGGGGTGCAAGACGCCGACTTCCTCTACACCGACGTCTGGGTGTCGATGGGCGAACCGAAAGAGACCTGGCAGGAGCGTATCGCGCTGCTGCGGCCGTATCAGGTCAACATGGCGATGCTGAAGCTGACCGGCAACCCGAACGTGAAGTTCCTGCACTGCCTGCCGGCGTTCCACGACGACCAAACCACCCTCGGCAAGCAGATGGCGCAGCAGTACGATCTGCACGGCGGCATGGAAGTGACCGACGAGGTGTTCGAATCGGCGCACAGCGTGGTGTTCGATCAGGCGGAAAACCGGCTGCACACCATCAAGGCGGTGCTGGTCGCTACGCTGAGCAACACCCTCTGACAATCCCCCCCTCCGCCCTGGCGCCCCCGGCCAGGGCGGCTAATATATTCCAGGAATATCAAATAGCGGATTGACCTTTGCCCACCGCCGGCAAAGGTTCTACCGTGACAGGCCGACGGCGCCCGCGCCGTAAAAACCAACGATAACAAACCGTTCTCAGCGCCGCCTTGTGGCGCCTTCAGGGGATATACACCGATGAAAGCCAAACTCTTGCCGCTGTTCCTGCTCGCCGCCCTGCCCGCCGCCGCGTTAGCCGCCACGCCGCCGAATACGCTGGTGGTGGTGCAATCGCTGGATGACATCGTCAGCCTCGATCCGGCGGAAGCCAACGAACTCTCCAGCATCCAGACGGTGCCCAGCCTGTATCAACGATTGGTGCAGGCGGATCGCGACGATCCGGCCAAGGTGGCACCGGTGCTGGCGGAAAGCTGGCAGAGCGATGCGGCGGCCAAAACGCTGACGGTGAAACTGCGGCCGCAGGCGGCGTTCGCCTCCGGCAACCCGCTGACCGCCGACGACGTGATCTTCTCCTACAGCCGCGCGGTCAAGATGAACAAATCGCCGGCGTTCATCCTCAACGTGCTCGGTTGGCAGCCGGACAACATCGACGCGCAGCTGAAGAAGATCGACGAACATACCGTGCAGCTGCGCTGGACGGCGGACGTCAGCCCGGCGGTAGCACTGAATATCCTCTCGACGCCGATCGCCTCGATCGTCGACAGCAAGGCAGCGCTGGCCAACGTCAAGGACGGCGACTTCGGCAACGCCTGGCTGAAAATGCACTCCGCCGGCAGTGGCCCGTTCAAGATGCGCGTCTATCAGCCGCATCAGGCGATCGTGCTGGACGCCAACCCCACCTCGCCGGGCGACAAGCCGCAGCTGAAAAACATCATCATTAAAAACGTACCGGATCCGGCCACCCGCCGCCTGCTGATCCAGCAGGGCGACGCCGATATCGCCCGCGAACTGGGCGCCGATCAGACCGACACGTTGAAGAACCAGCCCGGCGTCAAGGTGCTGGAGATCCCGTCCGCCGAGCAAAACTACCTGGTGTTCAACGCCGGCAACGGCGCCAATCCGCTGCTGAGCAACCCGGCCTTCTGGGAAGCGGCGCGCTATCTGGTGGATTATCAGGGCATCACCCAGGATCTGCTGAAGGGCCAATACTTCGTGCACCAGAGCTTCCTGCCGGTCGGGCTGCCGGGCGCGCTGGAGACCAACCCATTCAGCTACGATCCGGCCAAGGCGAAAGCCATCCTGGCCAAGGCGGGGATCACCCACGCCGCCTTTACGCTGGACGTGGAGAACAAACCGCCGTTCATCACCATCGCGCAGGCGCTGCAGGGCAGCTTCGCCGCCGCCGGCGTGAAGGTCGAGCTGCTGCCGGCCGCCGGCAGCCAGGTTTACTCCCGCGTGCGCGCCAGACAGCACCAGGCGGCGATCCGCCTGTGGATCCCGGATTACTTCGATGCCCACTCCAACGCCAGCGCTTTCGCCTACAACGACGGCAAGAGCAGCACGGTGGCCGGGCTGAACGGCTGGCAGATCCCGCAGTTGAATAAGCAGACGCTGGCGGCGCTGGCCGAAGCCGATCCGGCCAAGCGCCGTGCGCTGTACACCGCCATGCAGCAGGAGCTGCAGCGCAGTTCGCCGTACGTATTTATCGATCAGGCCAAAACCGAGGTGGTGCTGCGCGACAACGTCAAAGGCTATCAACAGGGGTTGAACGCCGACATGGTCTACTACGATCGCGTCAGCAAATAGCCGGCGGGCGGCCACCGTCGGCCAATCGATTGCGGGGCGGCAAAAAACGGCGTTTTAACGCTTGCAGTGGCGAAAAGCGCGAGTATAATGCGCCACAATTTGCCAGGAGAAAGCATGAAAAACGACGTTTGTTTTGTTAGCCGCAATCGACAAAACCGACTGCCTATCGGCGGCCAGCTGCCGTTGTTTCTCCTGTTGCTAAACCGATCGTTTCAAGCCCCTCATTGAGGGGCTTTTTTTTGCCTTGAGAATATCCCAAAGTCCCGCGCCACGGGCACGCGTCGAGGAGGAGTGAAAAATGGCCAACCCGCTGTATCACAAACACATCATCTCTATTAACGATCTCAGCCGCGAGGATCTGGAGCTGGTGCTGCGCACCGCCGCCGGTCTGAAAGCCAACCCGCAGCCGGAGCTGTTGAAACACAAGGTGATCGCCAGCTGCTTCTTTGAAGCCTCGACCCGTACCCGCCTGTCGTTCGAAACCTCGATGCACCGCCTCGGCGCCTCGGTGGTCGGTTTCGCCGACGGCAGCAACACCTCGCTCGGCAAGAAAGGCGAAACCCTGGCCGACACCATCTCGGTGATCAGCACCTACGTAGACGCCATCGTGATGCGCCACCCGCAGGAAGGCGCGGCGCGCATGGCTTCGGAGTTCTCCGGCAACGTGCCGGTACTCAACGCCGGCGACGGCGCCAACCAGCACCCGACCCAAACCCTGCTGGATCTGTTCACCATCCAGGAAACCCAGGGCCGCCTGAGCAACCTCAGCATCGCCATGGTCGGCGACCTGAAGTACGGCCGCACCGTGCACTCGCTCACCCAGGCGCTGGCCAAGTTCGAAGGCAACCGCTTCTACTTCATCGCCCCAGATGCGCTGGCGATGCCGGCCTATATCCTGAAAATGCTGGACGAGAAAGGCATCGAGTACAGCCTGCACGGCAGCATTGAAGAAGTGGTGCCGGAGCTGGATATTCTCTACATGACCCGGGTGCAGAAAGAGCGCCTCGATCCGTCCGAGTACGCCAACGTGAAGGCGCAGTTCGTGCTGCGCGCCGCGGATCTGGCCGGCGCGCGCGCCAACCTCAAGGTGCTGCACCCGCTGCCGCGCATCGACGAGATCGCCACCGACGTGGATAAAACGCCGCACGCTTACTACTTCCAGCAGGCGGGCAACGGCATCTTCGCCCGCCAGGCGCTGCTGGCGCTGGTGCTCAACGCAGATTTGGCTCTTTAAGGGGGAACCGCCATGACTCATGACAACAAACTGCAGGTCGAAGCGATCAAATGCGGCACGGTGATCGACCACATTCCGGCGCAGATCGGTTTCAAACTGCTGACGCTGTTCAAGCTGACCGCCACCGACCAGCGCATCACCATCGGCCTGAACCTGCCTTCCAACGAGCTGGGCCGCAAGGATCTGATCAAGATCGAGAACACCTTCCTGACCGAACAGCAGGCCAACCAGCTGGCGATGTACGCGCCGAAGGCCACGGTGAACCGCATCGATAACTATGAAGTGGTGCGCAAGCTGACTCTCAGCCTGCCGGACCACATCGACGGCGTGCTGACCTGCCCGAACGGCAACTGCATCAGCCGCAGCGAGCCGGTGGCGTCGAGCTTCAGCGTGAAGCCGCGCGATGGCGAAGTGCACCTGAAGTGCCGCTACTGCGAAAAAGAGTTCGAGCATCAGGTGGTGCTGCAGGCGGACTGAATTCTGCCCCTTTGCGGGAGCGGCGCTGTTAATCTGCGCGTCACTCCCTATAATGGATGCCTGAAAATAACTCTACCCACGTTGCTACCCACCGAATTTCACGCTGCGGCCGACCGCGCGGCGGCGTGAAAGACAACGGGTCTATCAGGAGAAAACATGTCACGTAACATCAGCACTGAACTCGCCCCGGCAGCCATTGGTCCTTATGTGCAGGGCGTTGATCTGGGCAGCATGATCATCACTTCCGGCCAGATCCCGGTCGATCCGAAAACCGGCGCCGTCGCCGACGACGTGGCCGCTCAGGCGCGCCAGTCGCTGGAAAACGTCAAAGCGATCGTCGAAGCCGCC
Source organism: Serratia sp. LTN-2 (assembly GCF_059740205.1). Lineage (NCBI taxonomy): Bacteria > Pseudomonadati > Pseudomonadota > Gammaproteobacteria > Enterobacterales > Yersiniaceae > Serratia > Serratia sp. LTN-2. The sequence goes on along the minus strand of NZ_JCAXDO010000012.1, from coordinate 52,520 downwards.
GGCCTGAACGTTGCCGACATCGTGAAAACCACCGTGTTCGTGAAAGACCTGAACGACTTCGCCACCGTCAACGCCGCGTACGAAGCCTTCTTCACCGAGCACAGCGCGCCGTTCCCGGCCCGCTCCTGCGTGGAAGTGGCGCGTCTGCCGAAAGACGTGAAGATCGAAATCGAAGCCATCGCCGTGCGTCGTTAATCGACACGTACGCGAATCACGGCCAGTGCAGACTGGCCGTTTTTATTTGTCCTCACTCTGTTTTAAGACCACGCAGCAGCGCCTCCAGCGGGTATACCGCCGCAATCACCACTTCGTCGCGCGTCTGCGCCACCGCATCCAGCTGGCGCTGCGCTTGCTCGGCCTCGGCCCGGCTCAGCGGTTTTTCCTGCTGATGGCGCTCCAGCAACGTTAAGCCCAGCGTGGCCAGGGTGCCGACGTCCTGCGCCACCGGCGCCAGATCACGCAGCGTGCGGTTGCCCGCGATCGCCGTCTGCAGCGCTGCGCCGTTCGCCTGCCAGCGCAGCAGCCGTTCGCGCAGCGCCTGCGCCGCCGCCTTATCGCGTTTATCCTGCAACAAGGCCGCGACCTGGGCATGCATGGCGCGCACCGCCTCGCTCTCCGGCGGCAGCGCATCGGCAAAGCGGTTCAGCGGTTCGAACTGGTGATAGTTGCCGGCCTGGAACTTCAAGTGCTGGCGGGTGTAATACTGCGCCGGTTCCACCGCCTCGGCCAGGATCTGCAGCGGCGCGATCTGCACGCTGTTGCTCAGGCGGGTGAATTCGCGCGCCGTTTCCGCATGTTGCTGCAGGCCGACCGACACCACCGACCAGGCGTCGATCGCCGCCAGCCGCCGGTACATGTTGCTTTCATCGGTGACGTCCTGCGCCGACCACAGCCGCTCCGCCACCGCGAAGGCGCGCGGCCACAGCTTGATATCGAGCAGCGGCGCGCGCACGTTTTCCGCCCACAGCGCCGCTTCGCCGCCGAGAATGTTGGCCTGCCCCTTCTCGTCCGGCACCACCGGCATCTTGCCCGCCGCCGCCGCCAGCTTGTCGCCGCTGGTGGGGTAACGCACGTTGCCGACCAGCGTATAGCCGCTGAGCTTGTCCTGCTGCAGCGTGAATACCGGCCGCGTGTCGCCCATCCAGGTATCGACGCGGAACGTCACCTGCTGCGGCGTGCGCCAGACGATGTCGTGCACCGCGCGGCGCGACTTGCCGTTGAAATCGATAAAGCCACGCCAGCCCTGCTTGCCCTCGATCAGCGTGAAGCTGCCTTCCACCGCGCTGCCCTTCAGGCGCGGCATGCTGAAGTGCCAGCTTTGCGCCTGCTCGCCGGGCTGTACCGCCGTCTCGACCCCCAGCGGCTGCGGCAGAATTTCATTGCGGTAGTGATAGGCGGTGCTTTGCGGCTGATCGAGGTAGAAACCGGTGGAGAGAATGCCCTGATAGCCGTCCTGGGCGCTGGCACCCAGCGAGTCTTGCCCCTGCCAGGATTGAACGACGATCGAACGCGGCAGCGACGGGTGGTAGATCTCATCCCAGCCAACCATCTGCCGCTGGTGCTTCTCGAGGATCTTTTCCAGCTTCTGGTTGAAGTAGGCCTGCAGCGCATGGGTATCCGCCAGCCCGTTCTTCTGCATAAACGCCTGAATCGACGGCGACGCCCGCCACTGGCTGGCGTCCACCTCGTCGCCGCCGATGTGCAGATAAGGATCGGGGAAGATCGCCGCCAGCTCGCCGACGATCGCGTCGACAAACTGATAAACCTCGTCACGGGTCGGATCGAGCGTCGGCTTATGCACGCCCCACTCGCGCTCCATGCGATACGGCCCCGGCGCGCTCATCAGGTCGGGATAGGCCACCGCGATGCTGGAGGCGTGCCCCGGCATGTCGATCTCCGGCACCACGCGAATGCCGCGCGCCGTGGCGTAAGCCACCACCTGCTGCATTTGCTCGCGGGTGTAGAACTGGCCGTCGCTGGCCTGCTGCTGCAGTTTGGGGTAATGCTCGGAGGCGAAGCGCCAGCCCTGATCGTCGCTCAGGTGCCAATGGAACACGTTGAGCTTGGCCGCCGCCATGCCATCAAGCTGGCGCAGAATGTCCGGCAGCGGCAGGAAATGACGCGCCGAATCCAACAAGACGCCGCGCCACGGGAAGCGCGGCACGTCGCGGATGTCCACCAGCGGCAGGAAGGTGTTTTGCCCGTCGGTCTGCAGCAGCTGCAGCAGGGTCTCCATGCCGCGCAGCGCGCCGAAGCGGGTGTTGGCGGTCAGCGTAGCGCCCTGCGGCGTCACCGCCAGCCGGTAGCTTTCGTCGCTGCCCGGCAGCGGCTGCGCCGCCACCCGGTCCTTGATCACCACCTTGATCGCCGCGCCGTTCGCTTCTTCCCTCGGCGCCAGCGTCCAGCCGGTCTGCAGTTCGATGCGCTGACGCCAGCGTGGCAGCGCGTCGCCCAGATCGTCGCCCTGGAGGCTTAACGCCAGCCGGTGATCCAGCACCAGCTTGCCCGCCGGTTGCGTCACTTCCACCTGCTGCGGCCAGGGCATCAGCGGCAGATCGCCCGCCGGCTGCGCCAGCGCGCCGCAAGAAAGCCATAACGATGAAGCCAGTAGCGTATAACGGAAAGGTCTGTGCATCGGAAATTCCTCAGAGGAAAAAAACAAAATATCCCCAATGAATTTCAAACCACCGCTAGGCGGCAAGTGCCCGCATCCCCAGGCGCTTAGGTCTGCTAAGTAACTGGGGGGCGGGCGTACAGCCAACAACGCGCGGGCTTGAAAGGCGCAGGGGAAAACAGCCAACGCTGTAGATAAAGACTCAGCACAGAACAGATGTCCAACCGTTGCGGTGAAAAAGCGGACGGGATCACAATTGCCCCCTCCCGGCCGGAGGGGGCGAACGGGTTATTGCCAGCCGTAGCGACGCACGAACCAGCCTTTCACACACTGGGTCAGCACCATGTAACCGGCGAGGATCAGCACCAGCCACGGGAAGTAGGCGAGCGGCAGCGCCTGCAGCTGCAGGAAGCCGGCCAGCGGCGAGAACACCAGGCCGATGCCGGTGGCGATCACCGCCAGCGTCATGATGCACAGCGGCCAGGACGGGCGGCTCTGGATAAACGGAATTTTGCGCGTGCGGATCATGTGCACGATCAGCGTTTGCGACAGCAGCCCTTCCACGAACCAGCCGGACTGGAACAGCGTCTGCATTTCCGGCGTATTGGCCTTGAACACCCACCACATCAGGCTGAAGGTCAGCACGTCGAAGATTGAACTGATCGGCCCAAAGAACACCATAAACCGCCCCAAATCGGCGGAGTTCCAGCGCTGCGGCTGGGTGATCTGATCGTCGTCGACGTTATCGAACGGGATGGCGATCTGTGAGATGTCGTACATCAGGTTCTGAATCAACAGGTGCAGCGGCAACATCGGCAGGAACGGCAGGAAGGCGCTGGCAATCAGCACGCTGAACACGTTACCGAAGTTGGAGCTGGCGGTCATCTTGATGTATTTCAGCATGTTGGCGAAGGTGCGGCGCCCTTCGATCACCCCCTGCTCCAGCACCATCAGGCTTTTTTCCAGCAGAATGATGTCCGCCGCTTCCTTGGCGATGTCCACCGCCGAATCGACGGAGATGCCGATGTCGGCCGCGCGCAGCGCCGGCGCATCGTTGATGCCGTCGCCCATAAAGCCCACCACGTGCCCCTGGCGGCGCAGCAGTTTGACGATGCGCTCCTTGTGCAGCGGCGTCAGCTTGGCGAACACCGTGGTGCGCGCCGCCGCCTGCGCCAGCTGCTCGTCGTCCATCAGCTCGATCTCGCTGCCGCGCAGCAGGTGATCGGCCGCCAGCCCGACGTCCCGGCACACTTTGGCCGCCACCAGCTCGTTGTCGCCGGTGAGGATCTTCACCGTGACGCCATTCTGTTTCAGCGCCGCCAGCGCCGGCGCGGTGCTCTCCTTCGGCGGATCGAGGAAGGCGACGTAACCTTCGAGGATCAGGTCCGATTCATCCGCCACGCCGTATTCATGGGTTTGCGCCGGCAGGATCTTGTTGGCCACCGCCACCACCCGCAGCCCCTGCTGGTTGAGATCGTCGGTGATGCGGCGAATGCGCGCCAGCAGCGCCTCGCTGAGCGGGATCACCTCGTCTTCGTGGCGCACGTGGCTGCAAATCGCCAGCATCTCTTCCAGCGCGCCCTTGCACACCAGCTCGTGATACTCGTTGTCTTTGGCCACCACCACCGACATGCGGCGGCGCACAAAGTCGAACGGGATTTCATCCACCTTGCGGTAGTGCTGCAGCGCCTCCGGCTGCTGATTTTGCTCCGCGCAGCTCAGCACCGCCACGTCGAGCAGGTTTTTCAGCCCGGTCTGGTAGAAGCTGTTCAGCCAGGCGTAGCGCAGCACCCGCTCACTGCTGGCGCCGAACACGTCGGTGTGGCGCTCCAGCACGATCTTGTCCTGGGTCAGGGTGCCGGTCTTGTCGGTGCACAGAATATCCATGGCGCCGAAGTTCTGGATGGCGTCCAGCCGTTTGACGATCACCTTCTGGCGCGACAGCTTCACCGCCCCTTTGGCCAGCGTCGAGGTGACGATCATCGGCAGCATTTCCGGCGTCAGCCCGACCGCCACCGACAGCGCGAACAGCGCCGCTTCCCACCAATCGCCCTTGGTGTAGCCGTTGATCAGCAGCACGATCGGCGTCATCACCAGCATAAAGCGGATCAGCAGCCAGCTGACCTTGCTGATGCCGCTCTGGAAGGCGTTCGGCTGCTCATCCTGGCTGGTGACGCGCTGCGCCAGCTGGCCGAAATAGGTGCTGCCGCCGGTGCCGATCACCATCGCCAGCGCGGTGCCGCTGACCACGTTGGTGCCCATGAAGCACAGGTTCTGGCAATCGAGCGGATCGGCCGCCAGCGCCTGCGGCGCCGCAGATTTCTCCACCGGCAGCGATTCGCCGGTCAGCGCCGCCTGGCTGATGAACAGATCCTTGGCCGACAGCACGCGCAGATCCGCCGGGATCATGTCGCCGGCCGCCAGCTTGATGATATCGCCCGGCACCAGCTGCGCGATCGGCAGCTCCACGTGCTCGCTCCTGCCGGTGAGCGCATCGCTGCGGATCACCGTGGCGGTGTTGCTCACCATCGCTTTCAGCGCATCGGCCGCCCGGTTGGAACGCGCCTCCTGGATGAAGTTCAGCAGCGTGGAGATCAGCACCATCAGCGCGATCACCAAGGCGCCGGTGAGATCTTCGGTGGCGTAAGAGATCATGCCGAGCGCGGTCAGCAGCAGATTGAACGGGTTGCGGTAGCAGTGCCAGAGGTGTTGCCACCAGGCCTCTTTCTGCTGATCGTCGATGACGTTCTCGCCGCAGCGTTGGCGCACCTGTTCCGCCTCATGGGCGGTGATGCCTTCCGGGTGGCTGTGGAAACGCTCAAACAGCTGCATCGTCTCTGCGGCGGCACATTCCAGCCGCTGCTGCGCCAGGCCGGCCGGCATATCGCGCGCAGCGCCGCTGACGCTGTCCAGCAGGCTGTCGCGGCGCACCAAACGGCGCGGAAGGCCGCGGGCGAACAGGCCCAGCAGCTGACGGGGGAGTTTTTTCAGTTTCATGGTTCGCACCTCGTCGCCCGGTGCCTCACGGCAGCGGGTAAACGGGGATCGTCATCGGCCGGGCGGATGGCGGGCACGCCAAAAAGCCTCTGCCAATGCAGATCCTTATTCTTTTTTCAGCAGCAGGAGCGAACGACGAAGCGCGCGCCACCGGTTACCGTGATGTACTTCACCGGTAAAACAGCAGCGCCAGGCGGAGAGGTTTTACCGGAGAACCGAGTGAGTGTCTAAAGCAGTCGGGTCGGGGTCCATATGGGGTATAACCTCCGGTAAAGGGAAAAACAGAGCGGCAGGAGCGGCCGTTCATCGCAATGTCACAATCCCGTTTTGCATCAAGATCCGCGTCGGAAAATGAGCTATGCTGACGGGCATTCATTATTGGCCGTCAATTTACGCCTTACAACCTAAACGACAAGTAAACCATGCAAAACCGGCTGACCATCAAGGACATCGCACGCCTGAGCGGCGTAGGCAAATCCACCGTCTCACGCGTGCTGAACAATGAAGGCAGCGTGAGCCCGCAAACCCGCGAACGGGTGGAAGCGGTGATCCGTCAGCAAGGGTTTACCCCCTCCAAGTCGGCGCGCGCCATGCGCGGCCAGAGCGACAAGGTGGTGGGCATCATCGTTTCCCGTCTCGATTCGCCGTCGGAGAACCAGGCGGTGCGCACCATGCTGCCGCTGCTGTACCAGCAGGGCTTCGACCCGATCGTGATGGAGAGCCAGTTCGAAACCCGCCTGGTGCAGGAACACCTGCACGTGCTGCACCAGCGCAACGTCGACGGCGTGATCCTGTTCGGCTTCACCGGCCTTACCGCGGCGATGCTCAAACCTTGGCAGGAAAAAATGGTGGTGATGGTGCGCGAATACGACGGCTTCTCGTCCGTCTGCTACGACGACGCCGGCGCGGTGAACCTGCTGATGGATCGTCTGTACCGGCAGGGGCATCGGCATATCGGCTATCTGGGGGTGCAGCTCAGCGACGCCACCACCGGCCAGCGCCGCTACCAGGCCTATCTCGACGCCTGTGAACGCCTCAAGCTCACGCCGCGCGCCACGCTGGGCGAGCTGAGTTACCAGAGCGGTTTCCAGCACGCCGCCGAAGTGATCGATGCGCACACCAGCGCGCTGATCTGCGCCTCCGACAGCATCGCCCTCGGCGCGATCAAATACCTGCAGCAGCAGCCGGCGCGCGCCATTCAGGTGTGCGCCATCGGCAACACCCCGCTGCTCAGCTTCCTGTTCCCCGATACCCTGTCTGTTGAGTTCGGCTACGGCAGCGCCGGCCTGCTGGCCGCGCAGCAGCTGCTGGCGCAGCTCAGCGGCGAACAGGGGATCCGCCGCCTGGTGGTGCCCAGCAAACTGTCCTGACGACCTGCTTAGAAGTTGACCATTTTTTGTCATTTTGTGATCCTCGCCCCAAACCGGGAACGTTCCCATTTCATTCAAAAAGCCGAGTGGCTAAGCTTTGATCATTACTCAGTCAACACCTCTGCAGGTATCCCATAATGAGCAAAGTAAAACAGCAGGATATTGATCGCCTGATTGTTTTGGTCGGCGGCCGCGAGAACATCGCCACCGTCAGCCATTGCATTACCCGGCTGCGTTTCGTCCTCAATGACCCCAGCAAGGCCAGCCCAAAGGAAATCGAAGAGCTGCCGATGGTCAAAGGCTGCTTCACCAACGCCGGGCAGTTCCAGGTGGTGATCGGCACCGACGTCGGCGACTACTATCAGGCGCTGATCGCCAGCACCGGCGTCAACGAGGCCGACAAGGAACAGGCCAAGGTGGCGGCACGCCAGAACATGACCTGGACCGAGCGCACCATCTCCCACTTCGCCGAGATCTTCTTCCCGCTGCTGCCGGCGCTGATCAGCGGCGGTCTGATCCTCGGCTTCCGCAACGTGATCGGCGACATCCCGATGTCCGGCGGCCAAACGCTGGCGCAGATGCACCCGGCGTGGAAAACCGTTTACGACTTCCTGTGGCTGCTGGGTGAAGCGATCTTCATGTTCCTGCCGGTGGCCATCTGTTGGTCGACGGTGAAAAAGATGGGCGGCACGCCGGTGCTCGGCATCGTGCTGGGCGTGACCCTGGTGTCGCCGCAGCTGATGAACTCCTACCTGCTCGGCCAGCAAACGCCGGAAGTGTGGAACTTCGGCTGGTTCGTGATCCAGAAAGTCGGCTATCAGGCGCAGGTGATCCCGTCGATCCTGGCGGGCATGGCGCTGGGCTGGATCGAAACCCGGCTGAAAAAGATCGTCCCCGACTATCTCTATCTGGTGGTGGTGCCGGTGGTCTCGCTGCTGCTGGCGGTGTTCCTGGCGCACGCGCTGATCGGGCCGTTCGGCCGCATGATCGGCGACGGCGTCGCCTGGGCGGTGAAAGCGGTGATGACCGGCAGCTTCGCGCCGGTGGGTGCCGCGCTGTTCGGCTTCCTGTATGCGCCGCTGGTGATCACCGGCGTGCACCAGACCACGCTGGCTATCGACATGCAGATGATCCAGAGCATGGGCGGCACCCCGGTATGGCCGCTGATTGCGCTGTCCAACATCGCGCAGGCTTCGGCGGTGCTCGGCATCATCATCATCAGCCGCAAGGCCAACGAGCGTGAAATCTCGGTGCCGGCGGCGATCTCCGCCTATCTCGGCGTGACCGAACCGGCGATGTACGGCATCAACCTCAAATACCGCTTCCCGATGCTGTGCGCGATGATCGGCTCCGCAATCGCCGGCCTTATCTGCGGCCTGGACGGCGTGATGGCCAACGGCATCGGCGTCGGCGGCCTGCCGGGCATCCTGTCTATCAAACCGCAGTTCTGGCTGATTTACTCGCTGGCGATTCTGGTGGCGATCGTCATCCCGCTGGTGCTGACCATCATGGTCTACAAACGCAAGGCCGCCCGCGGCGAGCTGCCGGTTTGATTCACGCAAAATGAATGTAGGAGCCTGCTCGCGCAGGCTCGTTGTCACGATTCAAAGGTATACAGCTATGAGCAACCCAACCCCCTGGTGGCAGAACGGCGTCATCTACCAAATTTATCCGAAGAGTTTTCAGGACAGCACCGGCAACGGCTACGGCGATTTGGCCGGGGTGACGCGGCGGCTGGACTATCTGCAGGAGCTGGGCGTCGACGCCATCTGGCTGACGCCGGTCTACGTATCGCCGCAGGTGGACAACGGCTATGACGTGGCGGACTACTGCGCCATCGATCCGGCTTACGGCACGATGGCGGACTTCGAGCAGTTGGTCGCCGCCGCCCACCAGCGCGGCATTCGCATCGTGATGGACATGGTGTTCAACCACACGTCGACCGAGCACCCGTGGTTCAAGGCCGCGCAGGATCGCCACAGCCCGTATCGTCAGTTCTACGTCTGGCGCGACGGCGAAGGCGATACGCCGCCGAACAACTGGCGTTCCAAGTTCGGCGGCAACGCCTGGCAGTGGCACGCCGACAGCGGCCAGTACTACCTGCACCTGTTCGCCGCCGAGCAGGCGGATCTCAACTGGGAACACCCGCCGGTGCGCGAAGAGTTGAAGAAAGTGTGCCAGTTCTGGGCGGATAAAGGCGTCGACGGCCTGCGCCTCGATGTGATCAACCTGGTGTCCAAACAGCAGGACTTCCCGTCCGACAGCCAGGGCGACGGCCGCCGCTTCTACACCGACGGCCCGCGCATCCACGAGTTCTTGCAGGAGATGAGCCGCGACGTGTTCCAGCCGCGCGGCCTGATGACGGTGGGCGAGATGTCCTCCACCACGCTCGAGCATTGCCAGCAATACGCGGTACAGAGCGGCGAAGAGCTGTCGATGACCTTCAACTTCCACCACCTGAAGGTGGACTACGCCGGCGGCGAAAAATGGACGCGGGCGGCGCCGGATTATGTGGAGCTGAAGCAGATCTTCCGCCACTGGCAGCAAGGAATGCACAACCGCGCCTGGAACGCGCTGTTCTGGTGCAACCACGATCAGCCGCGCATCGTGTCGCGCTTCGGCGATGAAGGCGCACTGCGGCTGCCGGCCGCCAAAATGCTGGCGATGGTGCTGCACGGCATGCAGGGCACACCTTATATCTACCAGGGTGAAGAGATCGGCATGACCAACCCCGGCTTCCGCGCCATTGAACAGTATCGCGACGTGGAAAGCCTGAACATGTACGCCGAACTGCGCGCTCAGGGCCGCAGCGATGCCGAACTGCTGGCGATCCTGGCCGACAAATCGCGCGACAACGGCCGCACGCCGATGCAGTGGAGCGCCGCGCCGCACGCCGGTTTCACCACCGGCACGCCGTGGATCGGCTGCGCCGAGAACTACCCGCAGATCAACGCCGAAGCGGCGCTGGCCGATCTCGACTCGGTGTTTTACGCCTATCGCCAGCTGATCACCCTGCGCAAGCAGTACCCGCTGCTGACCCACGGCGACTATCAGGATCTGGCGCCGGAACACCCGGCACTGTGGTGCTATCAGCGCAGCTGGAACGGCCAGCGCCTGCTGGTGGTGGCCAACCTGAGCCGCGAGCCGCAGGCCTGGACGGCGGCGGGCGTGGAGCCTTCCGCCCAGTGGCGCCCGCTGATGAGCAACTACAGCGACTCGGCAGACCAGCCGCAGGCGCTGACGCTGCGGCCGTTCGAAGCGGTGTGGTGGCTGCTCGAAGACTAACCCCGCAGGGCGCGGCGAGCGCTGCGCCCTACCATTTCCCCAGCAGCGCTACCACCCCGGCGGCCTCTTGCGCCAGGCGTTCATCGCTCATGTCGAACACACCCTGCACCAGATGCGGCGGCAGATAATCCATGCCGGTCAGGTTGGCCATGGCGTGGAACGGCAGCAGCAGATCCTGCACCGGATAACGGTTGTACCCTTCCGCCGTATAGGCCTGCGCGTTGCCGCCAGTGCTCACCACCAGCTGCAGCGGCTTGCCGTGCAGTTGGGTGCCTTCGCTGCCGTAGGCGAAACCGTAGGTTAATACCGCATCCTGCCATTCGCTGAGGATCGCCGGCGAGCTGTACCAATAAAACGGGAACAACATCACTACCGCATCATGGCTCTGCAGCAGTTCCTGCTCGCGCGCCACGTCGATGCGGTAATCCGGGTACGCGCGGATCAGTTCGTGAACGGTAACGTTGGGCAACGGACTCAGCGCCGCGATCAGCGCTTTGTTGATGCGCGACTCGTCGGGAGTACGGTGGGCAGTTAACACTAAAATGCGCGACATAACGATTCCTCGGTCATAAGAAGATGAGGGCATTTTTCCATTTCTGCCGCTTCGGGTGTAGGCTGTTAAAGGTCACTTCAATTTCAACCAAAAGTATCAACCACTATGTCGCTGCCCTTTGACGTGCACCGCCTGCTGCCGGCCTTCCTCGCCGCCGCGCAGGCGCAAAATTTCTCCGCCGCCGCTCGCCAGCTGGGCGTGACGCCGGCGGCGGTCAGCAAAAACATCCGCGTGCTGGAAGAGAAGCTGGCGCTGCGGCTGTTTCAGCGCAACACCCACAACGTGCTGCTGACCGACGAGGGCAAAGCGCTGCTGGCGCAGGTGGCGCCGCTGTGGCAGGCGTTGGCGGCCACGCTGGAGAGCGCCGGCGGCGAACGGCAGGCGCCCGCCGGGGTGGTGCGCGTCAGCATGATCCCCGGCTTCGGCCGCCAGATGCTGATGCCGTTGATCCCGCAATTTCTGGCGCGCTATCCGCAGATCGATCTCGATCTGTCGCTGGACGCCCGGGTGGTGAACCTGGTGGGCGAAGGCTTCGACGTCGGCATCGGCAGCCGGGTCGATCCCGACAGCCGGCTGGTGGCCCGCCCGCTCTACCCGATGCATATGGTGCTGGCGGCCTCGCCCGACTATCTGGCGCGGCGCGGTGAGCCGCAAACGCCGCACGATCTGCTGCGCCACGACTGCCTGCTGCACCGCAACCCGGGCAACGGCCGCCACGTCAAATGGCAGCTGCGCCATCAGGGCGAAACGCTGGCGCTGGATCTGAGCGGCCGGCTGGTGGTCAGCCGGCCGGAGATGTTGCTGGATGCGGCGCTGGCCGGGCTCGGCATCGTCAACCTGGCGCGCTGGTACGTTGAAAAGCACTTCGAGCAAGGCACGCTGCGGCCGGTGCTGGCGCAATGCTGGCCGCGCCCGGTGCAGCTGTGGCTCTATTACGCTTCGGCGGATCTGCCGCCGCGGGTGCGCGCCTGGGTCGATTTTCTGCTGGAACATTTTCGCGATCGGCCGGCGGGCGATTGACGTCTGTTCAGCTTGCACACGCTCTTCCGTTTTCCTTGTTCTACATCAAAAGAATCGCGCCAATATCTATATATAGTGCATTAAGAATTGTGAACACCTATATATAGTAGTTATCCACAAAATCATCCACACGTCGCCACAGCCCTTGCGCGCTGCGGCTTTGCCCTGTGGATAAGCGAAATTTGACGGTTGCTCGCCGCGTCAGGCGGGTATGAACGCTCCCTCGGGGAACAAGGAGTACAACGTGAAACCAGTAGTGATTAAGCGGGACGGTTGCCAGGTACCTTTTGACGAAGCGCGCATCGCGCAGGCCATCGAGCGCGCCGCGCTGGCGGTTGGCGTGGTCGACGCCGACTACTGCGCCACCGTCGCCCGCGTGGTCGCTCAGCGCATGCAGCAACAGCCGCGCGTCGATATCCACGAGATCCAGCAGGCGGTGGAAAACCAGCTGATGGCCGGCGAATACAAGCAGCTGGCGCGCGCCTATATCGAATACCGCCACGATCGCGACGTGGCGCGCGAGCTGCGCGGCCGCCTGAACCAGGAGATTCGCGGCCTGGTCGAGCAGAGCAACCGCGCGCTGCTGAACGAGAACGCCAACAAGGACAGCAAGGTGATCCCCACCCAGCGCGACCTGCTGGCGGGCATCGTCGCCAAACACTACGCCAAGCAGCACATCCTGCCGCGCGACGTGGTGCTGGCCCATGAACGCGGCGAAATTCACTACCACGATCTCGACTACTCGCCGTTCTTCCCGATGTTCAACTGCATGCTGATCGATCTGAAAGGCATGCTGACCAACGGCTTCAAGATGGGTAACGCCGAGATTGAGCCGCCGAAGTCGATCTCCACCGCCACCGCCGTGACCGCGCAGATCATCGCCCAGGTCGCCAGCCATATCTATGGCGGCACCACCATCAACCGCATCGATGAAATTCTGGCGCCGTTCGTCGACGAGAGCTTCCGCAAACACCTGCAGGTGGCGGAAGAGTGGCAGATCCCGGACGCCAAAGGCTATGCCATGGCGCGCACCGAGAAAGAGTGTTACGACGCCTTCCAGTCGCTGGAGTACGAGGTCAACACCCTGCACACCGCCAACGGCCAGACGCCGTTCGTCACCTTCGGCTTCGGCCTCGGCACCAGCTGGGAGTCGCGCCTGATCCAGCGCTCAATCCTGAAAAACCGCATCGCCGGGCTGGGCAAAAACCGCAAGACCGCCGTGTTCCCCAAGCTGGTGTTCGCCATCCGCGACGGCCTCAACCACCAGTACGGCGATCCGAACTACGACATCAAGCAGTTGGCGCTGGAGTGCGCCAGCAAGCGCATGTACCCGGACATCCTCAACTACGATCAGGTAGTGAAGGTCACCGGCTCGTTCAAAACGCCGATGGGTTGCCGCAGCTTCCTCGGCACCTACGAGCAGGACGGCGAGCTGGTGCACGACGGCCGCAACAACATCGGCGTCATCAGCCTCAACCTGCCGCGCATCGCGCTGGAGGCGATGGGCGATGAGTCGCGCTTCTGGACGCTGCTGGATCAGCGCCTGCAGCTGGCGAAAAAGGCGCTGATGACGCGCATCGCCCGGCTGGAAGGCATCAAGGCGCGGGTGGCGCCAATCTTGTACATGGAAGGCGCCTGCGGCGTGCGGCTCAAGGCCGACGACAACATCGCCGATATCTTCAAGAACGGCCGCGCCTCAATTTCGCTGGGCTATATCGGCCTGCACGAGACCATCAACGCGCTGTTCGGCGGCGAAAACCACGTGTATGACGACGAAGCGCTGCGCGCCAAAGCGGTGGCGATCGTCGCGCGGCTGCGCGCCGCCGTCGACGCCTGGAAGGACGAGACCGGCTACGGCTTCAGCCTCTACAGCACGCCGAGCGAGAACCTGTGCGATCGCTTCTGCCGGCTGGACACCGCCGATTTCGGCGTGGTGCCGGGCGTTACCGACAAGGGCTATTACACCAACAGCTTCCACCTCGACGTGGAGAAGAAGGTCAATCCGTACGACAAGCTGGACTTCGAAGCGCCCTACCCGCCGTTGGCCAGCGGCGGCTTCATCTGCTACGGCGAATACCCGAACCTGCAGCACAATCTGAAGGCGCTGGAAGACGTGTGGGACTACAGCTACAGCCGGGTGCCTTACTACGGCACCAACACGCCGATCGACGAGTGCTACGAATGCGGCTTCACCGGTGAATTCTCCTGCACCAGCAAAGGCTTCACCTGCCCGAAATGCGGCAACCACGATTCGGCCAAGGTCTCGGTCACCCGCCGGGTGTGCGGCTATCTCGGCAGCCCCGATGCCCGGCCGTTCAACGCCGGCAAGCAGGAAGAGGTGAAGCGCCGGGTGAAACACCTCGGTAATGGGCAGCTCGGCTGAAAAGCGCCGTACAGCCTATGCAGAAGCCTGTTCATCAGGCGTGATTGTCGCAGCCAGTTTGCCTTCGGCCAGCGCGAACAAACCGCAGCGTACACGCAGTACGTGAGGATTGGGAGCACTGCCCGGAGGCAAGATGGCCAGTAAAATAGCCTGATGGGCAGGCCTCACATGAATTATCACCAGTATTACCCGATCGACGTGGTCAACGGCCCCGGCACCCGCTGCACGCTGTTTGTCGCCGGCTGCGTGCACCAATGCCCCGGTTGCTACAACAAAAGCACCTGGCGGCTCAACTCCGGCCAGCCGTTTACCCCGGCGCTGGAAGAGCGCATCATCGCCGATCTGAACGATACACGCGTGCCGCGCCAGGGGCTGTCGCTCTCCGGCGGCGATCCGCTGCACCCGGCCAACGTGCCAAGCATCTTAACGCTGGTGAAACGGGTGCGCGCCGAGTGCCCCGGCAAGGATATCTGGCTGTGGACCGGCTACCGGCTGGCGGAGCTGGACGCACAGCAAATGCAGGTGGTGGACAGGATCAACGTACTGATCGACGGCAAGTTCGTGCAGGATTTGAAAGACCCGGCGCTGATCTGGCGCGGCAGCAGCAACCAGGTGGTGCATAGGTTGCGTTGAGCTGACCGACCAGACTCGGCCTGGCAGAGCTACGGTATGGAGTTAATCTGATGGGCGGGTTTGTGCCAGAAGCGGACGTTGTTGGTATCATTTTATTTTATGATACGGGGAACATGTCAGCTTCAACACCCTCAGTGAATAAAGCCCCCTTTTAAGAGGGGGCGGTTATCTGATATAGGTTGTTATTTTCTCACATCTATTTCTTGAAGGAAAAATGTTCTTTAAATACTGAGAGTATTGAAGTGGCGCTTTCAGGTAACTCTACAATTCCGGTTTCCTTGTTGTAGTAAGAAACTAGAACTTGTATGTACGCTTGGCCTACAGCTTGGGTGAGTGCGACAGCTGTCGCTGCTGAGATTACACCACCGAGAAGGGAACCCACGCCAGGAATAAATTTTAATGCATTAGAAACAACGGCCTTGCCAACTTGAGCGACTGCTGTAACTCCAAGAATTCCCGCAACAACCGATGTCGTTGTTGATGTAGATGTATCCAGTTCAAACTCAGCATTGATTTTATATATCATTCCACTTTGTACTGCTGCAATTAATGGAGCGTCAGACCCGGGTATAGGAGAAGCACCTACAGCGCCAGCAGCAGCAGAAGCTCCATGAACAATATTTCTCGCGCCATTTTTCATAGCTTCAAGTCGTTCGCCCATTTTAACCATTTGAGCCTTTTTTAATGCTTGCTTTGCTCCCCTCTTAGCGTCGGGGAGGCATTTAAAACTCATATCTACCAAATCATCAAGCCCACTAACAGGAACAATGAATTTACCTATTTTCCTGTCTTTTGAATTAACTCGCACATAATTATCTGCAACATAACTTCCATGATGCTTGTCAATCTCATTGATGGCTTCATGAACAAACTCATCTGTGTCTTCTTCAAGAGTTTTAGTGAATACTATTACAATAGGTATCTCATACTCTTTTAATATTCCAATAAGCTCTATATCTCTTGGTTCAACCCTGGCGCCTGAAGCATCAATGCACATCCAGCCAAGGTGTGGGACATCATCCAAATGAGAGTAGCTATCAAAACTAGATTTAATTTCTTTTTTTAAATTATTTATTGTCCCCTCATAATCTTTCGATTCAATTCCTTTAGTATCCCATAAAACCAATCCTTTTTTCGGTACTTTAATTTTCTTCAAGTGCTGTGTAACTGGTTTACCAACTCCAGACTTAACTATTTCCTCGCCAAAAACAGCATTAACTAATGAGCTTTTTCCAACGCCAGTCGCACCAAATAATATAATATTGAATTTCTCTTTTTTTTCCTCTGCTTCCTGCTTTGCTTTTTCAGCATTGAAAGTTTGCGAGCTGTAGTCAAAGGAATCACCAAGAAACTCTTCATAAGAACCAGACATAATCACCTCTTTAATTATCGATAATAAATACTTCTATCTACTACCATTTTTTAACTATGGTTTCTTGATTCTACTGATTCAGGATTAAAAGGCAATTCACCAACCTTGTTTTTATTGCCACGCAAAGAATGAATATTTGATTTTAGTATTTTTTTACACCCTACTCAAAAGATGACTTCGATTTTTTTACTTTGATTCAATCAAAATCCTGTCATCTATTATAATTACAATATTTTATTCCAATACAATGCAAATTGCAGATTATTTTCGCTGGTGTATTCATGGCAGACTTGCAACCACTGATCTTATCCAGGAGAGCCCTCGTGAATAGCGCGGTATGCCCACTTACGATTCTTGTCGAAGAGCGTGCAGTTATGGCCTAAGCCATAATCGATAAGGATTTCTTTGCTGCTCGCGGCATTAGCTCTGTCAACAAGCAGGCCCTAAGTATCCCGGCAAAATGGACTATTACTTTTTAGAAAACTTCAGACAAGCACATCAGTATACCTATATAGCAAACGTCTGCTTATCGCTCAAAGCCGCCTGGCAGTTCTATTCGTAGAAACCTGCCAGCCCAGCCCTGAACGAATCCCCCTCAATCCCCCCGCCAATAACGTTCCCGGATTTTCGCTTTGAACGTTTTTCTGCCTCCGAATGGCTGAGATAAACCGCGGTGCCGTTTCTTAAGCGTGCAAAGGCGGCATCGACCCTTTCACGCAGCGCTTGCTCCACGAACATCGCCTCTACGTCCATTTCAGGTTTATTCCGCTGTCCCATTTCCGTCTCCTCCTTGAGACAGCATCAGACCCTCATCAGCAACGGTAAGTTACACCAACCCCATCCCCACCACGCCGGTCAGCACGCCGCACAGCGCCACCAGTGCCGCCGTCAGGCACAGCGCCCGGGCGGAGAAGGCCTTGTTGAGCATCAGCAGCGAAGGCAGGCTGACCGCAGGTAGGGTCATCAGCAGCGCCAGCGCCGGGCCGGCGCCCATGCCCGCCAGCATCATGGTCTGCACGATCGGGATCTCCGCCGCGGTGGGGATAACGAACAGGCAGCCGACGATCGCCAGCGCGATAATCCACAGCAGGCTATTGTCGACGGCGCCGTCGGCGTGCGGGAACAGCCAGACCCGCGCCGCGCCCAGCGCCAGCACCGCCAGCACGTAGATCGGGATGGTCGACCAAAACAGCGCCCACAGCGCTTTGCCCCAGCGGGCGAGGAACGGCTGCTCATCGCTCTGCGCCGTCAGCACCGGCGGCTGCGGCGCGGCGGGCTGCGGATCGTTGGCGGTCACGCGCTGCACCAGCCAGGCGATGCCCAGCACCATCACCACGCCCGCCACCAGGCGGATGGCGGCGAACGGCCAACCGAGCACAAACCCCATGAACACCAGCGTCGCCGGGTTCAACACCGGGTTGGCGAGCCAAAAGGCCAGCGCGGCGCCGCTGGACACCGACTGGCGGCGCAGGCCGGCGGCGACCGGCGCGGCGCAGCAGGTGCACATCATGCCCGGCAGCGCGATCAGCGCCCCCAGCACGGTGCCGGAAAAACGCCGGTGGCCGAGCGTGCGCGCCAGCCAGTCGCGCGGGATCAGCACCTGCACCAGCGAACCTAACAGCACCCCGAGCAGCGCCGCCTTCCACACCGCGGTGAAGTAGACCAGCGCGTACTGCCAGGCCGCCAGCCAGGGGCTCGCGGCGCCGTCGGCCAGGATCGATTTGCCGATCGAATGGCTGTCCGCCGCCACGAAGGCCTTGCCGTAGTAAGGCTGCCATTTGACGTAGTAGAGGCCGACGGCCACCACCAGCAGAAACAGGATCGGTTTCCACAGCGGCCAAGCGCGTGGGGCGTGTTCAGGGGCGTTCAGAGGTTGCGGCATGGTAGCGGCCAGAGTCAGTCAACAGTGGCGCCAGCATAGCGCGCCGCCGCCGCCCGTGCACGTTCGGGCTGTCCTAAATAGTTCATCTGTTCGCCACCAAGGCGTAACGCGATTGTCATCTGCGCCCGTCACCATGATGCCAACGTGAAAACCACAGGGTAGACGCACGATGAAACGCACCGCTTCCGCCTTCATCGCACAGCCATCGGTATGACGAGGTTTTTATTATGATGGAGTTATCTAGACATCCGACCACTTACCCCACCCGCTATCAGCAGATCGCCGCGCAGCTGGAACAGGAGCTGCGCACGCAGTACCGCTGCGGCGACTACCTGCCTTCGGAACAGCAGCTGGCCGAGCGTTATCAGGTCAATCGCCACACCCTGCGCCGCGCAGTGGATCAGCTGGTGGAGCGCGGCTGGCTGCAGCGCCGCCACGGCGTCGGCATTCTGGTGCTGATGCGGCCTTACGACTACCCGCTGCACGCCAACACCCGCTTCAGCCAGAACCTGTTCGAGCAGGGCAGCCATCCCACCAGTGAGCGCTTACTCGCCGTCTTGCGCCCGTGCAATGGGCATGTCGCCAGCGCGCTCTCGCGTGAGGAAGGCGAAATGGTGATCCACCTGCGCACTCTGCGCCGGGTCAACGGCGTGCCGATGAGCGTGATCGACCACTATCTGCCCGGTCTGGACTGGTGGCCGGCGCTGCAGCAGTTCCACAGCGGTTCGCTGCACCAGTTTATCGAGCAGCACCTGCAGCAGCCGCTGACCCGCCGCCAGACGCGCATCAGCGCGCGCCGCGCACAGGCCAAAGAGAGCCGGCTGTTGGAGATCGCCACCCACGCGCCGCTGCTGTGCGTGCGCACCCTTAACGTCCGCAGCGGCGGCGAAGACGTGGCGGAATACTCCGTCAGCCTGGCCCGTGCCGACATGATTGAACTGACGATGGAGCACTGAATGCACGCCTTAGAGTCGAGACAACGCTGGATGTCGGTGCTGGCGCACAGCCAGCCCGAGCAGCTGCGCAGCCACTGGCAGGCGCTGAACCTCAGCCCAAGTTACCACAGCATCCGCGCGCCGGAGATCGGCCTGGCCCAGCTGCAGGGGCGCATGGGCGCCACCGGCCGCCGCTTCGTGCTGGGGGACATGACGGTCACCCGCGCGGTGGTGCAGCTGGACAACGGCGGCTACGGCTACAGCTATATCGCCGGGCGCGACAAGGCGCACGCCGAGCTGTGCGCGCTGGCCGATGCGCTGCTGCAACAGCCGGAACACGGCGAGCGCCTGCAACAACAGCTGATCGCGCCGCTGGCCGCGCTGCAGCACGAGCAGCGCCAGCTGCGTGCCCGGGCGATCGCCTCCAGCCGGGTGGACTTCTTTACGCTGGTGCGAGGGGATTAAGCCATGAGTTTATTGACCGGTTTTGAACAACCGATAGACCAATCGCAGCACGCTTTCCGTTTGATTCTTAAAGCCTTGAGCGAACCGGGCTACCGGGTGACGCTGCCGAACGGCCCGGCCTGGGCGCCGCTGAACGCCGCCAGCACCGCCGCGCTGCTGACGCTGGCCGATCAGGAAACGCCGCTGCAGCTGTGCGCTGCACTCAATAGTGAGCAAGTGCTAACCAACATTCGTTTTCACAGCGGCGCGCCGCTGGCCGCCACGGCGCAGGAGGTCTGCTTTGCCCTGTTCGATGAGCAGCTGCAAGCCGCCGATCTGCAGGCGTTGCCGCACGGCACTGAAATCTCGCCGGAATACGGCGCCACGGTCATCGTGCAGCTCGGCGAGCTGGAGAACGGCATCGCGCTGCGCCTGACCGGCCCCGGCATCGAGAATCATCGCCTGATTGCGCCGCGCCTGCCGCCGACGCTGCTGGATTACCTGGTCAACCGCCCGCAGCACTTCCCGCTGGGGCTGGATATTTTGCTGACCTGCGGCGATCGCCTGCTGGCGATCCCGCGGACCACCCGCGTGGAGGTGTGCTGATGTACGTAGCGGTAAAAGGGGGCGAAAAAGCCATTGAGGCCGCCCATCAGCTGCAGGAACAGCTGCGGCGCGGCGACGAGGCGCTGCCGGCGATCGGCGCGGAACAAATCGAACAGCAGCTGGGGCTGGCGGTGGATCGGGTGATGACCGAAGGCGGCATCTACGATCGCGAGCTGGCGGCGCTGGCCATCAAACAGGCCAGCGGCGATCTGGTGGAGGCGATTTTCCTGCTGCGCGCCTATCGCACCACCCTGCCGCGCCTGGCGGTCAGCGAGCCACTGGCCAGCGAAAACATGCGGCTGGAGCGGCGCATCTCGGCGGTTTACAAGGACTTGCCCGGCGGGCAGGTGCTGGGGCCGACCTACGACTACACCCACCGGCTGCTGGACTTCGCGCTGCTGGCGGAAGGCGAAGCGCCGCGTGCGCCGCAGGCCGACGAACCGCTGCCGGACAACTGCAGCCACGTGTTCGATCTGTTGTGTCGCCAGCAGCTGGCGCACGAGGAACAGGACGACGGCAGCACACCGGACGACATCACCCGCAACCCGCCGGTTTACCCCTGCTCGCGCTCGGCGCGCCTGCAGCAGCTGGTGCGCGGCGACGAAGGCTTCCTGCTGGCGCTCGGCTACGCCACCCAGCGCGGCTACGGCCGCAACCACCCGTTCGCCGGCGAGATCCGCACCGGCCACGTTTCGGTGGAGATCGTGCCTGAAGAGCTCGGCTTCGCCATCGATATCGGCGAGATCCTGCTGACCGAGTGCGAAATGGTCAACGGCTTCGTCGATCCCAAGGACCACCCGCCGCACTTCACCCGCGGTTACGGGCTGGTGTTCGGCCGCGCCGAACGCAAGGCGATGGCGATGGCGCTGGTGGACCGCGCGTTGCAGAGCCCCGACTACGGCGAAGGCGTCGCCGGCCCGGCGCAGGACGAAGAGTTCGTGCTGGCCCACGCCGACAACGTCGAGGCCGCCGGCTTCGTCTCCCATCTCAAGCTGCCGCACTACGTCGACTTCCAGGCCGAACTGGAGCTGCTCAAGCGGCTGCGACAGGAATACAGCGAGCGTCAGGAGGCCCGCGATGAGTGAAGTATTGACCGGCTATAACCTCGGTTATCTGGACGAGCAGACCAAGCGCATGATCCGCCGCGCCATCCTGAAGGCGGTGGCGATCCCCGGCTATCAGGTGCCGTTCGGCGGCCGCGAGATGCCGATGCCCTACGGCTGGGGCACCGGCGGCATTCAGCTCACCGCCAGCGTCATCGGCCGCGCCGACGTGTTGAAGGTGATCGACCAGGGCGCCGACGACACCACCAACGCGGTGTCGATCCGCCGCTTCTTCCAGCGCGTCGCCGGGGTGGAAACCACCGAGCGCACGCCGGAGGCCACGCTGATCCAGACCCGTCACCGCATTCCGGAAACCGCGCTGCGCGAAGACCAGATCCTGATCTATCAGGTGCCGATCCCGGAGCCGCTGCGCTTTATCGAACCGCGCGAAACCGAGACCCGCAAAATGCACGCGCTGGAGGAGTACGGCGTGATGCAGGTGAAGCTGTATGAGGACATCGCGCGCTACGGCCACATCGCCACCACCTACGCCTACCCGGTGAAGGTCAACGATCGCTACGTGATGGATCCGTCACCGATCCCAAAATTCGACAACCCGAAAATGCACATGATGCCGGCGCTGCAGCTGTTCGGCGCCGGGCGCGAGAAACGCATCTACGCCCTGCCGCCATTCACCAAGGTGGAGAGCCTGGACTTCGACGATCATCCGTTCAGCGTGCAGCAGTGGGACGACCCCTGCGCGCTGTGCGGCTCGCGCCACAGCTACCTGGACGAGGTGGTGCTCGACGATCGGGGCAACCGCATGTTCGTCTGTTCGGACACCGACTACTGCCGGCAGCAGCTGGCGCAATCTTCGCAAGAGGCGCAGCACTGATGACTTCCACCCCTTTGAGCACCACCCCGCTGCTGTCGGTGAACCAGCTCACCCACCTGTACGCCCCCGGCAAGGGCTTCAGCGACGTGTCGTTCGACATCTACCCCGGTGAAGTGCTGGGCATCGTCGGCGAATCCGGCTCCGGCAAAACCACGCTGCTGAAATCGATCTCGGCGCGGCTGGCGCCGCAGCACGGGCAGATCCTTTACCGCCCTCAGGCGGCCCAGGAACACGATCTGTACGCCATGGCGGAGAGCGATCGCCGCCGCCTGCTGCGCACCGACTGGGGCGTGGTGCATCAGCATCCTCTCGACGGGCTGCGGCCGCAGGTCTCCGCCGGCGGCAACATAGGCGAGCGGCTGATGGCCATCGGCCAGCGCCACTATGGCGACATTCGCCGCCAGGCCGGCCAGTGGCTGGAGGACGTCGAGATCCCGCTGTCGCGCCTCGACGATCTGCCGACCACCTTCTCCGGCGGCATGCAGCAGCGGCTGCAGATCGCCCGCAATCTGGTCACCCACCCCAAGCTGGTGTTTATGGATGAGCCGACCGGCGGGCTGGACGTGTCGGTGCAGGCGCGCCTGCTCGATCTGCTGCGCAATCTGGTGGTGGAGATGCAGCTGGCGGCGGTGATCGTCACCCACGATCTCGGCGTGGCGCGGCTGCTGGCCCACCGCCTGCTGGTGATGAAACAGGGCGAAGTGGTGGAGAGCGGCCTGACCGACCGGGTGCTGGACGATCCGCACCATCCTTATACCCAGCTGCTGGTTTCTTCGGTGCTGTCGTAACCCAAGGCGATAACAGATGACTATGCAAATCCGAGTTGAACATCTCAGTAAAACCTTTGTGCTGCATCAGCAGTACGGCACCCGTCTGCCGGTGCTGCACGACGCCAACCTGACGGTCCACGGCGGCGAATGCGTGGTGCTGCACGGCCACTCCGGCAGCGGCAAATCCACCCTGCTGCGCTCGCTGTACGCCAACTATCTACCGGACAGCGGCCATATCTGGATCAACCATCAGGGCGACTGGCTGGACATGGTCAGTGCCGATGCGCGCCAGATTCTGGCGGTGCGCCGCCATACGCTGGGCTGGGTCAGCCAGTTCCTGCGGGTGATCCCGCGCATCAGCGCGCTGGAGGTGGTGATGCAACCCTTGCTGGAACAGGGCGTCGAGCGCGCCGAGTGCCGTGAACGCGCCGAAGCGCTGCTCGCCGCGCTCAACGTGCCGCAGCGCCTGTGGCCGCTGGCGCCGTCCACCTTCTCCGGCGGCGAACAGCAGCGGGTGAACATCGCGCGCGGCTTTATCGTCGATTATCCCATCCTGTTGCTGGACGAACCGACCGCCTCGCTCGACAGCCGCAACAGCGCGGCGGTGGTGCAGCTTATCGAACGCGCCAAGGCGCGCGGCGCGGCGATCGTCGGCATTTTCCACGATGAAGGCGTCCGCCAACAGGTCGCCGACCGGCTTTATGACATGCAGGCGCCGCAGGCGCTGGAGGCCCTCTGATGATCGTCAATAACGTTAAGCTGGTGCTGGATGACCAGGTGGTGCAAGGCTCGCTGGAGATGCAGGACGGCGTGATCCGTAGCTTCGCCGACGGCCCAAGCCGGCTGCCACAGGCGCTGGACGGCGACGGCGGCTGGCTGCTGCCGGGGCTGATCGAGCTGCATACCGACAACCTGGACAAGTTTTTCACCCCGCGCCCGAACGTCGACTGGCCGGCCCATTCGGCGATGAGCAGCCACGACGCGCTGATGGTGGCCAACGGCATCACCACGGTGCTGGACGCGGTGGCGATCGGCGACGTGCGCGACGGCGGCCACCGGCTGGAAAACCTGCAGAAGATGATCGACGCGGTGATCCACAGCCAGCGCGCCGGGGTGAACCGCGCCGAGCACCGGCTGCACCTGCGCTGCGAACTGCCGCACGAGAGCACCCTGCCGCTGTTCGAACAGCTGATGGACAAGCCGGGCGTATCGCTGGTGTCGCTGATGGACCATTCGCCGGGTCAGCGCCAGTTCGCCTCACGCGAAAAGTATCGCGAATATTATCAGGGCAAATACCACCTCAACGACCAGCAGATGAGCGAGTACGAGGAGCAGCAGGTCGCCCTGTCCGCCCGCTGGGCCGCGCCGAACCGCGAGGCGATCGCCGCCCACTGCCGCGCGCGCCGCATCTCGCTGGCCAGCCATGACGACGCCACCGCCGCGCACGTGGCCGAATCCTGCGCGCTCGGCAGCGCCATCGCCGAGTTCCCCACCACCGAGGCGGCCGCCCGCGCTTCGCACCAGCAGGGCCTGCAGGTGCTGATGGGCGCACCAAACATCGTGCGCGGCGGTTCCCACTCCGGTAACGTGGCGGCGCACCATCTGGCGGCGCTGGGCGTGCTGGACATTCTCTCTTCCGATTATTACCCGGCCAGCCTGCTGGACGCGGCGTTTCGCCTCGCGGCAGACGAACGCAACGCCTACGATCTGCCCCAGGCGGTGCGCATGATCACCCGCAACCCGGCGCGGGCGCTGGATCTGCAGGATCGCGGCACCCTCGCCGAAGGATTGCGGGCGGATCTGGTGCTGGCGCGGCCGCACGGTGAGCACGTTTACGTGCAGAACGTGTGGCGTCAGGGCAGGCAGGTGTTCTGATGGCGCGGCTCATCTATCTGATGGGGCCTTCCGGCGCAGGCAAGGACAGCCTGCTGGCCGCACTGCGGGCCGACGCCGACCGCGCGCCGCTGGTGGCGCACCGCTATATCACCCGGCCGGCAGACGCCGGCTGCGAGAATCATATCGCGCTGAGCGAACCCGAATTTCTGCGCCGCCGCGCCAAGGGGCTGTTCGCGCTCGACTGGCAGGCGCACCAGCAGCGCTACGCGTTTGGGATCGAGGTGGATCTTTGGCTGCTGCAGGGGATCGACGTGGCGGTCAACGGTTCGCGTGCCCACCTGCCGCAGGCACAGCAGCGCTATGGGGCGCAGCTGCTGCCGGTGTGCCTGCAGGTCAGCGCCGCGATCCTGCGCCAGCGCCTGCAGGATCGCGGGCGAGAAGGCGCCGAGCAGATCGAGCAGCGGCTGGCGCGGGCGGCGGAATACCAGCAGAGTCTGCCCGCCGGCTGCCGGGTGCTGCACAACGACGGCCCACTCGACGACACCCTGGCGGCGCTGCTGGCGCTGCTGCCCACCACTACCCGACAAACTCAGGACGCGACGCCATGAACGACTTCGCCCAGCCGAAAATCGGCGACAATGTGACTCTTAACCGCACCCGGCTCGGCCAGTATGTGCACCTGGCCGACGATGCGATCCTGGAAGAGGTGGAGATGGGGGACTACTCCTACACCGCCGGGCACAACCAGATCTTTTACGCCACCATCGGCAAGTTCGTCTCCATCGCCTCCTATGCGCGCATCAATCCCGGCAACCACCCGACCTACCAGCGCATCGCGCAGCACCACTTCACCTACCGCGCTTCCGAATACGGGCTGGGGGAAGACGACGCGGCGTTCTTCGACTGGCGGCGCGAGCACCACGTCACCGTCGGCCACGACGTCTGGATCGGCCATAACGCCATCCTGATGCCGGGCGTCAGCGTCGGTAACGGCGCGGTGATCGGCAGCGCGGCGGTGGTCACCAAGGACGTGGAGCCCTACAGCATCGTCGCCGGCGTGGCGGCCAAAAAGATCGGCATGCGCTTTGACGACGCGCTGATAGAACGCATCGAACGCAGCCAGTGGTGGCACTGGGATCACGCTACGCTGCAGGCGCGGCTGGCGGATTTTCGCGACATCAACCGCTTTGCGCAGAAGTACCTTTAGCGGAGGGGAGCGATGCAACTGACCTTTCTCGGCACCGGCGGCGCGCAGCAGGTGCCGGTGTTCGGCTGCGACTGCCCTATCTGCCAACGGGCGCGGCGCGAGCCGGCATTTCGGCGGCGAGCGTGCAGCGCCATGCTCAACTATCAGGGGGAAACGACCTTATTGGATGCGGGATTGCCGGCTTTGGAGCGGCGATTTTCGGCGGGGCAAATTCAACGTTTTTTACTGACACATTACCACATGGATCACGTTCAGGGGTTATTTCCTTTGCGTTGGGGGTGCGGAAATTCCATTCCGGTGTATGGCCCGCCGGATGAACAGGGCTGCGACGATCTGTTCAAACACCCCGGCATTCTGGCGTTTCAGCCGCCGCTGGCGCCCTTCGCCACCGTCGAGCTGGGCGGCATGCGCATCACCCCGCTGCCGCTGCAACACTCCAAACTGACCCACGGCTATCTGATCCAGGCGGCAGGTGCTTCACTGGCCTACCTGACCGACACCGTCGGCCTGCCGCCGGCCACCGCTGACTATCTGCAGAACGTGGCGCTGGATCTGCTGGTGCTCGATTGCAGCCTGCCGCCTCAGCCGCAGGCGCCACGCAACCACAACGATCTGACCCGCGCGCAGGAGACGCAGCGGTTGCTGCAGCCCAAACGCACGCTGCTGACGCACATCAGTCATCATCTCGATCTGTGGCTACTGGACCACGAACTGCCCGCCGGACTGGAGCTGGCGTTCGATCTCCTCAGCGTCAGCCTCGGTAGCAGTGCAGCCGATCCGACTCCAGCACCCTGACCCCTTCACCCGGCGTGAACGCCTGCTGCAACAGCGTCTGCGCCACGTCTTTGGCGGCGACCGCCCGCCATTTGCCGGGCAGCAGCCTGAACAGCGGCAGCGTGAGGCGCTCCATCAGGCGCGGCGCAGGGCGATCCCCCACCAGCATGGAAGGCCGCACCAGCGTCAGGCGCGGCCAGTGCTGTTCGCGCAGCGCCTGCTCCATCTCGCCTTTGGTGCGGTTATATAAGAAGGTGGAATCCGCATTGGCGCCCAACGCGCTCACCACCAGACAGTGCTGCGCCCCCAACCGGCGGCCGGTCAGCGCGCTCTCCACCACCAGTTGATAATCGACGTAGCGGAAAGCATCGGCGCTGCCCGCCGCCTGGCGGGTGGTGCCCAGGCAGCAGAACACCAAATCGACCGGCTGTTGCAGGCTACTCAGTAACTCGAACAGCGCGTCGCCGACCGGATTGGTCAGCTTGCCGTGCGGCGGCAGCGGCGTGCGCGTCGGCGCCACGATGGCCGTTATCTGCGGATCGCTTTGCAACCGCTGCAGCAACTCGCGCCCCACCAGCCCGGTTGCGCCGACTAACAGTGCTCGCGCCATGCGATCTCCCGTTGTAATCAATACGTCGACTTAAAGTATAGACCGCGCCCAGTGCAGCTTCTTGCCGAAGCCCAGGGTGTTGTCGGTCATCTTCACCTCGTGCAGATCCAGCCGCCAAACCGAGGCCTTCATCGCCC
Source organism: Serratia sp. LTN-2 (assembly GCF_059740205.1). Lineage (NCBI taxonomy): Bacteria > Pseudomonadati > Pseudomonadota > Gammaproteobacteria > Enterobacterales > Yersiniaceae > Serratia > Serratia sp. LTN-2. The sequence continues at coordinate 25,154 of NZ_JCAXDO010000012.1, read as the reverse complement.
TGGCGATCGGGAAACGCTTGCAGTAACGCGCGCGCGCCGCCTCGGCCTCTTCGCCGCTCAGCAGCACCGCCTCGGCGCGGTACTGTACGCCGCGGATCAGCGCGATGCTTTTCGGTTTCGGCGCGATGGTACCGACCACCCGGCCGTTGTTCAGCATCAGCCCGCCGTGGCGGGTGTGCGGTTCGGTCATCAGCCACAGCGCCATCGTCGCGGCGTCGAACACGTAAAAACAATTGGCGCACCACATGTCGAGGCCGTCGCCGGCGCACAGCGTCAAGACGTGTTGCTTACCGATGAAATCCGCAATCTGCTGCCGTTGTTCTGGGGTATTCAAGGTCAATCGCCTCCCTGTTCACTCGCCTCATCTTACCCTGCGTTGTTGAAGCGAGTCACAAATAACGATAATCGCCAAAAAACAAAAATGAATATAAAAACACAGATAGTGAATTTTTATTTATTTAAGCATAAAGCAGGTTGATAACATAAATAACACAATACAGATTTATTTGACCGTTATGCAGCCGGTTATTTGACCGCTTTTTTTTATTCCTTCCCGAGCGCCATTGAAATTAAGCGTTCAGGGCTCGCGAACATTAGCAATTCATTTACATGCCAACCTCTGCACCCGGATGATACTTATGCAACGCATTGCATAACCGGTGAATAGTTATTTATCAAAACCGGCATTTATGTGATTCTCATCACGATTTTCAGCGAATCTTGCGCTAAAATAGCGCCATCTTTTCACTCAGCAAGGTGGATTAGAAAATGGAAAACAATAACCGAAAAATGGCGCACATCAGGCGTACAACCCATATTATGATGATGGCTCATCGCAGCTGCTTTAGCTTCGCATTCTTCAACTACAGATAACCCTCCCCTTCGCTCTTACGCCGTTGATAAGAGTGTCTTTGCGTTTCACTTTATTCTCCGCACTCCGGTGATAATGTCTCTTTCTCGCTAACCGGGAAGGACACGCAATGCATTTTTAATTTCGGCCAAGCGCATCCAAGCCAAATAAAACAACGAACACAGCTAATGCCTTTCGGCATCACTGGGTTCTCGCACACCTTTATTTTCGTGAAGGCGTTAACGGCAAATGAAATTATTTTCCGGCGGACTGCCTTTGCCTGAAGAATGAGAAAAATGAAAAATTTAAAAATTGCCGCCAACACCCAAACCCTCGGCTGCTTTGAAACTGAACGCGACATCGTCGATGTGCATCACAGCGATTTCAATGACGTCGCCGCCATCGTGCTGTCGGTAGACGACGTCGCGCAAGGCATGGTGGCGCGCATCGAAGAACACGGCCTGAACATCCCGCTGTTCGTCGCCGTCTGCTGCGAAGAAGAGCTGGATAACGCCGTCTTGCCGGCGCTGCACGGCGTGTTTGAACTGTGCGGCAAGAATATCCAGTTCTACGGCAAACAGCTGGAGGCCGCCGCCGCCAAATATGAGAGCGAGCTGCTGCCGCCGTTCTTCAACACGCTGACGCAATACGTAGAAATGGGCAACGCCACCTTCGCCTGCCCCGGCCACCAGGGCGGCGAGTTCTTCCGCAAACACCCGGCGGGCCGCCAGTTCTTCGACTTCTACGGCGAAACACTTTTCCGCTCCGACATGTGCAACGCCGACGTCAAACTGGGCGATTTGTTGATCCACGAAGGCGCACCTTGCGCCGCGCAGCAGCACGCCGCCAAGGTGTTCAACGCCGACAAGACCTACTTCGTGCTCAACGGCACTTCGGCCTCGAACAAGGTGGCGACCAACGCCCTGCTGACGCGCGGCGATCTGGTGCTGTTCGACCGCAACAACCATAAATCCAACCACCACGGCGCGTTGATCCAGGCCGGCGCTACGCCGGTGTATCTGGAAACCGCCCGCAACCCGTTCGGCTTTATCGGCGGCATCGACGCGCACTGCTTCGACGAACGCTACCTGCGCCAGCAGATCCGCGAAGTGGCGCCGGAACGCGCCAACGAGGCTCGCCCGTTCCGCCTGGCGATCATCCAGCTCGGCACCTACGACGGCACCATCTACAACGCCCGTCAGGTGGTCGACAAGATTGGCCACCTGTGCGATTACATCCTGTTCGACTCCGCCTGGGTGGGCTATGAGCAGTTCATTCCGATGATGAAAGACTGCTCGCCGCTGCTGCTGGAGCTGAACGAAAACGATCCCGGCATCATCGTCACCCAGTCGGTGCACAAGCAGCAGGCAGGCTTCTCGCAGACCTCGCAGATCCACAAAAAAGACAAGCATATCAAGGGGCAGAGCCGCTACTGCAACCACAAGCGCTTCAACAACGCCTTTATGCTGCACGCCTCCACCAGCCCGTTCTATCCGCTGTTCGCCGCGCTGGACGTCAACGCCAAGATGCACGAGGGCAAGAGCGGCCAGCGCCTGTGGCAAGAATGTGTGCGCGTGGGCATCGAAGCGCGCAAAATGCTGCTGGATACCTGCACGATGATCAAACCGTTCGTGCCGGATCAGATCGACGGCAAGCCCTGGCAGGCCTATGACACCGCGGCGATGGCCAACGATCTGCGCTTCTTCAACTTCGTGCCCGGCGAGAAATGGCACGCCTTTGAAGGCTATGCCGAATCGCAGTATTTCGTCGATCCGTGCAAACTGCTGCTCACCACGCCGGGCATCGATACCGCGACCGGCAGCTACAGCGAGTTCGGCATCCCGGCGACCATTCTGGCCAACTACCTGCGCGAAAACGGCATCGTGCCGGAAAAATGCGATCTCAACTCGATCCTGTTCCTGCTGACACCGGCGGAAGACATCGCCAAGATGCAACACCTGGTGGCCCTGATCGCCCGCTTCGAGAAGCACATCGAGCAAAACTCCCTGCTCAGCGAGGTGCTGCCTGCGGTCTATAAAAACCACCAGCAGCGCTACAAAAACTACACCATCCGCCAGCTGTGCCAGGAAATGCACGACCTTTACGTCAGCTACGACGTTAAAGAACTGCAAAAAGAGATGTTCCGCAAAAGTTATTTCCCGCGCGTGGTGATGAATCCGCAGGACGCCAATACCGAGTTTGTACGCGGCAACGTGGAATTGGTCTCGCTGGCCAAGGCCGAGGGCCGCATCGCCGCCGAAGGCGCCCTGCCTTACCCACCAGGCGTGCTGTGCGTGGTGCCCGGTGAAATTTGGGGCGGCGCCGCGCAGCGTTATTTCCTGGCATTGGAAGAAGGCATCAACTTATTGCCGGGATTCGCGCCGGAATTGCAGGGCGTTTATATCCAACAGGATGAGGACGGCTGGAACCGCGCTTACGGCTACGTCATGAAAAATTAATCACCTTACGGGGCGGCGATTATTTTCGCCGCCCGGATCGCATCCTAAAAGAGAAAATGATCATGAGTAAGTCCAACAATAAAATGGGGGTCGTGCAATTAACGATCCTGACCGCCGTGAATATGATGGGTTCCGGCATAATTATGCTGCCGACCAAGCTGGCCGAAGTGGGCACGATTTCGATCGTTTCCTGGCTGGTGACCGCCGTCGGCTCGATGGCGCTGGCCTACGCGTTCGCCAAATGCGGCATGTTCAGCCGTAAATCCGGCGGCATGGGCGGCTACGCCGAATACGCCTTCGGTAAATCAGGCAACTTCATGGCGAACTACACCTACGGCGTTTCGCTGCTGATCGCCAACATCGCCATCGCCATTTCCGCCGTCGGCTACGGCACCGAGCTGTTCGACACCACGCTCAGCCCGCTCGGGATCTGCATCGCCACCATCGGCGTGCTGTGGCTTGCGACCGTCGCCAACTTCGGCGGCGCACGCATCACCGGCAAAATCAGCGGCATCACCGTCTGGGGCGTGATCATCCCAGTGGTAGGCATCTCGATCGTCGGCTGGTACTGGTTCAGCGGCAGCGCCTACGTCGCCGCCTGGAACCCGCATCAGGTGCCGACCTTCGAAGCCATCGGCGCCTCGATCTCGATGACCTTGTGGGCATTCCTGGGGCTGGAATCCGCCTGCGCCAACACCGACGTGGTGGAAAACCCGGAGCGCAACGTGCCGATCGCCGTACTGGGCGGCACCCTCAGCGCGGCGGTGATCTATATCGTTTCGACCAACGTGATCGCCGGCATCGTGCCGAACATGGATCTGGCCAACTCCACCGCCCCGTTCGGGCTGGCGTTCTCCCACATGTTCAACCCGACGGTCGGCAAGATCATCATGGCGTTGATGGTGATGTCCTGCGTCGGCTCGCTGCTCGGCTGGCAGTTCACCATCGCCCAGGTGTTCAAATCCTCCGCCGACAGCGGCTTCTTCCCGAAAATCTTCTCCAAGCTGAGCAAGGCCGATGCGCCGGTTAAAGGCATGCTGACCATCGTCGTCATCCAGAGCGGTTTGTCGCTGATGACCATCAGCCCGTCGTTGAACAAACAGTTCAACGTGCTGGTGAACCTGGCGGTGGTGACCAACATCATCCCTTACATCCTGTCGATGGCGGCGCTGGTCATTATTCAGAAAGTGGCGAAGGTGCCGGACAACAAGGCGCGCATCGCCAATATCATCGCCGGCATCGGCGCGCTGTACAGCTTCTACGCGCTCTACAGCTCCGGTGAGGAAGCGATGATGTGGGGCGCCATCGCCACCTTCCTCGGCTGGACGCTGTACGGCATCGTTTCGCCGCGCTTCGAGCTGGCGGGAAAAAAGGGGTAAAGCGGTAAGGCACCGGCGGCCGGGGATGGGATTGTGGCGGCGAACATGCCATCATACGCCGACCCTGGCCACCAAAACGGCGTACGATGACCGACACCTCCCCCACTCCCTGGCACCTCTATATGCTGCGTTTACCGAGCGGCATGCTGTATACCGGCATCACCACCGACGTGGCGCGCCGCCTGGCGCAGCATCAGGCCGGCAAAGGCGCTAAGGCGCTGCGCGGCAAAGGGGAGCTGACATTGGCGTTTCACTGCCAAGTGGGGGATCGCTCAACGGCGTTGAAGCTGGAATACCGCGTCAAACAGCTGAGCAAAATACAAAAAGAGCGGCTGGTGAGTCACCCGCCGCTGTCGCTTGAGTATTTGTTGCCTGATTAACACGTGTCAGTAAAGTGTTATCCCTTCTATTTCAAACTGCCTGGACGGCAGTGAACCGCGGACGCTGCTCACGTCCAAATCTATGCCCTTTCTAAGCTGCCTATGCGGCAGTGAACTTTAACTCCATGTATTCGCGGTTGCCGGTGCCTTTCTAAGCTGCCTATGCGGCAGTGCACGTTCGCCCGTCTCAGGTTGCGCGTAAATTAATTTTCTAAGCTGCCTGTACGGCAGTGCACAACATGGAACTAGATTCGCCGGGTGTGCGATACTTTCTAAGCTACCTATACGGCAGTGAACGCTATGAAGCGGGCCGCCGTAGAACACGCGACTTTCTAAGCTGCCTATACGGCAGTGAACCTCCGGCACCGAATACAACCCCCGTTGTGTTTTTTCTAAGCTGCCTATACGGCAGTGAACGCCGTGACGCTGTACCAACAGCGCCTCGTTCTTTTCTAAGCTGCCTATACGGCAGTACACCCTGTGCAGTGCCGGGAATGAAGTGCCGGTATTTTCTAAGCTGCCTGTACGGCAGTGCACATCGTGACCGACGATTACCCGGTCGAGGTGCTTTTCTAAGCTGCCTGTACGGCAGTGCACGTTCGACCTGTGCGAAATGCTTCATGATGATATTTCTAAGCTGCCTGTACGGCAGTGAACTCGTCGGGGTAGCCGAGCTTATGCACTGTGCCTTTCTAAGCTGCCTATACGGCAGTGAACCTGTTGTCTGGCGTCGTGGCGGTGGCCGGTCTTTTCTAAGCTGCCTATACGGCAGTGAACACGGCCACCGTGGCCCCTGGTCTGGGGTATGTTTTCTAAGCTGCCTATACGGCAGTGAACTTCATCCAGTCAGGCAGCATATCCGTGAGGCTTTTCTAAGCTGCCTATACGACAGTGAACCGATCATACTCCAGAACGAAGCGATCGTGATATTTCTAAGCTGCCTATACGGCAGTGAACTTGCACACTGCGGAGAATTTTGACCCGGATACTTTCTAAGCTGCCTATACGGCAGTGAACTATGGCTGGCTGACCTGGCCGCTGAAACAGCTTTTCTAAGCTGCCTATACGGCAGTGAACGAACAGCGCGAGCAGGAAGCCAAGCAGGCCAATTTCTAAGCTGCCTATACGGCAGTGAACGCGGCTCTTTGCCGGTGCCGCCCTTGCCGTCTTTTCTAAGCTGCCTATACGGCAGTGAACTGCGATATCAGCCAGGAATTGGTTTTCGAGCATTTCTAAGCTGCCTATACGGCAGTGAACATTACGGTACATGACGGCGATATCGTCACCATTTTCTAAGCTGCCTATACGGCAGTGAACGCGACCGTGTCCGCGTGGCACGCATCGCAGCATTTCTAAGCTGCCTATACGGCAGTGAACGCTGATATAGCCGTCAAGGTTCATCAGCGTCATTTCTAAGCTGCCTATACGGCAGTGAACAGCAGGCGATCGTCAGTTGTGAATGTCCCATTTTTCTAAGCTGCCTATACGGCAGTGAACAAGGCGACATTGTGCGTCGATGATCTGTTTCGTTTCTAAGCTGCCTATACGGCAGTGAACTGGCCCGCCGCAGCAGGTCGTCATCGTCGGCCGTTTCTAAGCTGCCTATACGGCAGTGAACTTACCGAAAGAACCGTTAATAACGATTTTCAGTTTCTAAGCTGCCTATACGGCAGTGAACTGAACGAAAAAATCACTAACAAGCTGATTATTAAAGAACAACAGGCAAATACCTCAGTTTACCCCTAATTTTTTAAATACCGTTCAGAGATAACAAAATCAATATGTTACCTCTGAACGAAAAAAGAGGGTTAAAACCAAGGTACCGTGGCGGAGGCACTCAACCCATAAAAACTAAAAATGCCTGGCGTTGGCATTTCCTGCAACTTGCCCTGTTTCAGGAACAAACGGAAATGTTGCCCGGTGGAGAGGCTTTTCAAAGCGATAAAAGGCAACGAGGTTCGTTGCTCGTTCGCCATCGGTATTCTTTCCCGCGCCTGTTCTTCCGTCAGCCAGCCTTTACTGACGGCCCGGCGGCGTATACGCTCAACGCTACTCTTTACCTGTACTCTGCTAAGAGTACGATGCGCCGTCTCAGCAGGTACAGCCAGGATGGATGATAGGTCTGTATAATCCCTCAATCCTTTAATCCAGTCGAATCCCCCCAACGCCGTCAGCGCATCGTGGCTGCCATGCAAACGCAAAATGGCGCCCGGCGTACGTTGCATCTGCGGAAAGCTGATACCGATATCGCCTTTGCCATAGGCAGCCAGCGCCCGATGCAACTTGGCGAACAATGCCGACAGCAGAGTGGGTTCGCTGAACTCAGGATCGGGCAATACGCGGACGTCCTGATAATGATCCATGATATCCCCTTACTCGCCTTTTTCGCCAAATACGCCGCCACGGATCAGCACCGCCATCACGTAGTGCTGCTGTTCAACCGACGGTTTCTCTTCTTTAATCACCCAGCGGTCGAGTAGCGTATAAAAATCCATCTTATCCTTGGGTTGACGGCAGGCAATGCCACGGCTGGTCACCGAGCCATAAGGTTCTACGGCAATCGCGCCAAGAGAATCCGCCTGAGAATGCCAGGTATCGATAGTGCGCAACGCGTTGCCGACTTTCTGCGAGTGCATCGCGGCAACGCCATCCACCTGGTACAGCAGCTTACTTTTCTTACTGTTGCTGTCTAATACCAGTTCCTGAGAAGGGAAAATTTCCTGCCCATTCCCCAGGCGTACAAACGCCTCGACATTGAACAAAGCAAAACTTTCGCCCGCCAGGCCACGCTCAATTTCCGCCGCCAGCTCGCCTAACGCCCCCTTCGGTTGGCTAAATTCGCGCAGGCTGTACTCATGCGCGTTGAATTCCCAGGTTTTACTGCCGGTCACCCGCACGGCGATTTTTTCAGCCCCCACGCGGTTACGCCACAAGAAGCGCCCATTCGCCAGGTTCTCGGCATAACGCGCGGCTAAAGCACCAAAACCATGCTCGGCGATATAGCCCTCAATCACCGCCTGCAGAGCATTTTGATAGTCCTGATCGTTACAGACCGACGGTACCGCCAGATTGCCCAATACGCGCAATGTAAACGCGACTTTTAGGGTATCGGTATTTTGCGGCAGCGCCGCAACATCAACCGTTTGCAGGTTCGGTTTCTGAATTTCTGCATCAAGTTTGGCAGGGTCACTGGTAATCGCATTTTTCAGGCGGTTAGAAATAGTGCCGCGCACCGCCTTTTCTTTAATGCCGACAGGCTGCCAGTTATCAGCCCCCCACTCCCCCGCCGACATGGTGGCGTCCGAGTTTGCCAATTTGCGTTCAAATGCCAGCACCGAAGCGGTTTTAATCGTTGATTTAGCCATTGCTATAGTCCTTTAAAAGTCATCGAGATAAATTAGATCGGGGGATTCATCATCCTGCGGAATCACTGCAGACGGGGTACGGCAGTAATAACCGTTATCGGTCGTTTGATAGCGCCAGAACAGCACGGATAAATCGTGAATACGGTGCAGACCGCACCATTCCCCCACGCCATAAACGGCCTCAGCGAAACAGAACGGCGTTGACGCATCGCGCACATTCAGCACTTCACCCGCCGGGTAGAGAGGAGAAATACGCTGATAACCCGTCATCAGCGGCACTAAATAACCGGGCTGAGGTTTACCAACATATTCCCAAGCGGCCTTGTCTCCCACTTCTGGCATTTTTTCCTGATTGGCAGGCACCGCCTGCATTTTCAATGCGGCAAAGTCGAGCCAGGCATCCAGCATTTCCGCTTGCGGCTGATGTTGTTTTAGCGCCGTGAAATGTTGTTGTAGCAGCTCTGAGCGATCCAACAATACAAAACCGGGTAACAACCGACATACCAATCGCCGCACCTCATTGGGCTGCTGTGGATAGCCGCGTACGCTAACGCCACGCAGTTGCGTAATGCTGCCACCGGCCAATTTTTGCGTTTGGCATAAGCGGTAAAGGTGTTCTTGCAGCTGATCCAAGCTGATATCGCCGTTGGCAATTTCACCGGCGCATTCAATCACCAGAGAAACCGTCATGTGCATACGCCCTTCTTCATTGAAGGCGGCGGTTTTAGCGTCTTTAGTCAATGGATTGCGCGTCAATGCAAACTGGTAGTCACGTCCTGATGAATAGGCATGAATTTGGCGCTTGTGGCATATCACACCACAACCGCCCAGCGTTAAGCCGTGGCTAGCCTGTAACCTGCGGGACAGCGCGTGCACGTAGCCGAGAAAGTGACTAATGGCAGGAAAACCGTAGGTCAAACCCGCCACCGCGTTGGCATTCTCTACCTGAAGATGACGCAATACGATCACATGGCTCATTTGAGATCCTCCGCCAGTGCGTCTTCCAGTTCCCTTAACCGTTGACGGAATAGCGGCGCAGTGCGCCACTCTCGGCGCTCCACCATTCCCATATTCATCGATTCGCTACTCAACTGACGGTTCAGCCAAACGGCGAAGTCATCAGCAATCTCAACCTGCCATGCTGCTTTTTCCCGTTCTGCCCGGAACAACTCGTCATCTATACTCCGATAGGGATCAAGCCACAGCTGCTGCGCCGGTTTCAGCTCGCAATTATCATGACGGCTCCAGCCAAGCCATTCCTCACGTTGAATATCTGCCACAACGTTAAACAGCATGCCAATGATCTGATCGATAGCGGCCTGACGGTGGCGACGGATCTCTACGGTGCTACCTCGCTCCTGCACCCCAAGCAAGAAATGTCTCAGCTGCACCACTATGCTCCGCACCAAATAGCTGAACGGCCCATGCCGTTCAAAAATGGATTTACAGCCATAAGGCGGTTTATCCAGGCTTTGCCATTCCGGTGGCGTACATGGCAGCAGCCACACTCGCCCGCCACGTGTGCTATTCAGATAAGAGATATTCTGCGGTTTGGTGCCCCCCATATTCATCACCGCCGTCTGCGGGAAATAGGTCAATTGCTGCGAGTGCCACTGTCCCGCTCTGCGCGCCTGATTTACCTCTTTGGTTTCGTCGCTGAAGCGCACATGCAGCAAACGATCGTGCAATGCCTGGGCGAGGGAGGAAGAAAACAGCGGGCTCAGCAAATGATAACCGTCCCCCACCGGGAAATAGATCTGCTTGGCCAACTTATGCGAACTGGGTTGTTTATTAATCAGCGCCTGGCTAAAACCACGGACCCACTGCTCAAGCTGCTCAGCATTTTCAGCAAGTTCAGCTAACGCCGAATGATCCTGCTGCTGCAGGCAGGCCAGCAGAGAGTTGGCTTGATGCTCGGTTTGCAGCAGCTTGGCAACATCCAACGCGGCGGCATTGCCGACGGCATCGACAGCTGGTTTTAGCAATGTCGCCGTCGACAAGTAACGTGTATCACCTTCCCCCTCGCCGTACACGCTGCTACTTTTGGCATCGCTGTGGGTGTATTTGGCGGCATGGGTAACCAGGCTGATTTGCCCGGCGCGCGCGGCGGCGTCCGTTAACCAGGCCCGCACCTCGTAGCGCTGCTCCAGATCGCGCCGCTCCAGCGCCAGCAGCTGTTGCAACGCACCTTGTTCGGCCTCCGTTGCTGCCGCCAGCTTCTTTTGCGCGTCCTTATCGAAGGCTTCCAGCTTAGGTTGCCGTCGTCCTTCGATGTAGGTCACGATAAAAGAAGCCAGTCCTTGTTGTGGCATATTGAGCTCCTTAATTATCAAATCTATGATTCAAAATACGCGGAACACTCCAAGCGCCGGATGGAAGCGCCACGTATCGGTATCGTCCTCGTCCAGCTCGCGTAAGTTGATTTCGCCAAACCTCTCGCTGACTTCTGCAAACTCCATCCCCAGCGTATCCGCCAGGCGGCGGTAAAGCTGCGGATAATCGTTATCCATCCAAAGGCTGTTACCATCTGCTAATGCCAGGCCCGGGTAGTCAAAATCACCGCTCTGTTTGCTGCCGCTGGAGCCAGCGTCGCGATTCACAAACACCATGCTTTCTTCGCCTTCCTCCAGAGACAGGTAATACTGTGCTTCTTGGGCAGACTGACGGAATGGGTAGCGCCGTTGCATTTCAGCGTTCCAGCTCAGGGGATAACGCCACCACAGAGCGGCGCTTTCTGTGGTTTTCTGCGTACCGAGTAGCGTTTCCCACAACCGGCGATGCTCCAAATCGACCAAATTCTCGAACAGGGGCCCCTTACCGGCACCTTGCCGTTCGCGAATTCGTGGGATAGCGCTGGGGAATTGGTACTGCTGAGGGAACAACAACGCCTGCAGATCGTGGCTGGCTAACCGGAAGTGTCGGGATTCGAACCCCGGCCGACAATACGCCAGACCTTCGCTATTTCGCTCGCGCAGCGCTTTAATGTTTTTATTGAGAATTAACAAATTAGGCGTTACCGGCGTCTGCTGTCGGTGTCGCTGAATACGCCCCGCCAATTGGATAAGCGAGCGCATGGAGCTGGGTTCGGCGATTGCCCAATCCAGATCCCAGTCACGCCCAACCTCCGCGACCGGTGAAGCCAGTACGACAAAAAGATGGTTCAATTCATCATCACACGCGACAGCCCGCTTGATCTCCTCTACTCCCCATAAGGTTTCCGGTTGGTGGCGCGTCAGCGTGGCATCCAGCCGCCGTTCGATATGCGAACGCATCGCCAAAGGATGCTGGCTGTGGTAAACGCAATAATGAATGCGGTAACCGGCCGGTGGAGCGAGTTGCATCAAGCATTGTGCTACCGCCACTAACGGATCGATATTCGCCATGCGAATCAGACCGATGGAGACTCTCTTACCGCTCGTATGCTGCTGGCAGTGATGCTGATGCAGTTGGATAATGGCTGAGTGCAAACAGGCCGCAACAGCCTCCAACACCACCTCTTTTTGCCGACCCGCAACCACGACGGGCAACATTGCCGCCTGACGCAAAGGCGTAAGCTGTTCCAGCTTGCCAATACGCTGCGTGACAAAACGGGTGTGCTCATCCAAAAACATCGACGCTTTATCTATCTCGGCACTGACAGCGCCATGCTCATCGAACCAGGCGCAGCAAACGTTCAGCGATGCACCCGGCTCAGAGCAGGAACGTTGATACTCACGTCTGCCGGTGCAATAAGCGTTAAACAGCGCCTGCACCAGCGCAGGGGGGAGTGTCGCGGACGAAAGCAGCACGCGGGTACCTAGCATTCCTGCCCAGTTAACCAAACGGCAGAGCGCCGGCAAGTCAGCGATATCGAAGTCATCTGGCTCATCCAGCACCAGATCGGCAGTGAGCAAGCGCAACATCGGGGCAATTTGCCTCCCGCCGCGAACGCCCTCCGTCGCCGGAATGAGGTAATCGATAGTGCTGACCAAGACCGGTGCACTGATCAACTTATGCAGGCGGCTATCCTGAGCCAACCATCGGCTCAGGCGGCCATCATCCAGCGAACCGTCGTAACGAACATACTGATGTTCGGCAAATAGAGCCTCTGCAGAAACGCTACCGACATCTGAAGCAGGGGTCTTATGCAGTTGCTGAACAGCCGTGGAACCGATCATCACGGCGAGATCGTCGTCTTGTAAATGCAGCCTGTCGCGTAAAGCGTCACCGGTTTGCAACGTCAACGTACGCAGGCCAAGCGCAATACTGAAACGACATCCCTCCTGTTCATCCGCCAATGCATACATGATTCGGGCGTTTGCAAATGTTTTGCCACAGCCGGTCGACGCCATATTCACACCGAAAAAGCCTTGTTTAACCGAACGCTGCCGCAGTGCGGCCGCGACATCGTAGGCCTTGTCCTGCCAGCGATATCTTTCGTGCGCAGAGCGGCGTTTGAAGCCTTTGTGGCGAGTGATGGCGGGCAGCGTTTTGCGTACATGCGGCAGTAAACGCCCCAATAGTAACGCCCTTTGCCCTACGCCAATATTATGCTCGTCCAGTTGCTGTTTACGCTGGCCGGTCTGGCGATCGGTATTCGCCCATACCGCATACCCAGGCGCCTGCCAATCGGTTATCGCTGGCCCAGCGGAATAGACGTGGTCTGCCAACATCAGCGTCAAACGCGCCAAATGAACGGCAAACTGTTGATCCAAATTACCGAATTGAGCCAACGAACCAAGTTGCTGTGCGCGCTGGGCCAGCTTTTGCGCTTTCGCGCACCATAAGGCACTTTGCAGCGGTGTGCCTTGCGGGAACTGCCATACCTGAGTGAAATCCTCCGGTTCCCAGTCACTGTGATCCTGATTCGTCGAGTTCCAGCATGCGTTAAGCTGATTTTCCAACCAACTGTCGCTGCAGGCAAAGTCTGGGATATCACGGTAGCGTTCGGCATCATCTGGCCGAGGATATACAGGTAATCGATGATGAGCTACGATCAACCAGCCAATCGCCTGTGCCAACGGCGGTAAGGTTTTGAACGGGCTTTCAGACACCCCTTGCCTATCGCGATACAAGCGCTGTAATAGAGCCGGTTCATCCTCTGCGGTGATTTCAGCTAACGCGGCCAACCACTGCTTATCTTGCCGCTGACCAACAAAGGCCTGGAACAGGCGCAGAGAAACCCATTCGTGGCGATACGGCTGAAACCGTTTCGCTCCTGCTTGTATCAGCCCAGCCTGAAACAAAGCGTTTGCTTTACCAAAGTCATGAAACAACCCGGCAATTCCCGCCATCAAGGCAATCGCTTCAGCGCTGTGCCAATGGTTCTCATCCTGGCTTCTCAAAACGTCTCGAGCAGTACTGTTAGTCGGAACTGTTCCCTGGACATTAAACCTGCGCGAATTGCCTACCACCCACAACAGCTCCGTTTGGTTCGTCCCTCTAATCCAGTGGCAGGCAACCGCCGTATTTCGGCGCGCCGTCTTGCGTAATGCACGCCGCAACGTATCCAACCCCTGCAGGGTGATGGCCGTTTGCCAGGTGCGATCGCCTTTCCGTTCTGCGAACTGATCGAGAATTTTACGCGTTTGCGTGAGCGCGAACTTATTGCATTGCGAAATCAGTAAAATATTCATGGGGTGCCTGCACCCAAGCGTGAGGCAGTTGCCTGCAGGGTATCGATCATCAAATCCAATGCATCTGCCCGCTGAAAGCCATTCAGGCAACGTTGCCTAAATTCTTGCTCCTCTTCCCCCGCCATCGCCGCGATAAATGCCTGGGGCAGTATAAGTGCATCTTTTATCAGATCCGCCACGTCAAACACCAACCCGCCACGCCGCGTTTTACCATGCAAGACAGCCAAACCGTGAGGCAAGCCGGTTACCCAGGCTGCTGTCGCCGCCAGACCATAGGCCAGGTAATTACCGTGGTCGAGAAAACGGTTAGCCAGATCGCTGCCGCCGCCACGCTTGGCTCGAATGAAATCGCCATAGCTGACTGCTTCCGCCGCTAACTTATATAGCGCTTTGGTCATTACCGCTTCCTGCAACATCAATTCATTGTGCGTTGCACTTTCGCTAAGCTTTGATTGATAGCGTTCAACCAACGCCAATAACCGCTCTTCATTCAAGACAAATCCATCTTCGCGTTGCATTCGGGCACCCAACCAATGCCGTTTAATTTGTTCTATACGCACCTGTTGAAAAATTCGGGCAGCCTCAAGCCTTTTCTCCTCGTCGAACCAAAAGCTAACCCAGTTCTGAAGGTATTCCGTAGGACGATACTCGCTCTGCGGTGTCAGCCATGAGACAGCGACTTCCACTTCGTTGGCGGAAAATAAAGGCGTGCCGCCGCCACCGCAAAATCCGACCAACACACCTGCGCGAGCAAACTCACGCATTGCAGCCTGTGTAACTGAGGTTCCGGTTCCCAACATGATGGCTGTGGTGTTAGCGATAGGTATATTCCAGTACAGGGACTGTTTTCCTTCATCCGTGACATATTCGACGCGGCCGCCATTCACTAAAACTCGGCAATATTGTAGGTAATACAAATTGGCTCGTTTCGAGTGCAGAATTGTTTTTAGCTCTGAGGGAGAAAGGGTATTTGTCATTGTTATATTTCTCATCCATAACGAAATAATTACAATTTAAATAAATAGCAAGCAATACATATCAATGACAACGGCACCAACGTTCTACCACGTTTTTCTAGGGAAATCCGTTGCAACCGAGTCAATATCCATCAATCAGAAAAATAAAATCATCCATTTATTGATCGTTCCCGAAATATGCTCAGTAGGTATTACTTTTTCCTATACTTTTCCTGTACGGAATGCACACAGCCCCGACACCACCTCCATATCACCTTACTCTCTAAGCTGCCTGTACGGCAGTGCACTAGACGGTTACTAGACCCGAATCATGCGAGACTTTCTAAGCTGCCTGTACGGCAGTGCACCATGGCGCAGCTGCTTTCGTTGCTGGTCATCGTTTCTAAGCTGCCTGAACGGCAGTGAACAATGCGCAGGACATCGACCCGCCGGCGTTCGATTTCTAAGCTGCCTGTACGGCAGTGAACACAAGACCGCCGTCTGCATACCCCCGGCCATATTTCTAAGCTGCCTATACGGCAGTGAACGCGGACGACGCCCCGGCTACATGAGCGCACTTTTCTAAGCTGCCTATACGGCAGTGAACGGTGGCGATGAAACGGGCTTCCGACGCTGACATTTCTAAGCTGCCTGTACGGCAGTGAACGACGCCAGGGATAGTAGTACCCCTCTCCCTACTTTCTAAGCTGCCTATACGGCAGTGCACCTGGTTGATGGTCGCTGGCTAGTTGAAGTTGATTTCTAAGCTGTCTGTACGGCAGTGCACGAGCGCCGGATACTGCGGCCTAAGCGGCGCATTTTCTAAGCTGCCTGTACGGCAGTGCACTTTAAAAACGGCCACTTCGTCGCCTGCGATCATTTCTAAGCTGCCTGTACGGCAGTGCACCTTGTTTCTGAGGCTATCGAAGCTGGTAGCGATTTCTAAGCTGCCTGTACGGCAGTGCACGCACTTGAATGACTTCCGCGTGCCGTTCGAGTTTTCTAAGCTGCCTGTACGGCAGTGCACAACGTGCCGGTTTTCGCCACCGAGTCGATCGTTTTCTAAGCTGCCTGTACGGCAGTGCACCTTTAGCCGCCTGCTTCATGCACTCGGCCAGTGTTTCTAAGCTGCCTGTACGGCAGTGCACTTAAGTGGGGCCGACTCTATGGTGGTGCGATCTTTCTAAGCTGCCTGTACGGCAGTGCACTATCTCCTTACCATCGAAGGGTTATGCTCCAATTTCTAAGCTGCCTGTACGGCAGTGCACGCCAATCTGCCAGAGCTCTGCGTCGATCGCAATTTCTAAGCTGCCTGTACGGCAGTGCATGCACACCGTTCTGAAAGAGTCGCGCGCTGCTTTTTCTAAGCTGCCTGTACGGCAGTGCACCGAAACAGCAAAGATCCCGATCCGCTGCTGCTTTTCTAAGCTGCCTGTACGGCAGTGCACATATTTATCGACGGTATAACCAGCCCCGGTTTTTTCTAAGCTGCCTGTACGGCAGTGCACGCAATGCTTCATTCCGTATTGCGTTAATAGCTTTTCTAAGCTGCCTGTACGGCAGTGCACTGCGTGCGCTGGCCCTGAACGACAAAGTCGACTTTCTAAGCTGCCTGTACGGCAGTGCACGCAAAGGAGACGACGATGCCGACTCTTCCACTTTTCTAAGCTGCCTGTACGGCAGTGCACTAGCGCCATCCGGCATACATCTGAACCCCTCCTTTCTAAGCTGCCTGTACGGCAGTGCACCTGATCTGCTTCGCCTGCGCCGAATCCGCATCTTTCTAAGCTGCCTGTACGGCAGTGCACTCTGCCACCCGCGCCTTTGAGGCCGGGGAGCCTTTCTAAGCTGCCTGTACGGCAGTGCACGGATTTGTCCCTAGCGCGACATATAGCGTCAATTTCTAAGCTGCCTGTACGGCAGTGCACGGTGGAAGACTGACCCGTTAAGCGTCAGTTATTTTCTAAGCTGCCTGTACGGCAGTGCACCTTCGTGTTTTCGCGAAAGTGTTTCCGCAGCTTTTCTAAGCTGCCTGTACGGCAGTGCACTATTCGGTAGTCAGACGACCCCTCCGTTTTACTTTCTAAGCTGCCTGTACGGCAGTGCACAGTGCCAGACCTTGTGAGCTGGTGACCATGAATTTCTAAGCTGCCTGTACGGCAGTGCACAGTCTGTCAGCGACATTTTGATCACCCCCGTCTTTCTAAGCTGCCTGTACGGCAGTGCACGCAAGGTATGACGCCTGAGCAGCTAATGGAATTTTCTAAGCTGCCTGTACGGCAGTGCACGCTGGCCAACAACGCGACGGTGGAGCACCAGTTTTCTAAGCTGCCTGTACGGCAGTGCACCTTGATCGCATGGCTTCTTGCCTGCTTTGTTTTTTCTAAGCTGCCTGTACGGCAGTGCACGAACGGACGCAGGGCGTTGAATGTGCCGTATTTTTCTAAGCTGCCTGTACGGCAGTGCACCCGGTGTGATCTGTGATGGTGTGTTTGCTGTCTTTCTAAGCTGCCTGTACGGCAGTGCACTTAGGCGTGATATCGGCCATTTATTTTCTCCATTTCTAAGCTGCCTGTACGGCAGTGCACCGTTGAATCTTAGCGCTAATCATCTGATTGTTGGAAGAAAATCGGTATATCTTTTAAAAAACCCTTTTTCAAAGCGTCTAAAAACATCACATAAAATCAATAAATTATGCAAATCACTCAAAAAAGGGTTCGGCAACCAAGAACTGAGTAAAAATGCATTGCAGCATTTTTAGGGGCGATTATTGAGTTCCCTGTTTGGTGTCACCATCCGCTTCACTCAGACACATAGACACCACAGAAGAGCTGAACTGCCAACTCAAACAGCTGAGCAAAATACAAAAAGAGCGGCTGGTGAATCACCCGCCGCTGTCGCTTGAGTATTTGTTGCCGATCGTTAAAAGCGATTAAACGGCGCCGAAAAAGCCACTTCGCCGCTGACGCCCTTCAGGGCGTCTTCCGCCAGCGGATACACCTGGAACGCGTTTTCCGTGCCCGGCCAGCGGCAGTTCAAGCCATAGGAGGCAGCCGGTTTAAAGCCGAAGCGGCCGTAGTAGGCCGGATCGCCCAGCACCACCACCGCGGCGTAGCTGAATTCGTTCAGCGAATCCAAGCCTTCGTACACCAGCTTTTCAGCCAGCCCCTGGCGGCGCAGGCTTTCGTCCACCGCCAGCGGCGCCAGCGCCACCCATTGGCGATCTTCGCCGGCCACATCCACCGGGCTGAACGCGGCGTAACCCACTACTCCGCCTTCGTCGTCAGTGGCGACCACGCCCAGCGTCAGCAGGCCGTCTTCGCGCAGCTGCTGCACCAGATCGGCTTCGTCGTCGCGGCCAAAGGCGCGGCGCAGCAAGGCGTCGATGCCCGCCGCGTCTACCGGGATCTCTACGCGGATCAGCATGATACCGCCACACGGGAAGCCGACGCCGTGCCCTCCTGCAGCCCTGCTTCGACAAAATCAGCCAACTGCAGCAACCCCATGCGCAGCGGCGCAGGCATGCTTTCCAGCTCGATGGCGTCCATCAAATTTTTCACATACAGGCCCAATTCGGTATCCCCTTCAATCTGCAGCCGACGCTGAAAGAACAGCGTATCCGGATCTTGCTTGCGCGCCGCGATCAGGATCAGATCGTTGGCGTCGCCGCTGAAGCTGACGTCCGCTTCGGCGTGCTGGCTGACTACCAGTTTGTCGTTTTCTACCGTCATAAACCAGTGTAGCGCCAGATCGCGAACTTCGATCTTCAACCAGCGCGATTCGAGAAATTCCAGATCGCCATCCGCCAACGCCTGGCGGAACTGCCAGCTCAGCACCTGCTGCAGCAGTTGGCGCTGCAGAGCGAACGGCGTGAATTTCAGCGGGACGCGCATCAGCGACGGCCCCTGGCGCACAAGGCGTGCTCGTAGTTGTTCCAACACGGTCATCCACTCCTTTCAATACGGACTACCGCTATTTTGCCACACTGGCGCGCGGCTTCAGCGGTCTATATCAACAAACAGTGCATTTCACCGCCATGTTTATCAATACGCCATAAGCTGCCCCAAATCAAAACCTGTGTGTGCCCCTTTGCCTAAAATGGCCTCCCCAAATCGCGTTTGCCGGCGGAACACCGCCGTCGGCAACCTTTAAAGACAGCGTGCGCCCGGCCGGGCGTACGGCTAAGCCAGGATAAATCTATGGAGCTGCTTTGTCCCGCCGGCAACCTGCCGGCCCTGAAGGCCGCGGTGGATAACGGCGCCGACGCCGTTTACATCGGTCTGAAAGACGATACCAACGCGCGCCACTTCGCCGGCCTCAACTTCACCGAGAAAAAGCTGCAGGAAGCGGTTGATTACGTGCATCGCCACGGCCGCAAACTGCATATCGCCATCAACACCTTCGCCCATCCCGACGGCTATGCCCGCTGGCAGCGCGCGGTGGATATGGCGGCCCAACTGGGCGCCGACGCGCTGATTCTGGCGGATCTGGCGATGCTGGAATACGCCGCTCAGCGCTACCCGCTACTGGAGCGCCACGTTTCAGTGCAGGCTTCCGCCACCAACGAGGAAGCGATCCGTTTTTACCAGCGCAACTTCGAGGTGGGCCGGGTGGTGCTGCCGCGCGTGCTGTCGATGCATCAGGTGAAACAGCTGGCACGTACCAGCCCGGTGCCGCTGGAAGTGTTCGCCTTCGGCAGCCTGTGCATCATGGCCGAAGGACGCTGCTATCTCTCTTCCTACCTGACCGGCGAGTCGCCGAACACCGTCGGCGCCTGCTCGCCGGCGCGTTTCGTGCGCTGGCAGCAAACCCCTCAGGGCATGGAGTCGCGCCTGAACGACGTGCTGATCGATCGCTACCAGGATCATGAAAACGCCGGTTACCCGACGCTGTGCAAGGGCCGCTATCTGGTGGACGACGTGCGCTACCACGCGTTGGAAGAGCCCACCAGCCTCAATACGCTGGAGCTGCTGCCGGAGCTGCTGGCCGCCAACATCGCCTCGGTGAAGATCGAAGGCCGCCAGCGCAGCCCGGCTTACGTCAGCCAGGTGGCACGCGTCTGGCGCCAGGCGATCGATCGTTGCCAGGCCAATCCTGCCGCCTACCGCGCTGACGCCGCCTGGATGGAGACGCTGGGCGCGATGTCCGAAGGCACCCAGACCACGCTGGGCGCCTATCACCGCAAATGGCAGTAGCCGGAGGAAACATGAAATACGCACTGGGGCCGGTACTCTACTACTGGCCGAAAACCGACATCGCGGCGTTCTATCAACAGGCGGCGGAGAGCAGCGCCGACATCATTTACCTCGGCGAGAGCGTCTGCACCAAACGGCGCGAGATGAAGGTCGGCGATTGGCTGGCGCTGGCGCGCGAAATCGCCCGCAGCGGCAAGCAGGTGGTGATCTCCACGCTGGCGCTGCTGCAGGCGCCGTCCGAGCTGAATGAGCTGAAACGCTATGTGGAGAACGGCGAGTTCCTGCTTGAAGCCAACGATCTGGGCGCGGTGAACATGGCGGCGGAACGCGGTTTGCCGTTCGTCGCCGGCCATGCGCTGAACTGCTACAACGCCTATACCCTGCGCCTGCTGCGCCGCCAGGGCATGGTGCGCTGGTGCATGCCGGTCGAGCTGTCGCGCGACTGGCTGGCCAACCTGCTGACGCAGTGCGACGAGCTGGGCTTCCGCCACGATTTCGAGGTGGAGGTGCTGAGCTACGGCCACCTGCCGCTGGCCTATTCGGCGCGCTGCTTCACCGCCCGCTCGGAGAACCGCGGCAAGGACGAGTGCGAAACCTGCTGCATCAAATATCCGCAGGGCCGCATGATGCGCTCCCAAGAGCAACAGCAGGTGTTCGTGCTCAATGGCATCCAGACCATGAGCGGCTACTGCTACAACCTCGGCAACGAGCTGCCGAGCATGCAAGGGTTGGTGGACATCGTGCGGCTATCGCCGCAGGGCGCCGAGACGCTGGCGCAAATCGACGCCTTCCGCGCCAATGAACGCGGCGAACAGCCGCTGGCCTTGGCCGACCGCGCCGACTGCAACGGCTACTGGCGCCGGGTGGCAGGGCTGGAGTTGGTATCTTAGCAAAGACAATGCCGGCAGCAGACGCTGCCGGCATGGTTTATTTATCAAGAGGAATGCGATTATTCCCACCGTGGAACCACTGGAATAAGCTTACCCCCATCAGACAGCAGCTTCTGATACCAAAATATGTGAAAACCGCAATGGCCGCATCTGCCAAATGTTCTCCGTATGAAATAATATGCAGTGAGGAGAACGAAATAAGCAATATGCTCAATGTTAAGGCCACCATATTGCAAAGCAGGTTGACCAGACGTTTATTGGCCATCATTCTAACCTCTATTTTGATGCCCCAGAAACGACACTCACATCACCGGCGACACTGCCCATTAACACTATTGGCATTTTTATTGCCTCCCAAAGCACCATCGTTATTCTTATTGCTTCTTGCTGGGCTGTTATCTGCGCAAGAAACTGCCCCCATCAAGCCGCCGGCAACTGCCATGCCTATCATCCCTGGCGGGCCGCCGGAAAAACCGGTAAATGCGCCAATGATAATGCCCATTCCAACCTGATTGGCACAAGAGTTTGGTGCACCTCTGCTTGGGCTGTCACGATCGCCGCCGTTATGCCCATCGCCACAACCGCCAATCAGTTTCATCTCGTCAAATGTAAGCGTTCTTATTGTTGACATATTATTCCATCCTTTAAATAACACGTTACAGATAAAATTAACGCCGACCATTAATTCCATAAATCTATCGGCAATTATAATTACCAAAGGAAAGATAAAAAATCAAAAAAAAACCAGCAACCAACTAAACAAAACAAAACAAATTAAATACATAGATAATATGAAATAATAAAGGCACCGAAAATGGCGCCTTTATTTATCCCCTACACTCGCCGCTTCCTGAACATCCCGCGCAGCGCCACGCTGTTGCGCAAGAAACCCACGCCGAAGCCCAGCAGGGTATAGACCACGCCGAGTATCAACATCATCACCACGTCGCCCCACACTTCATTCAGCGACAGCCCCATCTGGTTGACGCCGGCGATCGCCTTGGTGCCCCAGGTGGAGGGAATGCTGTACGAAATGGCGCGCACCCAGGCCGGCATCGACTGCAGCGGCCAGATGGTGCCGGACAGATAGAAGATCGGCGTGGTGATGAACGCCAGCGTCAGGTAGATCATCTCGACGCTGCGCAGGCACTCGGTTACCAGCTTGCCCAGCCCCAATACCGCCAGCAGGAACGGGAAGGTCAGCAGCAGCAGTTCGGCGATGTTCGCCGTCTGCCGATAGCCCAAGACCCACGGCCACAGCACGAACAGCACGATCGACAGGAACAGCCAGATCGGCAGCAGCGCCGTCAGCCCGCCGAGGTGCGCCGCCAGCGGCGCCTTGCCACCGGGCATGCTCTTCATGGCGATATTGACGCGGATACAGGCGATCAGCAGCGAGTGCTGCAACAGCATCACCAGCAGGCCGGGGAAGATGATCGCCGCAAAGCTGATGCCGGGGTTAAACACGTCCAGCGTTTGTCCCAGTATCGGCGTCAGCAATATCTGCGCCTGCCGTTCGCTGAAGCCACTGCGCAGCAGCAGCCCGTTGTTGTACTCCGTCAACAACTGCTGGTAGGCCGCCACCACGTCCTGTTGGATCTGGCCGTTAGCCAGGCGGTTGGTGGCGTCACCGTACATCGGCACCACGATGTTCTGCCCGCTGAGAATTTTCTTCTCCAGATCCACCGGCATGATGAGCACCGCAAACAGCTTGCGCCAGCCGAGATCGCGCTGCGCCTGCTCCAGGCTGTCGTAAGTTTCAATGGCGATCTTGGAGGTGGCGTCCAGTTGGCGGATCAGCTGGCGGCTGGCGGTGCTGTGATCCTGATCGATCACCCCCACCGGCAGATCCCACACCGTGCGGTTGGCGTACACCAGGCTCATGATACACAGCGACAGGATCAGCATCAGCCACACCGGCCGCTCCAGCATGCCGAGCAGCACCTTAACGAAGGTTTGCCAATAGAGCTTCATCCGGCGTTCCCCTCTTTTGCCAGCCGCGCCGGCAGGCGGCTGCGCACCAGCAGCGCGGCCACCAGCGGATAGACCGCCAGCAGCGCGCACACGCTGAAGATGGCGCTAGCGTGCACCTGGCGCAGGAACACGTCGAACATCGCGTACAGCGCGTGGGTCAACGGTTCGATGTTGGAAATGATGCGCGCCGGCAGCGGCATCGACAGCTCAGGCACCGCCATGCCGGAGAAAGTCATTGCGATACTGACCAAAATACCGATCAGGCTGTACGCGGTGATGGTGCTGCCGGTAAAGGTGTACAGCAGCAGGCCGATGCTCTGCGCCGCCATCACGTAGAACAGGCCGATCATAAGCATAAACAGCGGATTGCCGCTGACGCGGGCGTCAAAGATGCCCACCAGCGCCGCGATCTCCACCATCAGCAGGGTGGTGAAACACAGCGTGTAGGGCGCCAGCTTGCCAAGCAGCGCCAGGCTGAACGGCTTGGCCTGCAGCAGCGATTTGCTGCGCGCCAGCACGTAGATCATGCAGGTCACCACGAACAGCTGCAGCAGGTGAATAGTGGCGGCAAACTGTTGGTAGTAGATATAGCTGCCGCTGGCGTTGAACAGGCTGCCGTAGGAGAGCGTCACGTCCGCCAGCGGCGGCAGCGATTTACCCATCTCGGTGGCGATGATGCTGCGGGTGCTGGCGTTGATTTCGTTCATCAGGCCGCCGAAGTCCTGGGTGGAGTACAGCCCAGCGCCGTAGAACAGCGCGTTGTAGTACATCACCACGCTCGGCTGCTTGCCCGACAGCGCGTTGGCCTCAAAGTCCGGCGGGATGTACAGCAACGCGTAATCCTGCGCGCTGCGCAGGCGGTTCAGCGACTCCGGCAATCCGCCGCCGTAAGCCTCGACGTGGGCGTGCGAACCCGCATCCAGCCGGCGCGTCAGCGATTTGGACAGCGGGCTGTGATCGCTATCCACCACCGAGACCGGCAGATCGAGCAGCGTGCCTTCGGAGAAGTTGCTGCTGATCAGCACAAACAGGATCAGCGGAAAGATCCAGCTCAGCCAGTGCACCACCGGGCTGCGAAAGGCGACGCGGCACTCTTTGTCGAACGCGTGACTGAAGCAGCGCCAGCCGGCCCTTACTCTTTCCATTGCCATAAGGTGCTCATCCCCGGACGCAGGCCGTCCACCGGCTGTGACGGATACAGGCGCACTTCGAAGGTTTTCAGGTCGAAGTCGCCGGTGGCGCGGGTGGCGCGTTTAGTGGCGTAATCCCCCAGCGGTGCGATGTAACGCACCTCGGTGTCGATCATTTTGTCCTTCAGCGCCGGCACCCGCAGCTTGACCTTGTCGCCTTTGCGCACGTGGGCCAGGATGTCTTCGCGCAGGTTAAACACGAAGTAAGCGTCCGGCACTCGGATCAGCGTCACCAGCGGGCTGCCGGCATTCAGCAGTTCACCCACTTCGGCCGGGATCGGCCCCACTTCACCGTCCACCGGCGCTTTTACCTGCAGGTCGTCGGTCTGCGCCTGGATCTGCAGCAGGTTCTCTTCCGCCGCCCGCAGCGCCGCCGCATATTGTTGCCGCAGCTCGACGCGATCGCCGTTGATGCCCTCATCCAGATTGGCTTTGGCCGCCTGTACCTGTTGGAAGGCGGTGTCGCGCGCGCGGCGCGAAGCGTCCAGCTCGGACTTCGAGATATAGCCTTTGCCGGCCACGCTCAGGTTGCGGTTGTAGTCATTTTGCGCATTGCGGTACTGCGCTTCGGCCTGCGCCAGGTTGGCGCGCAGGTTGCGGATACTCTCTTCACGGGTGCCGTTCAGCGACTGATCGAGCTGCGCCTTGGCTTCGTCGCGCGTCGCCTGTGCGGAACGCAGTTGCGCTATCAGTTCAGGGCTGTCGAGCTGGATGATCAACTGACCGCTTTTCACGTCGTCGCCGCGCTCAATCAGGCGTTCAACCACCCGGCCTTTCGCTTTGGAAGCGACGATCACTTCAGGCGCATCCACTTCACCCTGCAGCAACAAATCCTGGTTGTGCGCGCGGAACAGGATCGCCAATGCGATCGCCACCATCATCAGCAATAGGGTAAACAACG
>NZ_JCAXDO010000011.1:116812-160766 GCF_059740205.1 Serratia sp. LTN-2 | reverse complement strand
CCTGTTAGGGCGCGGCTGGTAACAGAGCCTTATAGGCGCATATGAAAAACCTCCGGCTATGCCGGAGGATATTTATTTTTGGGGCAAAATTCAGTTTATTCCTAATCGAGCAGGTAGAGATTAAATATATTTATTAAATCACCACGGCGAAAATTTATTTAATCTTAATTGCGGAATATTCTTATATCTTATTTTTTTTGAGTGGTGGTTTTATTTCTCTCG
The DNA here is from genome assembly GCF_059740205.1 of Serratia sp. LTN-2. NCBI lineage: Bacteria > Pseudomonadati > Pseudomonadota > Gammaproteobacteria > Enterobacterales > Yersiniaceae > Serratia > Serratia sp. LTN-2. Next base: position 160,544 of record NZ_JCAXDO010000011.1, on the reverse strand, counting down.
TTCAATAACGACCGTAATAATGGCCAGGGCCATCGCCGCGGTGACCACCGCCCCAGTGAGGGCCCCAGCAGCAGGCGCTGAGGGTTGAGGCCAGGGCCACCACGGCCAGCAGCATACCTATACGTTTAATCATCCTATTATCCTCCGGTGGGAATCCACTTAATTATAATTGTCGCGCGGCTTAAGCGGCGTCAGTTATTTGTTAAGCCTTGTCAGCGACTATGATAATTAAAGGCGGTGGCAAACAGTGTAGGGATTGTGTAAGGCCGTCGAAAACGATCTGAAAATAGGCATCGGTGAGATAGTCGCTAAATAAACGCACTGATATAACCACTGCAGCAAGAAAAATAGAGTGAGAAGGCAAAATGAAAAAGATCCTGTTGCTGGTGTGTTTCCCTCTGTTGCTGCCGCTGGCGGCGCAGGCCGATGTGTCCGTCGATATCAACGTACCGGGCGTTTCCCTGCATCTGGGGGATCAGGACCGCCGCGGTTACTACTGGGATGGCTACGACTGGCGTCCACCGCAATGGTGGCATGCGCATCAGGGGCGTGGCCTCGGCGAGCGCAATGCGCGTGGCTTGTACTGGGACGGTGGGCGTTGGCAACCTTCGCCACCGCGCGGGTATGAGCATCGCGAGCCGGCGCGCAGCGGCAATCCGTTCCACGGCGATCGCGATAATCGCGACCATGACCGGCGTCATGACGATCGCGGCGATCATGGTCGTGGCGATGACGGCCGCGGCCAGCCTTATCCGCAAGGCAACCCTGGCCCGCATCGTTAACCCCTGAGTTTATCGGCGGCTGGTTTTGCCATCATCGTTGCGATGACGGGCAGGGCCAGCCGCTGCTTTCCTGCGCCATCGCCAACGCAAGGCTTCCCCTTGCGGCGTTAACCCCCTAATATTCGACTCAGACGTCAATTATCCGGCCACGATAGCGGCCGGCAGGGAACCGCCGCGCCATGCCAACCAGCCGTACCTTCACCTTACTGTTGCAACACCAACGTTACCACGACAAACGCCAGGTCATGCTGTTGGCGTTGGGCGTGGCGGTGGCGTTGTTGTTCAGCCTGTGCGCCGGGGATCAATGGATATGGCCGTCGGCGTGGTTCAGCGATCGTGCGCAGCTGTTTGTCTGGCAACTGCGTTTGCCGCGCGCGCTGGCGGTGATGCTGGTTGGCGCCGCCCTGGCGGTAGCGGGTGCGGTGATGCAGGCGCTGTTTGAAAACCCACTGGCGGAACCGGGCCTGCTGGGCGTGGCGAACGGCGCCGGCGTAGCGCTGGTGCTGACGGTATTGTTGGGCCACGGTCTGCTGCCGGTGGCGCTGATGAGCGCCGCCGCGATAGCCGGCGCGCTGGCGATGACTTTCTTGCTGCTGTGGTTTGCTCGCCGGCGGCGCCTGACCAATGCGCGGCTGTTGCTGGTTGGCGTAGCGCTGGGCATCGTGTGCAGCGCGCTGATGACCTGGGCGGTCTATTTCAGCACCAGCCTCGATCTGCGGCAGCTGATGTACTGGATGATGGGCGGTTTCGGCGGTGTCGACTGGCGTCAAAAGTGGCTGGTGCTGGCGTTGTTGCCGGTGCTGCTGTGGCTGTGCGGCCAGGGCCGAGCGCTCAATCTGATGGCGCTGGGCGAAGTGCAGGCGCGGCAGCTCGGGCTGTCGCTGCATGTGTGGCGCAATCTGCTGGTGCTGGCGATCGGCTGGCTGGTCGGTGTCAGCGTGGCGCTTGCCGGCGTGATCGGCTTCGTCGGGCTGGTGATCCCGCATATTCTGCGGCTCACCGGCCTGACCGACCAACGCTATCTGCTGCCGGCCTGTGCGCTGGCGGGAGCCGGCGTATTGCTGGTGGCCGATGTGATCGCCCGCGTTGCGCTACTGGCGGCCGAGTTGCCGATCGGCGTGGTGACCGCCACGCTGGGGGCGCCGCTATTTATCTGGTTACTGACCCGGGCAAAAGGCGTAAGGTAGTTTTCTTCATTCACCTGCGATTAAAACTAAAGGATGACAACCGATGAGCAAGCCAATCTACAACCTGCCGTTACAAACCATCGAAAATCAGGCCACCACGTTGGGCGCCTATCAGGGCAAGGTGCTGCTGGTGGTCAACGTGGCCTCTGAGTGCGGCCTGACCAAGCAGTACGAAGGACTGGAAGCGCTGTACGAAACCTATCGCGATCGGGGCCTGGAAGTGCTGGGGTTCCCGTCCAATGAATTCCTGGGCCAGGAGCCGGGCAGCAACGAAGAGATCCTGGCGTTTTGCCGTGGCACCTTCGGCGTGCAATTCCCGATGTTCGCCAAGATTGAGGTGAACGGCGACCACCGCCATCCGCTGTATCAGGCGCTGATTGCCGCGCAGCCGGAGGCCACCGCCCCAGAGGGCAGCGAATTCCTGGCGCGGATGACCAGCAAAGGCCGCGCGCCGAAGCACGCCGGCGATATTCTGTGGAACTTCGAGAAATTCCTCGTCGCGCGCGACGGTACGGTGATCCAGCGCTTCTCGCCTGACACTACGCCGGAAGATCCGGCGCTGGTGGCGGCGGTGAAACAAGCGCTGGCGGGATAAGACGGATGCTGCAGCTCGTTGAGGTTGGCGTGGCGGGGCGCCTGGCGCCTTTTTCGGCACAGATTGACGGCGGGTTGCAGGTCCATCTGATCGGCCCGAACGGCGCGGGGAAGAGCACCCTGTTGGCGCGGGTGGCGGGCATGTTGCCGGGGCTGGGCGAGGTCCGCCTGAACGAACGCGCGCTGTCCGATTATTCGGGGAGCGAACTGGCATGCCGGCGCGGTTACCTCAGCCAGCAACAGCCGCCGGTGTCGCTGATGCCGGTATTTCAGTATTTGGCGTTGCATCGGCCCGCGGCAGCGCCGCAAACTGATGTGGAGCACGCCATCCTCTATCTGTGCCAGCGCCTGAAGCTGGCGGATAAGCTGTCGCGCATGCTGACGCAGCTTTCTGGCGGCGAATGGCAGCGGGTGCGGCTGGCGGCGGTGCTGTTGCAGGTGTGGCCCAGCGTCAATCCGCACAGTCGGCTGTTGCTGTTGGATGAACCGACCAACAGCCTGGACGTGGCACAGAAAGTTGCGCTGGATCGCCTGCTGCGGGAGTTTTGCCAGAGCGGGCGCAGCGCTCTGGTGTGCGCGCACGATCTGAATCATACCTTGCAGCAGGCCGATCGGGTTTGGTTGCTGCACGCCGGGCGGCTGGTGGCGCAGGGCGTGACGCGTGAGGTGATGGCGCCCGCACTGCTGTCGCAGATCTACGAAGTGGATTTCCACCTGCAATGGGTGGGAGAACAGCGTTGGATCATGACCAAAACGGCTTAGATTTCTCCGCCAGCGTTCCACAACATAAACGAAAACTAAACATAGTGAATATAAATAGCGGGGTAAGCATTGACCAATATTGTGCTGCCTCTCATTTTCTCGTCGATTTTCTTGAAAAACGTCGATGACGTGCTACGCTTGATTCGGCAAAAATAAAATAAGTAAATAATTATTTAAAAACATAATAAATTGATTTTAATAATGATTTTAAATTGATGATGGCGACACCCACCAATCAGTTAACCCACTGATGACAAGTCTCGTCTTAAGGTTTAGTTAAGCTTGCGGCCTTACATTGGCAGTTAATCCACGGAAACGATTCTTCTCTGGCGTTTAATATTCGTTAAACGAAAGGGATTTACAGTGTCATCAAAAGCAGTTCGATACGTTTGGGGTTAACTATGGATCAATTTTTGCCTTTCTCTCGCCCGGCCATCGGCGATGAAGAAATCGCCGCGGTAGAGAAAGTGTTGCGTTCAGGTTGGATCACCACCGGGCCGCAAAACCAGCAATTGGAAAGCGACTTCTGTTCCACCTTCGGTTGTAAGCACGCCATCGCCGTCAGTTCCGCCACCGCGGGCATGCACATCACGCTGATGGCGCTCGGCATCGGTCCCGGCGACGAAGTCATCACCCCCTCGCAAACCTGGGTTTCCACCCTCAACATGATCGAGCTGCTGGGCGCCACGCCGGTGATGATCGACGTTGACCGTGATACGCTGATGGTTAGCGCCGCCGATGTCGAGGCCGCCATCACCCCGAAAACCAAAGCGATCGTTCCGGTGCATTACGCTGGGGCTCCCCTGCAGATGGACGCGCTGCGCGCCGTGGCCGAACGCCACCGTCTGCCGTTGATCGAAGACGCCGCTCACGCGGTCGGTACGCGTTACAACGGCGAATGGGTCGGCGCACGCGGCACGGCGATTTTCTCGTTCCACGCGATTAAAAACGTGACCTGCGCCGAAGGCGGCCTGATCGCCACCGACGACGATGCGCTGGCGGATCGCCTGCGTTGCCTGAAATTCCACGGTCTGGCCGTCGATGCCTTCGACCGCCAACAGCTCGGCCGCAAACCGCAGGCCGAAGTGGTGGAGCCGGGTTACAAATACAACCTGTCCGACATTCACGCGGCGATCGCCGTGGTGCAACTGTCGCGCTTCGCTGAGCTGAACGCGCGCCGTAAAGCGCTGGCGCAGCGCTACCTGAAGGCGCTGGAAGGCTCGCCGTTCCAACCGTTGGGCGTGCCGGATTACCCGCATGATCACGCCTGGCACCTGTTTATGGTCCGCGTCGATCCAGAACGTTGCGGCATCGATCGCGACCAGCTGATGGAGCGCCTGAAAGAGGTTGGCGTCGGTACCGGGCTGCATTTCCGCGCCGCCCATACCCAGAAATTCTACCGTGAGCGTTACCCGCAGCTTTCTTTGCCGAACACCGAATGGAACTCGGCGCGGCTGTGCACCTTACCGCTATTCCCTGATATGACCGACGCCGATGTCGATCGCGTGGTCAATGCCTTGTCTTCTGTTGTGGAGTCTTTACGTGTCTCGCGTTGAACCGATTAAAAAAGTGTCGATAGTCATCCCGGTATACAACGAGCAGGAAAGTTTGCCGGCGTTGCTGGAGCGTACTACCGCCGCCTGTAAGCAGTTGTCTCAGCCTTATGAAATCATCCTCGTCGACGATGGCAGCAGCGACAACTCCGCTGACATGCTGACCGCAGCGGCGGAAAAGCCGGACAGCCACGTGATCGCCGTCCTGCTGAACCGCAACTATGGCCAGCACTCGGCCATTATGGCCGGTTTCAACCAGGTGACCGGCGATCTGGTGATTACGCTGGACGCCGATCTGCAGAACCCGCCGGAAGAGATCCCGCGCTTGGTCAGCGTGGCGGAAGAGGGCTATGACGTAGTGGGCACCGTGCGCGCCAACCGTCAGGACTCCTGGTTCCGCAAAAGCGCCTCGCGGGTGATCAACATGATGATTCAACGCGCCACCGGCAAGTCGATGGGGGACTACGGCTGCATGCTGCGCGCCTATCGTCGTCATATCGTGGAGGCGATGCTGCACTGTCATGAACGCAGCACCTTTATCCCTATTCTGGCGAACACCTTCGCCCGTCGCACCACCGAAATCGAAGTGCGCCACGCCGAGCGCGAGTTTGGCGATTCCAAATACAGCCTGATGAAGCTGATCAACCTGATGTACGACCTGATCACCTGCCTGACCACCACACCGCTGCGTTTGCTCAGCGTGGTCGGCAGCATCGTGGCGCTGTCCGGTTTCGTGCTGGCGCTGGTGCTGATTGCGCTGCGTCTGCTGCTGGGTCCTGAATGGGCCGCCGGCGGCGTGTTCACCCTCTTCGCCGTCCTGTTCACCTTTATCGGCGCCCAGTTTGTTGGCATGGGGCTACTGGGTGAATACATCGGCCGCATCTATACCGACGTGCGCGCACGTCCTCGCTATTTTGTTCAGAAAGTGGTCGGCGTACAGCAAGACCACAATACTCAGGAAGAAGAATGATGAAAGCTATTGTATTTGCTTACCATGATATTGGCTGCGCAGGTCTGAAAGCGCTGACTGAGGCGGGTTATGACGTGCAGGCCGTATTCACGCACACTGATGACCCTGGTGAGAACAACTTCTTCTCCTCCGTGGCCCGTTTGGGCGCCGAATTGGATCTGCCGGTCTACGCGCCGGAAGATGTGAACCACCCGCTGTGGGTTGATCGCATTCGCGAACTGCAGCCGGACGTGATCTTCTCGTTCTATTACCGTCACATGCTGAGCGACGAGATCCTGTCGCTGGCGCCGCTGGGCGGTTTCAACCTGCACGGTTCGCTGCTGCCGCGCTACCGTGGCCGTGCGCCGGTGAACTGGGCGTTGGTGAATGGCGAAACCGAAACCGGCGCCACGCTGCACAAGATGGTGAAGCGCCCGGATGCCGGCGACATCGTTGGTCAGCAGAAAGTGACCATCGCCGACAACGACACCGCGTTGACGCTGCACAAAAAAGTGCTGGAAGCCGCGCAGGCCGTATTGAAAGAGCAGCTGCCGAAGCTGAAGAACGGCACCGCCAGCTTCACCAAGCAGGATGAGTCCCAGGCCAGCTACTTCGGTCGCCGCACCGCGGCGGACGGCGAGATCCTGTGGCACAAATCCGCCAAAGAGATCAACAACCTGGTACGCGCCGTCACCGAACCGTACCCGGGGGCCTTCAGCTACCTCGGCCAGCGCAAGCTGATCGTCTGGCGCTCTCGCGTGCTGGATACCCAACACGATAAGCAACCGGGCACCGTGCTGAGCACCGCGCCGCTGGTCATCGCTTGTGGCGAAGGCGCGCTGGAGATCGTCGCCGGTCAGAACGAAAGCGGCCTGTATGTACAGGGCAGCCGCCTGGCGCAGGAAATGGGCATCGTCACCGACGTGCGTCTGGCCGCCAAGCCGAATGCCGTGATGAAGCGCCGCACCCGCGTGCTGATCCTCGGGGTCAACGGTTTCATCGGTAACCACCTGACCGAGCGCCTGCTGCGCGACGATCGTTATGACATCTACGGTCTGGACATCGGCTCTGATGCCATCAGCCGCTTCCTCGACAACCCGCGTTTCCACTTCGTGGAAGGCGACATCAGCATCCATTCCGAGTGGATCGAGTATCACATCAAGAAATGCGACGTGGTGCTGCCGCTGGTGGCGATCGCGACGCCGATCGAATACACCCGTAACCCGCTGCGCGTGTTCGAGCTGGACTTCGAAGAGAACCTGAAGATCGTTCGCGACTGTGTGAAATACAACAAGCGCATCATCTTCCCGTCCACTTCCGAAGTGTACGGCATGTGCGACGACAAAGAGTTCGATGAAGATCATTCGCGTCTGATCGTCGGGCCGATCAACAAACAGCGCTGGATCTACTCGGTTTCCAAACAGCTGCTGGATCGGGTGATCTGGGCCTACGGCGCCAAAGAAGGCCTGAAGTTCACGCTGTTCCGTCCGTTCAACTGGATGGGGCCGCGTCTGGATAACCTGGACGCCGCGCGCATCGGTTCTTCCCGCGCCATCACCCAGCTGATCCTCAACCTGGTGGAAGGTTCGCCGATCAAACTGATGGACGGCGGCGCGCAGAAACGTTGCTTCACCGACATCAACGACGGCATCGAAGCGCTGTTCCGCATCATCGAGAACCGCGACGGCCTGTGCGACGGCCAGATCGTCAACATCGGCAACCCGACCAACGAAGCGAGCATTCGCGAGCTGGCGGAAATGCTGTTGGAAAGCTTCAACAACCACCCGCTGCGCGACCGCTTCCCGCCGTTTGCCGGCTTCAAGGACGTGGAGAGCAGCAGCTACTACGGTAAAGGTTACCAGGACGTCGAGCACCGCACGCCGAGCATCAAGAACGCGCGCCGCCTGCTGGACTGGCAGCCGACCATCGAGATGAAGCAAACCGTCGCCGATACGCTGGACTACTTCCTGCGCACTACCGTTCAGGAAGGGAACGGTGCATGAAGAAAGTCGGTCTGCGGGTTGATGTAGATACCTTCAGCGGCACCCGTGAAGGGGTGCCGCAGTTGCTGGACCTGTTCGAAAAGTACGACATTCAGGCCAGCTTCTTCTTCAGCGTGGGACCGGACAACATGGGGCGCCATCTTTGGCGCCTTTTGCGTCCGAAATTTCTGTGGAAAATGCTGCGTTCGAATGCCGCCTCGCTGTACGGTCTGGACATTCTGCTGGCCGGCACCGCCTGGCCGGGGCGCAATATTTCGCGCGCGTTGGGGCCGTTGATGAAGCGCACCGCCGAAGCCGGTCATGAAGTCGGGCTGCACGCCTGGGATCACCAGGGCTGGCAGGCCAAGGTCGGCAAGTGGAGCGAGGCGCAGTTGACCGAACAGGTGCAATTGGGCGTCGACGCTCTGAGCGCCTGCACCGGTCGGCCGGTGAAATGCTCCGCCGTGGCGGGCTGGCGTGCCGATACGCGCGTGCTGGAGGTCAAGCAGCGCTTCGGCTTCCATTACAACAGCGATTGCCGCGGCACCCATCCGTTCCGCCCGGTGCTGAGCGACGGGCGTCACGGTACGGTGCAGATCCCGGTGACGTTGCCGACTTTCGACGAGGTGATCGGCAGCGAAGTGAGCATGGCCGACTTCAACGACTACATTCTGCGCGCCATCGAGAACGATAGCGGCGTACCGGTGTACACCATTCACACCGAAGTGGAAGGCATGTCGCAAGCGGCGATGTTCGAACAGTTATTGCAACGCGCACGGCAGCAGGGCATCGAATTCTGCCCGCTGAGCGCGCTGTTGCCGCAAGATTTGGCGTCACTGCCGTTGGGCCGCATCAAGCGCGCTCCTTTCCCCGGCCGCGAAGGTTGGCTGGGCTGTCAAACCGATGTGAAGGACGTTACATGAAGGCGCTAAAAGGATCCTGGGCCATTGTGCTGGCCGTTTTTTTTGCTCTGGTTTACCTGATCCCGCTGAACGGTCGCCTGCTGTGGCAGCCGGACGAGACGCGTTATGCCGAGATCAGCCGTGAGATGCTGCAGCGCGGCGATTGGGTGGTGCCGCATCTGCTGGGGCTGCGTTATTTCGAAAAGCCGGTAGCGGGTTACTGGTTCAATAACATCAGCCAATGGCTGTTCGGCGAAAACAACTTTGCGGTGCGCTTCGGCTCGGTGTTCAGCACCGGCATGACCGCATTGCTGGTGTTCGCGCTGGCGATGCTGATGTGGCGCAATGCGCGCCGCGCCAGCCTGGCGACGCTGATGTTCCTGTCGATGGTGCTGGTATTCAGCATTGGCACCTACAGCGTGCTCGATCCGATGATTTCGCTGTGGTTGGCGGCGGCGATGGTCAGCTACTATCTGACGCTGAAAGCCACCTCGGTCAAAGGCAAACTGGGCGCTTACGCGCTGCTGGGTCTGGCCTGCGGCATGGGCTTTATGACCAAGGGCTTCCTGGCGCTGGCGGTGCCGGTGATCGCGGTGATCCCGATCGTCATTCAGCAACGACGCATCAAGGATCTGCTGTTCTACGGCCCGGTGGCGATCGTAACCGCCACGCTGCTCAGCCTGCCGTGGGCACTGGCGATCGCGCAGCGTGAACCCGATTTCTGGAATTACTTCTTCTGGGTCGAGCACATTCAGCGTTTCGCCGAAGATAACGCTCAGCACAAGGCGCCGTTCTGGTATTACCTGCCGATCCTGCTGGCGGCGGTGCTGCCGTGGCTGGCGCTGCTGCCCGGTGCGCTGCTCAAAGGCTGGCGTGAGCGCGTGCAGCGCCCGGAGCTGTTCTTCCTGCTGAGCTGGGCGATGATGCCGTTGATCTTCTTCAGCATCGCCAAAGGCAAGCTGCCGACCTACATTCTGCCGTGCATGGCGCCGCTGGCGCTGCTGATGACCGCCTATGCGGAAGACTACGCCGCTACGCTGCGTACCAAGCTGTTTAAGGCCAACGCCTGGCTGAACGGCCTGTTCGGGCTGATCGGCATCGTGGCGCTGGTGGTGTTGATCTCCGGTTTGCTGCCGAAGGCGCATCTGTTTACCCCGCAGGAGTGGCCAAAAGTGGTTCTCGGCCTGATCGCCTTCGGCGGCTGGCTGCTGTTCGCGCTGGTCTCCGTACGCGATAACGGTCGCCAATGGCGTTGGGCGGCGGCTTGCCCGGTGCTGTTGTGTCTGGTGATCGGTTACGCGATTCCGCAGCAGGTGACCGACTCCAAACTGCCGCAGAACTTCGCGCGCGCCACGATGGCCGAGCTGGGCAACAGCCGTTATGTGCTGACCGACAGCGTCGGGGTGGCGGCCGGCCTGGCCTGGGAACTGAAGCGCAGCGACGTGCTGATGTACAGCCAGAAAGGCGAGGTGGCCTATGGTCTGGAGTATCCGGACGCCAAGGGGCACCTGATCAGCGACGCCGACTTCCCGCAGTGGCTGGCGCAGGCGCGCAAGCAGGGGAACGTGTCGCTGGTGCTGCAGCTGTCCCGCGGCGAAGCGTTGCCGCAGGAACTGCCTGCCGCAGACAAGGTGGATCGCATGAATCGTCTGGTGCTGATGTGGTATAAACAGCAACCATGATGGGTTTTCTGTTGGTGGTAGTGGTCAGTCTGCTCACCTGTGGTGGGCAGCTGTGCCAGAAGCAGGCGGCGCACTGTTGGGAACAGGCCGGCGAGGCGCGGCTGAAGCAGACGCTGCGCTGGCTGGCGCTGGCGGTGTTGTTGCTGGGGCTGGGCATGGCGGTGTGGCTCAATGTGCTGCAACGCCTGCCGCTTAGCCTGGCTTACCCGATGCTGAGCCTGAATTTCGTGATGGTGACGCTGGCGGCGCGTTGGCTGTTTCATGAGCCAACGACCCCGCGCCATTGGTGCGGCGTGGCGTCGATTATGTTGGGGATCCTGCTGATGAGCGTGCATTCATGAGGGGCTATGCCTGGGGCGCTGCCAGCGTGCTGCTGGTGACGCTGGCGCAGTTGCTGATGAAGTGGGGCATGGTGCAAATCCCGCTGATGTCGTTCGCCGACGTCTCGTTGGCGTTGATCGGCGACTACTGGCTGCCGTTGCTGGCGGTGGGCGGCGGCATCTTCGGTTATGCGCTGTCGATGCTGTGTTGGTTCTTTGCGCTGCGCCACCTGCCGTTAAACCGCGCTTATCCTCTGCTGAGCGTCAGCTACGCGCTGGTCTATCTGGCGGCGGTGATCCTGCCGTGGTTTAACGAATCCGCTACGCTGCTGAAAACGTTGGGCACGCTGTTTATTCTGTTCGGCGTCTGGCTAATTAACAGCAAATCCGAGACGAAATCGCCGGAATAGGGTCAAAACCGGCGATCCTGCTATTATCTCCCTCATGGCGCTTGCCTTTTTCCCCGCGCGGGAGATAAATTACGCCAAATAGCGCTCTCCTTACGTGATGCCGGCTTTGCCTCGCAGGCGGTGGTGGTGTGCCGATTGGCATAATGCGGCAGCGTGTTCAATGAAGGGATATTATGCGGATGCGTGTGTGGTTTTTATTAGCCAGTTTGATTCTCGCCGGTTGCAGCAGCCATGCGCCGCCGCCCAGCGGCCGCCTGGCGGATTCGATCGTGGTGGTGGCCCAGCTCAATGAGCAGCTGCGCCAGTGGTACGGCACACCTTACCGCTATGGCGGTCTGGATCGCGGCGGCGTGGATTGTTCCGGCTTCGTTTACCGCACGTTCCGCGATCGTTTCGACATGCAGCTGCCCCGTTCGACCGAAGAGCAAACCTCGCTGGGCACCAAGGTCTCGCGCGATGAGCTGATGCCGGGCGATCTGGTGTTTTTCAAGACCGGTGGTGGCGAGAACGGCCTGCACGTCGGCATCTACGATACCAACGACCAATTTATCCACGCTTCGACCAGCCGCGGGGTGATCCGTTCCTCGCTCGATAACGTCTACTGGAAGCGGGTGTACTGGCAGGCGCGACGCATTTAGCCTTAACCCGTTGATTTGGTGTATCATGGCGGCATCACGTGTTTTGAACGGTGCCTGCCATGAACAGCCTGCGTTTACTGATCTCCGACTCCTACGATCCCTGGTTCAACCTGGCGGTGGAAGAGTGCATCTTCCGCGAAATGACCACGCAAAAAATCCTCTTCCTGTGGCGCAACGCCGAAACGGTGGTGATTGGCCAGTCGCAGAATCCCTGGAAAGAGTGCAACACCCGACGCATGGAGCAGGACGGCATTCGGCTGGCGCGGCGAAGCAGCGGCGGCGGGGCGGTATTTCATGACCTGGGCAACACCTGCTTTACCTTTATGGCCGGCAAGCCGGGTTACGACAAAAGCGTCTCGACCAACATCATTCTGCAAGCGTTGCGGCAGTTGGGGGTTATCGCCGAAGCCTCGGGCCGCAACGACCTGGTAATGGAAACCGCCGACGGGCCGCGTAAAATCTCCGGTTCGGCCTATCGCGAAACGCAGGATCGCGGTTTCCATCACGGCACGCTGCTGCTGAACGCCGATCTGGAGCGGCTGGCGGACTATCTGAATCCGGATCCCAAAAAACTGCAGGCCAAGGGCATCGCCTCGGTGCGTTCGCGCGTCGCCAATCTGGCGGAGTTTTTGCCGGGCATCAGCCATGAGCAGGTGTGCGAGGCGATCGCGCAGGCCTTCTTCGCCCACTATGGCGAAACGGCCAAACCGGAGATCATTTCGCCGGATGCGCTGCCCGATCTGCCCGATTTTGCCGCGCAGTTCGCCAAACAGAGCAGTTGGGAATGGAATTTTGGCAAGGCGCCGGCATTCAGTCACCTGCTGAACGAACGCTTCGTCTGGGGCGGCGTGGACCTGTTCTTCGATGTGGAGAAGGGAGTCATTGTCCGCGCGCAGCTGTTCACCGACAGCTTGAATCCTGCTCCGCTGCAGCGGCTGGCGGAGGCGCTGGTGGGCTGCGCATACCGCAGCGAGCCGGTTTCCGCGTGCTGTGATCGTCTGATGGCGGACTATCCGCAACAGGCGGCCGAATTGAGCGAGCTGCGGCAATGGCTGAGCGAAACAATCCGTTGACTGGCAGGGTGGCGAGGATGAAGGGATGAGCGTGCTCATCCCTTTTTTTATCCCTGAATCCGGCGATGTGCCAGGGCGTAGCGTAGATTTTCTAAAAATCAAGGTGGGCACTTTTTTACGTTTTCAATGCGACGAATAACAGGTGGAATTGATGTGTTATTAAATTTAATCAGTCATCGTTAACGGCAGGAAAAATCGGCGTTACGGGTGAAAGATTATTTTACTTTATTTAAGATTTTTCTTAATTAAAACAAAGGAGATAAGTCAAATTCCTGCCGTTATCCATTCTACTTAAGCCAAATATCTTTTCGTTCAACGCGCGGGCCGAGAAAACAGGCATAAGTCAGGCTGCTTTTCTTTGCGCCATTGACGATTGTCGTATAGCTTTAATCTATCAATTAAATGATATTTCATGGGCATTTGCATTGATATTTCCGATTAATCCCAGAAGGATTGATCGATAAAATATATTGATATACGATGATACGCTAGCCATTCATCCTGTGGCATAAAAATGAACATCCAACTCGAAGCTGACTTTATTAGTAGCTATGTTTTTCAACCTGTTTACTCAATGGAGGGTAGCCTGTTGGCGGTGGAAATGTTGAGCCGTTTCAACAGTCTAGACGGTGATTTAGCCATGCCGGCCGAAATTGGGATTAATTTATTGGCCCCTGAACAAAGGATTGAGTTATTTAATGAGCAATTGAAACTGGCGGAACGGCATGCTGCCTGGTTTACCGGTAACAGCGTGCAATTGACCATCAATATCGAAGAAACCATCGTCGAGCTTATTCTTTCCGATCCGGCGCTGTGCCAATGGATCAGGCAATACCCTTTTATTGCATTTGAAATGAGTGAGAGTTTTCCGAATCTTTCGGCCGGGAAGAACAACCCGAGCGTGCAGCGATTAAGCGAAATGTTTACGCTGTGGCTCGATGATTTTGGTTCCGGCAAAGCAACGTTGACCGCGTTGTACGATGGCTTGTTTGACTACGTTAAGATTGATAAGCGTTTTTATTGGCAGCTGTTTACCCATCAGGGGTATGACGTCGTCATCGACTCGTTGTTAAAGAATATCAATCTGTTGTGTAAGGGCGTGATCGTCGGAGGAATAGAGAAAAAAGAGTACTTTAATAAACTCAGATACGCCGGTGTTTTAGGCCTGCAAGGTTTTTTATGGCCCAGCGTTGGTGTGGATAATCTGCAATCTTTGCTGGCGATGCCCAGCGAATTCAATAATTAAGAAGTGATATAAAAAACTACACACAATGGGTAAATAATGGCGGGATGTTTATCCTGACTCCGTCGCCGTTATTCACCATCGTTTTTTGCTGATAACCGCGTTTGTCAGCCGGCGTTAAACCGCGCTTCCTTCGTTGGGGGAAGCGCACCCCCTCGCATCCGTCCTGGCGACAGGCGGATGCGTTCTCCCTGCATTCCTTCGGTGTTAATCCGCCCGTTCAGGCTCTACACTACGCTGAAACGGAGGGCCTATGCCGCAGTTCGATAACGCTTATTACCAACAGTTACCCGGTTTTTACACCGCCCTGAACCCGACGCCGCTCAAGGATGCGCGCCTGCTGTACCATAGCGAGCCGCTGGCGCGCGAGCTGGGGCTGGATGAAAGCTGGTTTACTCAGGATAAAACCCCGATTTGGGCGGGAGAAACGCTGCTGCCGGGCATGCAGCCGCTGGCGCAGGTGTACAGCGGCCACCAGTTCGGCGTCTGGGCCGGGCAACTGGGCGATGGTCGCGGCATTTTGCTTGGCGAACAGCGCCTGGCGGACGGCAGCCACCGCGACTGGCACCTGAAGGGCGCCGGGCTGACGCCGTATTCGCGCATGGGGGATGGGCGCGCGGTGCTGCGCTCGGTTATCCGCGAGTTTCTGGCCTCCGAGGCGCTGCATCATCTGGGGATCCCCACCACCCGGGCGTTGACGATCGTCACCAGCGGCCAACCGGTGTTCCGCGAGCAGCCGGAACGCGGCGCGATGCTGCTGCGGGTGGCGGAAAGCCATGTGCGCTTCGGCCACTTCGAACACTTTTACTACCGCAAACAGCCGGAGCAGGTGCGGCAGCTGGCGGATTTCGTCATCGCTCGTCACTGGCCGCAGCTGCAGGATCAGGCCGATCGCTATCTGTTGTGGTTTACCGACGTGGTCGAACGCACGGCGCGCCTGATCGCCCATTGGCAAACCGTCGGCTTCGCTCATGGCGTGATGAACACCGACAACATGTCGATTCTTGGCATCACCATCGATTACGGCCCCTACGGCTTCCTCGATGACTACCAGCCCGGCTATATCTGCAACCACTCCGACCATCAGGGGCGCTACGCTTTCGACAATCAACCGGCGGTGGCGCTGTGGAACCTGCATCGCCTGGCGCAAACCCTGTCGGGGTTGATGAGCACCGAACAGCTGCAGCAGGCGCTGGCGGCGTATGAACCGGCGCTGATGCGCGCCTATGGCGAACAGATGCGCGCCAAACTCGGCTTCTTCACGCCGACGGCGCAGGATAACGACGTGCTTACCGGCCTGTTGAGCCTGATGGCGCAGGAAGGACGAGACTATACCCGCACGTTCCGCCTGTTGAGCGACACCGAGCAGCAGCAGGCGCAGTCGCCGCTGCGCGACGAGTTTATCGACCGTGCGGCGTTCGACGCCTGGTATCAGCAGTATCGCCAGCGCCTGCAGCAGGAGCAGGTGAGCGATGCGGAGCGGCAACGGGCGATGAAGGCGGTGAACCCGCGTTTGATTCTGCGCAACTATCTGGCGCAGCAGGCGATTGAGGATGCCGAGAAAGACGACGCGGGCCGTTTGCAGCGCTTGCATCAGGCCTTGCTGCGGCCGTTCGACGAGGCGCCGGAGTATGACGATCTCGCTGCGCTGCCGCCGGATTGGGGCAAGCATCTGGAGATTTCCTGCTCCAGCTGAGATGAAAAAGGGCGCCTAATGGCGCCCTTGAATTTTTATTGCCGCAGATAGACCTGCGGCAGCGGCGCTTCGGGATGATGCACCACGCCGAGATCGGCCTGATACCAGCGGGTGAGAATGTCTGCCTGCAGCACCTCCTGCGGCGTGCCGCTTGCCACCAGGCGGCCCTGATGCAACAGCAGAATGCGATCGGCGTACAGCGCAGCCAGATTGAGATCGTGCAGCACGCAGCAGACGCCCAGCGGCTGTTGGCGCGTCAGCGAGCGCAGCAAGCGTAGGGTGTGCTGCTGGTGGTACAGATCCAGCGCCGAGGTTGGCTCGTCGAGAAACAGCCAGGCGGGGGACGGCTGCGGTTGCCACAGCTGCGCCAACACCCGCGCCAGCTGTACCCGCTGCTGTTCGCCGCCGGAAAGCTGACGGTAGTCGCGCTGCGCCAGCGCCAGGCAGTCGGTTTGTTCCATCACCTGTTGGATCGCCTGATGCTGGTCGCGTTTACCGTGCGGCGCCCGCCCCATGCTGACCACTTCTTCCACGCTGAAGGGAAACGCCAGATCGCTGTACTGGCGCATCACGGCCCGGACTTTGGCCAATTGCTGCGGCGCCCAGTGTTCCAGCGGGCGGTCAAGCAGCCGGCATTCGCCGCAGTCCGGCGTCAGATAGCCGGTCAGCAAGCGCAGCAGCGTCGATTTGCCGGCGCCGTTAGGGCCGATAATCGCCACCATCTCACCGCTGGCGAGGCTCAGCGAAACGTCGTTGATCAAGCGGCGCACGCCGAGGCTGTAGCGCAGCTCCCGGGCCGTCAGGCAGGCGGCGTTATCCACCGGTTCGCTCCCGCTGGCGCATCACCAGCCACAAGAAGTAAGGACCGCCGATCAGGCTGGTCATCAGCCCCACCGGCATTTCGGCCGGCGCCACCAGCGTGCGCGCCAGCGTGTCGCTGACCAACAGCAGGCAGGCGCCGCCCAGTGCGGAGCAGGGCAGCAGCCAGCGGTGATCGCCGCCGAGGCGCATGCGCACCAGATGCGGCACCACCAGACCGACGAAGCCGATCACGCCGCTCATCGCCACCGCCGCGCCGATCAGCAGCGCGCTCAACAGCAGCAGCTGCAGCTTGGCGCGCTGGACGTTCACCCCAAGGTAGTGGGCCTCTTCGTCTCCCAACTGCAGCAGGTTCAACCGACGCGCCTGCAGCAGCGTCAGCAGCGCCGTGGGCAGGATCAGCGAGGCGGAAACGGCCAGCGTCGGCCATTGCGACTGGCTGAGGCTGCCCATCATCCACAGCGAGAATTGGCGCAGCTGTTGATCGCTGCTGACGTAAGAAAGCACGCCGATGGCTGCCATGCACAGGGCGTTGATGGCGATACCCGCCAGCAGCAGGCGCGACAGATTGCCGTGCCCGCTGCGGCTGATGCCGTAGATCAACAACGACACCAGCAGGCTGCCGAGGAACGCCGCCAGCATGTGGCCGTACAGCGCGATCGTCACCGGCAACGCCAGCGGCATCACGATGAACAGCGCGACAAACAGCGCGCCGCCGCTGCTGATGCCCAGCAGGCTCGGATCCGCCAGCGGGTTGCGGAACAGCCCCTGCATCACCGCGCCGGACACCGCCAACGCGCAGCCTATCACCACCGCCAGCAACACGCGCGGCAGGCGGATATTCAGCCAGATGTGCCAGGCGGCATCGCTGAACGGTTCGCGCCACAGAGTGCGAAACGACAGCGTCAGCGCGCCGAGATTGGCGGCGACCAGCGCCAGCAGCGTCAACAGCACCAGCAGACCGATAATGGCCAGCTGCGGCGAGGTGCGACAGCGCATTACTTTTGCTCCGCCGCGTGACGCAGTTTGGCCAACGCCGCCGGCGTTTCAAGGCCGAAGCCCAGCAGCGCCATGTCATCGACGATCAGCACACGCCGCTGTTTGCCCGCCGGCGTCAGCGCCAGGCCCGGCAGCGTCCACAGCTGCTGCTCACCGCCGAGGGTGCGCACGCCGTCGGTAGTGACCAGCAGCAGATCCGGCGCGCTGGCGATCACGCCTTCCTGCGACAGCGGACGGTAGCGGTCAAAGCCCTGCATGGCGTTTTTCAATCCCGCGGCGGCGATCACCGCGTCGGCGGCGGTATGCTGCCCGGCGGCCATTGGCGTGATGCCGCCGTGGCTCATCACGAACAACACCTTCACCGGCAGCGGGGTGGTATCGACCGCCGCCAGCTGTTGTTGATAGCGCTGGCTCAGCCGCTTGCCTTGCTCAACGCGCTGCAGTGCGGCGGCGATCGCGGCGATTTTCTGCGGCACCGCCTGCAGGGTGGTGTCGCCCGGCACGCTGACCACTTTGATGCCGCTGTCCGCCAGCTGTTTGAGCACCAGCGCCGGCTGCGCCAGCTCGGTCGTCAACACCAGCGTCGGCTTCAGCGCCAGAATGCCTTCGGCGTTCAGCTGGCGCATATAGCCGACGTCAGGCAGCTTTTTCACCGCTTCCGGATTCAGGCTGGTGCTGTCGCGGGCGATCACTTCGTCGCCGGCGCCGAGCGCGAAGGCGATTTCCGTCACGTCGCCGCCGATCGAGACGATGCGCTGCGCCGCTGCCGCAGTGAGCGGCAGCGTCAGCGTCATCATCAGCGCCAGGCGGCGGATCAAGGATGATTTCATGCGGCGATGTCCTTGGGAGCAAGCGCGGCGACCTGCTCGCGCCACTGGGTTTGTTCCGGCTGGCCTTCGGTGCGTTGGCCGTACAGCTGCGCAATCTGCGTGCCGTCTGCGGCGAACAGCTCCAGGCTGGTGACGATGCCGTCCTTGGTGGGTTTGCGAGTGATCCAGCTTTCGGCGATGGCGTCTTCGATTAGGTGCAGCGTGAAGCGGCGGTTGAACACGTTGATCCAGCCTTCCTGCGGCATCAGACGTTCGATCTGGCCGGTGAAGATCTGTACGCAGCCGCGGTTGCCGACGAAGATCATGATCTCATTTTGCAGTTGCTGCGCCGCTTCCAGCAGCTGCGACAGCGCGCTGTTGTCCACCTGATAGGCCAGATCGTCGCCGACGGCGCGGAATGCCTGCTGGCGCGTCAGCTTGTTGCGGCTGAGCAGCTGGAAAAACTGGTGAACGTCGGTCATTGCGCGCCATTCACCGTCGATTTTGGCATGATCCTGCGTCGTTTCATCTGCGGTGCTCGTCTCGGCGGGCTGCAGCGCCAGCGCCGGGTTTTCATCGCTCAGGTGGCGTTCCACCAGTGCCATCCAGGCCGGCAGATCGGTTTCCTCGGTGGTGTAGACCTTGTGTAGCGCATCGCCCTGTTGATCGAAGAACTGGATGCTGTGGCGCACGCCGCGCTTGTTGGTTTCGCTCATGGCGAAGACGCTGGTCCAGTGGTTGAGGAACAGACGCAGATCCAGCTCGCGCGGGTTGAGGATCAGCCCGGCGTGGCCGTTGAGGTGCTGATTGCGGTAGCGGCCCATCTGCTCATGCACCGCATAGCTGTTGCGAGTGATGGACTTGGTGACGCCCACCTGCTCGAGTTCGGTGAGCAGGGTGCGAGCGTCGGCCTGCAGGCGGCGGGCGTCGTGGCCGACGCGAGCGTGCGTCAGCTCCGCTTCGCTGACGCCGAGCAGCGCCGCCAGATCGCGAGCGTATTTGCCGGGATGGTCGATTTTAGCCTGTTGGTAGCGTTCGTACAGGGTGTTGCTCATGCGGGATTCTCCTGCGCTGTGATGCGAACGGCGGACACGTCGGTGTCCGCCAGATAGTCAAATGATCACCACTGGTAGCTGACCAGCAGTTTGGCGTTGCGGCCATCCTGCGGGACGCCCTGCGGCGAGTAATATTCTTTGTCGAAGGCGTTGCCCAGCACCACGGTGGTGGTGACGCCCTGCAGGCGGTCGCGGCCCTTGTAGCTCAGATAGAAGTCGTTGACGCCGTAACCGCCTTGTTCTGGAGACCCGGCTGGTACGCGGGTGGCGCGTTCGGCGAAGGTGGCGACCCAACCGGCGGACAGGCCGGTTTCGCCCAGCGGCATGTCCAGCGAGCTGGTGACGGTGTCCGGGCTGATGTCGGCCAGCCAATCACCGCTTTTCGCGTTCAGCTCGCCATTGCGTGACTTGTCCTTACCGCGCGTACGGTTGTAGGCCAGATCCCAGTTAAACCACTGGGTCTGGTAGTTAAGCGAGGTGTCCCAACCCCAGATCTTGGCGCGGGAGATATTGGTTGAAGCGGTTTGCGTGCGGGTGACGTACAGGCTGATGTAGTCCTTGGCGTCGGTGTCGAAATAGCTGGCCTTGAATTGCAGGCTGTCATCCGCCATCAGCAGATTGTCGAAGCGCAGGCCGAAACCGGCTTCGGTGGTGCTGGTGGTTTCCGGCCGCAGATTCGGGTTAGGCACCCAATAGTTGCCGGGGAAGTGGCGCGAATCGTTGTACATCTCGCCCATGGTTGGGGCGCGGAAGGCCTGGGAATAGGAGCCGAACAGCATCAGCCAGTCAGTCGGCGAGTAGCTCAGCGCGCCACGGGAAGACCATTTGTCGGCCTTGACGTCATCATGGCCCTGGCTGCTGCCCTTATAATCGTCATAGCGAGTGCCGGCCAGCACGGTGACCGGAATGTCGCGCAGCGTAATTTCATCCTGCAGCCAACCGGAGGCGAAGTTGATCTTGGCCTGCGGGAAGCTGGTGGTGGCGCCGCCCGGCTGCTGTTTCTGTTGATAAACCTCGGAGCCGTAGGTCAACAGGTGCGACGCGAAACTGTCGGCGAACAGGCGCGTGCGGTTTTCCAGCTTGCCGCCGTTGGTGGTCTGCTTGCGAAATTCGTCGGTCGCGCCGGCGTTGTGCGCGTTGATTTTGACTTCCGAGGTGTACAGTCTGGCGGTGGCGTCCAGCCAATCCTGGCCGACCGGCTTGAGCTTATAGCTCAGAGCGGCGTCGCGCTGGATGGTGGAACGGTTAGTCATCGGGTTGCCGCTAGAGCTGCCCGGCGTTTGCGGGTTTTTCGGCTCTTGGGCGTCGTTGTTGTAATAACGCAGATCACCGCTCAGCGACTGGTTGTCGTCGATCTTCCAGGTGCCTTTGGCCAGCACGTTACTGATAGTTTCATCGTTAGGGGCGTCAAAACCGTTACCCTGGCGCAGATTGCCGACGTCGCGGGTGCCGAACGACAGCAGGCCGTCGAGGTTATCGGTCTTGCCGTAGGCGCTGGCGCCCATGCCCAGACTGTGATCGCCGGTGCCGGCGGTGCCGTAGACGCGGAACCCGGTATCGTGGCCCGGCAGCAGCAGATCGGCGGCATCGACGGTCTCGTAGGCGATGACGCCACCCAGTGCGCCGCTGCCGTACAGCAGCGCAGAGGGGCCGCGCACGATTTCAATGCGCTTCACCAGCGCCGGATCGAGGAAGGTGCCGCCGATGTGGCCGGTATCTGTCCCCTGGCGAATGCCGTCGACCAGCGTCAGCACGCCGTTCTTGCCATAGCCGCGCATCGTCACATCCTGGCCGTTGCTGCGCCCGGTGCCGTTGACGGTGATGCCCGGCACGCGCCGCAGCATATCGGCGGCGGAGGTGGCGGTCTGGCTTTCCGGCGAATTGCCTTCGATCACCGTGACCATCATCGGCGCTTCAAAGCTGCTGCGTTGGTTGCCGGTGGCGACCACGGTCATGGTCTCGTCGGCGGCTTTGGCTTTTTTCGCCGGCGCCGCGTTGGAAGAGGATGTTGTGCTGGTGTTTTGTGCCAAGGCCACCGTAGGCAGAGCGCAGGCAATCGCCAGACTCAAAGCGGAAAAACGCAGCCGGGTGGAAAATGTCAGAGGCATGGTGCAACTCTCCGTATGTAATAAAACATATCAATAGATTTGCTGGCTGCCTGGATCAAAAGATCGGGGTGGCTGGCGTTTGAGGATTCTGTGGTTATTTGGTCAGGATCAATTTCCCGGCTTTGGTCTGCCGCAGTTGATAGCGCTGGCCCTGATGGGTAATGAACGCGATGCCGTCGGCGCCGAGCAGCTGTGCGCTGTCGTAGCTGGGCGGCGCGTTTGCGCTGTGCTCGTTCGGGGCCGCGGCGGCGGGGGAAGGCGTGTTGGCTGTATCCATCATCATTGTGCTTATAAAACAGACCATTAAATGGTAATTAATATCAAACTGAGAATCATTATCATGTGAAGGAAAGGTTACATCAAGGAAAATTTTCTTACCGATGGAACCTTTTTGCCGTATGGGCATCTGGCGGCGGGCCGAGCGCGTTCGGCCCGCAAAAAAAGAGGATTATTTCAGCAGGGTTTCGATACGGTCGAATAGACGCTCGGGTTTGGTGATCGGCGCAAAACGCGTGACGCGCTGGCCGTCGGCGGTCAGCAGGAATTTGGTGAAGTTCCACTTGATGCGGCGACTGCCGAGAATGCCGGGCGCCAGGCGTTTCAGCTCATTGAACAGCGGGTGCGCGCCGGGGCCGTTGACCTCTATCTTGCTGAACAGCGGAAAGCTGACGCCGTAGTTGAGGCTGCAAAAGTTGGCGATCTCCAGCGGGCTGCCGGGTTCCTGAGAACCAAACTGGTTGCAGGGGAAGCCGAGCACCATCAACCCGCGCTCGCGATAGTATTGCCACAGATTTTCCAGCCCGCGGTATTGCGGGGTGAAGCCGCACTTGCTGGCGGTGTTGACCACCAGGTAAGCGCGCGCCGGGAAATCGCCCAGCGTTTTTTGCTCGCCCTGCAGCGTGACGCAGGGAATGGATAACAGAGAGTGAATCATGCCGGGGCTCCCAGTGCATTTCGGCGGGTGCTAAAGCGTTGCAATCAGTATAGATGAGCAGGTCGGGATGAATAAAGCCGGGGCAAGGCCCCGGCCTGTGCGGCGTTAGAAACGGCTATCGACCGCATCCGCCAGCATCGCCAACAGCTGTTCGCTGTCGGACCAGCTCAGGCAAGGATCGGTGATCGACTGGCCATAGGTCAACGGCTGGCCGGCGACGATTTTCTGCGTGCCTTCCACCAGGAAGCTTTCGGCCATCACGCCGGTGATGGCGGCGGAGCCGGCGCGGATCTGCTGGCAGACGTTGTCGGCCACTTCCAACTGGCGGCGATGCATTTTCTGACAGTTGCCGTGGCTGAAGTCGATCACCAGGTGCTCCGGCAGATCGAACTCGCGCAGGCTGTCGCAGGCAGCGGCGATATCGCTGGCGTGGTAGTTCGGCGTCTTGCCGCCGCGCATGATGATATGGCCGTACGGGTTGCCGCTGGTCTGGTAGATGGTCATCTGACCATGTTTGTCCGGCGACAGGAACATGTGCCCGGCGCGCGCCGCGCGAATGGCGTCGATGGCGATGCGGGTGTTGCCGTCGGTGCCGTTTTTGAAGCCGACCGGGCAGGAGAGCGCCGAGGCCATTTCACGGTGGATCTGGCTTTCGGTGGTGCGCGCGCCGATGGCGCCCCAGCTGATCAGGTCGGCGATATATTGGCCGACCACCATGTCCAGGAATTCGGTGGCGGTCGGCAGGCCGAGCTGGTTCACTTCCAGCAGCAGGCGGCGCGCCATTTCGATGCCGCGGTTC
This sequence comes from Serratia sp. LTN-2, assembly GCF_059740205.1. Lineage (NCBI taxonomy): Bacteria > Pseudomonadati > Pseudomonadota > Gammaproteobacteria > Enterobacterales > Yersiniaceae > Serratia > Serratia sp. LTN-2. The sequence goes on along the minus strand of NZ_JCAXDO010000011.1, from coordinate 137,248 downwards.
ACCTGAAAAGTACCGTCCAGCGCCGGATCGGAGATCAGGCCTTTCCAGCCAACGACGGTGCGCGGTTTTTCGAAATAGGTGCGCATCACGATCTCCAGGCGGTCCTGGTAACGTTCGCGCAGGGCGTTCAGCCGGCCGGCGTAATCGACGGCGGCGTCGAGATCGTGAATGGAGCAGGGGCCGATCACCACCAGCAGGCGGCGATCTTCGCCGGTGAGGATTTTTTCAATGCGTTTGCGTGACGCTGTCACGTTATCGGCGACGGCCGCCGAGATCGGCAGCTTGTCTGCCAACGCTTGCGGCGTGACGAGGCTGTCGATGCGCGCGGTCCGCAGTTCATCTGTTTTGTGCATGTTGTTCCCTGGAAACTGTTCTTCTCTGCGGCAGGAGTGCCGGGAAGTGATGGCGATCACAATAACGCAAAAAGCGCTGAATTCAACCGTAGAGATTGCGTTCTGTTGATCAAAGCCGCGAAAAAAAGCACAAAAAAATCAGCTGCTGCTGAAATAAACGGCAGGTGGCGGGGCGCGACGGCCCCGCAAGGGAAAGATCAGAACATGCGGCGGCTCATGCCGAGGATATCGAGGATTTTGGTGGAGATCTCTTCGACCGAATAGTTGGTGGTATTGAGGTAGCGGATCTGGTTTTTGCGGAACAGCGCCTCGACCTCGGCGATCTCCATGCGGCACTGGCGCAATGAAGCGTAGCGGCTGTTTTCACGCCGTTCTTCGCGGATCGCCGCCAGGCGCTCCGGATCGATGGTCAGGCCGAATAATTTATGCTGAAACGGTTTCAGCGAGGCCGGCAGGTGCAAATTGTCCATATCGTCGGCGATAAACGGATAGTTGGCGGCGCGGATGCCGAACTGCATCGCCAGATAGAGGCTGGTGGGGGTTTTGCCGCAGCGCGACACGCCCAGCAGGATCACCTGCGCCTGATCGAGGTTGCGCAGCGAAATGCCGTCGTCATGTGCCAGGGTATAGTCGATGGCGGCAATGCGCGCGTCGTACTTACCGAGGTTGCTGGCGGTCAGGCCGTGGGTGCGGTTCGGCACCGGCGTCGGCTCCACCTCCAGCTCACCCTGCAGCGGGCCGACCAGCGCCTGCACGATATCCTGGCAGAAGCCCTGGCTCTGAACGATCACGTCGCGCACTTCCGGCGAGATGATGGAGTAAAACACCAGCGGACGCACGCCAGTTTCATTATAGATATCATCGATTTGCTGGCGAACTGCGCGAGCGCGCGCCTCGGTTTCGACAAACGGCAGGGTGTACGTGGTCGCCGTGACCGGAAACTGCGACAGCACCGCGTGCCCCAGCACTTCGGCGGTGATCGCCGTACCATCAGAAATATAAAAAACGCTTCTTTCCACCCGAGGCTCCTTACCTGAAAACGGTGTTCCTGCTGTCATCACTGCCAATATCATGGGCCGCAGAGGATCCGTCGGTAAAGGGGCGAGGGAAAAAATTGTGACGGCAGGGCGGTAAACCGCCTTTCGGCGGCAGGTGAAAAAAAGCGCGCCCTGGCGGCGGTAAAAATCGCGGTGCAACGACGCTTTGCATCTGAAACGCAAATTTGCCGCTATTTTCAACAAAAACGGTAGCGTTTGCGCGGTCATTAAAACAGAAGTTTAAAAAGAGCGTAATTTGTTGAGAACTAAGCTTTTCGTGCGATTGGGAACGGTTCCCAGCCAAATCAGCCGGTTAGGACATTCTCTTAAAAACCACTTTCTTCAGTGGGTTGATCGATTCACCTTTCCATTTTCCCCAGATCAGTGTGCTAGTCTGATTCGGCTCCGTGTTAGCGGCGCCGTAAAGCAAGCGAATTAAATCCGTCTTTACCCTACTGATAGCAATAAGGATTGTCTCGATGTCCAACAATGGCCCAGACTTGCGTAATGTGCTTTGGTACAACCAGCTTGGCATGCACGACGTTGACCGTGTCGGCGGCAAAAACGCCTCCCTCGGTGAAATGATCACCAATCTTTCCGATTTGGGCGTGGCCGTGCCAAACGGTTTTGCCACCACCGCGCAGGCGTTTAACGATTTTCTCGAACAAAGCGGTGTTAACCAGCGCATCTATCAGTTACTGGATCAGACTGACGTTGACGACGTTGCACAGCTGGCCAAGGCCGGCGCCCAGATCCGCCAATGGGTGATCGACACGCCGTTCCACGCCGAGTTCGAGCGTGAAATTCATCAGGCTTACCAACAGCTCGCCGACGGCGAGCCTGAAGCCTCTTTTGCCGTGCGCTCCTCCGCCACGGCGGAAGATATGCCGGACGCGTCCTTTGCCGGCCAGCAGGAAACCTTCCTCAACGTGCAGGGCATCGACGCCGTGATGGTGGCGATCAAGCACGTGTTCGCGTCGCTGTTCAACGACCGCGCCATCTCTTATCGCGTACACCAGGGCTATGACCACCGCGGCGTGGCGCTGTCGGCAGGTGTGCAGCGCATGGTGCGTTCCGATCTGGCCTCCTCGGGCGTGATGTTCACCATCGACACCGAGTCCGGCTTTGATCAGGTGGTGTTCATCACCTCCGCTTTCGGTCTCGGTGAGATGGTGGTGCAGGGCGCGGTGAACCCGGATGAGTTCTACGTGCACAAACCGACGCTGCAGAACGGCAAGCCGGCGATCGTGCGCCGCAACCTGGGCTCGAAAAAGATCCGCATGGTGTACGCGCCGTCGCAGGATCACGGTAAGCAGGTGCGCATCGAAGACGTGCCGGAAGCGCAGCGCAGCCGTTTCTCGCTGACGGATGACGAGGTGCAGGCGCTGGCGCAGCAGGCGATCCTGATCGAAAAACATTACGGCCGCCCGATGGATATCGAGTGGGCGAAAGACGGCCATACCGGCAAGCTGCTGATCGTGCAGGCGCGCCCGGAAACCGTACGCTCCAACGAGCAGACCATGGAACGTTACCAGCTGAACGGCTCCAGCCCGGTGCTGGTGGAAGGCCGCGCCATCGGCCACCGTATCGGCGCCGGCCCGGTGAAAGTGATCCACGACATCAGCGAAATGGATCGTATCCAGCCGGGCGATGTGCTGGTGACCGACATGACCGACCCGGATTGGGAACCGATCATGAAGAAGGCCGCCGCGATCGTCACCAACCGCGGCGGGCGCACCTGTCACGCGGCTATCATCGCGCGCGAGCTGGGCATTCCGGCGGTGGTGGGCTGCGGCCACGCCACCGACGTGCTGAAAGACGGCCAGAAAGTTACCGTTTCCTGCGCGGAAGGCGACACCGGCTTCGTTTACAGCGATATGCTGGACTTCAGCGTGCAGAGCTCCGAAGTGACCGAACTGCCTGAGCTGCCGCTGAAGATCATGATGAACGTCGGCAACCCGGATCGTGCCTTCGACTTCGCGCGCCTGCCGAACGAAGGCGTGGGCCTGGCGCGGCTGGAATTTATCATCAACCGCATGATCGGCGTGCACCCGCGCGCGCTGCTGGAGTTCGATCAGCAAACGCCGGCGCTGCAAAACGAGATCCGCGCGTTGATGCAGGGTTACGATCATCCGGTCGAGTTCTACGTCGGCCGTCTGACTGAAGGCATCGCGACACTGGGCGCCGCTTTCTGGCCGAAGCGCGTGATCGTGCGCCTGTCCGACTTTAAATCCAACGAGTACGCCAACCTGGTGGGCGGCGACAAGTATGAACCGCACGAAGAGAACCCGATGCTGGGCTTCCGCGGCGCCGGCCGCTACGTGGCCGACAGCTTCCGCGATTGTTTCGCGCTGGAGTGCGAGGCGGTGAAACGCGTGCGTAACGAAATGGGGCTGACCAACGTCGAAATCATGGTGCCGTTCGTGCGTACCGTGGCGCAGGCGGAAGCGGTGGTGGCCGAACTGGCGCGTCAGGGGCTGAAGCGCGGCGAAAACGGGCTGAAAGTGATCATGATGTGCGAGATCCCGTCCAATGCGCTGTTGGCGGATCAGTTCCTGGAGCACTTCGACGGCTTCTCCATCGGTTCCAACGACATGACACAGCTGGCGTTGGGGCTGGATCGCGACTCGGGCGTGGTGTCGGAGCTGTTCGACGAACGCAACGAGGCGGTGAAAGCGCTGCTGTCGATGGCGATTCAGGCGGCCAAGCGCCACGGCAAATACGTCGGCATCTGCGGCCAGGGGCCTTCCGACCACGAAGACTTCGCCGAGTGGCTGATGGAGCAGGGCATCGACAGCCTGTCGCTCAATCCGGACACCGTGGTGCAGACCTGGATCAATTTGTCGAAAAAGAAATAATGCCTCGGCACCGCTAAGGCATAAACGCCAGGCCGCAGTTTACGCTGCGGCCTTTTTATTTCTGAATGTAAATAACGGCGCGTAAAATAATCAACTTGGCGAAAAAAGAATAAAAAAAAGCCCACCGTAGGAGATGGGCAAAGACTACACACAGCAATTCACATGTATGGCATTACATTGTTCAGAAAGGTTGCTTAAAAATCAGTGATTTGAAGCAATAGATGGCCATAATACTAAATTTTTGAACGCCACTAGTCATTAAGAATCATCCTAATCAATAGCGGCATCACATTTTATTTGCGGGCGTTCTCTCTTTTTACGGCGTGCAACAAAACAGGGATTTACATTGCACCTTTTATTCGTTGCATCTTAATCAATATATAACGGCTTTATATTCAACAGGGATATTACCCGAATGAGGTAGGAATAATGCGTGGGCGAAAAATTCCGCCCGACGATGCGGGCGGAAGGAGGAATTAGCGTTTTTCCAACTCTTCGATCACTTGCTCCGGCGCGGTAGTCGGCTCCGGCGCTTCATCCATCCAGGCGGTCAGCAGGCGATAAGACACCGCCAAGACCACCGGGCCGATGAACAGGCCAATCATGCCGAAGGCCAGCAAGCCGCCGATAACGCCTGACAGGATCAGCAGCAGCGGCAGATCGGCACCCATGCGGATCAACACCGGGCGCAGCACGTTATCCAGCGTGGCCACTACGCAGCTCCAGACCAACAGCACGGTGCCCCAGGTGGTGTCGCCGTGCCAGTACAGCCAAATGATGGCCGGCACCAGCACTAACAGCGGCCCCAATTGCGCCACGCAGCAGATGAAGATCAGCATCGTCAGCAGGGTAGCGGCCGGAATGCCGCTCACCGCCAGACCGATGCCGCCCAGCACCGACTGCACCAGCGCCGTCACCACCACGCCCAGCGCCACCGCGCGGATCGCCTGGCCGCCCAGCAGCACCGCCGCATCGCCGCGCGCAGAGCCCAGGCGCACCGCAAAGTGGCGGATGCCCAACGCTACCTGCTCGCCGCGCGCATAAAGCAAGGCGCTGAACAGCAGCATCAGCGCGCAGTGCAGCAGCAGACGGCCGATATGCGCCGCCTGCGCCACGAACCAGGTGGCGGTCTGGCCGAAGTAAGGTTGTACCTTCGCCAGCAGCGCGGCGCCGCCGGCGTTAACCAGCGTGTGGTAGCTGGTATAAAGCTTGTCGCCGATCATCGGCACGGATTGCAGCCAGGCGAGATCGGGAATATGCAGTTTGCCCGGCGAACTGGCCCAGGCGATCAGCGGCGCACTGTTATCCACCACGCTGCTGATCAGCAGGGAGATGGGCAGAATGAACAGCAAGATCAGCAGCAGGGTCATGACCAGCACCGCCAGCGAGCGGCGGCCCCACAGCAGCTTTTGCAGTTTGAGCAGCAGCGGCCAGGTGGCGATCACCACCATGCCCGCCCAGGCGAAGCCGAGAATAAACGGTTGAATCACCCAGAAACAGGCGACGATCATGATGGCGATAAACAGCACGCCGAAAATAATTCGCGGTAAGTCGTAACGCGATTGCGGGAGTGGCATCAGTGGCTTCTCATCCTGGTCAATTTAATCCCTGGCACCGGGGTGCCTGTTGGTGACTCATACTTACTAGTAACTATAACACAGTATAATTGGCGACCAATGGAGTGATATGTTAGTTCATTTTTTGAAGCGAATTAAAATCAGTTGATAATAAATAACTATTTGATATTTAACATTTTAATAATTATAGCTCTGGGTTTCTATTGATTGTAAATTATGTAATGAGGCCAATTTTATGTTAGATGCCCCCATGGAGTTACTAGGGGCGTGGTATATAGTCAATTGTCCAAGCCAGCTAATCTGCTTTGCATATCATTAATTCTAGCTAACATAGCAGTTCCCTGCGATGCTAAGCGATTCTTAATATTTATATCAAGGAGCATTGTTCCTTCGATTACATCTATAATTGTTTTTTTCTCATCAGATGGATTTAGAAGTTGCTGAACATTTTTCGATGAGTGGGCTACACTTCCTCTAATTTGTCCAAACGTATTTAATGATAGAAGCCATGTTTCATTATAGTCCCTATCAGTTATTCCCAACGGAATAAACATGTTTCTAAAGTTATTTTCTTTTATGCCATGATTTGTATTTAGGATATGGTTATATGCACCATATGCTTTCTCAGTTGCCGCGAGAGTAACACCGCCACCACTTTTTTTTATTTGCTGATCTGTTAATGGCTTGTATTCTTTTATTGTGCAATCCAATTTATCCCAACCTGAGTAATGTGTTGCTATCAAATTTATCACAATATCACTCGGTGTCCCATTATTCTTCCAATTAATGTACTCAGCAGTGCAGACTTTTCGCGCAAGTGATTCAAAATAGTCCTCGGTTTCAGCATGGGTTAGCAATATGAAGGCTCTGATAATATCTTGATCGAATATCTGTGTAGGATCGCCGCTATAATCGGGAGATGATATCTCTTCGTGTATTTTGATTTCAGGTATGAATTTCACTTCGAGATCTTTAACTCGAGACAAAAATGCCTTGAACTCATCTGATGATTCATCAAATTTATCAGTAGATGATATATCATTATAAATTCGAGAGTGGTTGTCCATTTTTAACTTCCTAAAATCATTTGATTGGGGCGCCGAGCTTTCTGAGTTCCTCTCCCCAAATTGAAATTCTATAATTTGTTGCTTCAGGAGTTTTGGTTGTTGACTCAATACTGTTAATATACTCTGGGTTCGTTTCACAAAGATTGATAAAAGCAGCTTTAATGTCATCTTCTTTACCTACTAAAGAGTTACGAACATCTTTATCAATGAAGTGATAGATCATAGAGTCAAGAATTGCTCTGTTAAATCTATTGGTGAACTTTCCGTTTGTATATTTTCTATAGGAGTTTTCTTTAAATATTTCTCTAACAAACCAGTGAGCGTCTTCGAATTTCTTGCAAAATGCATTTACTTCGAACTCAGCGTTGTCCCAGCAGGAGTTAAAAGTCATGCATACATCATCTAAAAACCCTTTAAGATCACCATTATAGCTTTCCAAGAAGAAATGATAAGAAATAGCACGCAAAAGAAGTTCTACATCCCTCATCCTAAAGTCTGGCGTTCTTTTGTTAAGAATATCCATTAACGCTGAACTGTTTGCTGCATAATCATCGATAAACATTGTAAAGCTACCAGGATGAAGAGCTTGGCGTAGTTCTTGCGGACTTAATGGCTTGCTCCCGGTATTTAAACGTAGGAAGACTTCGTATAAGAATGATTCGTGTGGGAAGTTTTTAATCACAACAGTTCTGATTGGCTGGTTTTCAAATGAAGAAACCTCACCTGACCAAGACGGATGAGAAACTAGGTCTTTATATCTTAAACCGTTAAGATCATCCCTTATTTTTAATTTAGATAATACAAGCTCCTTATTGGAGGTAATGCCCCCTGCAAACTGAAATAAAGATAATAATCGTTGTTTTCCATCTAATACAATATACTTCCCCGGTGATGTTGAATTATTGGCAAGTACAATTTGAGGTATTGGTAATCCAATGATTAACGACTCAATAAATCTACTTTTCTCTGGTGAGGTCCACGCATCTCGTCTTTGAAAACTTGGGTTTAGTTCAATGTTACCTTTCTTTATTTGGTTGATTATTGTTTCTGTCGTCCAGTCAGTAGAGAAGACAACTGCATTCCCTACTGTTTTTTTATCTTCGTCAGTCCATCTATTATCCTCACCATTTTCTTGCAGGCCGAGCTCTTCGATAAATTCATCATTATTATTTTGCTGATCTATTTGGTCATTTTGGATGTTTAATTTAAATTTGCTCATTTTACCCTCGCGCTTGAAGTTTAATGCATATGGTATACATTTATCTAGAAAACTTCAATAGATTATTTCATCATTTTAGATATGTTTGCTGGTGTTTTAACATGGACGAAAAGCAAAGTTTATTATATTCCACTTGACATCATTTCTCTAATCTAAATATTTTTTCCATCAATTCAATAGTTAATTATTAACGCTAAAAATTAGTTTGGCTCTCTGTTAGGAAAAATGCTGAGCTTATAACTAAGGTATAGTATAACTTCATGATAATTTTGATTAATTAGTTGTTGCCATGTTTAGTGATTATGTTATTTTCACTAGAGTAATGGGGGGCTGTTTTTTTACTCTATATGAGTTATCTGCCCACTGTGTTGGGTCCTGTTTGTGAAGGGGAACGGTGTCACTGCATGTGATACCTGCAATGCACTCTTCTTATCTTAAGTTTCCAGCGCACGGCGACTGCTTATTCTAGTCACCAAGTTTAAATGACAGCCCGATTCAGCGTACATCAGCGCATAAAAAATAGACGGACAGGGTCAAAAAAGCGAATGATCCCACAGATTTCTCAGGCGCCCGGCCTCGTTCAACGGGTGCTCGACTTTTTGGAAGCACTGAAGCAAAACGGATTCAACGGCGATACCGCCACCAGCTACGCCGACCGGCTGACGATGGCCACCGACAACAGCATCTATCAGCTGTTGCCCGAAGCGGTGGTGTTTCCCCGTTCCACCGCCGATGTGGCGCTGATCGCCCGCCTGGCGGGTGAAGAACGCTTCAAAACGCTGACCTTCAGCCCGCGCGGCGGCGGCACCGGCACCAACGGCCAGTCGCTCAATACCGGCATCGTGGTCGATATGTCGCGCCATATGAACCGCATTCTGGAGATCAACGTCGAACAGGGGTGGGTAAAAGTCGAAGCCGGGGTGATTAAGGACCAACTGAATCAATATCTGCGGCCGTTCGGCTACTTCTTCTCGCCGGAACTCTCCACCAGCAACCGCGCTACCCTGGGCGGCATGATCAATACCGACGCCTCCGGCCAGGGCTCGCTGGTGTACGGCAAAACCTCCGATCACGTATTGGGCCTGCGGGCGGTGCTGCTGGGTGGCGAGATGATCGATACCCGCGCCATGCCGACGACGCTGGCGGAAACGATTGCTCTGGAAGAGACCGCCGAAGGGCGCATCTATCGCACGGTGCTGAACCGCTGCCGCGAGCAGCGCGCGCTGATCCTGGAAAAATTCCCCAAGCTCAACCGTTTCCTCACCGGCTACGACCTGCGCCATGTGCTGAGCGACGATCTGCAAACCTTCGATCTGACGCGCATCCTGACCGGCGCCGAAGGCACGCTGGCGTTTATCACCGAAGCGCGGCTGGACATCACGCCGCTGCCGCAGGTGCGTCGCCTGGTCAACGTAAAGTACGACTCCTTCGACTCGGCGCTGCGCAATGCGCCCTTTATGGTCGAAGCCAAGGCGCTGTCGGTGGAAACCATCGACTCCAAGGTACTGAACCTGGCGCGTGAAGATATCGTTTGGCACTCGGTGAACGAGCTGATCGCCGACGTGCCGGACAAAGAGATGCTCGGGCTGAACATCGTCGAGTTCGCCGGTGACGATCGGGCGCTGATCGACGGCCAGATGGAGGCCCTGTGCCAACGGCTGGACGAATTGATCGCACAGCGGCAGGGCGGCGTGATCGGATACCAGATCTGCGGCGATCTGGCGGGCATCGAGCGCATTTACAACATGCGCAAGAAAGCGGTCGGGTTGCTGGGCAACGCCAAAGGGCGCGCCAAGCCGATTCCGTTCGCCGAGGACACCTGCGTGCCGCCGCAGCACCTGGCTGACTATATCGTCGAGTTCCGTCAACTGCTCGACGAGCACAACCTGAGCTATGGCATGTTCGGCCACGTCGACGCCGGGGTGCTGCACGTGCGCCCGGCGCTCGACATGTGCGACCCGCAGCAGGAAGTGCTGATGAAACAGATCTCCGATCGGGTGGTGGCGCTGACCGCCAAATACGGCGGCCTGCTGTGGGGCGAGCACGGCAAAGGCTTCCGTGCGGAATACAGCCCTGAATTCTTCGGGGAAACGCTGTTTGAGGAGCTGCGCCGCATCAAGGCGGCGTTCGATCCGGATAACCGCCTGAACCCGGGCAAGATCTGCGCGCCGCTGGCGGTGGATGCGCCGATGATGCAGGTGGATGCGGTCAAACGCGGCACTTTCGATCGCCAGATCCCGGTCGAGGTGCGCACCTCGTTCCGCGGCGCGCTGGAGTGTAACGGCAACGGCCTGTGTTTCAACTTCGACGTGCGCAGCCCGATGTGCCCGTCGATGAAGATCAGCGGCAACCGCATTCATTCGCCGAAAGGGCGGGCGACGCTGGTGCGCGAGTGGTTGCGTCTGTTGGCCGAGCAGGGCGTGGATCCGCTGGCGCTGGAGAAACAGCTGCCGCAGCAGCGCCTCAGCTTGCGCGGCGTGATCGAAAAGACCCGCAACAGCTGGCACGCCGGCAAAGGCGAGTATGACTTCTCGCACGAAGTGAAAGAGGCGATGTCCGGCTGCCTGGCCTGCAAGGCCTGCTCCACCCAGTGCCCGATCAAGATTGACGTGCCGGGGTTCCGTTCGCGCTTCCTGCAGCTCTACCACACCCGCTATCTGCGCCCGGTGAGCGACTACATGGTCGCCGGCGTGGAGAGCTACACCCCGCTGATGGCCCGCGCGCCGAAGGTGTTCAACTTCTTCTTCCGCCAGCCGTGGCTGCGGGAGATGAGCCGCAACGCCATCGGCATGGTCGATCTGCCGCTGTTGTCCAGCCCGACGCTGCGCCAGCAGCTGTCCGGCCACCGCGCGACCACGTTGACGCTGGAGCAGTTGGAAGGGTTGAGCGCCGAGCAACGCGCAGAGCACGTGCTGATCGTTCAGGATCCGTTCACCAGCTATTACGACGCCAAAGTGGTGGCGGATTTCGTGCGGCTGGTGGAGAAGCTCGGCTATAAACCGGTGCTGCTGCCGTTCTCGCCGAACGGCAAGGCGCAGCATGTGAAAGGTTTCCTGACGCGCTTTGCCCGCACCGCACGCAAAACCGCCGATTTCCTCAACCGCGTGGCGCAGCTCGGCATGCCTATGGTGGGCGTCGATCCTGCGCTGGTGCTGTGCTACCGCGACGAATACCGCGAGATCCTCGGCGCCGAGCGCGGCGATTTCCAGGTGCAGCTGGTGCATGAATGGTTGCAACAGCGGATCGCGGATCGCGCCGAACAGCCGGCGACCGGCGAGCCCTGGTATCTGTTCGGCCACTGCACCGAAACCACCGCGCTGCCGGCCAGCGGCCAGCAGTGGGCGGCGATCTTCGCCCGCTTCGGCGCCAAACTGGAGAACGTCAGCGTCGGCTGCTGCGGCATGGCGGGCACTTACGGCCACGAAGCCAAGAACCTGCAAAACTCGCTCGGCATTTATGAGCTATCATGGCATCCGACGCTGCAGCGTTTGCCGCGGCAGCGCTGCCTGGCGACCGGCTATTCGTGCCGCAGCCAGGTGAAACGCATCGAGGGCAATGGCGTGCGCCACCCATTACAGGCACTTCTGGAGATGATTGAGTGAAATTGTGGAAACGTGAAACATCGCTGGAGCAGCTGAACCGCGCCGGTGACGGCTGCATGGTCAGCCATGTGGGCATCGAGTTTACCCAGATGGGCGAGGATTTCCTCGAGGCCACCATGCCGGTCGATGGCCGTACCCGGCAGCCGTTCGGGCTGTTGCACGGCGGAGCGTCGGTGGTGCTGGCGGAATCGATGGGATCGATGGCCGGCTACCTGTGCAGCGAAGGCGAGCAGAAAGTGGTGGGGCTGGAGATCAACGCCAACCACCTGCGCGCGGTGTTCGATGGGCAGGTGCGCGGGGTGTGCCGTGCGCTGCACGTGGGCCGCCGCCATCAGGTGTGGCAGATAGAGATCTTCGACGCGCGCGACCGGCTGTGCTGCACCTCGCGTCTGACCACGGCGGTCATCGACTGATCCCCGTCGGCTTCCGCAGGCCAGCGGCCTGCGGAACGCATCGCTTTACAGTTGAAACGGCACGCGTTTGACGAAGTCCTTCTGAAACGCGTTCGCCTTCTCCCAGGTGCCTTCCATCGCATATTTTTGGCAGATCAGCGTCAGCGTGTGGCGTGCGAAGTGGTAGCTTTGCACCCGAAACAGCTGGCAGCGCTGCGGATTGTTGATCTCGACGATCAGCCGGTTGTGCAGCTTGCTGAGCGCGTGCAGGTAGCTGTCGTCGTCGCCGTTCTCCAGGCACAGATTGGCCATGGTCAGGCTGACGCTGTTGTATCGCTTCAGATGATCAATATTGCATTCCGGGCGTCGCAGCGCCGCTTCGGCCATATAAAAGTCCACCGTGGCGTCGCGCACGCTGAATTTGTATTCGTCAATCTTGCCCAGCAACCATGCGTTGATCGTAAGAGTCATTGGCTTCGCGCTCAAATTCAAATTGAATGATAATCATTATCATATAAACTGCCGCGTTGCCGATCAATCCCCGATACGGCGTTTTTTTGTTGTGCAGGGTGGCAATTGGCCCTCGGCGGCCCAACTTGATCCAGAGCGACTAAACTTTAATCAGCAGCCCCTCAGTCCGCACAGGGCGAGAAATGCCGATAAACGCACATTTACGACAGACAGAATGCAGAAATAGGTATTTTCTATGAATGTTTAGAACGGCAACGCACCGTGGCGCTGTAACGCTGACGGGCCACCGGGGAGTGCGGTGCGGTGATGCAGGATAGATAACAAATTCATAGGGATAGCATGCACACCTTGCCGCCTGACGCCGCAAGCCGCCACGGATGTCCCGTTGGCTTGCCGCGCGCCGCAGCGAAAAACCGCGCTCGCGGCGGATACCCCCGCAAAACAAACGGTTGAAGTGATAATCGTTATCACTAACATATAAGCAACCCAGATTGGCTGTGGCCAAACACGAGTGTGAGGTAGACCCTATGCAAACGGAAAATGTCGGCACTTTTTCTCTGGATGAAAATGTCTGGCAAGGCATTTCGCTCAGCGACAGCGCCGTACGACAAATAACGAAACTGATGCAGCAGGATCCGCAGGTGAAAGGGCTGCAGCTAGGGGTGAAACAATCCGGCTGCGCCGGCTTTGCCTATGTGCTGGATCTGACCCGCGACCCCGCCGATGACGATCTGCTGTTTGAGCGCGACGGCGCCAAACTGTATGTGCCGCTGAAGGCGATGCCGTTTATCGATGGCACCACGGTCGATTATGTCCGTGAAGGGCTGAACCAGATCTTCAAATTCAACAACCCTAAAGCTCAGCATGCCTGCGGGTGCGGCGAGAGTTTTGGCGTTTGAGCGATGCAATCAACATGACACGAAGCAATGTAGAAATGCCTAATGAAGTGCAGGCTTGGGTCAGCGAAGGTCGCTACAAAGAAGGCTTCTTCACCCAGCTGGCAACCGATGAGTTGGCCAAGGGCATCAACGAAGAGGTGGTGCGCGCCATCTCGGCCAAGCGCAACGAACCCGAGTGGATGCTGGAATTCCGCCTCGAGGCCTATCGCGCCTGGCTGCAGATGGAAGAACCGCACTGGCTGAAGGCCAATTACGATCGCCTGAACTACCAGGACTACAGTTACTATTCGGCGCCGTCCTGCGGCAGCTGCGACGACGCCTGCGGTTCGCAACCCGGCGCCGAGCAGCAAACGGGCGCGGCGACGGAAAAAGATTACCTGACCAGCGAAGTGGAGCTGGCGTTCAACCAACTCGGCGTGCCGGTACGCGAGGGCAGCGAGGTGGCGGTGGACGCCATCTTCGACTCGGTCTCGGTCGCCACCACCTACCGTGAAAAACTGGCGGAGAGCGGGGTGATCTTCTGCTCGTTCGGCGAAGCGATCCAGGAGTACCCGGATCTGGTGCGCCAATACCTGGGGCGGGTGGTGCCGTCCAACGATAACTTCTTCGCCGCGCTGAACGCCGCGGTGGCTTCCGACGGCACCTTCGTCTACGTGCCGAAGGGCGTGCGTTGCCCGATGGAGCTGTCGACCTATTTCCGTATCAACGCCGCCAAAACCGGCCAGTTTGAGCGCACCATCCTGATCGCCGACGAAGGCAGTTACGTCAGCTACATCGAGGGCTGTTCTGCCCCGGTGCGCGATAGCTACCAGCTGCACGCGGCGGTGGTGGAAGTGATCTTGCATAAAGACGCCGAAGTGAAATACTCGACGGTGCAGAACTGGTTCTCCGGCGGCGAGAGCAAGGGCGGCATCCTCAACTTCGTCACCAAGCGCGCGCTGTGTGAAGGCGCCGGTTCGAAAATGTCCTGGACCCAGTCGGAAACCGGCTCGGCCATCACCTGGAAATACCCGAGCGTGATCCTGCAGGGCGACAACTCGATCGGCGAATTCTTCTCGGTGGCGCTGACCAGCGGCCATCAGCAGGCGGATACCGGCACCAAGATGATCCACATCGGCAAAAACACCAAGTCGACCATCATCGCCAAAGGCATCTCCGCCGGCCACAGCGAGAACACCTATCGCGGCCTGGTGAAAATCCTGCCGGGGGCGGAAAACGCCCGTAACTTTACCCAGTGCGACTCGATGCTGATCGGGCCGGACAGCGGCGCCCACACGTTCCCGTACGTCGAAGCGCGCAACAACAGCGCTCAGCTGGAGCACGAAGCCACCACCTCGAAGATCGGCGACGACCAGCTGTTCTACTGCCTGCAGCGCGGCATCAGCGAGGATGACGCCATTTCGATGATCGTCAACGGTTTCTGCAAGGACGTTTTCTCCGAGCTGCCGCTGGAGTTCGCCGTCGAGGCGCAGAAACTTTTGGCCATCAGCCTGGAACACAGCGTGGGCTAATCGCCGCATTTTTAGCGCCGTCGGCGCTATCTGAGGACACAGCATGTTAAGCATCAAGAATTTGAAAGTCAGCGTGGAAGGCAACGAGATCCTCAAGGGATTGGATCTGGAGATTAAACCGGGCGAAGTGCACGCCATCATGGGCCCGAACGGCTCGGGCAAGAGTACGCTGTCCGCCACGCTGGCCGGGCGTGAAGAGTACGAAGTGACCGAAGGGGAAGTCACCTTCAAGGGCAAGGACCTGCTGGAGCTGGATCCGGAAGATCGCGCCGGCGAAGGCGTGTTTCTGGCCTTCCAGTACCCGGTGGAGATCCCCGGCGTCAGCAACCACTTTTTCCTGCAAACGTCGGTCAACGCGGTGCGCAAATACCGCGAACAGGAGCCTCTGGATCGCTTTGACTTCGCCGATTTCATCGAAGAGAAGATCGCGCTGCTGGATATGCCGGCCGATCTGCTGACCCGTTCGGTCAACGTCGGTTTCTCGGGCGGCGAGAAAAAGCGCAACGATATTCTGCAGATGGCGGCGCTGGAGCCGGATCTGTGCATTCTCGATGAAACCGACTCCGGTCTGGACATCGACGCGCTGAAGATCGTCGCCAACGGCGTCAATTCGCTGCGTGACGGCAAGCGCGCCTTTATCATCGTCACCCACTACCAGCGTATTCTGGACTACATCAAACCGGATTACGTGCACGTGCTGTCGCAGGGGCGCATCGTCAAATCCGGCGATTTCTCGCTGGTGAAACAGTTGGAGGAGCAGGGCTATGGCTGGCTTACCGACCAACAGTAATTCAAACGCGCTGCAGCAGCTGTATCGCCTGTTCGAAGGGCGCGGCGGCGAGCGTTCACCGCATGCGCTGGCGCACTGGCAGCAGGCGCTGCGGCTCGGCTGGCCGACGCGCAAGCATGAGAACTGGAAATACACGCCGCTGGAAGGCCTGCTGGAGCAGCAATTCCTCGAGCCGCAGCCCGCGCCGGTAACCGCCGAGCAGGCCGATGCGTTGGCGCTTGGCATCGACGCCTGTCGGCTGGTGTTCATCGACGGCCGCTACAGTGCCGCGCTCAGCGATGGCGACCTGGGCGACTACCAGTTTGAGCTGACCGCCTACGGCACGCCGCAGGCGCTGCCGGAGCCGATCCAACCGGAGGTCTTCCTGCACCTGACCGAAAGCCTGGCGCAGGAAACCAGCCTGATCCGCCTGCCCGCCGGCAAAGCCCCCGCGCGGCCGCTGTACCTGCTGCATATCAGCAGCGGACGTGGCGGTGCCGGGGAAGTGAACACCGTGCATCATCGCCATCATCTGGAGATCGGGCGCGGGGCCGAGGCGGAAGTGATCGAACACTATGTCAGCCTGGGCGAAGCCGCGCACTTTACCGGCGCGCGCCTGACCGCCAACGTGGCGGACAACGCCGGGCTGTTGCACTGCAAGTTGGCGTTTGAGAGCCAGCCAAGCTACCACTTCGCCCATAACGATCTGGTCATCGGCCGCGACGCGCGAGTGAAAAGCGACAGCTTCCTGCTGGGCGCCGGCCTGACGCGCCACAACACCAGCGCGCAGCTGAACGGCGAGGGCGCCAATCTGGTGATCAATAGCCTGGTGCTGCCGGTGGGCAAAGAGATCTGCGATACCCGCACCTATCTGGAACACAACAAGGGCTATTGCGAAAGCCGTCAACTGCATAAAACCGTGGTCAGCGATCGCGGCAAGGCGGTGTTCAACGGCATGATCAAAGTGGCCAAGCACGCGATCAAAACCGACGGCCAGATGACCAACCATAACCTGCTGCTGGGTAAGGTGGCGGAAGTGGATACCAAACCGCAGTTGGAGATCTACGCCGACGACGTCAAGTGCAGTCACGGTGCCACCGTGGGGCGCATCGATGAAGAGCAGCTGTTCTATCTGCAGTCGCGCGGCATCGACAAGCATGCGGCGCAGCAGATGATCATCTTCGCCTTCGCCGCCGAGTTGACCGAAGGCATTGCCAACGACATCATCCGGGAACGTGTGCTGGCGCGCATCGCCCAGCGCCTGCCGGGGGAGGCCGCATGAGTTATCCGATTGAACGCGTGCGCGGCGATTTCCCGCTGCTGGCGCGTGAGGTGAACGGCCAACCGCTGGCCTATCTCGACAGCGCCGCCAGCGCGCAGAAACCGCAGGCGGTGATCGACCGCGAGCTGGATTTCTATCGCCACGGCTATGCGGCGGTGCATCGCGGCATCCATACTCTGAGCGCCGAGGCGACTCAGCAGATGGAAGCGGTGCGGGAACAGGCGGCGCGCTTTATCAACGCCGCGTCGGCGGAAGAGATGGTGTTCGTCAAAGGCACCACCGAAGGCATCAACCTGGTGGCCAACAGCTTCGGCCGCCACCTGCTGCAGCCGGGCGACGCCATCCTTATCACCGAGATGGAGCACCACGCCAACATCGTGCCGTGGCAGATGCTGGCGCAGGAACGCGGGCTGCAGCTGCGGGTTTGGCCGCTGCAGCCGGACGGCACGCTGGATCTGGCGCGGTTGCCGGAACTGGTCGACGCGTCCTGTAAACTGCTGGCGCTGACCGAGGTGTCCAACGTGCTGGGCACCGTCAACCCGGTGCGCGAGATCATCGCTCGCGCCAGAGCCCTGGCGCCGGATCTGACGGTATTGGTGGACGGCGCGCAGGCGGTGATGCACCAACGCGTCGATGTTCAGGCGCTGGACTGCGATTTCTACGTGTTTTCCGGCCACAAGCTGTATGGCCCTTCCGGCATCGGCATGCTGTATGGGCGCCAGGCGTTGTTGCAGCAGATGCCGCCGTGGGAAGGGGGCGGTTCGATGATCCGTCAGGTCAGCCTGACGGCAGGCACCACCTTCGCCGATCCGCCGTGGCGCTTCGAGGCCGGTTCGCCGAACACCGCCGGCATCATGGGGCTGGGGGCGGCGTTCGATTACGTCGAGGCCTTGGGGCTGAATGCGATCCACGATTATGAACAGTCGCTGATGCACTACGCGCTTGAGGCGCTCAAGCAGGTGCCGACGCTGAAAATCTATGGCCCGGCTCATCGCGCCGGGGTGATCGCCTTCAATCTGGGAGAGCATCACGCCTATGATGTCGGCAGCTTCCTCGACCAGTACGGCATCGCCATCCGCACCGGCCACCATTGCGCCATGCCGCTGATGGCGTTTTATCAGGTGCCGAGCATGTGCCGCGCTTCGCTGGCATTATATAATACCCGGGAAGAGGTGGACCGGCTGGTGGCCGGGCTGCAACGCATTCATCAGCTATTAGGCTAGGCCGGGGCGTGTCCCCGGCGGTACAAAAGGATCCCCATGGCGAATTTGCCGGACAAAGATAAATTGGTGCGTAATTTCTCCCGCTGCTTGAATTGGGAGGAGAAATACCTGTACGTGATTGAACTCGGCGCCAAATTGCCGCCGCTGGACGAGGCCGAGCGTCAGGCCGGCAACCTGATCTCCGGCTGTCAAAGTCAGGTATGGATCGTGATGCGCCGCGATGAGCAGGGGCAGGTCGAGTTTCACGGCGACAGCGACGCCGCGATCGTCAAAGGGCTGCTGGCGGTGGTGTTTATTCTCTATCGTCAATTGACGCCACAGCAGATAGCCTTTCTCGATGTGCGGCCGTTTTTCGCCGAGCTGGCGCTCAGCCAACATCTGACGCCTTCGCGCTCCCAGGGATTGGAAGCGATGATTCGTGCCATTCGCAGTAAAGCCGCGCAGCTGGCCTGAGCCTCAACCCCCCTCGACCTGGCAGACTCATTGATACCTTCGCTTTGTCAATGAGTCTTTACAATCCGCCGTTTCCCCCTAGACAGCACTCCCAATTCAGTGATATTTCAGCAGCTTATCCGTTGACGTTTCGTTGACAATCAGCGGTGGCGATTACGTTATAACGTGTTGATTTTTAGAGAACTTATTGCCTTTGATGCCAGCATTGCTAGTATTAATCAGGTATTGTCTGATTTACCCGCCGCCGGGCGCTCGTTAGCCTTGGGGACGAACCGTCATAAAAAATATAGGGATGATAATGAAACGTGCGTTGAGTTTAATGGGCATGGTCTTCGCCACCGTACTGGCCGGCACGCAGGCCGCCAGTGCGACCGAGTACCCGCTGCCGCCGCCGGACAGCCGTCTGATCGGCGAAAACACCACTTATACCGTGCCAAACGACGGCCGTCCGCTGGAGGCGATCGCCGCCGACTACAAGATTGGCCTGCTGGGCATGCTGGAAGCCAACCCCGGCACCGACCCGTTCCTGCCTAAGCCAGGCACGGTGCTGACCATTCCGACCCAAATGCTGCTGCCCGACACCAAGCGTGAAGGGATCATCGTCAACCTGGCCGAGCTGCGTCTTTACTACTTCCCGAAAGGCGAGAATAAAGTAATCGTCTATCCGATCGGCATCGGCCAGACCGGGATGCATACGCCGCTGGAGGTGACCTCCATCAGCCAGAAGATCCCTAACCCGACCTGGACGCCAACCGCCAACATCCGCAAGCGCTATCAGTCCCAGGGCGTGACGCTGCCGGCGGTGGTGCCGGCCGGCCCTGAGAACCCGATGGGGCTGTTCGCCCTGCGTCTGGCGATGGGCCGCGGTGAATACCTGATCCACGGCACCAACGCCAACTTCGGCATCGGCATGCGCGTCAGCTCCGGCTGTATTCGTCTGCGCCCGACCGATATCGAGGCGCTGTTCAATATGGTGCCGCGCGGCACGCGGGTGCAGGTGATCAACGATCCGGTGAAGGTTTCGGTCGAACCGGACGGCAAACGCTATGTTGAAGTGCACCAGCCGCTGTCGCGGGTAGAAAGCGACGATCCGCAGACCATGCCGATCACGCTGTCGAAAGCCGAGAAAGCCTTCGTTGCGGATGGGCAAACCGATCGCGCCATGTTCGATAGCGCGGTTGTACGCCGCTCTGGCATGCCGGTGTTGGTTAACGTGGGGGAGAGCCCGTCTGAGGTGAGTTTAACGCCTGCAGCGGCTCCTGCGACGAATAAGAGCCCATTCAAGGGCGCGCCTATCAGTTCGGTGAACTAAGTTTGCGGGATTGAGCGGTCGAAGAGGGGTTCAGCGTGCTGAACCTCTTTTTTTGCCTGCGGCGGGGGAAGGTTCAGGCCTGCGAGCAGGCAAAAAAAAACGGCGCACAATGTGCGCCGTTTTCAATAACCAAAGCTATCTTACTTTTTGTAAGCGTGAGCTTGGTTGTCCAGACGCTGGTTAGCGCGTGCTGCGTCGTCTTTAGCAGCTTGAACGTCAGAACGCATTGCGTTCACGTCGTTGCTCAGCTGATCAACTTTAGCGTTCAGAGTCTGAACGTCAGAAGACAGTTGATCGATTTTAGCGTTGCTAGAGCAGCCAGCCAGCAGAGTGGAACCCAGGATTACCGCGCCCAGTACCAGTTTAGTACGATTCATTATAACACCCTCTAGATTGAGTTAATCTCCATGT